>NZ_CP174607.1:1330890-1996335 GCF_045999315.1 Peredibacter sp. HCB2-198 | reverse complement strand
ATTGAAGAAGATAAAGTCGTCATCGACTTTGGAGAATTTGAAGGTAAATCAGTTCTGGAAATTGCAGACACGAAGCCAGACTATTATCAATTTCTCTTAGAACAAAAAGAAAGCGGAAACTTTTCCATTCGTAGAACAAAAGACAAAATCTTTCGTCTCTACATTCACCAGACATTCTTGAACTAAGTAAAAAGGCCCGAGATCGGGCCTTTTTTTTTAACTAATTATTTTATCTTGTTTGAGTTTGGTTAGATGCTTGTGGATGTTTTCCAAAGCATATGGCCAGAGATTCTTATTCACATCAGCGTAGATCTTCTCCAACATCTGTTCAGGCGATAATCCTTCGAGATGAAGATTGAGAACTTGAGATTCTCTTTGTTTTCTATGAGCAAGTGTCTTCTCTAAAATGGTTGTTCCACCAAGGCCAATTCCATGTGAAGGGAAAATGACTTTTGGTGAAAGCTTAATAATGCGCTCTAGAGTGGCAAAATATTTTCTCATGTCGCCCTCTTCTCCACCGATCACCACGGTACCAATGCCTTGAAAAAGATCTCCTGCGAGGTACCAACTGAGATCCTTTGAATAGAGAGCAATCTGACCTTCGTCGTGTCCTGGAATCTCCATGATGAGAACATCATTTCCTAGCCACTTCGTCACGACGTCTCCTTCTTTCACGAATTGAACATCAATTCCGTTGAAGAAGTCGGGTTGAGAACGAGTGATTCTCATATGAGTATCGCGGCTTAGGAGAACAGGAAGATTCATCTCACGAGCGTATTTGTTGGCGCGTTCATAGTGGTCCGGATGGTGATGAGTGATAAGGATCTTATGGGCACCCCAGATCGCCACGGTATTTTTAAACTTCTCATACTCTTCATCATCACGAGGAGATGGATCCACAACGATTCTCACATCGTCACCAATCAAAAAGGCGTTGGTGCGAGTGGCAGGCGGAAGAGTGTGAGACAAAGGCATGATCTGTCTCATGCCTTTTAAATTTTCTATATAAGGCACGAACTTATTATTATCGTAGGTCGTAATCAAATTTTCGATGTGCTTAACATCGGGTTGTTTTCCTAAGGTCTCAATGACTTTAATCACCGGTGGGACGGCCAGGACCTTTCCTTCATTATACTTTTCCAAAAGTTGTTCCGAAGACATCCATTCGGCGAAGGAGGCCTCATTTTGATCCACTACAAAGTCTAATTTCTTCGTAAGATCAATTTTGAAAAAGTAAGTGGCGAAACGATAAGGGTTAAAATCAGGAGTGACAGCGAGACCCAGGTAATCCACTGAGCGCACGTTTCCTTTCTTAATCTCTTCATGAAGATCAATTCCAAACTCTTCCTTGCCCTCGCGAACGACGGCCCCAAAAAGTCTTAAATCAATGTTCTTACAAAGATCATGGTCGGAACAAAAGCCGGTATCTTCTGCCTCTACTTTTCCACCTGGAAAGGCCCAGTAACCGGGAAACGCCGCCAGATAGTTCTGCCTTTGAATGGCGAAGATCTCATCACCACAAGTCATCACGATCGAAACAGCATCAATTATTTTAGACATACTAATTCCCGAGGAATTTCTTAGCGAACTTATATCTCACTTCACGGTAGCCTTTAATATTATCCAGCTCCATGAGACGTTTCTTAGAAAGCGTCGTAGAGAGAATTTCAGTTCTGGTTTTCTTCGAAATTTCTTTCTCAGTGGAGTGCCACTCAGGCATAAGCATGCGAAGGACACGCATATGTCTCATGAGTTTTAGCATCCAGCCTTTTGGAGAGAAATCGAATTCAATTTTCTTACCCGCCACAAGGAAACTTGGACGGTTAATGTGAACCACTTCAAACGAAGTCCCAAGATTTGCGTAACGTTCTTTATCTGCAGCTAATTTCACCGGAGAAATCATAAGGTGAGAAACGAAGACCTCATCTTTGATCCAATAAGTTTTCGCAAGAATTCTTAGAGCGATTTGAAGTTCAGTTCCCGAGTACAGTTTTTTAAGCTCCAGTGCATTCTGCATGAATTGGCCAAGGTTCTTTCCTTGATCGAAAACAATCAGATCATGCACGTACTGTTGAATGTACTGAACAGGGACCTCTGGAAGGCGTTCAGCAAGCATCTTGGTATAAGAAGACCAGAGATCAGCATATTTCGAACCTGACTGCCATGGATAAGCGGCCATACCGGCACTTTTCTTCCAAAGTTCAGTATTGTCTGTTGTAGAGACTTTCTTTTGGTGTTGATCGCGTTTATTGAACCAGTCACGGCCCATATTGAAAGCTTCCCAGTTGGCCGCGAATTCGGCCTTAGGAACAGCAGAAGCGAAGGCCTTGTTGAGATCATCCACCGTAAATGGAAGACGTCCTGCTTGATAAGCAATCCCTAGGATCATCGCTGAGGCATAAACCGGACGCTGGAAGCGCTCAAAGCTCATCTGCTTCAAAGGTGCCATGATCACGCGATCACCGAGTTTGGTTTTAAGCTCTTCCTGAAGGGCCTGTGCCGTGGTTACATCTGTCTCAATTCCACGATCAAGAAGGATTGAGAGTGGAACTTGGAACTCATCATCTACGATAAGAAGACCTTGAGGACCTAGATAATCGAGAGCTCGAGCACCTTCCAGTAGATCCGGAGAAACCACGAGATCCGCAGAGGCAACCGGCACCACTGGGCCATGAACTTTTTTAGCACTATAAATACTTAAGTGACTAATCACCGAGCCGTTACGTTGGGCCAGGCCCTTTTGATCCATAAATTTAAATTGAAGATCATCACGTCCGCCCATTGTGGTTGCGGCCTCAGCGATGATACGAGAAATGGTCGTTACCCCTGAACCACCCACACCAATCACGATAGTGCGGTAATCTGAACCATTGGCGATATCGTTTAAACTCTTTTTGAGATTTGGTTCAGCAAACTCTCCAAATGAGAGTTTTTCATTTGAATGAGTTTTATATTTTGTCGGGTGATAGTCACTCACCTTCACAAGTTCAAAACTTGGACAGGCCTTAATTTTCGTGCAATATGAATCCGATACACAGATTTGTGGATCGATCATGACTTTCGTACCGTAAGCATCGTTGGTCTGAGAAAGACCCGGACATCCCGTCATCTCCACACAAGCGCGACAGTCTTCACAGGCCAGAGTATTAATCTGATAGAACTCACGGACCTTTTCAGTTTCCCCTTTCGAGAAAACTTTGCGTTCTTCACGCTTTTTACGTCCATGGAAAGTCAGACCACACTCTTTGCTGGAAACGATCACTTTCACACCCGGCTTCTGAACATAATCCAGAAGAAGGTTTTTATAGAAGTAACGGTCAGAAGGATTTACTTCCATCGCCACATCGACTTTAAGTGAACGCGCCACCTCTAAGATATTCTGACGTGGACGAACATGCCCTTCAACTGAAACACCGGTACGAGGAGTCACCTGATGACCGGTCATCGCTGTATTATCATTATCGAGAAGAATATAAGTAATGTTGTGACCCATCTGAACTGAGTTCGAGATGGAAGTCATGCCGGAATGGAAGAAAGTTGAATCTCCCATCAGAACCACTGATGGATTGGTCGTAAATAAATCTGCACCGGCCCCTAGTGATCCCCCTTGTCCCATGGCCGAAAGGTCATGCATTTCTTTAAATGGCTCAAGGAACGAAAGTGAATAACAACCCACGTCTCCGTGAGAAATCAGATTAATGTTTTTGTCCGCGAGGCTTCCACGAACATCTTTCATAATGCTCAGGGTTTCACGGTGAGGACATCCCGGACAGAAAGTGGGAAGGCGCTTTGGCACCGGAATGTTTAACTTCACCGGAAGGGCGCAATCAACGTTCTCTTTATTCCAGGCCAGGATATCTTGCAGAAGATTTAACTTCTGATAAATGAGTTCATAAGAAAGACCACCAAAGGCCGGAAAGCCTTCAACGAATCCATCACGACTTCTAAATTCTTTCCCATGAACTTCAGCAACTAACTGATGGAGTCCCAGAAACGCACGCACTTCCCCTTCTAAGAATCCACGCTTCTCCTCCACCACTACGATGGTTTTACGTTTCTTCACGAATGGAAGAAGTTGTTCATCGTTAAATGGATATGAAGTAGCGGCCTTATAAAGAGCGAACTTTTCAATCAGACCAGATTCTTCCAAAACTTGTTTTAAAGTTTCAAAGACGCCGCCAGAAGAAATGATACCAATTTCTGAAGTTTCATTGCCGCTGATTTCATCAAGATTAAGTTTTGCCAGGGCCTTCTTCACTTTCGGGAAACGATTAAGAATCATTTCCTTATCTGCGATAAGTGAGTTTGGCGGAACCATCACGTTCGAAGATAAATTAAACTTAGAAGGATCCAGGGTCACAAGATCTTTTGAAACTTCTTTTTCAGGTTTAATTTCTACACGTCCACCACCTTCGGCCATAAAGGTCGTAAGGAGAATACCGGTATACACAGAACTTTCTTGAGAAAGCTCCAATGCTTTTGCCATCCAGTCCTTCAACTCCTGTGGAGATGATGGTTCAAGAAATGGCATATGGAGATGTTTGAATAAATAACGAGAGTCAGCAGGGGTTGAAGTTGAGATTGACCAAGGGTCATCACCCACCGCTACCACCACACCAGATTTGATTTCGCCACCCGGGTTAGCAAAGTTACCAACCGAGAGAGCATCTGAAGCAACATGGAGTCCCATAGACTTCATGGCCACCAGAACATTCTGTCCCGCCATCTTTGCACCTGAGGCCATTGCTGCTGCATTCGCTTCGGAATTTGCAATAACAACGCGAATGCCTTTTTTCTGCATCTCTTCTTTTTCTTCGAAAAGGATATTAAAGAAATCGGCCAGAGGAGAACCGGGATAACCAGTGTAGAGATTAAACCCTGCTTCCAGGGCGCCTTGAATTAGTAATTCATTGCCATTAAGAATCTTATAGCTCATTGTTGTTTCCGAGAGGGTAATTTTAACCCTTTGTTTATACCCTTCCTCATGCATTTGAGCAAATTCCCCAAAAGCAAAATCAAGGACTTATACTATGGAAGATACAATTTTAATTTCACAATCCGTGGCCATTCTGGTGGACGGTAATAATATCGAAAGATCTCTCGAAAATGAGCATCGTGATCAAAACATGATGATCAATTTTGATGTGCTTATTCCTCGCCTTTTAGGGGGCAGAGGCCTCAACCGCCTGATCTACTTTCGAGAGGGAAAAAACATTTCCTCCAAGCTTGCAGAACGCCTTCATACAAAATACCACGGTTCCGTCCGCCCCTGTCATAAGAGTGCTGATATTCCTCTGAGTATTAAGGCTACTCAGCTCGCAAGCAAAGTGGATGCGATTATTATTTTATCCGGAGACTCGGATTATGTGGAACTCGTTCGCCACTTAAAATCAGAGGGCGTTCGTGTAGAAATCTGCGCGGTTCCATCAACTACTGCAGGGGTTTTATTGGAAGAGGCCGACTATTTCCACCCCATAGTTAAGGAAGATTGTTTCTCCCTTAACCAGAGTGGAACAAAGAAAAAATCGAGAAAGTAATTACTTCTTTAAGCTTCTAATGGCGTTAAAAAGTTCGTCCTTCGTGGCACGATTGCGATAATCAGCATCCACATAAGAGAAAATGACTTCGCCTTTCTTATTAATCACGTAGGTGGCAGGGATTGTGAGATCTGCTTTATCATCACCTTGATAAGCGGCCAGATCAATCCCTTGCTTTTTAAGCGCCTCGGCCACAGTTGAATCCAAGTCATAAACTAGACCAAATTTTGAAGCAATAGCGTGACCTTTATCACTCACGATATCGAAACCCGTGAGCTTATTGGTATCGCGAGTTTTTTGAATTTCTTCGTCAGTATCCGGAGAAATAGCGAGAATCTGTGCCCCCGCCTTTTCCACGTTGGCATTCACTTCTTGAAGATCTTTAAGTTCATTCACGCAGTAACCACACCAACCACCACGATAAAATTTTAAGATGAGAGGTCTTGCTCCATACACATAGCTTAGTGGCATGGTTTCGCCTGCAATCGTGACTTCCACTTCAGGTGCCTGATCACCAAGCTTTAGGGCCTTTTTCTCGAGACCACCGGCCTTCATTTGCTGGATATTTTTTTCGTAAAGATCCGTCACTTCTTTGGTGGATTTTTCAAGAGTTGATTTTTTTCTGGAAATCGCTGCCCCGCCCCCGTCCCGAGCGAAAACCTGAGTCGAAAGAAGACAAAGAACCATCATCATTTTAAACACAAAACACTCCTTGGTTTTGGTATTTAGAACGATAAAAAATTTCACATCAGAGGGAGTTACTCAAACAGCACAAGGTCAGGACAGAGCGAAATCCTTAAAAACATCATAGCCAAGTTTCAGAATAGTCATGAGCACCACGCCACGAAGGAGACCACGCACAAAAGTATTCCCTTTTAGGAGTGCTAATTTCACACCCAGCATTGCCCCACCAACGTTAAAGAGCATCATGGGAATAGCGTAAGAAAAAAGAAATTTTCCTTTCATGGTGAAAAGTAAAATCGCCGCAATGTTGGTGGTAAGGTTAATGATTTTGGCATAGGCCGATCCTTGCACGAAGGTCATACCGAGCATTCCGACAAAAGCGATGATAAGAAAGGTTCCTGTACCTGGCCCAAAAAAGCCGTCATAAAATCCCATCACAGATCCAATCACCAGCGGCTTCCACATCGGGATCACCACATTGGGATCGTGATCTACTGTTCCGAAAGATTTATTACGAATGGTAAAAATAAATACCAAGAATAATAAAACCATAAAAAGCGGCTTTAAAACCGCACTACTCACGATTGAAACCACCCAGGCCCCGAAAAACGAAAAAATAAAAGCACTCAGGATGGCCGGAACGATGACAGTCTTGATGTAAGGAATTTGTCGGGAAAATCGGTAGGCCGAAACGGCAGTTCCGGTCACTGAAACGAGCTTATTTGTCCCTAGCAAGGTAACCACTGGATATTGAGGAAGAATCGACAAAAGGGCTGGCAATTGGATCATTCCCCCGCCTCCCACTATAGAATCTACAAACCCCGCCCCAAAAGCGGCCAAACAAAGGAAGATTAATTCAGTGCTAACCATATGAGATTAAAGGTAATGTTTCACCGCATACAAGTAAAGAAAATTCCTTGGGTTAAGACTGTGTTAAGAATTCTGAAAAGCTAAAAAAAGTAGATCCTTTCCGCTATGATAACGCCTCAAATTTTTAGGACGGTCTATGCGCGGAATTTTTCTGATTCTTTTCCTTATGATTGGTTGTACCAAACAATCAAACGTTCACATTATTCAAAACAAAGGTTCCGACACTCTCGTTAACCTTGCTCAGGCCTGGGCAGAAGAATACAAAAAAGTTAATCCCAATGTTGCTCTAGCAGTTTCAGGCGGTGGTTCTGGTACCGGAATCGCGGCCCTTATTAACGGAACAGTTGATATCGCCAACTCTTCTCGTGCCATCAAAGAAGAAGAGCGTGAAGAGGCCAAGAAAAACACAGGTAAAGATGTTAATGAATTTATCGTAGGTATGGATGCACTTGCTGTATTCATTCACCCAGCTAATCCAATCGAAGGTATGACACTTGAAGAAGTGGCCTGTATCTATGGTGAAGGTGGCCACTGTATTTACTGGCACGATATCCGTGGAATCCAGGTTCCTGGTTGTAAAGACAACAAAATCATCCGCGTTTCTCGTCAGTCGAACTCAGGAACATACCAGTATTTCCGCGAAGCTATTCTAGGGAAGAAAAGAGACTTAAAGCTTGGATCAATGGACCTAAGTGGTTCACGTGAATCAATTGACCTGGTTGAAAAAACACCGTGTGCGATTGGTTATTCGGGGATGGGTTACCTAAATCCCCATGTTAAGGCCATCTGTATTAAAAAAACACCAGAGGCCGATTGCATCCAACCTACCGTTAAAACTGCCACAGACAAATCTTATCCAATTTCTCGCGAACTATACATGTATACATCCGGCACTCCTTCGGAAGAAGTTAAGGCCTACTTAGAGTGGACTCAGACTGAGAGAGCTCACGCGATTACAATTAAGGCAGGTTATGTACCTGCTCCGAAAAGGTAGATATGGAAATGAAGATCACTAAATCGGCTGAGCTCACCATGGAATGGCGACAAAAGAAAGGCAAAAAGCCTCTTAGCGAAAGACTTATTGAAGGTTTTATTAAAGTCGCGGGCCTGAGCTCTATCGTCCTAATCCTTGCGATCCTTTTCTTTATCCTAAAAGAGTCATATCCATTTCTTGCAGGTGCATTCGATTTTAAAGAGTTCTTCTTCTCTGAAAATTGGAACCCGGCATCTGTGGTTAAAATCAGCTACGGTATTCTTGCCCTATTAGTTGGTACTATTATGGTGACAGTTCTTTCGATGCTGATTGCTGTTCCATTGGGCCTTGCTTGTGCTTTCTATATTTCAGAGTTCTGTTCTCCTAAAGTGAGAGAAATTTATAAAGTTCTTATCGAGTTCCTGGCCGCCATTCCATCAGTAGTATGGGGTTTCATCGCGATTATGATGATTAACCCGGCCATCATTAAAGTCTTCAACGTTCCTATTGGTCTAAACATTCTAAACGCTTCGGTCATTCTTGCTCTTATGTCACTTCCATTGATCGTATCAGTGGGTGAAGACGCCCTTCGTGCAGTTCCTGAAACTTACCGTGAGGCAGCTGAGGCCCTGGGTGCAACGAAGTGGGAAGTAGCGACTCGCGTTCTTCTTCCGGCCGCTAAAAACGGTCTTATGGCCGCAGCTCTTCTTGGCGTTGGCCGTGCTCTTGGTGAAACCATGGCAGTTCTTATGGCCACCGGTCACTCAATCCAAATTCCTGAAAGTATTTTTGAACCTGGTAGAACTTTAACTGCAACAATTGCGGCCGAACTTGGTGAATCACCAAAAGGTGGAGAACACTATCAGGCCCTGTTTGCGATCGGTCTGGTACTATTCGTACTTTCACTCATCGTGAACCTATCTGCTGATTACCTTATTCGCGGGAAGAGGAAATAATTATGTTCAGACCTAGTATTCACCTCATTAATAAAGAGATCCGCGAAAAGAAATTTAAGAGCATTCTGAGCACAGTAACGTTCTTCCTCTTTCTTCCAGCTCTTATCATTATTTTCTGGTTGTTCATGAAGGGCTACCCTGCTCTTTCTTGGGACTTCATTACGATGGATCCAATTGACGGTATGACGGCCGGTGGGATTTTCCCGACAATCGTGGGAACTTTCTGGCTTGTGATGATCAGCGTCCTCGTCTCTTGTCCACTGGGTGTTGTGGCCGCGATTTATCTCTCTGAATACGCTCCCGATAATAAAGTGACTCGCATGATTCGTCTTGCGATCCTAAACCTCGCGGGTGTTCCAAGTATCGTGCACGCTCTTTTCGGCCTTGGCGCTTTCGTTCTTTTTCTTAGAATGGGAACAAGTATCCTGGCCGCTTCATTCACTCTCGCGGTGATGAACCTTCCGGTTATCATCACTTCTACTCTTGAATCACTTAAAGCGGTTCCTCAATCATACCGTGAGGCCTCTTGGAACGTAGGAGCAAGTAAGCTTCAAACCATCCGTCACATTGTTCTTCCTAACTCTATTCCTGGTATCCTTACCGGACTAGTATTTGCGGTCGGCCGTTCTGCGGGTGAAACTGCTGCGATCCTCTTTACAGGTGTGGCGTTCTACCTTCCGTTCCTTCCTCAGACTGTCTTTGATCAGTGTATGGCGCTTTCTATGCACCTTTTCACGATTTCAACTCAGGTTGTGGGTGTTCCGGACGCTTATCCGTTCGCAACAGCTCTTGTCCTTATTCTTTTAATTCTTTCTGTTAACTCAATTGCGGTAGTTCTTCGTTATTACTTCCGTACCAGAAGGAAGTGGTAATTTTATGATTAAGAAGATTCAGATTAAAGGTCTAACAGTTAACTACGGCGCTCAAGATGTTATCAGTAACCTTGACCTAGACATTTATCAAAACGAAGTTCTGGCCATCATTGGCCCAGCGAACTCAGGGAAAAGTTCACTCCTACGTTGCTTAAACCGTATGGTGGAGTTTAATCCACAAGCACACGTTAAAGGTGAAATCCTTCTTGATAACGAAAACATTTATCAAGACGAAGATTCAACGTTCCTCCGTCGTCGTATTGGAATGGTGTCTCCACTTCCTGTGGGTCTTCCGATGTCGATTAAAGACAACGTTACTTACGCTCCTCGTATGGCCGGTTGTAAGGACCAGGCCGAGCTTGATTACATCATGGAAGACTGTCTTAAAAAGGCCGCTCTTTGGGACGAAGTAAAAGATCGTCTGGATGGTCTAGCGACGAAGCTTTCAGGGGGACAACAGCAGCGTCTTACAATTGCACGCGCGCTTTCTCACCACCCTGAAGTTTTGTGTCTGGATGAGTTCTCAATTGCGATTGATCCAGTGACAACCATGAAAATTGAAGCAGTTCTCTCTGAGCTGAAAAAACAAATGACCATCGTGATGGTAACAAACGTTATCAGCCAGGCGAGACGCCTTGGCGACAGAACGGCCATGATGCTTCACGGGAAGATTCTTGACCTTGATACCAATGAAAATCTTTTCAACGGCAAGGTGAAAGATTCTAGAACGCAAGACTATATCGAAGGTCTATTCGGGTAAATTATGAGAAACCATGTAGTAAACACTAATGAATTCAGCTTTTGGTATGGAGACTTCCAGGCCCTAAGAAATTTAACATTTAATATTTCTGCGTTCAAAATCACGGCCCTTATCGGTCCCTCTGGTTGTGGTAAAAGTACATTCTTAAAGTGCTTAAACCGCATCAATGAGCGTGGAACTGTCGTTTCGCACGAAGGTTCAATTCAGGTTTTCGGTCAGGATATTTATCACCCGACTGTTGCTCTACCTGAACTTCGTAAACAAGTGGGAATGGTTTTCCAAAAGCCAAATCCACTTCCGCTTTCAATTTATGAAAACGTGATCTTCGGAGCGCGCACTCACATTAAAAAAATTAAGAACTCAGAACTAGATGATATGGTTGAGTCTTCACTTAAGCGTGTGGGCCTTTGGGACGATCTTAAAGATCAGCTTAACCGTTCAGCACTAACTCTAAGCTTAGAGAAGCAGCAGCGTCTTTGTATCGCTCGCCTTCTTCCGCTTAAGCCAAAACTTCTTCTTCTAGATGAGCCATGTTCGGCCCTGGATCCAGCAGGTATTGAAGCAATCGAAACTTTGATTAAAGACCTTAAAAAAGACTACTCCATCATCATCGTGACTCACTCTATGAGTCAGGCGAAACGTGTGTCTGACGAAACGATTTTCATGTACATGGGCGAGCTTGTTGAGATGGGTCAAACTGATGCTCTTTTCAATACGCCTAAAGAGGCCAGAACGGCCGCTTATATTGAAGGAAGATTCGGTTAATTTTTGACATCCCCCTTGAACAATCGTTATCGTTCTACCACAGAATTTTATAACAATTGCGCAAGGGGTTAAACGTAAGTGAAGTCGTTCGAAAATATCCTGCTCACGAAAAATTATCAGAATCACGCCCACGTAGCACTTATTCAGCTTAATCGTCCGAAAGTATTAAACGCTATTTCAACTGACCTCCTAAAAGAGTTAGTGGAAGCGCTTTATCTTCTGGAAGATGACAAAGACGTTCGAGTCATCATGATCACTGGTGGCGATCGTGCTTTTGCGGCTGGAGCTGATATCGCTCAACTGGCAGAAGCTTCACCGATTGATCAAATCAACGACACCCGAATCAGAACTTGGAAACAAATGTCTCTCATTTCTAAACCAATTATTGCGGCCGTAAACGGTTTTGCTCTTGGTGCCGGAAGTGAGCTTGCTATGTCTTGTGATTTTATTATCGCAGGCGATTCAGCTCGTTTTGGTCAGCCAGAAATTAAAATTGGAACGATTCCTGGTGCCGGTGGGACTCAACGTCTGACTCGCGCTATTGGTAAATCGAAAGCAATGCTCGCCGTACTCACGGGCGAAATGATGGATGCTTACGAAGCCGAAAAATCAGGACTTGTGGCAAAAGTTGTTCCTGCAGAAACGCTGATGCAGGAAACGTTTGAGATCGCAAAGGTGATCGCGAACCGTGCACCGATTGCCGTGAAGCTTGCGAAAGAAGCAGTGAATATGGCGTTTGAAACTCCGCTTAAAGAAGGAATGGAATTTGAGCGCAGAAACTTCTACCTAACTTTCTCTTCGAAAGATCAGAAAGAAGGCATGAAAGCGTTTATGGAAAAAAGAGAACCGAAGTATGAAGGGAATTAGTCTTCTCCTCCTGCTCGCTGCTTGTGCCTCACCAAAACCGCAGGACAAGATCACTGAAACTTTCCATGGGAAAGATTTCCTTTATCGTCAGTGTTTCCATGAAAGTGATTCTTATCGCGGAAGACTGGTAGACGAGAAAGGAAAAATCGAAGTGAAGTTCGACATCCTGGAAGGGAAAGTAGCGAAAAGCGAAATTTTAAAGACGGACTTCAAAGACCCGAACCTTCACACTTGTATTAAAGGTGTTTTGAAAAATCTCAGATTCTACGACACAGATCATGTTCAAGACGTAACTCAAACAATAAATTTTGGGCACATTACATTATGAAAACATTTGAAACGATTAAATACGAAGTAAACAACGGAACGGCGATTATCACAATCAATCGTCCGCAAGTTTACAACGCTCTCAATGTTCAGGGAAAACTCGATATCATCTCTGGCATTAAAGAAGCCAATAAAGACGCCACTGTTCGTTCGATTATTTTGACGGCCGAAGGTAAGGCCTTCTGTTCAGGACAAGATTTGAATGATCGTACAGTTGACGCCAGCAAAGGTCCGGTTGATATCGGTCACACGATTGAAACTGAGTGGAATCCTCTTATCGAAGCCATTCGCACGTCTGATAAACTCGTGATTGGTGCGATTCAAGGCGTATGTGCCGGAGCGGGTTTGTCGGTGGCCTTGGCCTGCGACATGAAAATTGCTGCTCCTGGAGTGCGCTTCATTTCAGGCTTTAGTCAGATTGGATTGGCACCGGACGCCGGAATGAGCTTCATGCTGGTTAGGCAGATGGGATATACCAAGGCCTTAGAATTCGCCCTGTTAGGTAAGCCCCTTCTCTCAGAAGCTATGCTCGAGTATAATTTTATCAATAGCATAGCGGAAAATCCTCTTCAGGATGCTGTAAAATTGGCCACGGAAATCAATAATCTTGCCCCATTGTCCGTGAAAATGGTGAAGAAGAATCTCCAATATGCTAATGAAAAGGAACTTGGAGATGTTTTAAGCCGTGAGAAGTATGTTCAGCGTATGCTGGGCTTCTCGCAGGACTATAAGGAAGGCGTTGCTGCTTTCTTAGAAAAACGTAAACCGCAATTTAAAGGTCAATAAGATAGATAAGGAGAAATCCATGCGCGCATACACTGCTGAGGATTTAAAGTTATTCGAAGAAATTAAAAACGGTCGTACGTTCGACTCAACAACAGAGATGCCAGAGATTTACCGTAAAAATCTTCTGAACCTTCTTTGGATGCAAGCGGACTCTGAATATGCTGGTGGTCTGGGTTATATGCCTTGGATCGCTAAAGCTCCAAACGCTCACGAGCGCGTGCTTGTTGCTCAAATCGTAAAAGATGAAATGCGCCACGCTCACGTGATCTATAACATCCTAAATGACCTTGGTGAGAAAACTCACGAGCACATGCTTGCTCATGAATTCGACTGGAGAATTCCAGAAGATCTAGCGAACATCGGTTTCTCTCGTGCTAAGAAAGATAAGCGCGTAAACATTTTCTACTACAACATCACTTACTGGGAAGACTTCTGTCTTTTCAACTTCCTTATGGACCGCGCTGCTGGTCACGTATTGGAAGATACACTTAACTCTTCTTACCTTCCTTGGAAAAATGCCATCGGCACTATCTGTAAGGAAGAGCACATGCACCTTGCTCACGGGGACAAAACTGTGAAGCTTATGGCGCAAGATCCAGAGAAGAAAGCGTTCCTTCAAGAGCGTCTTAACCTTTGGTGGCCACGTGTGATGAACACTTTCGGTAAATCAACTGGTGGAGCTAATGATATTTATCAAAAGCTTGGTCTTAAAAACCGTTCGAACGCTGACGTTCGTGCTGCTTTCGTAAAAGAAATCGAAGAGAAATGTGCTGAATGGGGCCTAATTGTTCCAGAGTACATTGAGTCTGAACAGCCTCTCGAATACACTCTTTCTTAATCAAATAACTCTGCACTCCCCTGCGGTTTCAGAAGCATGCATATCCAAGGCAAAGCTGAGAAACCGCGGAGGTGTACGACAAGTACGCCGCACAAGGGGTCGAGGCTTTAACGCCGGAGATGCATGCTAATGAAATCGCTCAATATTAATAAGGTAGTCATTATAGGTGCCGGGACGATGGGGTCTGGAATCGCGCAATGGTTCACTCAGCAGCTTTGCTCGGTGGAACTCGTCGATAACTCGGAAGCTCAACTCCAAAAAGCACTTAAAGACATTCACACTTCATGGGACAAGCTGGCAGAGAAAGGAAAACTTTCAAACGCGGCCGAACTTAAAAAACTCATCTCAATTAAGATGATCGATCAGGTGGCAAAAGATGCTGATCTCGTAGTGGAAGCGATCATTGAGAATCTTGAAATCAAGCGCGAGCTTTTTAAGAAGCTAGACGCCTATTTTGAACCTCATACGATTCTTGCCAGCAACACTTCAAGCTTCCCTATTCACTTAATGGCCGAAGCCGTGAAACGTAAGGACAAGTTCCTGGGTCTTCACTTCTTTAATCCTGCGACGATTATGAAGCTTGTGGAAGTGATTAAAGGCAAAGACTCGTCAGAACAAATTTGTCGTGATCTTTATGCCTGGTTTGATTCAAAAGATAAGAAGCCTGCTTTCTGTAAAGATTCGCCTGGGTTTATCGTGAATCGTGTGGCCCGTAACTTCTATGGTGAACCACTAAGAATCGTAGACACTGAAAACGAAGCTAAAGAGAAAGAAGTTGATGCCATCCTAAAAGAAGTCGGTGGCTTTAAGATGGGACCATTTGAACTCATGGACCTTATCGGAATTGATGTGAACTACTCTGTGACTTGCTCAGTTTGGGAAGCGTATAACAAAGAGCCACGTTTTGCTCCTCATAAGCTTCAAAAACAGATGGTCGATGAAAAGCGTTTTGGCAGAAAGTCTAAGCGTGGGTTTTATAAATATGACTAACGTATCATTTGAAAATGTTCTCATTAACTTTGGCTTTGGAACAAAAGACGAGAAGATCAAAGTTCTGACCGCGAATCCTGAGAAACATGTTTACATGGATCTCACTTGTTATGATCCACAAGAGTTCTATGATGAGTATCCACAACTGAAAGGTTCCTTTGCCGCCCTCTTTGCAGATGAGGCGAGAAAGATGGAAATTCATTTCCTTCATAAAGAACCTGGTGTGATTGAAAAATTCAGAGAGCTTGGTTTTTCTCCAGTTGAAACAACTATTGTTTCTTGTGGCTTTGTTTTTCCAAGAACCATCGTTCAGATCATCAATGAAGCTCACTTTGCTCTAGAAGAAGGTGTGGCAAGCCGTGAAGATATTAACCGTGCGATGAAGTTTGGTGTGAATTATCCAAAAGGTCCATTTGAATGGAGCGAAGGCAAAGAGCTGTATGTGAAGACTCTTCTCGCTGAACTTCTGAATAAAACCAAGGACAGACGTTACGTCGCTTCGAAACTTATCTAGTTAAAGGCCCTAAAAGGGCCTTTTTTATTGGTCAGATGTAAACCAGACTGTGCAGCACAACAAACGGTGCCTTTCTTTTCTCAATTCATTCATTTATTGCTAGCATAATGGCTCTACGATTAAGGACAAATATATGACTACATCTTACATTATCCATGCCAAAAGAACGGCCATTGGTTCTTTCGGCGGAGTACTCTCTTCTGTTCGCATTGATGATCTTCTTGCAGAGCTTTTTAAAGACTACGCAAAAGTTGCAAAACATGATCTGAAAGAAATTTCAGACACTATCATCGGTTGTGCTAACCAGGCCGGTGAAGATAATAGAAACCTTGCTCGCATGAGTTTAATTCTTGCTGGCTATCCACTGGACGTTCCAGGCACAACCATCAACCGTCTTTGTGGTTCTTCCCTTGATGCTGTGATGGACGCTCACGCTCGCATTCAAGCGGGCTTCGGTGACTGTTTCATTGCAGGTGGCGGTGAAAGTATGTCACGCGCTCCTTACGTGATGTCGAAATCAAACTCTCCTTTTGATCGTGGTCAAAAGATGTGGGACACAGCAATCGGCTGGCGTTTTGAAAATCCAAAGATGGCGCAAATGTTTCCGCTTCTTGGAATGGGTGAAACAGCTGAAGAAGTTCAAAAACTTCATAGCATTTCTCGTGAAGACCAGGATAAGTTCGCTCTTGCTTCTCACCAAAAAGCGGTGAAGGCCCAAGCGGAAGGAAAATTCAAAGAAGAGATTTTGGCCATCACTGTTGAAAGTAAGAAAGGTTCATTCGTGGTTGAAAACGACGAAGGTCCTCGTGCTGATACTTCTCTTGAGAAACTCGCTAAACTTCGTCCGGCCTTCAAAAAAGACGGCACAGTAACTGCCGGTAACAGCTCATCCATTAACGATGGTGCTTCGATGGTCGTTATTTGTTCAGAGGAATTTTTAAAGCGCCATAACATTCAACCAATCGCTAAAATTACTGGTGGTGCCGTTCATGGTCTTCACCCAAATGTGATGGGTCTAGGTCCAGTAGGAGCGATCAGAAAACTTTGCGACCGTTTCAAACACAAGATTTCTGACTTTGATATTATCGAACTTAATGAAGCATTTGCAGTTCAGGCCCTGGGTTGCATCAAAGAACTTGAGCTTGATATGTCGAAGATCAACCGTAATGGCGGCTCAATTGCAATCGGCCACCCACTCGGTGCTTCCGGCACAAGAATTCTTACCACTATGCTTTACCAGATGAAGAACGATCCATCGCTTAAGAAGGGTCTGGCCTCTATGTGTATCGGTGTTGGCCAAGGAATCGCTGTATCGGTGGAAAGATGCTAAAAACATTTATTATTCTTTTTACTCTCTTCGTAAGCTTATCGGCCTTTGCTTGTTGGAAAGCAGAGGGAACCTTCGCGGTTGATGGTGAGACTTGGAAGTTTAACCAGAAGTTTGAGCACAACAAAGAATACGCTTTCCCCATGGGGACTTTCATTCTGAACTTAAAACTTGTTCCGCTTAAAAACGGTATGAGTAATCTCATCTATTCTGCTTCAGAGAAGAAAGGCACAAAACTCACTCTTGTGACCAAGGGTGAGGAAGAAGAAATCAAACAGGGTACTGAGCGCGAAATTTATGCCAAAGGTGAAGAAGGTCAACCGAACTCAATCATTACTATTAAGCTCACAAATATATGAAAGAAATTAAATTATTCATTAACGGTGAATTCAGAACATCTGCGAAGTCTTTTCACTCTGAAAATCCTGCTAACGGTGAAGCCGTGGCAAAGGTCTACCTTCCTTCAGAGCAAGACATTGATCAAGCGATAGATGCTGCCGAAAACGCGTTTTACTCTGCTGAGTGGCGTGGCATGGATCAAAACAAGCGCGCTGACATTCTTGAAAAGATCTCTGAAAAATTAAAAGAAAGAAGAAATGAACTCGTGGAACTGGAAGTGGCAGATTCGGGCTCTTCCCTACGTAAAGCGAAAGCAGATGTGGCCAATGCTGCTTCTTATTTCAAAGTTCTGGCCGGGCAGCTTCGTAAATTTCAATTTGAAGTTAAAGACGAGAACGCTTCTCGTGCTGGTTTCTCTCACAACTATCGTATTTACGAGCCAGTTGGTGTTTGCGCTCAAATCATTCCTTGGAACTTCCCTCTTGTGATGGCCGCATGGAAAATAGGTCCTGTGATCGCTTCTGGAAGTACATCAGTACTTAAGACAGCTGAGGACACTCCTGTTACAGCTTCTATCCTGGCCGAGATTCTAAACGATGCTGGTCTGCCTAAAGGTGTGGTGAACATCATCACTGGCGGCGCTTCAGAGGGTGAATACCTTCTGGCGAACAAGAAAGTGAAGAAGGTTGCTTTCACTGGTTCAACTGCAGTTGGTCGCAAGATCATGCAAAACGCCGGTCAAAGAATTCAGAATCTGTCCCTCGAGCTTGGTGGTAAGTCGGCCAATATCGTTCTGGACGATGCCGATCTATCAATTGCCGTAGATGGGGCCCTTTATGCTTTTCTTTATCACGCGGGCCAGGCCTGTGATTCAGGAACTCGTCTCTTTGTTGAAGAGAAAATTTATCCAGAATTCAAAGAAGCATTAGTTAAGCGAATAAAAGACGTGAAAGTCGGCCTTCCAACTGATCCTGCAACAGCTTATGGCCCGGTGGTGAATAAGAAGCAACTTGATACCATTATGGGATATATTGAGACTTCTAAAAAAGAAGGAGCAAAACTTCTGGCCGGTGGTTCTCGAATGACCGATGGGGATTTCTCTAAAGGTTATTACATTCAGCCGACTCTCTTTGAAGTCACTCCTGATCACACGATTTTTAACGAAGAGATCTTCGGGCCGGTTCTTGCCATCACTCCAGTTAAGAATGAAGCTGAAGCGGTAAAGCTAGCGAATCAATCTATCTACGGTCTGGCAGGTGCTGTTTGGTCTAAGAACCAACAGCGTGCGATCAATGTAGCCAAACAACTTGAAACCGGAATGGTTTGGATCAACGAATATCATCTTCTAAATCCAGGGATGCCATTTGGTGGTTATAAACAATCTGGCATCGGTCGTGAGATGGGTGAAGAAGGCATGAAGGCCTATCTTGAAGTAAAACACCTTTGGGTCTCTGATTGCGATGAGAGAGCGAAGAAGCCTTGGTTTGATGCTATTTTCTAATACGAAAAGTAAGGGCCGCATGAGCGGCCCTTTTTGTTTTAACTAGAACTGAATCGTATTCGCGATATCGTTAAGATCCATGTAAGTCAGCCCCTGCTCTTTTAACTTCTTATCAGTGGCCCGTAAATTCAGTTTAAAGACCTCTTGAGCGCGAGTTAGATTATGGTCCTTAAAGCCATAATCAACTTCAATTAAACGAGTCATGACCGTTGGCCTAAAGAAAAGTCTCATCGCAAGTTTGTACTTCATAAGATCAATCGGAGACTGAAGCTTTTTAAGTGGTTTCATCTTAGTCCCCTTCTTAGGTGGCTCCTGTCTAATCCGGAGAGCGACCTTACGCACATCCATCTGCCCATAGTTATGATGATCAATGGTATGTCCAACCGTCACGTCCCAAATATAGTAGGCCACAACTTCAGTTAATGTCGTTCCTTCAAAGATCTCTTTTCCATTTGGAAATCCTGGAATCCACTGTGCAATATAGTTCGCCCAGTTTCTTACCGCCGTATCTCCTGGAGTAATGGTCTTTGTGACTTCACTTACAAATGCGTAGATGTCCTCAAAGTAAGCATCAAGAAAAACACCATAACCAGAATAAATTTTCGGCGGTCGACGGGGATAAGTGAACGGCGGATAAGAATCATTGTTCTTAATTCCACGATACCCTTCGACCAGCAGTTCACGAATTCCATGGTATGGCCCAGGAAAAGGTGCATAGGTCTTCCACCACTTGTCATTGTGAAGAAGAGACATCCTAAAATTTAATACTGCATTCTCAAGTGGAAGTGTGAAACGCATGTGAGCGTAAAGCAGTTTAAAAAGAGTATGCTCTTTTGGAAGGGCCGTTTTCGTTATGGCATTGATACTGTCCATTGGAAAATGCTGAAGTGGATGGACCACCATCGTGGCACACAGGGCCCCACCTTGGAGAACAAAATACTTCGCAAGCTCCCAAGCATCTCCATCCGTTGGCAGTAGAATCGTTTCCGTTTTCTCCATGTAGATACAAACGATTTCAAATTTTTCGAAATCTGTTTTTACAAGCAGAGTTTTTGTCGGAGATGCGTAAATACCTTTAAAGAGCTGCACCACTCTTACTGGTTCAAGATCTACGATGTAGTAATCTTTTCCTTCTTTCATATGAGAAGCGAAAATCTTTTTGTCTACTTCATCCATTTTCGGAGTGATGAATCTCGCCATCATGGAATTGGTTAAATACTCATGAAACTCTTCATCAGTGACTTTTTTTAGACCAGGATTAAAGAGACCTTGTAAAAAATAAATGGGAGTAAAAAGCGGCCATTGAATAATAAAACGAAGACCAATAGTCGACCACCAATCTACCCACTCTCCAAGAGGAAGATGAATAACTCCTGGCGACTCATCATAAGGATGATCTGGACAAGGTTGGGGCCATGGACCTTTACGTCCATATAAAAAGTCTTTCGGTTCCATAAATTCTCCTATGGAACTCATTATCGAATGGATTGAAGTTTTTTTAACTTAAGATTGGTGTCGAAGTATCACTTCCCTCACTTTTTGTTACCATCCAACTCGCCCTTTACGCGGCAGCAAGTGTTGAAAATGTTTAAAATTTTTCTTTGGCCAAATTCTTGCCTGTTTCGCTTTACCAAACCTCACAGGAGAGGAAGAATACATTTGCTGCTGATTGCTCAACAGAGACTTGGAGATCGGAATGTTAGGGAAAGTCAGCGGCAGAATGAGAATGCCCACATTCAAACTATCAAGGGCAGTGATCACTTAATTTTTTGGGAAAAAGAACCTTATCCAACACAACTATTCGAGATTCTGAAGAAGGCCCTAAAATAGAAAGACCCACCTTTCGGTGGGTCCTCTTGTTCGGAATGCAGGATCAGAGAATATTAACCAATGAGTTTAAGAGCGTTTTGACCAGACATATTAGCTTGAGCAAGAACCGATGTACCAGCTGAACCAAGGATATCGTTCTTAGCTTTTTGAGCTGTAGCATCAGCGTAGTCTACGTCACGGATACGAGAGTTAGCAGCTGACATGTTCTCAACGTTTACTTGTAAGTTGTTAGATGTCGAGATCAAGCGGTTCTGAATCGCACCTAGGAAAGCGCGGTGACCAGAAACTTTCTCAATCGCAGAGTCAACAGCAGCTAGAGACTCTTGCGAACCAGATTTTGTAGAAACATCTAGTTCAGATACACCTAGTGAATCAAGACGAGAGTTAACTTGACCAGCGTCGAAACCAATTCTGTCTTGGAAAGCGTCGTTATTTGTACCAACTTGGAATTCGAAGTTACCGCCTTCACCGTTAAGAAGTTTCTTACCGTTGAATTCTGTCACTTGAGAGATACGATCTAGCTCAAGTTTAAGGTTTTGGTATTCCATATTTGTCATACCACGCTCAACATCACCAACTGTATCTGATGAAGTTTGGATGGCAAGTTCACGCATACGAGTAAGGATTGATGATACTTCGTTCAAGCCACCTTCAGCAGTTTGAACCATCGAGATACCGTCGTTAGCGTTTCGGTCAGCTTGTTTCATTGAACGGATACCAGCTTTCATCTTTTCAGAGATCGCTAGACCAGCAGCATCGTCAGCCGCTTTTGTGATACGAGAACCAGACGATAGTTTCGCCAGGTTTGATTCCGATTCTCTATTGTTAACGCTTAGTGAGCGTTGAGCAGCAATAGAAGAAACGTTTGTGTTGATACGAAAACCCATGAAATCCTCCTTGGTTTAATACCCTCATCCATTCCGTGATGATCAGTTCCCAACCTTGAGAGACTTGATAAGCTTCCGTGCTTAAGTGAATTTTTATGTCTAACACTACTTGTGTCTGACAAAACACTATTCGGAGCTACGAAACCTAACTTAACAGCAATTTTAAAAATATTTTCAACTATTTAGCCCGACAAATACACTCTGAGATTCACCTTGTTTTTCTCTTAATTCAAGAACTTATTCGATTTTCAGATGAATATCTGACTGCTATGATAAATCTATGAACTACGCTAATCCCATTCTCATTTGTGATGAAAACGAAGAATTTCGCATTCTGATTAGGGACATGCTTACCAAAAATGGTTTCTTTCACATCTTAGAATCTTCAAATGCTGATGAAGCACTGGAAATTCTCAAAGACAGAAAGGATTATCTTCTACTCTTAGAGGCCAAAGTTCTGAATGAGAAACTCATTCAAACAGTTCAGAATAAAAAGAACTTCATCATCTTCGCTGACCATAGCGAATCTTCAATCTTAAAACTCGCTTCAAAACTCGGAGTAGAACACATCATGTCCTACCCTGTTCATTCGAAGAAGCTCTTGGAAAAAATCAATTCTTTGAGTTAGTGGTATTCAGAATATGGAAGGTTGTTGATACCCATCCAGTGCTTCAGATCGACTTCCACATTCTTCTCAAAATCTTCGATTTCGTAGTCTAGTTTTTTAACAAGAATCTTGGCGTAAGTGAGCACGTTACCATTGTTCCATTGCCCTAGATCCAGATTCACCATGCGAGTCCAGGTTCCAGTATTAATGAATGTAGTACCGTCATTGAAAATTCTGAGCGTCGGATTGTGAGTGTGGCCCACGATCAATACACGCGACTCTGGATTCTTTTCAAAGAACTGACGAGTAAGAGACTCGTAGTCCTGAAAGAGCTCTAGCTCGCGGAAGATGTCTTCAAATACCTGTTTCAAACTTCTCTTCGTCATGTAGAAATGCCAGAAGCGCACCATCACGAAGTAGTAAAAGTTCGAAAGCATAAAACGGAAGGTAAAGAACGTATCAAAGAGAATGCCGTGAATGAGAAAGTGTTTAATCGGTCTGACCGCATTAATAAAGTGGCGCTCTTGCTTATACTTATTAATCACGTTTGTTACGTAGTACGAGCCCCAAGGCGGAATAAAATATTTCTCACCATTGAGAGTTTCAACGACGGCATTCTCCTGATCAAACTCATGGGCCCGCTCATATTGGTGACCGTGCTGAATGCAAACGCCTTTAATTGGAACGTGAGTAGAGATTGAATTAGAGAGAATGATGTTCTTACGAAGCTCACCGAAGTAGTTTAAGAACTCCTCTTTCATGGAATCAAAAACAAACTCGGCGTCGTGGTTACCGATAATATAAACGATGCGCTTATTCGGTTTCGATAGGAAACGCTTAAGAGCATCAAGCACTCCGGTATGAGCACGCATGATCATACGAAGCTTAGCAAGTGCCGCCGATTCACTCCAGAACTCGTCGTCATAAAACTCAACATAAGGCACGGCCAAGAAATCAAGAAAGTCTCCGTTGATGACGAGTTCCACTTCGATTTCAAGATAATCGCCTGCTGAGTAGTAATTTAAAAAGTCGATGAGTTCATTATCGTAATGAAAATCCTCGAGAAGATTTCTCTTCCCTTTAATCATCTTCCCCGCACTTAAATGCAGATCAGAAATGACCAGAACAACTTTTTGGACATTATTCTTTTGATGGGATTTCATAGGCCTTTTTACCAAACAACAACGGAACTTCCTGGAAGGCCGGACTTACCGGAACAAATGTCACAGGAGCATTCGTTTTATTTTCAATCTCAACTGTTTCCGTTTTACCAGATTTCACTGAGACAAATTTTAAAATTTTCCCGCCCACGATAAATCTCCCCACCTGATCAGACAGGGCACGGTTCTCAACGATCACCGCGAACATAGGTTTCTTTTTTTCGGGAGAGAGTACATTCATACTACGATCATTGATCTGGATGATAAAACCTTCGGTCTTCACTGCCGCAGAGGCAAGAAGAGGAAACAATAAAATCATCCAAAACTTCATAGCATAAACCTTAATTCAGAAAGCTTTTTAATTTCATCACGAAGTTTGGCCGCTTCTTCAAATTGTAAATCCTTGGCCGCTTCTTTCATGAGCTGTTTTAATTCTACAATTTTAGCATCAATTGCTTCTGGAGAAAGTCTTTGCTCAGAAATTTCCTTAACCCGTGTTTTTTTGTCGGACTTTTTGGCCCCACGAAGGACCTCAATCACGCCCCCACTGACCTTTTTGGCCACTGTTTTAGGGGTGAGACCATGTTTTTCGTTATAAGCGTTCTGCTTTATTCGACGTTCGGCCGTGACTTTCATGGCCTCTTCGATACTTGGAGTCTTTTTAAAACCGTAGAGAATAACTCGCCCTTCTGAATTTCGAGCGGCCCGACCAATCGTTTGGATAAGTGAGCGAGTCGAACGAAGGAAACCTTCCTTGTCCGCATCCAGAATTCCCACTAAGGCCACTTCTGGAATGTCCAGACCTTCTCGGAGAAGGTTGATCCCCACGAGAATATCAAATTCACCAAGACGAAGGTCTCGTAGAATCTCCATTCGCTCAAGCGTATCAATATCAGAGTGAAGATATTTAATCCTCATGCCTACGCCCTTATAAAAATCGGTCAATTCTTCGGCAAGGCGTTTTGTAAGAGTCGTAATAAGCACACGGTAGCCATTGGCGATGACTTTTTTTGCTTCCACGAGCATGTCATCCACTTGGTTCTTCGCATCTTTAAATTCAATGATGGGATCCAAGAGACCGGTTGGACGAATGATCTGCTCAGCATATTCACCGTTTGTTTTCTCTAATTCGTAATTGGCCGGAGTAGCAGAAACAAATAGCACCTGATCTAATTTTGTTTCAAATTCTGGAAAATTTAGAGGGCGGTTATCGAGCGCACTTGGAAGACGGAAACCATAATCTACAAGGTTTTGTTTTCTCGCACGGTCACCTTTATACATTCCCCCGACTTGAGGAATCGTCACGTGAGACTCATCCACAATGAGAAGGAAGTCTTTTTTAAAGTAATCCAAAAGTGTGTATGGCGGATCTCCGGCCTTATTGCCAGCGAGATGTCGAGAATAGTTTTCAATTCCCGGACAGAATCCCATCTCTTCCATCATCTCAAGATCTAAGAGAGTTCTTTGAGAAAGACGCTGTTCTTCCACGAGTTTTCTCTGCTCTTGAAGTTCATTCAGTCTTTCACGCAGCTCGATCTTGATATTCGCAATCGCCGACTTCATTTTGTCCTTACCCACCACATAGTGAGACTTCGGATATATATCCACCCGCTGAAGAGGTTGCAGAACTTTTCCACGAATAGGATCAACCAGGAATATGCCATCTACGACATCATCAAAGAACTCAATACGGACCACTTGTGAATCTTCGTAGGCCGGAAACACTTCCACGATGTCACCACGAACACGGAAAGTACCACGGTGAAAATCGGTATCATTTCTCTGGTATTGAATATCAACCAGACGACGAAGGAACTCATCACGATCAAGCTTGTCCTGATTGAGCAGCATGATCCTCTGACTGAAGTATTCATCAGGAGCACCGATACCATAGATACAGCTTACTGAGGCCACTACGATCACGTCCTCACGGGCAAAGAGAGAGCGAGTACATGAGTGACGGAGCTTTTCAATCTCGTCATTAATGGCGGAATCTTTTTCGATATAAGTATCAGAACCAGGAACATAGGCCTCCGGTTGATAGTAGTCGTAATAAGAAACAAAATATTCGACGGCGTTATTAGGAAAGAATTCCTTGAACTCAGCAAAAAGCTGGGCGGCCAGGGTCTTGTTTGGGGCAAGGATGAGGGTTTTCTTACCTAGCCTCTGAATCACATTCGCCATGGCGAAGGTCTTACCCGATCCTGTCACCCCTAAAAGGGTCTGGAACTTCTCGTTCTTCTTAAAATTATTAGCAATCGTTTCAATCGCCTGGGGTTGGTCCCCCATTGGTTTAAAAGCTGACTCTAAATTGAATTTACCTGTCATAAAATTTACTCTTGCCAAAGGCTTCGATTGAATGAGATGAATTATACGTTTAACCACTAGGGATAGTTATATGGACATGATGCCTTTCCGCATCACCACATTTTTCCACGCCTTCCAATCACAAGTCTATCCTATTTTCTTCAATTCAGATTCACTTACTTTTGACCTCCAGGAGGAGAATGATCAAGCATTTTGTATCACTCGCTAGTTTTTCCGTTTCTGATATTCAATCCCTTATTGATAGGGCACAGTATTTTTCTCTTCACATCTCTCAACCTGACAAAATCCAACATCTCTTAAAAAATAAAATCATCGTAAATGCTTTCTACGAACCAAGCACTAGAACTCGTTGTTCATTCGAAATGGCCGCGAAGAGACTTGGTGTTCAGGTGATAAATTTTGTGCCAGAAAATTCGAGTGTGAAGAAAGGTGAAACGATCTACGACACGCTTAAGACTCTAGAGAGTCTTGGAGCAGATGGAATTGTGCTCCGTCATTCAGATGATAATGTGTTCAGTGATCTTTATGAAAAATTCAACACTCCCCTCTTGAATGCTGGTGCTGGAAAATACGAGCATCCTTCTCAAGGACTATTAGATCTTCTAACTCTCAAACAAGAGTTCGGAAAATTAGAGGGCCTTAAAATCGCAGTTTGTGGGGACATTAAGCATTCCCGAGTGGCAGGATCACTCATGGTGGCGGCCGAAAAATTCGGCATGGAAATTTACTTATGTGGTCCGGAAACGATGCTTCCGAATGTGGATAAACCATTCATTAAAAAAGCGAATTTCGACGAAGTTCTTCCGATAGTAGATGCTGTCATGATGTTAAGAATTCAGTTAGAGCGTCACGAGAGCCTGGAATTAGATTCCAAGTCCTACCACACTCAATTTGGTCTAACTTCAGCACGAGTCAACAAAATGAGAAAGGATGCCATCATCATGCATCCGGGACCATTCAACCGCAATGTCGAAATCGCGGATGAAATTGTTGAGCATAAGCAATCTAGAATCTTTAAACAAATGGGCAACGGCGTATTCGCCAGAATGGCCATCTTAGAATGGGCCCTTGGCGGGAGTAATTAATGAAAAAAATTAAACTGATTCTGGAAACAGGTGAAGAGTTCGTCGGCGAATCAATTGGGCACGAGATTGACGGTGCTCACTCTCTCGGCGAACTCGTTTTTAACACGAGTATGACGGGCTATCAGGAAATTATCTCTGATCCTTCATACTGCGATCAGATGGTTGTGATGACTTACCCTCTGATCGGAAACTATGGTGTGAACAAAGATGATTTCGAATCTCTGACTCCGGCCCTTAAAGGTCTCGTCGTCAGAGAGTGTCCACCTGAAGGTTCTAACTGGAGAAATGAATACTCCCTTCGTGATCTTCTCAAACGTTTTAAAATTCCTGGAATTGCGGGCCTTGATACACGTGAGCTTACAAAAAAGATTCGTGAGAAAGGGGTGATGAAAGCAGTTCTTGTTCCTGAGAGCTTTTCAGCAGCAGAGGCCAAGCCTCTTCTTGAAAAATCACTTGGGAACGATCAGATCGCTCGCGTCTCAATTAAAAATCCCATTCACTTCCCGGGTGAAGGTAAGCGCATTGTTCTGATGGACTTTGGTTATAAGAAAAATATCCTACGCTCACTTATGAGAAGAAACTGTGACGTGGTAGTAGTTCCTTGGAACGCAACCACTGAAATGATTCAGAGTTACCGACCGCAAGGAATTCTCCTTTCTAACGGTCCTGGGGATCCGAAAGATGTTCCTGGGGTTCTACCGGTCATTCGTGATCTACAGAAAATGTATCCGATGTTTTGTATCTGTATGGGCCATCAGCTTTTCGCTCTGGCAAATGGTGCTGATACCGAGAAACTAAAATTCGGTCACCGCGGTGGTAACCATCCGGTAAAAGATTTGAATCTGGGTAAGGTCTTTATGAGTTCACAGAACCACGGTTATGCCGTGACTGTGAGTTCGGTGGAGAAATCAAACTTAGAAATTTCTCAAATAAACATTAACGACAATACAGTTGAAGGTCTTCGTCACAAGACGCTACCGGCCTTCTCAGTTCAGTACCACCCGGAAGCTTGTCCAGGTCCTGAAGACACTGGATGGTTATTCGATGACTTTTTGGCTTCAATAAGGAAATAACAATGCCTCTACATCCAAATCTTAAAAAAGTATTAGTTATTGGTTCAGGCCCGATTGTTATCGGACAAGCAGCGGAGTTCGACTACTCAGGAACTCAGGCCGTAAAGTCCTTGATTGAAGAAGGTCTAGAAGTGGTACTGGTAAACTCAAACCCTGCGACCATCATGACGGACAAGGAAACTGCTCACAAGGTTTATATCGAACCTCTGACAAAAGAGTTTCTTCTAAAAATCATTCACAAAGAAAAGCCAGATGGAATCGTACCTACTCTAGGCGGTCAGACTGCTCTTAACCTGGCAGTGAAACTGGAAGAAGAAGGTCACCTTAAGCGCCTGGGAGTTCAGCTCCTTGGTTGTAAGGTCGACACGATTCAAAAGGCGGAAGATAGAAAACTCTTTAAAGAACTCATGGTGAAGATTGATGAGCCAGTACCTGAGTCACGAATTGTGACGACTGTGGGTGAAGCTCTCGAGTTCACAAATAAGATTGGATACCCAGTGATTATCCGTCCTGCTTTCACTCTCGGTGGAACAGGTGGTGGTATCGCCAGTTCAGAAGAAGAACTTTTTACAATCACAACTTCAGGTCTAGCGGCCTCTCCGATTCAACAATGCCTCATCGAGAGATCAATCGCAGGCTTCAAAGAAGTTGAGTATGAAGTTATCCGTGACAGCAATGATAACTGTATCATCGTATGTAACATGGAGAACATTGACCCCGTAGGTGTTCACACAGGTGACTCGATCGTAGTGGCCCCAAGCCAAACGCTAAGTGATAAGGAGTACCAACTTCTTAGAACATCAGCGCTGAAGATCATCCGCTCACTAAAAATTGAAGGCGGATGTAACGTACAATACGCTCTCGATCCACACTCATTCCAATATTATGTGATAGAAGTAAACCCAAGGGTTTCTCGCTCTTCAGCTCTGGCAAGTAAGGCAACTGGTTATCCGATTGCCAAGATTGCAGCGAAGATCGCAGTCGGCTTCACACTGGATGAAATCATTAACCCGGTGACAAAGAAGACTTATGCTTGTTTTGAGCCGGCACTCGACTATGTGGTGAGTAAGATTCCTCGCTGGCCATTTGATAAATTCAACAAAGCGAACCGTCGCCTAGGAACTCAAATGAAGGCCACCGGTGAAGTCATGGCCCTAGGACGAACTTTTGAAGAGTCGATGCTTAAAGCAATTCGCTCTTTAGAAGTCGGTCTTTATCACTTAGAACTTCCGGAACTAAAAGATAAAACGATCCCTGAGATCTTGGAGAAAATAAATAAGCAGGATGATGAGCGCTTTTTTGCTGTCGCTGAAGCGATGAGAAAAAAAGTACCTGCTAAAGATATCCATGAACTCACTAAAATAGATTACTTCTTCCTCGCCAAGATTCAAAACATTATCACGATGGAAGATAAGCTTGAAGCTGGTGACAAGACCCCTGAAACAGTGAGAGCAGCAAAGAGACTGGGTTTCTCTGATCGCTACCTTGCTCGAGTATGGAAAACGTCTGAGGAAGAAGTTTTTAAATTCAGAAAAACCAACAAGATCACACCTGTGTTTAAAATGGTGGATACTTGTGCCGGTGAATTTGAATCAACAACTCCTTACTACTACTCGACTTATGAAAACCAAGATGAGGTCTTGGAATCTTCTAAGAAAAAAGTTGTGGTACTTGGATCAGGTCCCATCCGTATCGGTCAAGGAATCGAGTTCGACTACGCTACTGTTCACGCCATCGAAGCAATTCGAAGCATGGGCATGGAAGCGATCGTCATTAACAATAACCCTGAAACAGTTTCAACTGACTTCAATATCTCAGACAGACTCTACTTCGAACCTCTGACAGTAGAAGACGTTTACAACGTGATTGAGCGTGAAAATCCAATCGGTGTGATCGTTCAGTTCGGTGGTCAAACGGCGATTAACCTTGCTGAGCCATTAGCTAAGCGTGGAGTAAAAATCCTTGGTACATCGACGGATGACATCGACCGCGCTGAAGACAGAAAACGTTTCGAGGCCCTTCTTCGCGAATTAAAGATCGCTCAACCTCTAGGTGTAACTGTAACTTCGATTAACGAAGCGGTTGAGAAATCAGCCCACTTAGGTTTCCCGGTGATTGTACGTCCATCATATGTCCTTGGTGGTCGCGCGATGGAAATCGTTTATAACGAAAATGAACTCATGGATTACATGAAGCGCGCGGTTCAGGTAAATCCTCAGCACCCAGTTCTGATCGACAGATATATGATCGGTCGAGAAATGGAAGTGGACGCCATCTGTGACGGCGAAACCGTATTCATCCCAGGCATCATGGAACACATTGAGAAGGCCGGAGTTCACTCTGGTGACTCGATCGCGGTGTATCCTCCGCAAAGTGTCTCTCAGGACATTCTGGATAAACTTTCTGAAACCACTCTATCCATCACGAAGGCCCTCAACATTAAAGGTCTCATCAACCTTCAGTTTGTGATCTATAAAGGGGACGTGTTCGTACTTGAAGTGAACCCTCGCTCGAGCCGAACAGTACCGTTCCTTTCTAAAGTAACAGGTGTTCAAATGGCCAAGGTCGCAACTAAGGCGATCATGGGTGAATCACTCCTAAAACAAGGCTATTTCCACGGAACTCTAGCACCAAAGAGTGATGTAGCGGTGAAAGCTCCAGTATTCTCATTCGCGAAACTCTCTGAAGTAGAGATCGCCTTGGGACCTGAGATGAAGTCTACTGGCGAAGTGATGGGAAAGGATAAAATTTTCGAGAAGGCCCTTCATAAAGCATTCGTGGCAGCAGGACTTGTGATTCCAGACTCTGGAACAATCCTTGCGACTATCAACGATATGGACAAGGAAGAAGCGGTAAAACTCTTTAAACGTTTCTACCAAGTGGGCTTTGACTTCGTAGCGACAGAGGGAACAGCAAAGGTCCTGAAGGCCGCGAACATTCCGGTTAAGACCATCGCTCGCATCGGTCAGGCAGAAGACGATATTATTAAAGAAATCAGATCAGGTCGGGTGGCCCTCATCATCAACACGATCTCGAAAGGGAAAAACGTTGAATCCGATGGTTTCAAAATGAGGCGCCTCGCGGTTGAGCGAGGACTTCCTTGCTTAACTTCACTTGATACAACAGAAGCATTACTCAGAACGATTGAAAGAAACACTTACTCAATGGACCCACTAGCATGATTCCAGCGAATAAGATCATTGTTGCTTTAGATGTCTCAGATGAGAGGAAACTGCATGACCTTATGGATTCCTTAAAGGGCCATGAAGTCTGGACCAAAATTGGAATGGAAGTGTTCTACGCTTTAGGACCAAAAGTCATTCATGAAGCGAAAGATCGCGGTTTTAAAGTTTTCCTTGATCTAAAGCTTCACGACATTCCCAATACGGTAGGGAAAGGCATCGCCTCTCTTTGTAAACTTCCCATCGATATGGTGAATGTTCATGCCGCTGGTGGAAGTGAAATGATGAAGCGAGCAGCAGAAGCGGTTAAAGCATCAGCTCACTCCCCGCTTCTCATTGCTGTTACTCAATTAACGAGTACCACGACTGAACAAATGAACCATGAGCAAAAGATCATGGGTGATGTGAAAGAAAGTGTGGCGAACTTTGCCAAACTTGCTAAAGCTTCAGGTTGTGACGGAGTTGTATCTTCGCCTCTGGAAGTTGAACTTATTAAAGAACTCTGTGGCAAAAATTTCTTAACTGTTACTCCGGGAATTAGACCGGCTGATTCAGCCGCCAATGATCAAAAGCGCATCACCACTCCGATGGATGCTTTAAAACTCGGCACTGACTATATGGTGATCGGTAGACCGATTACTGAAGCCAAGAATCCACGTGAAGCTCTCGAAGCCATTTTGAAAGGACAATAATATGAATCATGCTGAACAAGTTGCAAGTATCCTTCTTAAAGAAAAAGCGGTTTTCCTTCGCCCGCATGAGCCTTTCACTTGGACCTCGGGAATTAAGTCTCCCGTTTATTGCGATAACCGTCTACTAATCTCAACTGTGGATTCTCGCGATTACATCATCAAGGCCTTCGCAGATGCGGTCAGAAAGTTAAACGTAGACGTGGTAGCTGGAACCGCCACGGCCGGTATTCCATGGGCCGCCTGGATTGCTCAGGAGCTTAAACTGCCACTGGTTTACGTTCGTAGTAGCAGCAAAGATCACGGGCGCCAAAATGCCATTGAAGGGGCAACCAAACCAGGACAAAAGACCGTCCTCATCGAAGACCTTATCTCAACCGGTAAAAGTTCGATTGCTGCCGGTGAAAAGCTCCGTGAAGCGGGTCTAACCGTGCTCTCAATCATGAGTATCTTCACCTACGACTTCCCTCAGGCACAAGAGGTGTTCAAAAAAGCAGATTTTAAATATGACTCACTTTCTAACTTTGAAGTCCTGGCGAAAGTCGCCTATGATAATAAGATGCTCGATACACAAGCATTACAGAATGTCCTGGAATGGAGAAAGAGCGTCGTATTTCCATGAAAAACTTAGAATACAAAAACAAAAAACTGCAATTCTCAAAAATTGATATCGCTTCCGTCGCTAAAAAAAACAAGACCCCATTTTACTTATACTCTGAAGAAATCCTGGTTAAAAACTACCAGGATTTCTATCAAGGTGCTGTGAAAGCAAATTTGATCAATCCTTTAGTTTGTTTTGCACTTAAATCAAATCCTAATAAGGAATTGGTAAAGATCCTGGCAAAGATGGGCTCTGGTGCTGATATCGTATCGGGTGGCGAACTTAAGCGTGCCATGGAGTGTGGAATTCCGGCCGAGAAGATCGTGTTCTCAGGTGTAGGTAAAACAGAAGAAGAAATTCTTTACGCCCTTAAAGTATCAAAGGGCAAACTTTGTTCATTCAACGTTGAGTCTCTAGAAGAACTAGAACTCATCAACTCTTGCGCTAAACGTACGAAGACAATTGCTCGCATTTGTTTCCGTTTAAATCCAGTAGTAAAACCAAAAACTCATAAGTACATCTCCACTGGTAATAAGACCCATAAGTTCGGGTTACTGGAAAAAGACGTACTATCATTTTTAAAAGAAAAAAAATACTGGAGCCACTCAAAACTCGTTGGTCTCTCGATTCACATTGGTAGCCAGCTTCTTGATCTTAAGGCCACAAAGAAGGCCATTGCTAAGATGTGTGACATTGCCCTTAAAACTCAAGCTCCACTCGAGTTTATCGATGTGGGTGGCGGTTTGGGTGTGGATTACCACCCTTCTGAAACAAAACGCATGCCTTCGATCGAAGAGTATATGACTCTCGTTTATAAGACTCTTCACAAAGAGTTCTACTCAAAATCTGATCTTCGTCCACGCGTAGTATTTGAGCCAGGTCGCCGAATTATCGCGAAAGCGGGAATTCTGGTGATGAGAGTGCTTCGTAACAAGATCTCTGAAGATAACCATTTCGTGATCGTTGATGGTGGTATGAACGATTTCATGCGCCCTTCTCTTTACGGCGCTTACCATGGTGTGACTCCGGTTCAAGAAGCGAAAGCAACAACTAAGGTTCACGTTGTGGGCCCGATTTGTGAAACATCTGATTGTTTCGGCTCAGATCGCCCTCTTCCAGCGCTTAAGAGCGGAGATCTAGTGATCCTAGAAGATACTGGTGCCTACGGTTACAGTATGGGATCAAACTACAATCTTCGTGGAAGACCACTGGAGCTTCTCATTCAGAAGAATAAGAAGTTGAAGACAGTGAATAAAGCGCAGGATTACAAAGAACTTCTTTAAGCAACGTAGACATAATTTTCATTCAAATCTTATGCTTACTCTAAGTCTCCTCAGAACTTATTCATAAGCCGCAAGGGGTTTAAGAAATCTTATTACCAATTATTTCAAAAAATCTTAGATAATAAGAATTTTAGATATATGAGGCTAGTAATGAGAGCGAATAAAGTAGAATTTCTGATTTTTGTTATTTTTCTAATCATAAGTTCTGTTGGGCATGCTGAAACAAATGAATGGGCAAAATATGATTGGGTTACCGTCAACACAAAGGGTCGCGACCCTTTAAATGGAGGCCCGCTTCTTAAATACATTCAACAAGAACCAAGAAAAATATACGTTTACAGTCCTGCAATCAACCTAGAAACAATTGAGATATCACCTAGGCCAACGAAAGTTGTTACAGCTATTCAGCAACCAGAAATATATTTCAAAAAGGAAATAGAGATAGCAATTCAGCAATTTGATAATCTTTCAAAAGATTTTCTAAACTGTAGTAACTCAAAACCCTGGCCAGAAAAAACGGAATGCTTAAAAAAAATTGAAATTTGCTTCGAAAAGTCCTCAAACATTCAACTTATGCCATGCTTCGACATCGGAATGCTGCAAATGTGTAAGCAAAAGATGCCTAACTGTTTACATGAAAAAGAGGCTTTTCAAAATTTTCTGCGTTGTTTTTCTCCTAATATTGATCTTGGTTTTATGTATGAGATCTATAATAAAGAAGCCAAAATTCGTCCATACTATACTCTTGATGTTGGGCCCTTTGAACCTTCACCAGACATCCACTGCAGATTTACCTACTACAAAAACAAGTTTCATTTGATAGAGATATTATTTAAAACATTTGAAAGACCAGAACTAAACGTCATTCCAAAGAAAACTCATGTTGAAGACAATATCTACGAATTAAAGAAGAAACAAAATAAAAGCCAAGGTAAGTCATTTCAATGAATAGCATGCCTCTCCTGCGATATTGAACTTCAAAAAATAAGTATCTCCCAAGGACATGTCATATAATTCAAACTAACTAATCTTAAGCAAAGGTAACTCTTTCCAGTTAGTCGTATAATCTCTTGAATAGAAGTCTGCTCTACGAGTCCATTCCTTTTTTCCATAACCGCACGCTGCACTTCTGATAGTGTGCTTCCCCCAACGGCCATTGATACTATCCAATACTGAATTTAGTTTCTCGTTATCTTCAAAGTTATTTGAAAAAAGATCCACCTGAGATTCATTCCTTGGGCGAATGTCTGAAAGCAAAATCCCGCCCTTTTTGTATCCATACCCGGGCCTATAAATATCATCTAACACCTTATGAGCTGCTCTGATTAAGGAGATTTGGTCGGCGGTTCCACTTAGAAATGTGGTAAATCCAGAGCCATAGTACTGGGGAATCTCTTTAAATGGATTGGTGTGAATAAATACACTGATATGATAACAAACACTATTTTGCTTTCTAAGAGTCATGCTCGCGTTGGTCACAAATTCAGCTAAAGATTCTGCAATTTCTCTTTTTGTATAAATATCACTTCCATAACTGCGACTGTTACCAATCATATCCTTGTCTTCAACTTCGAGCATTTCAATGCATGGATTTCCACGAAGTTCCTGCCAAATCTTCACACCTACCTTGGTGAGTAATTTTTGAATTTGATCTTTATTCTCGTATTGCCTGAACTCCCAGGCCGTTTTAATGCCCATCAAATTGAGTTTGCGAACAGATGAACTTCCAATTCCCCAGATGTCTCTGAGAGGATAATTCATAAGAACTTCTTTGATGTTAGAATCATCTATCACTAAAACACCATCGCTCTTCTTAGAAAGCTTGTTCGCTATTTTTGCCAAGACTTTTGTTGGAGCAATCCCAACTCCACACGGAAGACATGAATTTATCCATACCTCTTTTTTAAGAAATCTTCCAAAGTCTGCAAAATTGTGAATGTTTCCGATGCCTGATAGATCACAAAAGGCCTCATCAACACTATATGTTTCTGTTCTAGGAACAATATTGAATAAAGTGTGGTGAAAGCGACGTGAAAAATCATGAATCAATACATAATTTGATGAAAAGACCACTGCATTTGCTTGTTCAAGCTGTTTAGCTACTTTGAAGTATGGTTCACACATCGTGGCCATAAAACCCAAGTTCTTCGCAATTCTGTTGGCCGCAATGATTGCCCCATCATTATTGGAAAGTACAACAATGGGTCTTTTCACTATCTCAGGCCTAAACACTGATTCAACAGAAGCGTAACATGAATTCACATCTACGAGAGCAATCATCCAATACCTTCAGGTTTAGAATAGATATTAACTATGGCAACAATGCCGCCCCAGATCTGTGCTTCAAAATCCATTTCATTCTGTAAGCAAATCATTTGAGGTACCAGAAATGGTTTGTTCTGAATCAAAGTGTATTCACCTAAGTGAAACTCACTCCCTACAATCACAACATATAAGTGACCGACCTTTGGCCTATTGAGTTTTCTATCTACAATGACGATATCGCCTTCCTTAATATGGAATTTTTTCCCCTGGCCTCCGGATGCGCGCCACAAATAAATGTTTGGGGCCTTTAGCGCAAAGAGCTCGTCTAGTGAAAGCGTCTTCTGAGCGTATTCTGTACAGGCAGATTGAAATCCAGTTTGGCCTTCGTATTCAAACTCTTCTTGGTGCATAGTTTTTATTTCTCTGTTGTGAGCCATTTTTTGATTCGAATATGTTCTACAACTTCACCAACGATAGCTTCAGGATATTGACTCGGGTCTATCCCAAGTGGAGGAAAAAGATATTGATTCCCATGGATACATTCGTATCTACATAGTCGGAAGTTACTTTCAATTTGGACCAATACCAGGCTTCCTGGAGTTGGGCCTTGAGTTAGGTCCACAATAATCTGATCTCCAGCTTTATAGCTGATATCCAGGCCATTACGGATAGAGCTAAGAAGTGGCTCATCAAAGGTTAGAGAGTAAGTTTTAAGATGCTGATCGATTTTATGTGCTTCCATGGGACCTCCTGAAGTTTTCTGATTATCCGTAATTTTTCCGTACCATCAACTACTTTTTAGAGATCCATCAACTTTTCATTAAAATTCGTTAGTTGAATTTGATTTTTGAATTCTGCGACATTCAATTGAAGTCCAGAAGGAATTAAAGAGAGCTGCAGAGCGCTTTAGAATACGTTTTGATTGGGATTGAAGGCCCCAAATGGAGCCTTCAATATAAGATTTTAGCGGATTTTATAAACGAGAGTTTTAGAAGCTTCAAGTGATTCACCGAACTGTTTTTCATTCATTAGATCTGGTTTCAACTTGAAGAAAGTCTTAGCAGTGATTTCATATTTACCAGATTCAAGTTCAACACCAAGCTTGTTGATATCAACTGATGCTTTTGTGTCGTTAACTGCTACTTCAGCTTGAGCAAGTTCACGATTAAAAAGAACGGTGTCTGAACCGAATAGCTTCTTATGCTCTACTTTAAGCGAGAATCCAATATTTGCGCGAGTTTCGGCCTGACCTACAGTGAAGTTAAGCTCTGAACCGTTAAGCGCGATATCTGACATCTTAACAGCTTTAAGAACTGGAGCTGCTTCGATTAGTTCAACAGCCAGAAGGCCGTCGATCATTTTTACTGAACCGTTCATTGAAGAACGTTCGTCTTGTTTCTTTTTAACTACGAAAAACTTTTTAGAACCAGTCGCTGTATAAGAAAGAGTTTCGCCAGTTAGAATTACATTGATTCTTTCACCTGGAGTTGCTTCTGGTGAAATTTTTGTAACGTCTACAATCACACGTGCTTCAACATCATAATCTTTAACTTGGAAATCAATTCTTCTTGTTCTTGTACAAGGATAATAAACAGTACGATACATTGGCTCTTGGTAACAGTGACGAGGGCCTGGAATTGTACGACAAATTGGACCATGTGGACCATGATGACATTGAGTCATTGAACCGCCACCAGTACAAACAGTTCTGTATCCGGCCATCTCTGTACGTGTACAAGTATCAGTGTAGTCCTCATAGCGATACTCAGTATGAGTTTTCTCAGTCCTTAAAATTAGTTCCACTGAGTTTTGAGAACCATCGTAAACGAACGTCTTTGAATCGCTAGTTCTAAAAGCAAATGCATTTAATGAAGCCAATAAGGTCATCAAGCAAATAAACATTTTCATATGAATCTCCTCTGATTTTTGAAGGATTCATATCACTTATGAGAGGAGAAAATACAAAAAAATGAAAAATTTACATCTTATTTAGATTAGAGAGATCGACTCTAAGTACTCGGAACTTTGTATCTTTTTAACAGCATCTCTTTTTTGAATAATCTTAAAATCAGCGCGGCCAAAATAATCAAGGCCCCCATGATTTGCTGAAACTCCAGCTTTTCATTGAAAATCAATGCTCCCCAAATGGCGGCCGAGATGGGTTCTAGCATCATGATCAAAGAAAATTCAGTGCTCTTAATTTTCTGTAAAGCTGACAGCTCCAAAGTTAGAGGAAGAACTGTACTCAAAATGGCAATCCCAGCAATTATCATCATGTGATTAGAAGTAATGGCACTCACATTGTTCATCGGTGGCTGATAATACAAGAGCAAGGCCACTGCCCCAAAAGTAATGACATACATGGAAGACACCAGTGGATTCACCCCATTTTGAAGTTTTCCTGAAACCATAATGTAGAGAGCATAAATAATGGCCGAAGCAATACCTGCAATGGCCGCATTCATTTCATGAACTTTAATTTGACCGCCTAAAAGTAAAACCAATCCAAATGCGGCCAAGACCAAAGACCCAAATTCTTGCTTGGTCATTCTTTGTTTAGTGAACACACACGAGAAAAGACTTACCCAAAATGGATAGGTGTACAAAATTAAGGACGCCATGGTGAGGCTTAATCCCTTAATGGAATAGAGATAAGCAACTGACATAAGCCCATAACCAAAAATTCCAAGCAGCGCAAAGATGAAGATCTGTTTAGGTGATTGCAAAATCAGACGACGACGAAATGATAAAAGAACAACCCAAAGAACTAATGAAGCCACGAGAAAACGATAAGATAATAAATTGCCGACGGTAAATCCAGAGTCAAAGGCCCACTTACCAAATACTCCTAATAAACCAAAACAAAAGGCCGTAAGCGATGCCTCTATCATACCCACTAAATACTGATTGACCGTTTTCATTCAACGGATTGTAGCATTGGTAAAAGGAATTTCCACAATCAAAAAAAAGGCCCCTTTCGGGGCCTCTTCAATCAAGAATTTCTAAATCGCTTACTAGCGCTTATAGATTAGTGTGCGAGAAGCAGAAGTTGATTCGAACTGTCTGCCGTTAAGAAGCTCACCTGCGTGCTTGAAGAAGATCTTCGCAGTAAGCGTGTGACGACCGCTACCAATTTCAACACCAAGCTTATTGATATTGATTTGAGCATCAGAACTTGTCTCTTGAGAATTGATCATGATTTCATTTGAAGAAAGCTCACGATCGAAAAGTGTTGTAGATGAACCAAGGACTGGGTTCTTTTTGATCTCAAGAGAGAAACCTAGGTTCTCACGAGCAGCAATTGGACCCATCTTGATGTTAAGAACGTCGTTCTTGATACCAATGTTTGAAACTTCAAGGGCCTTAACGATAGGAGCCGCTTCAACTAGTTCGATACCGTAAGAAGCATCGATTAGCTTAAGACCACCAGTCATTTGAGACTGAACTTCTTGTTTTGTTTGCATGACGAAGAACTTCTTCGAGCCAACAGCAGAAAGAGAAAGACGGTCGCCATCAAGAGTTACCTTGATTGTCTCGCCTGGAGTTACACCTTCAGCGATCTTAGCGAAGCTTAGATCAACAGTTGCTTCAACGAAGTAGTCATGAACTTCGTAAGGAACACTTACAGTCTGCCAGCAAGGATAAGAAACAGTTCTTGTTACTGGAATTGTCTGACATACTGGACGGCCTTGAGGACCTGGATAGCAGCGAGTTTCATAATGAGTTTCTTGACGGTAGCAAGTTGTGTAACGTTGCTCATAACGGTATTCAGTGTGAGTTTTCTCAGCACGAAGAGACATCATGGCCGTGTCTTGTGAACCATCATAGAAGAAAGTTTTAGTTTGTGATGTAGCGAATGCCGAAAGGGCAAACATCAACACAGAAATAGCTGTGAGTAGTTTCATTGATAACTCCCTTAGTTATAAAACGAACAGTAGATTGAAACTATCATGTTCCTTTTTGCTTGGGGAGCGGATGTCAGTCTATGTAGGGATATTGTGAAAAGCTAGAGTCAAACTGACCCTAGCTTTGTACCTTCCAAGACGTAGAACCGTCTGGGTTATCTTTTAATTCAATACTCTTCTGTGTCAATTCTTTGCGGATCTCATCAGCGCGCGCCCAGTTCTTGGCCGCTTTGGCCGCTTTACGCTCTTCGATCAATCCTTCAATCCATGATGCATCGACTCCAGTCGAGCTTGTGTCCTGATCGTTCTTATGAAGTGCAGTCAGTACCGATTGAGGATCTTTATTGATCAGCCCAAGAGCTTCTTCCACAAACTTCACCGTATTGTGGATCTGAACGATGTTCTCGGCCGATAATTTATCTTTATTCGCCTTCACGTAACGAATGAATGAGAAGAAGTGTCCAAGAGCTCCAGCAGAGTTAAAATCATTTGAAAGCTCATCCATCATCTTTTCAATCGTTTCACTGATCGTGCCATCAGCAGAAGGATTAGCGGCAGAAGTATAAGTCTTCACCTCAAGCGCGAACTCGTGAATACGTTTTACTTCATCCAGTGCTCTTTGAAGAACTTCATCACTCCACTCAAGACGAGCGCGGTAGTGAACTGAAAGAAGAATGTGACGAAGAACTTGTCCACCATACTTCTCAACGAAGTCACGAATCTTAATCACGTTACCAAGAGACTTACTCATCTTCTCAGTACCGAAATTTAAAAACTCATTGTGGGCCCAGTTATTACAGAACGGACATTTGTTGGCCGCTTCTGACTGAGCAATTTCATTCTCGTGGTGCGGGAACATCAGATCCACGCCACCGTGGTGAAGATCAAGTGTAGGTCCCAAGAACTTCTTTGCCATCGCAGAACACTCAATGTGCCAACCAGGACGACCTTTGCCCCATGGAGAATCCCAAGCAGGCTCCCCTGCTTTTGCTGGCTTCCATAGAACAAAATCTGAAGGATTTTTTTTACGAGAATCAACGTCCACACGAATACCGTGCTGAAGCGATTCTAGATCTTTCTTAGATAGTTTTCCGTACTCAGGAAATGAAGGAACGTTGAAAAGAACTTCTCCACCTTCAACCACATAACCAGAACCGTTCTTAATGATGTCTTCGATCATCTTAATGATCTCTGGCATGGTCTCAGTTACTTTCGGAGTATGAGTCGCTGGCATCATCCCTAAAGAGTTCATGTCAGTTTCACACTCTTTAACGAATAGAGCAGCATGCTCAATTGGATCACGTTTAAGCTCTTTTGCGCGATCAATGATCTTATCATCCACGTCTGTGTAGTTACGAACGAAGGTCACATCATAACCGAACGCTTTTAGAACACGGTTAAAGAGATCGCCGACTACAAGAGCACGAGCATTTCCAATATGAAGAAAATCGTAAGTCGTCGGGCCACAAGAATAAAACTTTACCTTGCCTGGTTCGATCGTCTGAAAAACTTCTTTCTTACGAGTGAGGTTATTGTGAACTTTTAATTCTCTGGCCATCGGTCCTACTTCTTAAGTTGAGCTACACGTTGTTTCAGAACAGTTACTGGAGTAAGTGGGATCAAGAACTTCAAATCCGGTCCGTGATCGTGACCAGTAAGAGCGGCACGAACACCCTGGAACAGAGGCTTCCCTTTTACACCCATTTCTTTTTTCACATGGTCCATCCAACTGTTAAGCTGGGCCTCTGTGATAAATTCAGTTGTTGCCTTTGAAACGTCTTCATAGATGAAGTCGATGATCTTCGGAGTTGTCTCCCAAGAAAGGATCTCTTTCAGAGCATCAGTCATTTCAAAGTTCTCACTTAGAACTAATTCATTAACGAGTCTTGGAAAATCCGGAATGAATTGTGCATACTTCTTAAGCAGCTCAACACAAGCGTTCTTCCACTCTGGAGTTTGCTTGTTGAAGAAACCTGTCTCAGGCTCTTTCTCAACGAGAGCAATTAAAGAGGCATTATCCATCTTCTTAATGTGCTCAGAGTTTACCCATTTAAGTTTTTCTAGATCGTACATCGCTGCTGAAGCTGAGAAGCGATCAAGTGTGAATACATCTTTAAGTTCTGCTTTATCGAAAATATCTTTCTCAGCAGGATGCGACCAACCAAGAAGACAAAGATAGTTATTCATCGCCTCAGGCAGGTAGTGTTCGTTACGGTAAAGGTTTACTGAAGTAGCGCCATGACGTTTAGAAAGCTTCTGACGGTCGTGACCGATAAGAAGTGAAACGTGCGCGAACTCAGGAAGTTTAGCACCTAGAGCTTCATAGATCATAAGCTGACGAACAGTATTGTTAAGGTGATCTTCTCCACGGATAACGTGAGTGATTTCCATTAACCAGTCATCAATTACACAACAGTAGTTGTAAGTCGGTAGACCATTTGAACGCATGATAACGAAGTCGCCTACCATGTTATCAGGATAAACAACTTTGCCTTTTACCTTGTCGTTAAGCTCATAAGACTTCTTAGGAACTTTGAAGCGAATCGCTGTTTTTTCACCAGCGGCCACGCGAGCTTTTGCTTCTGCCCAGTGCTCAGGATTTCTCCACTTACCACTGTAGTGAGGATCGTTACCTTCAGCTTCATTCTGTGCCTTCATGGCCTCTAGTTCTTCTTCAGTACAGAAGTCATAGTAAGCAACACCTTGATCGATCAGTTGCTGAGCATATTTAGCGTAGATATCCAGGCGCTCAGATTGGCGATAAGGAGCATATTTCGCTACCGGCTTATCCGGACCTTCATCGTGGATGATGCCTAACCACTTAAGGTCATCAATTTGAAGCTTTTCGTATTCCGCGTTTGAACGTTCAAGATCTGTATCTTCGATACGAAGGATGAAAGTTCCCCCGACCGCTTTAGCGTATAGGTAGTTATAAAGGGCAGTTCGCGCGCCACCGATGTGTAGGTAACCTGTCGGTGATGGGGCAAATCTAACTCTGACTGTCATAAAGGGAACTCCTCATAGAAATATGAGGAACAGGATACACGCGAAGGGCGATTTTGAGAATGTTCTAGGTGTAAAGAGAGTCGATTTTCTCAGAGATCGCGCCCTCTGGAGTACCAGAAGATAGGGAAATCTCTTTTACGATCAATTCCTTGCACTGATCCAACATTTTTCTTTCACCAAATGACAGTTTTTTAGTCATTTTTAGAAGAAGCAGTTGGCGAAGAACGTCGGCAATCTCAAGCAGAGAGCCGGTCTTCACTTTCAGAGTATATTCGCGATGGCGACGATTCCAGGTCGACATGTCGACTTTAACATTTTGGTCTTGAAGCAATTCGAAAACACCACCGATTTCAGTCGAAGGAATCAATGAACGAACTCCCTCTTTGCTATCAACCGGGATCATCACTTTCATACCGTTAGAAACGACTTTAATGATGTAAAAGCTCTTCATCTCACCATTTAATTCTTTCGTATCGACGCTGCAAATCTGGCCTACACCGTGGCCGGGACATACAACGTGGTCGCCGAGGTTAAACATGAGAACTCCTTCCAAATAAAAGGTATTTCAATGGATTTATAACGCATCAGCATAAAAAGCTCTACGCTTTTGAAATTTTTACAGTCTAATCATTAACTTAGAGACTTTTTGGAGGGAAAAACCATGGAAAAAATACAGGAAAAGGGCCCCAAAGGGCCCTCAACCTTAAGATTAGTAAAAGACTGAGAATTGTAGGAATCGGAACTCTAGGCTTTGAGAGTACTCGATTGCAGACCCGGTAGTTGAGTCCTGGTTAACAAAAGCGATCTCTGGCGTATAAGTCAGGTGACGAATACCAAAATAAGAAAGATCTACCCTTTTACCAACGGCCAGTTGAAGTGTTCCTACCTCATCTTTACCACTTCCTTCTCCACTTAGGGTATTTGCCCATTCAACCCCCCATTTAACGGAGCCGTAATAAGCATTTTGAAGATCGTTGGTATTATTAATGTAGGCAGCTAAATTGAAGCCGTAATCTTCAACATCTCCTCGACCTGCTTCTGTACCACTGAAATAATTCACACCTCCACCGACTTGGATTAGATCATATTGCGGTAATTGGTAGGCATAGTTCAGCCTTAAATCGAAGTTCAAGTCATTATCAGCGTTGTTCCCCTTCGTCTTAGACTTACTGAATGACAGCACCCCATTTAAAAGTGAATCAGCATTGAACTCAATCATATGCTTTTGTCCGGTCCCTCCCCCTTGCTGAGCATAGGCGGATCCAACCAAGAGCGCGGAAGTTAAGGCCACCATAATCTTTTTCATAACGATCCCCTTTTTCTATCTGTTGGTCTCTAGTGATAGAGATAAATTCATACTCAACGGAATTTTAACAACCGTTTGAATTCATGAAAAAGTGCGGGGTTTCTACACAGGAAAGGTTCACTCAAATATGTGAGTTCTGATTCTGGTGACTTATAAAGAAATAGGAGTGAAATGCAGATAAGTAAGACAAAAAAAATGCCCCACCGAAGTGGGGCACTTTATAGGAATTAGAAACGGTTTGTGATTTCAGAACGCTCGAAGAAGTAAGCGATCTCTCTTTCAGCAGCAGCAGCTGAATCTGAACCGTGAACTGAGTTCTCGCCTACAGATTTAGCATATAGCTTACGGATTGTGCCTTCAGCAGCGTTAGCTGGGTTAGTAGCACCCATAAGCTCGCGGTTCTTCATAACTGCGTTTTCACCTTCAAGAACCATAAGCATAACTGGACCTGAAGTCATGAAGTTAACTAGTTCGCCGAAGAAAGGACGCTCTTTGTGCTCGATATAGAAACCTTCAGCTTTTTCTTTAGAAAGTTTAGCAAATTTAGCAGCAGCGATACGAAGACCATTCTTCTCGAAGTGAGCGATGATGTTCCCGATATTGTTATCAAGAGTTGAGTTAGGTTTAATGATTGAAAATGTTTTTTCGATGGCCATTGTAAGCTCCTTATAAATTTTTCGATTTTACTTCTTTAATACTTCTGCGATCTTTTGTCCAAGCTCTGCTGGAGAACGGGCAATTGTTACGCCACATTCTTGAAGAATTCGGAACTTAGCTTCTGCAGAATCGTCTTCGCCAGAGATAATCGCACCAGCGTGACCCATACGTTTACCTTTAGGGGCAGCTGCACCAGCGATGAAGCTCACTACAGGTTTAGACATATTGGCCTTGATCCAACGAGCAGCATCTGTTTCAGCTGTTCCGCCGATCTCACCGATCATGATCACTGCTTTTGTATCAGGATCATTCTCGAACATCTCAAGACAGTCGATGAAGTTTGTACCGTTAACAGGGTCACCACCGATACCTACGCAAGTAGATTGACCGATTTCACGCTGAGTAAGCTGGTAAACCGCTTCATAAGTAAGAGTACCTGAACGAGAGATAACTCCTACGTTACCTGGCATATGGATGTGGCCAGGCATGATTCCGATCTTACACTCACCTGGAGTGATAACACCCGGACAGTTTGGACCGATTAGACGAGATTTAGAACCACGAAGAGCGGCCTTAACCTTGATCATATCGCCAACAGGGATACCTTCTGTAATACAGATGATAAGTGGAAGTTCGGCGTCGATACACTCAATGATTGAATCAGCAGCGTACGGAGGTGGAACGAAAATCATGGCCGCATTTGCGCCAGTTTCTTTCACAGCTTCGTAAGTTGTGTTGAAAACAGGAATACCTTCGTGAACTGTGCCGCCTTTCCCAGGAGTCACACCACCAACAACGTTCGTACCGTAGTCACGAGATTGTAGAGTATGGAAAGTACCTTGTTTACCAGTAAGACCAATAGTGATCAGACGTGTATTTCTATTAATTAAGATGGCCATATTATTTAGCTCCCTTCGCAGCTTCTACCGCTTTCTTAGCGGCATCAGCGAGGTCATTAGCTGGAGTAATTTTTAATCCAGATTCTGCAAGAATCTTTTTACCAAGAGCAACGTTTGTACCTTCTAGACGAACAACTAGAGGAACAGTCAGACCCATCTCACGAGCAGCATCAACTACACCGTTTGCGATGATGTCACACTTCATGATCCCACCGAAGATGTTCACAAGAATTGCTTTAACGTTTGAATCTTGAAGAATGATTGAGAATGCTTTTTGTACAGTTTCTTTAGTCGCTCCACCGCCCACGTCTAGGAAGTTAGCAGGTGTACCGCCGTGAAGTTTAAGGATATCAAGTGTTGCCATCGCAAGACCTGCACCGTTAACTAGACAGCCGATGTTACCATCAAGAGAGATATAAGATAGACCGAATTTACCAGCTTCAAGTTCTTGAGCTGATTCTTCAGTGATATCTCTCATCGCTTCGATTTCCGGGTGACGGAAAAGAGCGTTGTCATCGAAGTTAAGTTTACCGTCAAGAGCTAGAACGTCACCTTGCTTAGTTGTAACAAGCGGGTTGATCTCAGCGATTGAACAGTCTTTTTCAATGTATAGCTTGTAAAGGTTCTCGAAGAAAGAAACAGCTTTCTTAAGTGTTTCACCTTTAAGACCTAGAGCGTATCCAAGTTTACGACCGTGAGCTGGTGTGAAACCAGTTGCAGGATCGATGTGAGCTTTGATGATTTTTTCTGGAGTGTTATGAGCAACAGTCTCGATGTCCATACCACCTTCAGTAGACACCATGAATGCTACCTTACCGACTGTACGATCTAGAACGATACCACAGTAGTACTCGTGATCGATTTCACAGCCTTGTTCGATAAGAACTTTTAGAACTTTCTTACCTTCAGGACCTGTTTGGTGAGTAACAAGTTGCATGCCAATAATTTCTTTAGCAAGTTTTTCAACTTCTTCTAGAGAGCGAGCAAGCTTAACACCGCCACCCTTACCACGGCCTCCGGCATGAATTTGAGCTTTAACAACCCAAACTTTAGTATCTAGTTTTTTAGCAACTTCCACGGCTTCAGCTGGAGTGTTAGCAACTCCACCCTTCAAGACCGCGATGTTGAACTGTCGCATCAGGTCTTTGGCCTGGTACTCATGCACATTCATAGGCTCTCCTTAAAACTTCATTTGAATAGGACACATTATAGGCATTTTGCGGGGTCAGACAATCAAAAGGTCTTGAAAAACGCGGAATTGAAAGGGCATCATAGAGGCGCGAGGTGTTATGACTAAAAAATATTTTATTCTCCATCCCGCTGTCTTCAAACTTGATGGCGGCGCTATGTTCGGAATTATTCCAAAACCATTATGGTCGAAACAAATTCCGGCCGATGAATTGAATCGCATCCAATTGAGTCTTCGTGTCATGCTTATTCAAACGGCCACCAAAAATATCCTGGTAGATACTGGAATTGGTGATTATCACGGGGAAAAGTTCGATGATCGCTTCGGAGTTGTGGGCCCACAAAACCCATTGGTTGAGAGTCTTCAAAAGAATTTCAACTTAAGGCCGTCGGACATTACTGATTTAATTGTGACCCATCTTCATTTTGATCACGTGGGTGGATTAGGTCATGATGAGCAGGAACACTTGAGTGTTTTTCCTAATGCGACACTTCACATCCACCGTCAACATTATGACTATGCCCTTCATCCGACCATGCGAGATGCGGGATCGTTTCATACCCAGTACTTCAAACCGCTGATTGAAAAGGCCGATCAAGAAGGCAAGGTTCACTGGTTGACTGGTGAGCAAGGCACGATTTTAACTGATGGACCTGACAGTCTTTATTTTAGAGTCTCTCATGGCCATACACCGTTTCTGGTTCATCCTTATGATGACAAGTTCATTTATATGGCCGATCTGGTTCCAACCAGTGCTCACATCTCAATTCCTTGGGTCATGGGTTATGACATCTCTCCGGGAATTACGACGGTCAATAAGGCCGAATTCTATCGCTTTATTATAGACAAGAATCTCACCATGATTTTTGAACATGATATGAAAGTTTGGGGCGCCAAAGTGAAACCAAAAGGTGAACACGAATTTGAAGCGGCCAAGACCTATTCAGTTAGTGAGATCGATCCTCAGAAATCTGAAGTATTTTTTGAGTAATGTCATTCTTAATGGCGGAGAACGCTTTGCGGATTCGATTTGAATAATCCTCGAGTTGCTTTTCCGTCGGATTTCCCTTCTTCGCCTGAAACTCTTCGATAAATTTCATAGACTCAAAACCAATTCGCTTTGAAGTGAGACGAACCATCACTTCATAATTTCTGCGATTAGCTCCGCCTTTCATTTGGGACAGATCTACGGTCTTGAAGTACTTCTCGTTCTCCACCACAAAATTTGTAAGGAAAGAACCGAATTTTTTTGTATAAGAATCAACCATCGGTTTTAGGTTGGCCTTAAACTTTTTACTATCGAGAAAATCCAAAAAGTGTTGTTCGATTTGAAGTGAAATCGCCTCAAGAGTCTGAAGCTTTTGCTGCAAGTCCTGCCAGAACAACTCTTCACGATTTTGGGCCACTCGTTCTTTTTGCGTCTTCTGTTTAATGAGTTTATCTAGGATGCGGCCATACTCTTCGGCGCCTTTCGAGAACAGAACCACTTTTGTTCTCGCCACGTAGTTTGAGGCAGGAGGAACAAACTTATTCATGAGTTTCGGAAGGAACCCCTCCCAAGAACAATCAGAGGCCTTCACGTCCATTTCATACATGCCCGGAACAATTTTTGTGCCGGCAGAAAAATCAAAACTTGAAAATTCCACCACATGATCAGTCAGGACTCCGGATGATTTAAAGGCGACTTTTTCATCATCGAGGGCCAGGAGTTTTCCAGGCAGAGACTGAAAAGTGGCCTCAACCTTACAGGTCTCAAAACTTGAAGTCACAAGCCAGATATGTGAATGATCACTGGGAAGATATTCTTTAAAAAAAATGGGTTTGTTCCACCCTTCAAAGGCCAGCTCTTTAGAGATTTTCTCATGCAGTTCCATGGTCATTTTCGGATAACGACGGATGCTAACTTCCTCAAAGTTTTTAATCATGCCGGCAAAGACAATTCCGGCCATCACTACTCCTACACCCACAACAAAAGGCCATAATTTTCTGGTCTTCGCCGGTTGCTCGGTCTCCTCAACTTCAGGAATGGGAGGAAGTTCTTCTGCGATAAATGGCGGTGGAGTTTCTTCTTCAGGGACCGGTGGTAGATCTGGAATTTCGTCCTTGGGAGTTGGCGGTAACTCTTTTTTCTCTGTAAAAGATTTACTGAAAGGAACTGACTCTGGCATTCCTTCGCACCAGATTTTAACTTCCGGAGTTATTTTGCCGGCCGCTAAAAATTGTTCGAGTTGACCCAAAGAATAAGGGCCCTCGTGCCCGGTGGGCAGAAGGATAAACCACTTAACAGAGTCCTTGTCAGTCCAGTCAAAATTTGACAACTTCATTTGAAACCAATTGGGAAATAACAAAGATTTTATGACGAAGCCAGAAATCACTCAATCACAAAAACGCTTTCAAGAATCCGTCGGGGCACTATTTCATGAAAATAAACCGACTTTCCTCTTTATAAAGAGCTCAACAGACTTGGGAGTCATTAGAAATGGTGGAAGAAATGGAGCAAGATTTGCTCCTCAATCCTTTCTTTCTACTTTTAAAAAGTTTTCCCAGGACCTTCATTTAAAAGAACAGTCCTTTCTTGAGTTCGAAGTGAGTGATGAGATCCATGAAAAACAAAATTTCCATGAGGCCCAGATCGCTGAATCTCAGCGCATTGAAAAAATTTTGAAAGATCATCCTGGAAAGAAGGTATGTCACATCGGCGGTGGCCATGATCACATCTACCCTCTTCTTCGCGCTTACTCGCACCAGTATAAGAAGATCGTTGTCCTTAATATTGATGCCCATGCCGACACTCGCACCGATACAGAGTTTCATTCGGGAACTCCCTTCCGTCAGTTCTCTACCGAATTTGATGGGGACTTTTTTATTTTCCAGATAGGCCTGCATCCATTTGCAAACTCCTTCTCGACTCTTTCTCCTCTGAATAAAGGAAAGAGTGTTGAGCTCTTTAAAAAAGATCTCAATCCGGAAAACCTGAACAAACTTTTTAAACAAGTCAGTGATGTTGTCGATGAAAAGACACTGGTTGTTTTCAGTCTCGATGCTGATGCTTTAAACGGATATGAAGTTCCTGGAGTAAGTGCTGTGAATCCGGCCGGAATTTCTCGCACAGAACTTCTGGACCTTTGGAAGAGGTATACAGGATTGAAACTTTCCCATGCCCCAGTGCTGGGTATTTATGAACTCAATCCTCTCTATGATTCGCTAGCGTCTATCAGCATGAGAAATATGGCGAGTTTTGTTTTTGAAGGATTTTGATTTTTAGGCAAAAAAAAAGCCCATCAGGAAGATGGGCTTTTTTTTTCGAGAGACATAAGGAGAAGTTAAAAAAATCCTTTCTTTAACCCCAACACACACACAACTCTATACTAGCAAACTTCGTGCCAACTTCAAAACGATTCTAAAAAAATATTCCTAACAATCATTTCTCGCACTTGATGCAGGGCTAACATCTTGAACATGTCAAGGCCATGACTTTTTGAATAAAACCATGTCAAACGTCCGACGCTAAACACTTCTTAAAACTAGAGTTCGACAATCAGTTTTCGCTTCAAAAAACATTTGAATAACTGCATAATGGCGAAAATATTTTTCATCACACAATTTTGTTCAATGTGCGCTTCAAAGGAGAAGTTCAAATGTTCACTCGTGCTTTATTCACAACTCTTATGGTTGCTTTTCTTGCTGTAGGTTGTTCTTCTAACAAACCAAAAAACAACCAAGACGATGCTGCTAATGGTGCTAATGGCGCTAATAATGGTCTAACTCTTGAGCTAAACGGTGACTCTGACTCTGGTAAAGCTGGTGGTCTAACTACTGTTTACTTCGGTTTCGATTCTTCAAGCCTAGAAGGTTCTACAAAAACTGCTGTTGAAGCTAATGCTGAATTCCTTAAAGCAAACCCAACTGTTGACGTTCAAATCGAAGGTCACTGTGACGAGCGCGGTGGCCGTCAGTACAACCTTGCTCTTGGCGAGCGTCGTGCTAAAGCTGTTCGTGATCACCTAGTTGCTCTTGGTGTTGAGTCGAAAAGACTTTCTACAATCTCTTACGGTAACGAGCGTCCAGTTGCTGAAGGCGCTGACGAATCAGCTTGGTCTAAAAACCGTCGTGCTAATTTCGTAGTAACTGCGAAATAAGGCGAAATGAGAGTTTCTCTCCTATCTGTTTTATTACTTTTGGGTGCGTGTGGTTTAACCACCACACGCCCTAAAACTGAAATGAGTCTCGCCCAGGCCGCGTTCATGGCCGCTAAAGAAGCAGGCGCAGACATCCATGCCGCCAATCTATTCCGTAAAGCTGAAGATTATTACCTGAAGGCCAAGTCTGCTTATCGCAGAAAGTATTTCAACAAGGCCCAGGAATATGCCCTTCTTTCTAAAAAATACTCCGAGCAAGCCGAATACTCGGCCGTCAGAAAAAAAGCCCTCGAAGGTAATGCAGAATAACGCAATTGCGTAAATTACGACAAATGCGTTAGAATTTGATCCATAATCAAAAGGATTTGAACTTTATGACTAAGATTCTATCTATTGTTGTGCTCGCAACTCTATTCACTTCTTGTATTAAAACTGCAGATCAGGTGAACCGTGAAAAACGTTTCGACAATATGTCGGAGCAACTAAAAGACTCTCAAGGTCTTATGGCCGATATGGTGGGCCAGTTAAAAGACATGCAAAAACAATTAGACCAAATGAATGGTAAAATTGAAGAACTAGAACATAAGCAAGGCCAGGCAAATCCTGAAACGGCCAAACTCACAGAATCTGTGAACCTCATGAAAACTCAGCAGGAAACAGAGGCCGCTCAACTCCTTCAGATTCAAAATGAACTTAAAGAACAACGCACTTTCATTGAAAAAGTGACCGCCAGTATTGCGGCCATGAGTGAAAAAGAAAAAGCGCCTTCAAAGACTAGTAAAAAAAAAAGCGCTAGGTCGGAACTAGATCAAGGTCTTCAGCTTATCAAGGAAAACAAATATGCTGAGGCCCGTACAGAGTTAGAGGCCCTGATTGATCACAATGACCTTACCCCAGGCGACCATAACAAGGTCATGCATGGACTGGGTAAAGTTGAGTACTACACAGGAAACCATGAGAAAGCGCTGGTTTATTTCAGCAAAATCTACACAAAGTATCCAAAAGCTTCCCTAGCTCCAAGTAGTTTGCTATTCATTGGCCGTTCCCTAAATAAGATGGGCAAGAAAGACGAGGCGAAACAGGCCTTCGCAAAAGTCGTTGAAGACTACAAAGGTACTAAAGAGGCCAATGAAGCCAAAAAAGAACTCTGATCCAAATAAACGAATCATTCTAGGTGTCGAAACAAGTTGTGACGACACCTCTCTTTGCATTCTCGAAGTCGATAATCACACTTCAAAAATTCTTTCTTTAAATAGTTTCAATCAGGACTTCCTTCTTATGAAATGGGGAGGAGTTGTTCCGGAATTGGCCGCGCGTTCTCATGTGAAGGCCCTGCCTCCTCTACTGGATGTAACTTTTAAAGAGGCCGGCATTTCTCCGGAAGATATTACGGAAGTGGCCGTGACCACTCATCCGGGACTGGTGGGATCTCTTCTTACTGGAATTAATCTCGCCAAAACTTTTGCGATGATGAGAAACCTTCCGATTGTTCCGGTGAATCATTTGTTCGCGCATCTTGAAGCGATTCATTTAACTGAAGAAGTTTCTTATCCATATCTGGGACTCCTCGTGAGTGGTGGTCACACTGCCTTCATGTGGGTCAAAGGTCCGAATGAAATGGATGTTCTTGGTAACACTCTTGATGATGCTGCCGGTGAGGCCTTCGATAAAGGTGGAAAACTTTTAGGTGTAGGGTATCCTGCAGGAAGAATCATTGATGATCTCGCTAAAACCGGTGATAAAGACAAGTACGATTTCCCGATTAGCTACATGAGAGATCGTCCAGGTAAGATGAGCTTCTCAGGTCTTAAAACCGCACTTCGTGTGAAAGTGCAAAGCATTCAACCAGAAGAAGTGAAAGCTGAACTTCCTCACTTGTGTGCTAGCTATCAAGAAGCGATCGTTCAATCTCTTCGTGTAAAAGCGGATGAGATCATCGAAAAAATCTTAGAGAAGAAAGTAAATGGTTTCACTACTCCAATCGTGATTGGTGGTGGTGTTGCTTGCAACTCTCGTCTTCGCGAAGTATTCAAACAACGTTATAAAAATGTGCACGTGGTGAAACCCATTTATTGCACCGACAATGCTGGCATGGTGGCCAACTGGGCAGGCCGTGTTCCTGATTTACAAGTTCCGTTCCCAGAGTGTCTTTCCCTTGATGCTCGTTCGCGCTATGTGGAGAAAAAATAATGGGTCATCGTTTTCCCATGGCCAACAAAAGTTTTGGCCAGCACTTCTTAAATAGCCCGACTGTTATTAAGAAAATTACTTCTCCTCTTCCGGAGGGCATTGATGCCATCGTGGAAATTGGACCTGGACCGGCAGTACTCACTCCCCATCTCGCCGCTTATAAGAAACCCATCTTCGTGATTGAGATGGATGAGCGTTTCGTTGAACTACTCGCACCAGTTGTGGGAGCTGAAAATATTTTTCGTCAGGATGCTTTGTTATTTGATTGGAAAGCGTTCTTAGAAAAACATAACTTTAAATCGATTTGGTTAGTATCGAATCTTCCTTATAACGTAAGTGTGCCACTCACACTTTCATTTCTTCGCATTCCTGAGATCACTCATATGACTCTCATGTATCAGAAAGAAGTGGCACAAAAGATTCTTCCGAATGATCCAAGAAACGCCATGGGCTCGCTCCATGCTATGTGCTTATCTCAATTTGAACTCTCCCATGTGGTTTACGCTCCTCCGGGTGCTTTCGTTCCACCACCAAAAGTGGACTCGCAGGTATTAGGCTTTAAACGTAAATCAAACCCTGATGTCCCTCTTTCCGAGATTGATGCTTTTGAGAGCTATCTTCGTTTGGCCTTTGGTCAGAGAAGAAAGCAATTGGGTGGAATCCTGAAGAACGATTGGGGTGCGGAGAAGGCCCAAGTAGCGCTTGAGAAGGCCGGAATTGGCCCTCAAATCCGAGCTGAAGCGCTCACTTATGCGGAAGTCCTAAAGCTCTTCGCAAGCTCTCGCTGAAAAGTTTACAGCCTTAATAGACGCACGGCTCCATAAGTTCTATAAGAGTCCCTCCTAAACCCAGGGACACACTTATGAAAAAGACCATCTTTTCTCTCCTTTTAGTTGCCTCAAATCTAGCTCTTGCTGATGAAATGAGATTCCTACGAGCTGACAAAGACGCACTTCAGGCACGGGTAGATATCGTTCAAGAAGCACAAAAAGAAATTTTAGTTGAGTACTACTCAGTCTGGAATGACAACCAAGCTGTTGGTGGTATGGCACTTTTAATTGATGCCGCTAAAAAAGGGATCAAGGTGAAGGTCATTCTAGATTCACTTTCAACAACTGTTCCTAAGAAAACATTCGCCGCTCTTCTCGCCCTAGCTAATGACGGCGAGGTTTCTAAAAATCTTGAAATCAGAGAATACAATCCACTTACTATCAAATTTTGGAAGGCCACACACCGCGATCACGGCAAGATGCTTATTGCAGATGGAGAGACGCTTATTACCGGTGGAAGAAATATTGGCGATAAGTATTTCGGAGTTAACGTCCGTCGTAACTTTTCTGACCTGGATCTTATGGCCAAAGGTAATGTGGCGAAACTCGCGAGAGAAAATTTCCTTACGACCTGGAACTCTCCAGCGGTAAAAACTTTAAAACTTGGTAACTACTCTCCTGAGCGTTTAGAAGAAAATTATTGCTTGGCCTTCGTGGACTATGAACACTGTGAAGGACAACGAATTCACTCGCTTAAAAAATTCAATGAAGAGAAGGCCCGCATCCTCAAAGTGAAGAACGATGTGATGACATATCGTGAAGGAGACTTAGTCGTACCTTACTCTGGTAATGACTGGTTTAAAGACGCTTACGTGATTGATGACGTGAAGTTCATGTCTCACGGAGCAGAAGGTCTTGTGACTAAAGAAACTGCTTATTTGAATGAAGATCTACTTAAGGCAGTGGCGAACGCGAAAGAAGATGTGAACATCATTTCTCCTTACTTAATGCCGACACCAAATTTGATGAAAGTCTTTAAAGATCTTCGTTCAAGAAATGTTCGTATCAGAATCATCACCAACTCGATGAACTCAACGGACAATCTTTTTGCACAAGCAGGCTATCGGGAATTGAAACCTCAACTGATCGCCATGGGTCTTGAGATCTACGAATACAATGGCCCTGATACTATCCATGCGAAAACAGCAGTGGTTGATAATCGTGTGGTCCTTATTGGTACTTATAATATTGACCCACGCTCGGCCTTCATTAACCGTGAAATTGGTGTGATCATCAACGATCAAGAGAACACAGGTTTGGCGAGCGACCTCACTCATATCATCCAAGGTTTCCGCGAGAAATCGACTCTGGTTGGTAAAGACGGCCTTCCTCATAATCAGGACATTGAAATGAAGGGCGTGTCGAAAAAGAAGCGTGCCGCACTCAAGGTGATCTCGAAGCTTCTTCCTTTGATCAGGAACCAGCTTTAATTCATCAAAGAACGGTGGTATAGTGCCATCCTTATGGGCATCAAGATTATTGCTAAAAATCAGCGCGCAGGTTACGACTACTTCCTTGAAGAGAAGTACGAGTGCGGCGTGTCACTAATGGGTACCGAGGTGAAGTCTCTTCGTCTGGGGAAGGCCATTATTAACGAGGCCTTTGTGGCCATTGATTCGGCCGGGGAAGTCTGGCTTCAAAACGCTACAATTCCTCATTACGAATTCGGGAACATCAATAACCATCCTGAGACTCGTAAACGTAAACTATTGTTAAAGCGTGAAGAAATTCAACAAATTGAGAAGAAAATGGCGATGAAGGGCTACACCATCATTCCACTTTCTCTCTACTTTAAAGACTCTTTAGTGAAGTGCGAAATTGCGTTAGCAAAGGGGAAAAAACTCTTTGATAAGCGTGATACTGCTGCTAAAAAGGACGTAGAGCGTAAACTTAGACAAGGGCGATTTGAGTAATGGAAACCGGTTTCGAGAATGTACGGAATATTTATCCATTGAATCAGACCAAAACCTTTTCTCACGAAGAGGCGTTGGAGCTTGTTCCTTTGCTTATGCATATCTCTTCTAAAACGAAGCGCGAGCTAAACGTTCTTAATTCTCAGCTTTCATTTTTCAAGGCCAACACTGACAAGGCCCAAAATATCCAAGAGAAAATCAATCTTTCACTTCAGGCGTGGTCAGATAAGATTCGTCGCTTAGGTGCTATTCCAGTTTCTCTTTGTAAGGTTCGCATTCCAGGCGAAGAAGGCCAGCATTACCTTTGGGAATACCCTGAGAACCGTTTGTTCATGCACTAATTATTTGTACATCAGAAGAAGTTCCGAAACACCTTCGTACAAAATCTTAAGCGCAATCACACCCAGCATGACGTTCACAACCAGATCAAACTTTTGATCGGAGATCTTTTTACCTAAAGGAATGGAAATCCCCACTCCTACCAGTGTTCCCACAATCAGAATGCCGATGTGTTCTTTCAAGGTCATGAAATTGATTCCGGCCGCACCACCGAAAGCGATAATTTTTGAGAGTTGAAGGAGAAGTTGGCCGGCACTTTTCGTCGCGATATTTCCATCACGAGAAAGTTTCAGGCGATTAAAGAACGGAGTCACCATCGGCCCCACCGCACCCACGAAAATACCTAAGAATCCTGAGAAAGCGCCGATGATACTAAAGGTTCTGAGAGTTGGTTCTCCTTGAGGTTTTATTTTCAAAGGAAGAATCGAAATCAGAATGAAAACACCAACGATGAGTTTTAGCCAAGTGGGATTGATGAGATCAAAAATCTTCGCTCCGGCCCAAGCAGCAGGAAGCATGAGAAGACCGTAGGCGATCACCACTTTCCAATGAACGGTTTTGTGATGAATGCCTGCACGAAGACCATTGGCAGAAAGTTGGGTGAAAGCGTGTAGAGGAAGTGCCAGTTCTGGCGGATACACAATCAGGAGTCCGGCGAGAATCAAAGTACCACCACCAAGACCTGTGAGACTTGAAACGAGAGTTCCTAAAGTAACCAATAAAAAGAGGAGGCCTACTCCACCCATTACCAGCTCCGGTAATCTTGATAGAGCTTGATCTTTCTCATCATAGTATCAAAAGCGATGGAGAGCTCATAAGTGAAGAGCTTAGAGATCTTGTAGTATTTATCGAAATTCGCCTGAAAATCTTTTTCAATGAGTTCGGCCATCTTCGGATCCTTAAGACCTTTACGATGTCCCTTTCCTAATTCAGAACCAACCGAGTAGGCGAAGTCACAGAGCTCTTCTTTGTCTAAAAATTTTTTAACCTTCACCGCAAAGCTTGGCACCTGACGGCCCCAGAATTGTTTATTCTGGTACGTGCAGTAACCAAGACGCTCTTCCATGCCATCTGCAAAAATCTTACTCGCCTCAATCATTCGGAGGCCATGGTGAGACACCGGCGAGTAGAAAAATTTGTTGTTCTTCTCCTGATACACTTCTTTGATGTCCAACATGATGGCATCGAGATGTGAATCTGGGTTCTTTGGCATAAGTGAATAGATGTAGTGCTTTTTGCCCAAACTTCCCGGAGTGAGACCCACTTCTGAAATATAATATTCGTTCATGAGTGAGGAATCATTTCGACTGTCGAGGAAAGTATGCAGAAGATTCATCACCTGATCATTACGAGGGCTAATGGCGCTCTCACGCATCTTCTTCGCCCAACGCTTATTGGAACGGAGGTATTCCTTTGTGGTCATTTGCCACTTGTCGGGTTCAATACCTTTAAGCATCTTAAGCTGTTTATGAGGAATATCCGGATGCACGAAGTGCGTGATGTAAGCATCAATAAAATACTCAACCACTTTATGATCAAGGAACCCATCCATCTCTTCACGACGAAGAGAAAGAGCACTCAGAAAACGAATAATGTCCCAACAATAGGGCCCCATACGAGAGCGATCAAAATCAAGCATGGCCGAGCCCTTAAAGGTCCGAACATAGTTATCGACGTGTGGGTTTCCATGAATAAAGGTCGTAGGAACTTTTGAAAGATCCAGAAAACGAGGAAGCTTCCCTTGCATTAAAGGACAGGCAATTCGAAATAGGAGATATCTTGCCTCTCTTCTCGATAGAGGCTCATTACCCAAGCGTTTTTGAAAGACATGACTTCGGCGTAAATACTCATCCATAGTATGACTATAAGGCCTATTTACCAACCTGCAATAATTAAGTTAAAATTTTGGGCATGATGGAGAAAATTAGGGCCCATTTTATGAAGATAGGACCACGTCGATTTGTAATCGGCGCTGTACTCGTCCTGATTATTCTGGACATCATCAATACCATCTACTTAAGGCTCTATTGGTTGAAGAAGGACCTCTCTACCCTTCTCGTTCATCAGTCCATCCGTCAAAGTAACCTTGTCCTGGAAGACTTCTCCCAGGAAACCATTGCAGGGATGGCGGGCTTCATTAACAACACTTTCTATTTCTTCTTGTTTCTTGTCCTGATCAACAACCTGTTTTTCTATTTCTTCTATCTTCGAGCGAAACTGTGGGCGCAAGGTTATGTGCTGTTTTACACCCTGACTGCTGCCATTTTCGGATTGAGTTTTGTGGTTGATCAAGCGGGACTCGGTGCGGGATGGATGTTTTATAACATCGCCACCATCTTCGTTTATATCTATTTGTACTTCGGAGTGAAGGTCCTGAAGTATGAAACGACTGATGCTATCCCTGCAGATGGAACATCGGTACGATAAAATTTCCACCGTCAGTATTTCCCCAATCTGGAATTTCTCTTAGACCATTCATGAGCATTCTCTGTCCTACCACCGAAAGGATGAAGGAATCGAAAGCATTTGAATTCTTGATGATGGTCTCAAGATCATTCTCGTAGATAAAGATCTCCATGTGTTTTTCAATGTTCAAGATGATCTGTTCACGGGCAGAACTCGCCATATCCAAATCGAACAGTTGAAGCAAAAGAGATTTACTCACGATGCGGGCACGATAAAGTTCCAATAAACAAATCTGAATATTGGACTCGTACATGGTGAGGTCTTTCGGAAGATGTCTTAGAAGATAATTTAGTCGCGCGAGCAACATGAATGAGACGTTACCAAACGACTCATAAGAGTTTTTAAAAACTTCCAACAGCTGATCGTAATAATTTTTCCATACCCAAAAATCAATCGGGCGATGCCAGTAAGGCGTGAACCCTTTTCTGAGTTTGCGTTTGAAAGATCGGGAGAGCATGTGCTCATCGGTGTTCTTCTTTAACAGGTTTTTTGAGTAGTCGACTTCAAGTGACGCCACTCGCTCCTGTTCATATTTTTTAGGATTAGTTTTCTGAAAATTGGCGTCTTCATCCAAAAGTTTCTTCATCTCTGAACGAACTTCCTGGACCTGATGACGAGGACAAACATTGGCCCCTTCACAGTTCGAAAGACACGAATCCTCGCAAGGTGGACGGCTTAAAGGAAAGTCCACCACCAGTTGTTTTAAGCAATACGTCTCCACCCATGAGGCGATAATTTCATCACGGTCGCGGATGTCTTCGTCTTTAACTTGATGGAGAGATTTTAAGAACCAGCGTTTTTTCTCAGGGTAATACTCGAGGAGGGAGAAAAAGAAGTTCTCTTTTCTCCCTCCGCCTAAGCTCATACCTGCAACGTTTCTAATGGGATTTCCCAATTGGTTCCTTTAGAGTGGGGCCTCTACTTTGAAAGGAAGAATTTCCATTCCGTGTTCTTTCACGCGAGCTTCAATCACTTGTGGATCAATGCCTTTGTGAACCAGGATGAAACAACCTCCACCACCAGCTCCACACATTTTTAATCCTATCACATTTCCATCTTTTTTAAGCTCAGAAGTAAACTGACGGATTCTCTCAGTCGTAATCCCAGGGAAAAGTTTTTCACGCTGCTCACCCTCTTGAGCAATCAATGACAACATTTTGTCCCACTGCTTAGTTTTAAGAGCTTCATAACAAGCGTGAGAAATTTCAGCGATACGAGTAAGACCTTCAATCACTTCAGGTTTCTTATCGAAGAAGCCCTTATAAACTTCCCAGTTATTGATCCCTGATGCACGAGATTGTTTAGATGAAATAAGCACCAGGTGCTTCTCTAAAATTTCTTTTAACTCGTCAGTGAAAAGCTGCTCAACCTTGATTTCGCCTTCGATGCCTTTCACCGCCAGAACACCACCAGTAAGGGCCGGGAAATAATCCTGGTACCCTGCCATCCCTTGATTCAGGATGCGGCTTTCAACAGCTTTCACGCGAAGAACGGCCGTGTGACGGTCATAGTTGTGGCCCGTGAAGTTACAAAGAGCGCGATACAGAGTCACACCCATGGCCGATGAGCCACCAAGACCAGAACCTGCAGGAGCGCCTGAAGAAAGATCCAGCTTGATGTGTGAATTAATGTTGAACAGGCGAAGAATCTGAAGCACGAAAGTCATCTCAGCGAAGTCGCGAGAATAAACCACACGGTCTTCAGTTAGTTCAGCTGATGTGTATTTATAGGTCTTGTTATAATCGGCCGAGTGAATTTCCACCCCATCAAAAGCGGTCTTAGTGAGACTCACAGACGCTTTAAGACCAGTTGCTACGTTCAACGTCACAACGTTCTTGATGATGAGGTTAATAGGTTCAATGTCGAGAGTTCCGCCTACGAGATCAACTCGTACGCTTCCAGTATTAGTTACCTGCATTCAAAATTCCTATGTATGGTAGTTCACGATAGCGGCCGGCATAATCCAGACCGTATCCAATCACAAATTTATCTTCGATTTCAAAACCAAGGTAATCAATGTTGACCTTGTGCTTAAGCTTCACTGGTTTGAACAGAAGCGAAGCAAGTTTTACTGTCTTAGGGTTACGAACCGAAAGAAGCTCCATCAGCGTTTTAATCGTAAGACCAGTGTCCACGATGTCTTCTACGATGATAACATTCTTCCCTTCGATGTTGGCAGTGATGTCCATTTCAAGTCTCACGTTACCAGAGCTGTTGGTAGAGTCTCCGTAACTAGAAAGAGAAATGAATTCCAGCTTCAACGGACGATTGATTTTCTTAATCAAGTCCGAGCAAAACATGAAAGCACCCTTCAACACACAGATCACAACCAGGTCTTCATTTTCGAAGTCCTGAGTGATGGCCTTACCAAGAGCTTCGATACGAAGAGCAATCTCTTCCTCACCGATCAGAGCTTCAGGCGTATAAAGTTCCATAGATCCTCCGTGTCCTAACAGTATGAGTTGTTCAGGATCTCTCCTAAACCACCAGCACCTGGGACAATGTATTGATGATTATTTAAACCTTTTTCTTCTTTCCAATTTTTTCCAAACTCTGAATTTAGAACAGAGTCAGGTGAAAGACCACGGTCCAGTCTCAGAGCAAAAATCTGTAGATCAGGACAAGCCTTTGTTACTTTTGCCAGATATTCAGGCGTGATAATTAAGTGCAGGGCCACCATCATCAGAGGTGTTCCTCCGACTTTATTTTTATAGTGCTCATAGGCCTCTACAATCGTTCCACCAGTGGCACCCATGGGATCAGGGAAAAGCACAATGGCCTTATCCACTCCTCCACCAATCTTTGAACCAGATACATTGATACCCGTGACCTGGCCATTTTCATCACTCACACGGGCCACATAGAAGTGGTCCTGACGAACACCACAGGGGTCCATGAGATAATTCAATTTGTTATAACAGTAGTGCGACGGGAGCGTTCCCGCACGAGCAAGATCCACACTTACACAAGGAGTTTGAGGATCAACGATCTCACCCTCATAGTGGGCCTGCATGCGAGTTTCAACTTTTGCGAATTTCTTTGGAAAGACCTGATCAATCACGAGATCAATCAAGTGAGAATACATCATTCCAACCAGTTCATTGATTTGGGGTTGATGGGTATCAGGACGACCAAGTTTCGCCAAAAGTGAGAGCATAAGTGGTGAAGAAACCAAATGGACGTTAGGTCCATAGTGGTGCTTAAACTCATTTGGGGTAAAACTCAAATGTTCGAATTGGGAATCTTTCGCCATGCTATCCTCGTGAAGGAAAAAGGATAGCACGGAGAAAAAAGAAATGTCTCTTAATTAGAAAGTTGACCAGCGAGCGGAAGGATTTCTTCCTGAAGCGGAAGAAGAGTTTGCTCTTCTGCCTCGTCATACTGGTAGTGACCACGGCAACGCGCTTCATAAGCGTCAGTTTCGCCCAGAAGAACTTGGGCCTTAGACTTAGAAAGACGCTGAGTACGGCTGGCAGGTGCGCCACAAACAGTACAGATGGCATGAATTTTCATGACTTCATCAGCAACCGCCAGAAGGCTTGGCATCGGACCGAACGGCTGAGCACGGTAATCAAGGTCAAGACCGGCGCAAATCACTCGGTAACCGCGTGCTGCGAGCTTCACAACTACAGTTGTAATGGCCTCATCAAAGAATTGAACTTCATCAATGGCCACAACACGAGTTGAATCTTTAAGACGAATAAGAATATCGACAGCGCTTTCCACTGGCTCAGCTTTGATAGAGCGAGAAGTGTGAGAAACCACACCTTCTGCATCATAACGAGTATCAATGGCAGGCTTAAAAATCTGAACGCGTTGCTTGGCAATCTGTGCGCGCTCTACACGACGAATGAGCTCCGAAGTCTTTCCAGAGAACATTGGCCCACAAACTACCTCAATCGATCCATGAAAATACTGGTGCGTCATCAGCGGAGTCTCCTCGAAAAAAAGCAAAAAACTAAGTGTGTGTGTGATTCGATAATTTCAGAGAATCAAAAGGATGACAATGAAAGGCCGTTTCTTAACGGTTTGATTTCGCATGGCCGTAAGAAAAAATAAGAGAGTCTTTTTAAGCCACTAAATAAAATAATGTGAAAAATAAGAGACTTAGGAGCATTAAACCAAAAATAGTTGGTGTTAAAAGGATCACCCAGGCCAAAGAACGTGATGCGCCAAGGTTTGAACGAAGACCAGCATACAGCAGGAAATAATAAAGCACGGTCTGAACCAGATCACCAATGAATGGAATGATCATAAAGAGGTTCGAGCTTAATGCATGAGTGGTGATTTGATCTGCAATTTCATCGGCCGGAAGTTCTGGATTTAACCAGCCCGCGTATTTTCTAATCACCCAGGCCCATAGTTCAGTCAGAACAATGGTCGCAATCGGAAAGAAGATGATATCGAGAGCGGCCGAGAACAGGAGAAAGTAATAAGTTGAAGTGCCCGAACTCTTCAGCATCTCTTGAAGAAACGGAAACTCCTCACTTTGCATAGTCAGGAATGAATGAAGGAAGAAATTCAGGATCACGATTTTACACAGACCCCGCATGATCGCGAAGATCCATGAAATCCCAAGAGACTCAGCAAGAGTTAGCGGCTCATGAACCACTCCGCCCTGTTCAGGCACTGAAAGCTGATGACGAAACTGTTGGTGAATCCGGAAAGGATGTACCAGTACTGTGAGGTAAGTTTCGAGCAATTGACCCATTGTTTTCATCAATGTCACTTTAACACATCTTCAAAAGTACCGCGAAAATTTTCATCCAGAAGATTAAAATGGGCCTTAAATCCTTGAGTGAGATTGACCACTATAAGCTCTTGGGTTTTGCGCCAGAGAACCAGCTCTTGTCCCATGACTTCAATCCGAAGATTGTTCTCTGATAAAACCTGCTGTCTTTCAGTCTTAGAAAGATTTGAAACACGATCGGCCTGATCTTGAGGTCCCAAATTAAAAATGAAGTGAACCAATTGCTCCATCTTGGTTTGTTCGACCTTAAATCCTTTCACTTCAAAGGCCAGAGGTTCACGATTAACGATGGTAACCGTGGCGCTCTTTTCTCCCTGGATAAACTCGGCATCAGTACGAGTGAAAGACTTAAAATCTTGTGGTGGAATGACTTTCTTGTCCCAATAATCCTGAAGCTGGATAAAGAAAGCACGAAGAGTTCCACCCACCATTAAATAGGCATGCTTGGTGTTTGGATCAATGATATAAGCATCTGCCGATTTATCGTCTTTAAGCCATAACTCCCAAAGCACGGTCTCTTTTGGATTGATAAACTTAATCGCACCCATCTTTTTAAATTTCTTCAGGGTCTTGAAATCCACTTCTTCTTTCATTGTTATCTGAGTCAGAAGAGAAAAGAATTTTCCTTTAAGGTCCTTGTGCACACTAATGCCGGAAATTGGTGATGGGATGGTTTCATTTTTAATAAAGTCCAGCTCAAACGGAAGTGAGCCTTCGGCCTCGACCACGACTTGCCCTAGAGGAAGCGAAGGGTAAAAACGGAAGAGCTGCGTTTCTTTTAGATCTTTAAAGGGTTTCGAAAGAGAGGTCACAAGTTCATTAAGCTTAATGCTCGCGATCTCTGTTTCATCTTGAGTCAGGTGCGTACTCTCCCCTAGGATTTCGGCCAGCATGATCTTTTTACCTTGAGCGATGTAGAAGGCCTGTTTATCTAGAGACAAATCTCCAATGGTCCATTGCTCATGATTCACTTCAAACTGGAAGGGATGAGGGAAATAAGTTTTCCACTCACCTTGAATATCTTTGATCTTACTTACTTCAGAAAGCTTTCTTTCAATTTGCTTAAAAGTATTGTGCGAAAGAAGAACGTCCCCACTCCACCAACTGCCATTTTTTTTCACGGCCTCAACATGAGGAAGTTTTAAATGGGTGATCTCTTGTGTGATGACACGATCACGGGTCTGAGATTCAACGTACTCTTTCTCGGCCCTCTTCTCTTGAAAAAAATAAGTCGCCACTAAAAGAACAAGTAAGATACCAAAGAGAACCAGGTTTTTTTTCATAGTAAGCGCCGTCTACGATACACAAAAATAGCGGTTCCAAAGAAGATAATAGGAACAACCAGAATCGAGATCACAAAGATCATTTGTAAATGTTGAGCTGATAAAATCACAGGTGGTTCTTCAAGGCCCGGACGATTAAAAGAAATAATTCCTTCATCATCCACCATCCATGAAACAGTATTCAAAAACAATGTGGTGTTCCCCGCTTGCGCCTGGTAAGCATTCACCAGGAACGAACTTGAACCAAGAAGAACGACGCGAGAATCGCGAGGAGTATTAGGAATGGTGAGTTCAGAAATTCCCAGAAGTCCTACCGGGCCTTTCAGATCGGCCTTCTCATCATACTGGGCCTTGCCTTCGGTCACACCTTTTAAATTTGTCTCTGCCCAGCTACCAGGGAAGCTTGAAGTGCTGGCAAGAAGCTGAGCATTGTCCATGCCTTTAATGGTTCTAACCGAAGAACTCAGAGGGAAAACGGTACGAAGGTTAAATCCGGCCGTAATAGGATGCTGACTATCATACTGACTAATAATAGGAATGGTGGCCTCGGCACCTTGAACAGTAGACATGCGATCAATCACCACATCTTTTCCTAATTCAAGTCCGTAAGGTTTCATGAGAGTCGTGAGATTGTCGTAAAGCTCAGACTTAAAGGCCGGAGCAAGAGCAAGAAAGAAGCTTCCACCTCTGGCCAAATATTCTTTAATGAGATTGGCCTCTTGAGGTAAAAAACCAGAGATAGGGCCCAATACAAAGACCGCAGTGGCGTCTTTTGGAACATTATCTACTTTAGTAAGTTCCAAAGGTCTCAATTCATAGTTTTGCAGGCGAAGCTTTTCACAAAGGGCCGAAATACCTTCTTGAGAATTATCTTCACAGCTTAGTTCCTGATGTCCTGTCACAAAATACAGAACAATCTTTTCTGTTCGTAATGCTTTTAAAAGAGCATTGGTCACAGATAGCTCATCAATCACCGGGAATGAAGATTCTTTCCCTTGGTATTCAATGATCACTGTTCCGTTCTGGGTGATTTCTTTTGCTTTCACCAGATCAGGGCGAAGATCCGTATCAATCGCTTCAAGCTTAATGTTTGTGTTTTGGGCCACATAAAGCTTTAAGAGATTGAGAATTCCGTTCCACTCTTCGCGACGGGCAAATACCGTCATTTTTAGCGGAGACTTCACCATCTGAAGAACTTTAATGGTTTGATCAGTGAGACTATTTCTTTTCTCTTTCGTGAGATCAAACTCTTTATAGTTTTTGTTACCGAGATAGTTCACAACACCAAGAATAGAAACGACCAGCAGAACATTGGTCCCGTGGAAGAGCACTTTCTCAAAGTATGAACTGCGGACATAGGTCTTAATTTCTTCAAACTTAGCAAACATCAGAAGAAAGCCCAGGGCTGCGGCAAAAACCGTTAGACCTATATTAAGGGTCTTATATTCTGGGGCCGCGATCCATAAGGCAATCGCCGTTAAAAAAACCAATACATCAATAATGACCCATAATGGGAAGAGCCAGTTTTTCATTACCAGTTCCTCCGACCTAAACTCTTCACGGTGAGAAATCCAAACAAGAAGATGAAAGTTAAATAGTAAATAATGTCTTGAGTCCCAATGAGTCCACGAAGGATGCGCTCAAAGTGCGACGTGATTCCAATATAAGTAAAAATTTCGGCCACAAGATAGTTTGAATTTAAATGACCACCCCAAGTGATCATCCATAGGAACATGATGCCTAAAACTGAAAGAAGGGCCGCGATTATCTGGTTACCAGAAAGTGATGAACAAAAAAGCCCAAGAGAGATGTAGCAAAGAGCATTGCAAGCAACACCTAAATAGGCGGTCGTTAAAAGAGAAAAATCACGAATTCCCACGCCCCAGATAATGAGAGGAAAAATTCCCGTCATCACGAGCATGGTAATAATCAGAGTAAAGGCGGCGAGACCTTTTGATAAAACGACCTGCCATTCACGCACTGGGGCCAGCCAGTAGAGATCAATTGTTTCAAGGCGCTTTTCTTCTGAAAAAAGTCTCATGGTGATCAGCGGGATAAACACCAAGAATAAAAAGTTAATGTTCGCAAATAAACGCAACACCACTTCTTCCACAAAGGAAATTTCCTGGGCCATATTCTGAGGAATGGCCTGAATACCGTCTGTATAGGTCGCCAAAAGATTAAAGAAGATAATGCCGCTAATAAGAGAAAACAGTCCCACTAAAACATAGGCCAAGGGAGAGGCAAAATAGGACTCCAGCTCTTTTTTCCACAATGTCCAAATCATTTTTTCAACTCCGTTACATGCAGGAAGATGTCTTCTAATTCTGGAGATTCAACCTGAAGCGTATAAAGGCTGATGCCCTTACTCATGAGATACTTCGAGATTTCAGCACGAGCATCACGATCGTCCTGAAAAGAAAGATGATACTGTCTTTCTTTTCCAATGATGTTCTCGTGAGTGATGTCATATTTTCCGAAGGTGCTTAAATCCGGAAGGGTCTCTTTCTCACCAATACCGATTCTCATCACGAGCCCTTGGCGGAACTTCTGATGAATCTCATGGAGATCCCCGGTCGCTCGGATTTTTCCTTGATGAATGATGGTGATCTGATCACACAATTGCTCCACTTCAGGAAGAACGTGTGAAGAGAATAGAATGGTCTTTTCTTTGGCGAGATTCTTAATGAACTCTCTTAACTCCACGACGGTCTGAGGATCAAGCCCGTTAGTCGGCTCATCTAGAATTAAAAAAGGAGCATCATAGACGATGGCCTGAGCAAGACCCACTCTTTGCTTATAACCTTTTGAGAGGTTTCCAATCAGACGTTTTCTCACATCCAAGAGAGAAAGATCAGTCATGACCTTTTCAACTTGGTCTTTCACATGCTTCACTCCGTGAAGCTTACAGACCAGTTTCAAATATTGATCCACGCTTTGATCCAGATACACAGGAGCGTTCTCAGGTAGAAGACCAATTTTATTTTTTAATGCAAGATTTTCGGGACGGACGGTCTCGCCAAAGAGGTTGATGTTCCCAGAAGTGACAGGCAGAAGGCCCGCGATCATCTTCATCGTAGTCGACTTCCCTGCACCATTAGGGCCTAAAAATCCATGAATGGAACCCTTTTTAACCTCAAAACTAAGCTTTGAGACCGCAACTCGCCCTGGGTATTCTTTAGTAACGCCGTCAACTACTAGTATTTTATCCATAATCACCATACAATCTTTGAGATCGCTCTCTAGTTCGTGGGCCCAAGTGCCGAAAAGATCAGAAACTTTACTATGACCATTTTAGATACTTTTAAGTCAAGAATTCAAGTAGCAGAGCGGATTCTCATTACTACGCATGAGTATCCTGATGCTGACGGCATTGGATCAGAAATTTCACTCTGTCTCGCTCTCCGCGAGTATGGAAAAAAAGTTTACTGTGTCAATGAAGAGCCGCTCTTAGAGCGCTATCGTTATCTCGACCAAGATAAGGTCGTTTACGGTTTCAAAGATTTCTTTAAGAAATACCCCGATTTCAAACCAGATCTCATGATTGTGGTTGATACGAACACCAAGCTTCGTGCTGGCCAGCAAATTTGTAACTACATTGGTGATACACTTCCCGTACTTTATATTGATCACCATCCATGTCGTGGTCGTGATTTATCTGATCACTGCATTGACGTGACCGCCGCGGCCACAGGTCAAATGATTGGAGAGATGATTGAATCTCTTGGTGTGAAATTCACTAAGAAGATTGCTCTTCCGATTTATACTTCGATCATTATTGATACCAGTTCTTTCCGCTATCCGACAGTTTCGGCCTCAACTCACAAGCTGGTGGCAAAACTAATGGATACTGGCATTAATCCACCAGAGGCCTACAACGGCATCTATGGTACGAAACGCGTTCATCATATGCATTTACTGGCGAGTATCTTAAATACCGCCTCTACTAACAAAGATGAAACCATCGCCTGGATGCTGCTTAAGAAAGAAGACATTGATAAGTACGCCGGTGACGTAGAAGATACTCACGCCTTCATCAACAACTTACTTGTTCTGAATAACATCAAAGTTGCTTGTATGTTCCGTGATGACGGTGATCATATCAAAATGAGTCTTCGTTCTTCCGGTGAATATGATGTGGGAACGATTGCACTCGCCCTTGGCGGTGGTGGTCACTCTCATTCGGCAGCGACGATCTTAACTCGGGAACCTAATGAGAGCACGGAACATGTGATCGACCGGGCGATTAAGAAAGTTGAAGAAGTTTTAAAGAAGATGTCTGCTACTTAAATATTCCTGTTCTAAGAAGAGCATAAATCGCCACACCAACAATCGTCAAAAGTGCCGCCCATTTATTCATGGCCGTTTGTTCTTTCGTAGGCTTGCTTGGCGAAATGTGATCTGTTTCTGTCCCGGCATTTGCCAGTTCTTCTTCAGTAAAAGGTGATTCCTCTTCGCGATAAATACGAAGATCGAGTAATTTTTGAATGTCTTGAGGTGAAACTTTATCAAACTCAGAGCCTTCAATTTCAAACTGCATGATGCTGTCCATAAACTTATGGTTCACGCGCTTGGTCTTATCATTGATATGATCCATGGCTTCACTAGGAACACCCACCGTGAACTGAACATTGTTTCGTTCCAGAATTTCCGTGATCTTAGTCACTTCTCTATCGTTAAAGCCTCTATAAATCATGCATTCCCTCACATTCGCCAAATTATCAATTTTTTTGTACCATGGTGTATATGAAAAAATATCTGTTGCTTTCACTTTTAGTTTCTACCCTACAAACCAATGCCTGGGCCCAGATGCTCTCCAACACTAAGGTCATCCTAAGTGGAAATTTCTCGGTACCCATCGGCCATCTCCTGACAGGAGATGAGATCCTGGCCTCTGATCAGACTTATCGCAGAATCACTGGCGTCTATCATGAGTTTAATGAGCAAGCGATGATCTATATCAGAACAACAGAAGATCAGACTTTGGTTTGTGATAAGAACCAGGTGATTCAACTTGCAAATCAAAAGCTCATTCAGGCCAAGAAAGTAAAGGCGGGCCAAGTGCTTCAAGGACAAAACGGTCCGTTAACTGTTGAATCCACGACCTTCGTTTTCGTCAGTACAGATGTATCTCTTCTCTCTTTAGGCCCAAAGGTCGAAAACGTGAAAGATCACTTGTATTTTGCTAATGGCATTTCAGTCGGCGCTTATTCCTTGGTTCGCGAGTGGCAATATCTTCCCGCTGAAGTTAAAGAATAATTTAAAAACCAAAACCTAATCTCACAACTGCGTTCAAACGATTACCACTGAGGTCCTGACCATTAACTTCTGGAGTCGGGGCCCAATGGTGAACAATACCAATCCCTGTAAAGAAATCCATCATCTCGTAGTTGGCCGCTTGAAACTGATAGAAACGCCAGTTCAGCATGAGCTTTTCAGAGAAGGCAAAATCCGTAGATGATTCACGGTTATTACGATCATTTTCCTTTGAGTCCTCAATGAACTGCACCCCGAGACTCGGAGCATAGGTCAGATAGACGTTCTGAGTGAAAAAGTGACGATAAATATACTGAATACCAAAGAAGCTAATGGCGGCACTATAGTTTCTTCTTTCATCGAACTCATTAATGATCTTTTGGTTATTGCTTCCATCAAAATCATTTTCATTCGAAAAGACGAAACCTAGACCGTGATTAGGTCGCAGATAAAAGTTAAATTCGAAGGCCACAATACCATGGGGCTTACCTAGTTCTTCAATATCTCCGTATTGTCCAATAGGTGCTCCCCCATCAATCAAGAATTCCACCGCTGAATAAGAATGGTCTTCGATCTCAATATGATTTGTTCTTTCAAACGACGTTTTAATCAGACAAGTTTCTTTCGTGGCCTCGTCCCAAATAGGAACTTCGACGTTAATCTGGTCCACCTTCTTAAATTCGTCTTTCGAAGGAAAAGGAATCCACGTCACCTGCCACCATCCGGCCGCAATCTTACTGTCCGACATCTCACTCTTAAATCCAGGGAAACGGTCCCGCTTATTATCATAGATAAACTTAATCTCGCGGGTCTTAATCCCAATTGCATTCGGTGTTCTGTTGGCAATTCCTAAAAGAAGGTAATTGTCGCGATTATTTCCCGCCAGGTGAAACTCGGCCTCTACTCCACACTGATTCTCAAGTCGTACCGTCGTGCCGGTTTCGGGACGGGACCAGTTCTTTAATTCGTTCTGAACCAGAGCTCGATAAACCGCCGTCTGAGTTCCCACCACGGCCGTAGCCGCGGCACCTCCAATGACAAAGGGAGCGAAGTAATTTGAATTAGCAAAAGCATTTGCGCTCAAGAGGAGCCATAAGAGGAAAAAGAATCTCATTGGAAGTCCTCCGCTCTCAAAAGATAAGTAAAGCGGGCCTTGGTATTATCCAAAGGAATTTCAATTAAAGACTTATAGTCACTGATTTGGAAAACCCCCTCTTGTTTATTGAGAAGGATCTTGCAATCAATGGCCACAGTCTGCCCAGGTGTCATGGTAAATTGCTCTTGCTTCTTTTCATGAGAAGCACAGCCAATGGGAACCGTTCGAAGGCCAATCATAATGAAGGCGCCATTAAGGTTTATAAGCCGAGATTTATCGGTTTGGTTTTTCACCACGATCTTGTAGTCGATGAGAATACGTTCGTCTTCACTCTCAAGCTCAACGGGATTCACATAGATGTTTGAAATAAGAAATCCATCCTGATTAATCAGACGGAAGTCACTTCGATTCGTGGGGACTTTATGGGTACAGGCCGCAAGCAATAAAATTAGAGATAGAATTTTCATGGGAAAATTCTAACACCAGACTCATTTATTGAATCTTAAGATTCAGATCGGCGATCCAGAAATTTAACCATACGCGATTTGAAGAGACGCTCGTTCCACTTAAGTCCTAGACGGCGTAATACCTTACGGTCCTGACTCATGTAGCTACCTTCTACTTCTTCACGAATGGCCGCAATTGAGCCCTCGGAGAAATCTTTAAGGAAGTGAGCACCTTGTGTTAGGTACTCGCGCTGAAGTTTTAAATCACGCACAACTGCCGGTCTTCCGGTAGCAAGAGCACCAAAGGCCTTAGATGGGAAAAAGTTTTTCGAGAAGTCCCAAACCGCTTTCGCTTGATGGGAATAAAGAGCGCTGGTTGCTTCACAATGGTCACCTGCAAACTCTAGCGCAGGAAACTCTTTTTTAACTGATTCAAGATGAGCATCAGGGCCCATAATTCGAACCGTCTCGCCTTTAGAAAGAAGGACTTTCGCAATCGTTCTAAACTCCTCCACTGTCAGATCGTGAGTGTAAACCAAGTGATGGGTGAACATAAAGTTATGGTCCTCATCACGAACAAATGGATACTCTTCGGTTCGATAAGTGGGAGCAATCACTTCCGCATTTGGAAGCTCCAGAGCTGTTTTTAATGTCTCTGAGCTCACTGCAATTTTGGGATAGTTTCGGAGGGCCTTCTCACGCCAATCGTTTACATAAGGAGCGAACAGCTTCTGAAACCCAAGATTGGATTGATCCACCAGACCCCAGTCCATGATGTAGAGAAATCTCTCCACATTGGCCGGAAGATTAAGTCCGTGAATATAGCCACGAGAGAGAACAATTACTTTCTCAATAGAAGGATGAAGGGGAATCGCTTTCACTGCTGAAGGCATGATCCAGAAGTTCTTTTTAAAAACTGAAACATCTTTCGCTTTATGAGTCAGGAAAGAAGAAACAATGGGACGAGTTTCAATCGGTCCCAGAATTCCACCCTGCTTATGAGCAATGGTATAGATCTCAGAGTTTGGATAAATATTTAAGACCATCTCTAACAAGAAAATAGAATCATCACGGGATAAAAGGGAATCAATTGCAATGGCCGTTTTCATATTAGTACTTCTTTAATTGGATAACGAGTGAGCCGAAAATCAGGATTCCACCACCCACGAGTTGAAGTTCCGAGAGTTGTTTCCCCAGGAAGATCCAATTCACCACGATGGCAAAAAATGGAAAGAACATTTCTGCGATGGCAGTTGTTTTAGCAGATAGACGTTTGAGTCCCTGATAATAAAACCACATGGCAAGAGCACCAGAGATGATCACCATGATAAGAATACGAAGATAGTCTTCCCCGTTCGGAAGAATCATACTGCGGTCCCACTGAACGAAAGGAATGAGAATCAATAGACCAGAAAGGAATCGACCGGCCATAATGGATTTTGGTTCAAAGCCCACCATGGAAAGGCGTTTTCCGAAAACAGTAGTTGCTCCCCAACCGACGATTGAGATCGCCACCAGACCATAACCTTTAAGGGCCACGTCTGAAGTGACAGCTCCAAAGTTATTCACCATCAAATGATAAAAGCGTTCGATATCGGGAGAACTTACGAGAAGTCCACCAACGAGACAAACTCCTGCCCAGATCACAAATTGTTTTTGGATTTCTTCTTTAAGCACCAGTGCCGCCAGAATAATCGCCACAATCGGCTGAAGCTTTTGAAGCAGGATCACGAGAGAGGGATTTAAATATTGAAACGATTCAGTGAAAGCAACGGTCGCAATCGCGGAACCAATACCACCGATAATGAAGAAACTAAAAATGTCCGCGAGTTTAAGTTCGCCGATTCTTCTAATGGAAGGAATAAGTCCCAATGAGAAAATTGTTACCAGAACCACGTGTTCGTAGAAAACGATGGTGACGGGATGAATCCCACGCTCCACTAAAGGGTAACGAATCAGGGTATCCATACCCCAAAAGAGACAAGCGACAATTACAAGGAAAGTTCCGGCCATGGGCTATCTTAACGTGGAAAAAAAGCTTTGGAAAACTTCTTGTGCACGCTTGGCCACTAGTTCTTTCTTAAGTTTCTTACCCCCGGCCTTTTTCTGCTCACGGGTAAACTCAATCGAAGGAAGAAGACCAAAATTGATGTTCGAAGGACATGGCTTCTCGATGGTCATGATGTAGTTCACCAGTGCCCCCATAGCGGTTTCCACTGGGAAGTGAATCGCCTCTTCACCTTTAATTCGACGAAGCAATTGGAAAGCAACGTAAAGACCCATTGATGCAGATTCGGTGTAGCCTTCTACGCCGGTAATCTGGCCGGCAAAATAGACCTCTGGGAATTTTTTTGACTTAAGATCAAAATCCAGAAGTTTTCTGGCATTAAGAAACGAGTTACGGTGACAAGAGCCCAGGTGAATGAAGCTTGCTTCTTCTAAACCCGGAATCATACGGAAAACACGTACTTGTTCTTTATAAGTCAGACGGGTTTGGAACCCCACCAAGTTGTAGGCCGACCCAAGAAGGTTTTCTTTACGAAGCTGAACCACCGCAAATGGCCACTTACCGTTAATGTCCGGCTCAAGCCCCACTGGCTTCATACATGAGAAGCGGGCGGTATCGGGGCCACGTTCGGCCATAAGATCAATCGGAAGACATGACTCGAAGAATTTCCAGTCTTCAAAATCTTTCGGCTGAACTTTTTCGGCCTTCACAAGTTCTTCGATGAAAGCGTAGTACTGCTCTTTGGTCATGGCAGAGTTAAGATAATCTCCACCCTCTTCCATTTCCTTATGACGATCTTTGAAATACATCTTTGAAAGATCAAGCGTATCAGCGTCTACCACCGGAGCGATGGCATCGTAGAAATAAAAATCATCTCCAGAAACTTCTTTTAAAATCCATTCTTCCAGAGCTTTCGTTGTAAGCGGACCAGTCGCCACGATGGCATACTGACACTCGAATTTTTCTTTGAGTTCGATTGGGTTGGCCGCTTCAAGATCCACCACTTGAATCATCGGATGGGCCTTTAATTTTTCGGTAATTTCCGCCGAGAATTTTTCACGATCAACCGCCAAAGCATCTCCGGCCGGAACCGCGTGCTTTTCAGCAGACTCGATGATGAACGATCCCATGGCCTTCATCTCAGATTTTAAGAGGCCGTGAGCAGAATTCGGATCGAGAGACTTGAGTGAATTAGTACAAACGAGTTCACCGAAGGTCGGAATTTTCTGGGCCGGATTTAATTTGAGAGTTTTGGCCTCAATGAGCACCACATGCACGCCATTTCGGGCAAGAAACATGGCCGCCTCAGAACCAGCAAGGCCGGCACCAATAACAAGAACACGAGTTGGGGCGGATTTCTGCATGAATACTCTCTTTTTGTGATCTTTTTTTGTATAATCTGAAGGTCCTCAAATACCTTCTTTTTAGGCAATGTGTCAATATGAAAACGAATCTGATTCTTCATCAAACTCACCATACTCTGGCGGACTTCGACGCGATTTTCCAGTCGACAGTTGAGCTCTTAAAAGGCGAAGGCCTCCACGTTTTTCCAGAGCTTTACCTCACAGGTTACCCTCTTCAAGATCTCGTGCTTCAGCGACCGTTCATTGAAAGCTATTTGGAATATTTAAACGATCTCGATCAGTGGTCGAAAAAAGCTTCGGGTTCTTGGCGTGCTTTGATTGGCGGCCTTCACTACGAAATGGAGACCACGGGCCTTCCGAAGAAGATCACCAATGTGATTTATGAAGTTGTTCCAGGTGTGGGACTTAAGAATTTATATTCAAAACGTCTTCTTCCTAACTACGACATCTTTGATGAACAAAAATATTTCTCACCTGGACAAGAGACAGCTTTTTACGAATTTAACGGACAAACTTTTGGTCTACAAATTTGTGAAGACATGTGGGCCTCAAGCGTTCATGAATTAGATCCATGTAAACTCATGCATGAAGAAGTTCAGAAAAAAGGTCTAAAACTTGCGGCCGTGATTAATCTTTCTGCCTCACCTTTTGAAGCGGCCAAGAAGAAAAAACGTTTTGATCGCGCTCGCAATATTTCCTTATTGTTTGGTTGTCCTTTCATCTATGTAAATCGCGTGGGCGGAGAAGATGAAATTCTTTTTGATGGTGGAAGTTTCATTATGGCCGGTTCAAAGCTTCAGCTTGAAATGAAGTCTTTTGAGGCCGAAACAAAAATCATCGCCCTGGAAGACATTTCTGGAAGTTATTCTGAGAAACCAGAAATAAAAACTGAGAACACTTGGGAAGGGCTCTTCTCTCCAAGGCTCAATATGGATGCACATCCACCGACTCTAAAAGTTTGGACCGACGAAGAATGTGAAGAAGTGATGAGGGCCCTTATTTTTGGTCTTCAGGAATATGCCTCTAAAAGTGGTTTCAAAAAGTTTCTGGTCGCTCTTTCTGGAGGGATGGATTCGGCCCTGGTACTGGCCTTAGTTAAAATTGGGTTAAGACCTGGTCAGAGCTTTGAAGCTATTTACATGCCAAGTGTTTTCTCATCTTCAGTCAGTACTGAATTTTCCGAAGATATGTGCCGCCGCTTGGGAATTAAGCTTTCTTATTTTCCAATTAAGTTTCTTCATTCAGCAGTAAAAAATGCTTTCACCCAGACTTTCCAGGATCCCTTTCATGGGCTAACGGATGAGAACGTGCAGAGCCGTCTACGTGGAACTCTGCTCTACACCCGCTCAAATCAAACTGGGGCCATGGTGATCAATACCTCAAATAAGTCTGAATTAGCAGTAGGTTACTCGACTCAATACGGGGACTCAGTGGGTGCGATCTCGGTTTTAGGCGATCTTTATAAGAGTGAAGTTTACCGCCTCGCTGAATATGTGAATAAGCACCATGGGAACTACATCCCCGAGGGCATTATCAAACGTGGACCTTCAGCAGAATTAAGAGAAAATCAACTGGATCAGGACTCACTTCCGCCTTATGATCGTCTGGATCCAATGCTCGAGGGTATTTTGAGCTATCGTCTGGGTAAAAAACAGCTTCTGGAAGCGGGCTTTACTGAGACAGAAATTACAAGGGTGCTTAATCTTTACCTGAAATCAGAGTATAAAAGAGCTCAGTTCTGCCCGATCTTAAAAGTGAAGGCAAAAAGCTTTGGTTTTGGTTACCGTGTTCCGATGAGTAAGAATCTGAGTTATCAATTTTGAATCTGGGAGGAAATATGAACGAAGAAGCAAAAAACAAAGTTATTGGTAAGATCAACGAGATCAAGTCCAACATCGAAACATTTATTGCAGACGTGAATGTGAACGACCTTAAAGCAAGCTTTAATCTAATGGTTAAAGATGCTCAGACTGATCTTAGTAAACGCGTAAACAAAGACCTTCAGGACGTTAAAAAGAAACTTCAAAAAGAAAGAAGTGATATCGAGAAGAAAGCGAAAAAGTTCCTTGATGGTCACAAAAAAGAACTAGATGCTCTTCAAGTAAAACTTGAGAAGCTTATCAAGTCTGCTCGTAAGACCAAGGCACCTGCTAAGAAAGCAACTGTTCCTGCGACGAAAAAAGCCGTACGTAAGAAAGTGGCCAAGGCCTCTAAAAAAACCACAAAGAAAGTTTCTAAAAAAGCTTAATTCTTTCCGGCGGGGCCCTGAGCCCCGCTTTTATTCTTCCTCGCTGATTACACTGAAAACATCCTCCCAGGGAATATGGAATAATGTGATCATAATTTAGATTATGAGTCGTTCCACAATTGGTGCATTTCTTATCTCGTGCAAATACTTCTCGTTTTACAGATGCCGGGATTACACGTCCCACTTTCGCTGGAGAAAGTGAAGTTCGGGATTTTGTTTGTTTGAACTTGGTTTTCTCTACTGATTTGATCGCTTCTTTCGCCATGAACTGAACCAGCTGATCCATCTCCATATCTTTACCCAGAAGATTTTTAAGTTCTTCCACTACACTCATGGTTTCGTCTGATAAAACAAAGGCGACTTGAATTTTATCTTTTGAAATGCGTTTGGTTCTATCTTTCGATTTCTCTTCTTTACCGGTGATTTCGAATAATTTTTGTTCGCATTCTTTCTTAGTAAGATTTTCAACTTCTTTAAAGACTTCACGCTTTTGGAGAGGGTCATCAATGAATTGATTCACTAATGAAATATTCGTGAGACTCAATCTTCCATCTTCAATTTTTTGCTCAATTTCTGGCATCTCCGCTAATGCACGGGCGGCGACAATTCGTCTTTGTGCGGAAGCCCCATCATAACCCAATTCATGAACACAATAAGCAAGCAACGACGAATACTTTAAGTCGCAATAAAGCTTTCTCTTATCTATTTCTTTTAAATGATGAAGAAGTTTGGTGAGGGCTGATCTTTCATTCGACACCAACTTTTTTGTATCAATCAGTAAAATTTTATTTGCAACGTGGTTCAGTTTCATGTAAAACAAAATACGGAAAATATACGGACATGTCAACTGTTAAAAAAGTTACTTCCGCTGGAGAAAGTGATAAGAGTTTAAATATGTATAATCCAAAGCATTTTATAAATGATAATGAAGATGAACTTCATGACCTAATAGATGAATTTCCATTCGCGACACTCATTGCCGGAGATGAAGTTAATCACCTACCGCTTTATCGAGATGGAAACAAACTTGTGGGTCATATGAGCAGGAAAAATCCACTCTCTTTGAGTGAAAAAGTTAAAGTTATCTTTCATGGCCCGCACACCTATATCAACTCCAGCTGGTACGCCAAGAATGATGTCCCCACCTGGAACTATGCCGTAGTTCACGTGGATGGGACTTTAAAACTTGTTGAAGATGCCAAAGGCGTTTTGAAGATTCTTAACTTCTCAAATGATCATATGAACAAGATGTATGAAGAGAAATGGGACATGTATGTTCCTGAGGATTTACGTGGGAGTGATCTTACGAACGCCATTGTTGGTTTTGAAATCTCTATGGATAAAATCGAAGGTAAATTCAAATTAAGCCAAAACCGAAAGGACGACGACTACACTGGCGTGCTTGAAGGACTTAAAAGACGCAAAGATGAAATGAGTCAGAAAATTCGGCAGATGATGCTTAGGCCACGACCTCGGTAACGTGGAAGACCTTCCCACGACCTGATTTTTTAGACATGTACATCATCTTATCCGCGAAATCGATGATGGATTTAGCACTAGTGGCGTCAGTTGGAAACTCGGCCACTCCAATTGAAAGAGACAGCCGATATTTTTTATCGTTGTCGACGGTGAATTCGGCGTTTTTTACAGCCTCAGAAACACGTAAGGCGATTTTCTTAGTTTCTTCTACGCTTGTACGTGGAAGAAGGACAATGAACTCATCTCCCCCATAGCGATAAACCAGATCAGATGAACGCAGCTGACCTCTTAGGATTCCCGCCATATCAATGAGGAGCTGGCTTCCCACGACGTGTCCGAATTGATCATTCACGTTCTTGAAGTAGTCGATGTCTACAAACAATAAGCTGAATCCCAATTTGTCGTGCTGATAACGAGCAATATAAAGCTCCAGATCTTCAATCAGTTTACGCTGATTAAAGAGACCAGTGACTTCATCGGTAAGTGAAAGCATGCGCATGGCCTCGCGTTTACGAGACTCGGCAAGAATCGAAAGAGAGGTTTTGAGAACGTTGGATAAATAGTCACTCAAAATGTCTTTGATGTCGTACTCAGAAGTATTACGGGCCACGAGGTAAGACAACTGTCCGTTACCTCTTTTCACCAGGAAGTAAAATCGGTCCTGAACAAAACGAAGACCGAAGATAAGACCGGTGTCATCAGAAAGGAAGCGTTTGATGCGCTTCAATTGATGTTCAGTAAGTTTAAGTTTCTGCTGAAGCGAAGTCAGAATTTTTAGATTCGAAGAGAACTGAATCTCCTTCTCTACTTCAAAGAAAAGCCCCATATACTGATCAAGGCCCGCTGCCACATCACGAATCGCCGTAAAGCTCTCCGGACGGGAAAATAAATGCAGCACCGCACGTTCAGGGTTCCACTGTCCACTCTGAATGGCCCCGTGAAGCTTCAGGCGATAAATCACCGTCCGCATTTCATGCTGATCAATCGGAAGAGTGAGAAAGTCAAAAAGACCCGCGCGGAAAGCACCAATAATGCCCGTTTGTTCAGCACGTGGTGAAAGAAGTGTGATGGCCGCACGAGGAATCAACTGGTGAATCCTGCGGATGTCATCCACGGTCTTTTGGCTTTGGCGGTTAGAATAGAAGAACACTGCCTGAGCAGCGTTTCTCTTACTGAAGCCAGTCAGGTCGGCGACGTCCTGAAGAAAGCTGATGTGATACTTCAGCTTGTTCTCTTTCAGAGACTTCTTGATCGCCTCGATGGAAAACGAGTCTAAACCAATGGCCAGAATTTCTAACTGATCTTCTTTATTCTTCATTACATATCTATGTTTTTCTTCAATGCATCTAATGCATTGGTGCGATCAGTTTCATCTTCGAGTACAGTGATAGCATTTCGAAGCGTCTTGATGGCCTTCTCTAATTTATCTTCTAATTCAAAACGGCTTTCCACTGAACGCTTCTCCTGCATTGAAATCGACTCCATATCAAATTCCATGGCGTCAATCTTACGCTTGAGTTCCAAGATTTTTAGGTCTCGGTTTCTAATTTGTGTTTCAGCATCGGCCTTTAAAAGTTCCAGTCTCTGCTCCAGTTCTCTTTCACGGAGCTGAACTTTTTTCACATCAATTTTATTCTTTTGTGCGGCTTTATCAAGCTCTTGCGCTAGAATTCTATTCTTCTCTTCCATAATCAGTCTCTTCTCATCGAAGAGCTTCAGTCTGTCTTTGAGCTCCGTGATTTCTTCGTTTAACTTCTTACGGATGATGGTCAGCTCGATTTTCTTCTCATCTAGCTCGGCCCTAAGTGAAAGAGTCTGTCGATTTTGAAGAACTTTATCTTCCTCAAGCTTCTGAATTTTTGCTAACAACTCCTCCCGATCAGAACGAAGGTTCGAAATCGTCGCTTGCATGCGCTCCATTTCACCCGAGTAGGCCCCGGAAATTTCCTTTAGGTCCTGACCAAAATCCCGGGCCTCTCTAGGGGCCGCTTCTTTCTTCTTTTTCTTGGGTTTTTCTTCGGCCTCTTCTTCTGATAGGGACACGCCTTCGTCCGAAGAAAAATTGATACTATCAAGATTTAAATCATCTGAAACGAGGGGTTCATCCAATGAAGATTCTTCAGGCCCTTGTAGAGGATTCGAGCGAATCGCCACTTGTGAGGCATCGAAATCCATAATCTCGTCGATCTCTTTAAGCTTTGCCATAGCGTCGTCTGACATCTCTCCATCATCCAGAGAGAGAGACGCTTCTAGATCATCCCCACCCAAATCCAGGGACACATCATCACCTAAATCTAGAGCGGCCTCACCAATGTCATCCGATAAATTCAATTCGTCTCCGGGCCCTTCCTCAGAAAGACTTAGCTCTCCTAAAGCAGGAACTTCTTCATCAAAAGAAAGTTCACCGATATTTTCCATCGGCTCTTCTTCACTCAACGAGAGTGCTTCCCCATCATCTTCCCCTAACGAAAGCTCTTCACCTTCTTCTTCCCCTAGAGAAAGCTCTTCGCCTTCTTCGGCGTCCAAAGAAAGGTCCCCGTACTGTTCCTGCTCAGAAGATTCAGAAAGATTTAGGTCATCTGACCCATCACTTAAAGAGAGTCCGTCCTCTTCTTCTAGGCTCAATTCAAGACCATCATCAGCAGCTGGGGCCGAAGAAACTTCTTCCTCACCAATGCTGATTTCAAGCTCACCGTCATCAAATGACAGTTCTTGGTCTTTCGTACTCATGGGTTCTCCCGTATCAAGATTTTCTAATTGTGGTTTAACTAAAGCTTCCGCACTCTGCCAAAGGGGCCTCTTTGCACCGGTCTTAATGATGGTTTTAAAAACACCATCTATTTCCGCACTGACAGGGTGATTCTTCATGGCCTCTAATTTTTCAAAATCATCAAACTGGTTCTTCACATCCAGTCGACTCAATTTCTCAGCAACCGGTGGCGGCGTCGGAAATCTTGAGGCCAGGGATTCGACTATTCCGTTCAACTCCGAGGCATTGATATCAAAAGGCACATAGGCATCTCCACCTATCGGAGATTTTTGATGGAGTTTTAACTCGTGAGCGGACTCATCCCGGGTCACATAAATCAGCTTTGCATCAGGAATTTTCTCTCGGATATAGAACACGAGGGACTGCTTCCCTACAGGTAGGGACTGCAAATCAACGAAATAAAAAATATCATCGCCTCCCTTGTCTCGGAGGATCTGATCATTGGTCTTGATTTCAACGGCATCAGAGAGCATAGGGAAGCGATTCAGAAATTCTCTGAGCTTCTCAGGGGCCCCGCTGATAAAATAGTAGGTCATTCTGCTTTACCTTCTAGATTCCATAATATCTTATGGGCTCCCTACTCTCCGAGGGGGCAAAGATTGCTTCTCCTACTACATATCTGTATTGCTTCCTCTTTTGCCTCATAATACAATCGAATTGTCTCTCTGGAGGATTCTTGAAAAGTTTTAAATTCATTACATGGATGATGTTGACTGTTTTTGTCGGTCTGGCACAGGCCCAAAATAGCTTTTACCCCTCTAACATTCTTATGATGGATGATAAATTCACCCATCATGTGATACTGGTTGAAAAGGCCACTCATAAACTTCACATTTATGAGAACGCTGCCACTGAACCAAAACTGGTGAAGACCTTTAATATGGCCACTGGTAAAACCAAGGGTGATAAAGCGGCCAGTGGAGATCACAAAACTCCGGAAGGAATTTACACTATCTACGATTTCTATTCGAAAGATGAACTTTTCCGTCGTCATGGTAACTACGCCAAGATTTACGGAAGTGGTGCCTTTCCTATGGATTATCCAAATTTCATCGACGAGCGCGCCAAGAAGACCGGCGGCGGGATCTGGCTTCACTCAACTGATGATGATAACCGTATTTCAAAGGGTCTGGATTCAAGAGGCTGCGTCGTTGTTCAAAACCAAGACCTGAAGGACATCTCTGAGTTCATCGAACTTAACAATACTCCTATCATCGTGGTTCAGGACGTTCACTTCCTTTCAAAGGCAACTTGGGAAAGAAACCGCAAAGACATCAACGATGCCGTTCAAAAATGGGCCACTGCCTGGAAGACTAAAGACTTCGACACTTATATTAATAGCTATGACAAAGAACGTTTCTACGATAAGAAACATGGTTCTTATAATGGCTATAGAAACTATAAGAAAGCGGTTTTTTCTCGCTCGGACTCACCTGAAATCAAGTTGGACTTCATTTCAATCATGGCCAATGAAGATTATGCGGTCGTTCATTTACAACAGGACTATCGCTCTCCGGTAATTAATGACACTGGTAAAAAGACCCTCTATCTTCAGAAAGACGGTAACTATGATTGGAAGATCGTGGGTGAACTTTGGTCGGCCGTGGACTCAAAAAACCTAGCGGACTTCACTCCTTCCAAGCGCTTCTTTAAAGAATAGGAATCATGAAGGAATTCATTCAAAAAAATGGGGATGAGGTCGCAATCGTTATCTACGATGCTCCCCTTCCCCCAAAATACTTCCGCCTCACTAAAAGATTCATCAAAACACTTTTTGTCGTCGTGCCAGTTGTTCTGGTGGCCTCGTTTCTGCTGATTTTCAGCTGGGGTCTTGGAAGTAGAATTAAGCACGTTCCGACTCCAACACTCCCGGAAGTTTTACCGGTGGAAGACAGTAAAGTGGCCGAGCTTCAAGCAGAGGTGAAGGCCCTTCAAGAGAGTAACAATCAGCTCACTGAAAAACTCTCCTCTCAGCCAGCGACAGCAACTCCAGAAGATCCTTATCTCATGGCGATCAAAAAGCCCTATGGGATGCAAAACCTACTGGCCCAAAATAAAGTGAATCTCGATCAGTTTTCGATAGTTCAGGAAGCGGGCAAAGTTTCATTTAAATTCGTGATCATGAGTGCGACACCGGAAACAAAAGTAACCGGTCACGTGCTGGTGTTTATGATGTCTGAAAATGGACTGATGGCCTATCCGGAAAGAGCGAATGCTCTTATCACTCAAGGGATCAAATACTCTACAGGTGAACCATTTTCAGTTTCACGTCTTCGTCCAACGAACGCAGAATTCAGAACACAGTTGACGGGCCAATCGGTTAAATTCGTGATTTACATCTTTAGCCGTGAAGGTGATCTTCTCCTCATTCGCGAAACAGAATCCTTTAAAGTAGGGGCCAAATAGTGATTAATGATCAGGACTTCAAAGATTTTCATTATAACGTTTTTGGTGCCAAGACCCGCATTACAGGAGATATCGTTCTCGCCGGTGACGCCATTATCAATTCAAGCATTGAAGGCAGTATTGAATTAAAAGAGAGTGGCAAACTGGTGCTTGAGCGCGGAAGCTTTGTGAAAGGAAAAATCAAGGCCATTGACCTTGAAATTTTCGGTCAAGTTGAAGGTGATATCGAATGTTCCGGATTGGTTTCTATTCGTTCGAGTGCGGTGGTAACAGGATCAATTAAATCAGGACGTCTGGTGATTTATCCTGGGGCCGTCGTTGAAATGAACGCCAGCTCCCAGGACCTAACTTAATATCTAGAGATAATCTTCGTAATTTAAAATCTTCACAGGGCGGATACGAGAGAGGCTTTTCACTAAGCTTTTGTCCCCTACCACTACGATTGTAAGTCTGTCCCAAGGGAAGGCCTCAAAATCGGCCTGGGCAAGTTCTGAAGGCCTTAATTTACTAATCGTCGCCGGGAAATTTACAAGTTCTTTGAAATCTCTGCCTTGGTGATCTAAAAGCATGAGCTGGCCTAGGAAAGCATTGGTTTCTTCGAAGCCAAACGCATATCCCCCGATCTGGTGATTTTTCTGGTGCTGAAATTCTTTTTCTTCGAATTTCCCTTGAGCAACATCCGCAAACACATCACGGATAATACCGATGGCATCAGCGGTCGTTTCGTTCTTTGAGAAAGTCATTACTCCTGCGCGGCCATAATCTCTTTGAAGAGACACGTAAGCACCCGCTGAATAAGTCAGACCTCTTTTTACACGAAGTTCCTGAACTAGTTTTGAAGTAAAGCCACCGCCCATGAAACCGGCCATGAAGCCAAATTGATCATACTTTTTAATGAATTCCTGACTGGTCATGTAACGGCCAATTCTGATCTGGGCCTGGTTAGCATTCGGAACTTCTACTAAGTAGATTGACGATTGAGTCGAAGGTTTCTTAAGAGTAATCGGGCTTGATTTTGTTTCGTTTTTCCAACGGCAGTTTTTCTCGATCACTTCGCGGATGTCTTTCACATCATCCGGGCCCGCTAGATAAAGAACTTTTTTCGTTTTGTTTAGGGTCTCAAGACGGCCTTTCAGAAGTTCAGAATTAAGTTTATCAAAGCTCGCGATGGTTCCTTCCACTGGTTGTGAATAAACCGTCTCATCCAGTGATACACGTCTAAAAATTCTGTCCGCCAAAGCAGCGTGAGAAGTCACAAGGTTTTTCAGGTGGCTTTTTGAACGACTGATATAAGAGGTAAGTTCATTCTTAGGATATTGAGCATCACTAAAGATCTCACAGACCTTTCCGATCACTGGTTTAATATCTTTAGTCAGCGCCTGAACACTATAAACCGAGTATTCATGAGTCACCGAGTGACGAAGATTTGCTCCATAGAAATCAAAAAACTCTGCGATCTCTCTTTGATTTTGGGTCTTCGTTCCTGCAGTCAACTGATCAAAAGTCGATTGAGTTACGCCTGGGAAAGAGTCATTAAGAGCGCCGTCCTGGAAATAAATTGAGGCGGTGAATTTGGGAAAGTGTTCATCTTTAATCCAAACCACATCCATGTCTCCCCACTTCATTCGTTTTACCGAATCAAGGAAAGACTCTTTAGCGAAGGCACTTGAAGCAACTAATAAACCGATTAATAGATATTTCATATTCATTCCTACTTATGCTGATTCCAAACCGAGACAAAAACATTCTTCTTGGCGAAGGTCTCGTGACAAGCGCTCTTCACGTCCTCAACTGTCACCTTCTCATAGTTTCTCAGTTCTTCTTTATAGAATCTCCAGTCACCCAATAATTGCTGACGGTCTCCCAGGAAACCAGCAAGACCAGCATTTGTATCAAGTCCCGCGTAAAGATCTACAAGGTAATTGTTTTTAATTTTTTGAATGCTTCTTGGAGTGACTTCCGTTTCACAAAAACCATGAAGTTTTTTCTGAAGATCCGCACGGAACTCTTCAAGCTTCACGCCACGAACCAGTTCTCCACCGATGAAGAAAAAGCCCGCTTTCTCGAGCTGCTGATGGGCCGCATACATTGAAGTGGCCACCGGACGGTTGATAAGAATGTATTCGTTGATAAGCGCAGAACTCTTACCAGACCCCAGGATCGAAGAAAGAACATCGAGGGCATATCCTCTTTGGTCTCCAATTTTATAAGTTGGGTATGAAAGCATGAACATAGGGTTTGGTGATTCACCTTTTTGATTCACAACTTTCGATTCAGATAGTTTCGGCTGGAACTCTTCGTCTTTCAGTGAAGCATGTGCCTCAGTCACTGTCGCAGAAGAAGGAATTTTACCAAACTTCTCTTCAATCATGTCACGGGCCTTGCTCGTATCAACATCACCCACGAGAACGAGAGTCACGTTGTTAGGAGCATAGAAACGCTTGAAGTAAGCATGCATCTGTTCACGAGTCACAGATTTAATATCGGGGATATCACCGATCACTGGACGACCATAAGGTGTGCCTGCAAAAAGCGAAGACATCATTAACTGATAAAGTTGTCCGCGCGGAGAATTCTCGTAGCGCATTTTACGCTCTTCAAGAACCACGGCGCGCTCTTTATTGAAATCATCTTCATCCAGTGTCAGGTTCTCCATACGATCCGCTTCAATATCAAGGATCATACTAAGTTCTGATGAAGGAAGATTTTCATAATAAACAGTCTGATCATTAGTCGTGTAAGCGTTGGTTGAGCCACCACTACCTTCAATGATGAAATCGAGTGTATTTTTACCGAACTTCTTCGCACCTTTGAACATCATGTGTTCAAGAAAGTGTGATGCACCTGTAATACCTGGCACTTCATTTTTTCCACCGACTTTATAAAAGAAATAGAGCGAGAAGATTGGAAGCTTTGGATTGTTCACAATCAAGGCCGTCATGCCATTTTCAAGTTTTACTTCTTTAACATCTAGATTAATACTGTCGGCCAGTGACTCTTCTTTTTTTCGGGAAGCACAGCCATTGAAAAGCAAGGCGAGCAAGAGTAGCGGAAACATCAACTTCATAGTAACATCCTCGGTGATGAACAAGATCACGATATTAGGCTCGGGAACAAGCACAGGAGTTCCTATTTTAGGTTGCAACTGCAAGGTTTGCAAATCTACAGAGCTGAGAAATAAACGCTTTCGCACGTCGGCTTTGATCGAGTCTTCGAGTCAGAAAAAGATTCTGATTGATGCCTCACCTGATCTTCGCACTCAGCTACTGCGAAACAATACCGGGGCACTGGATGCCATCATCATCACGCATGATCATGCGGATCACACGCATGGTATGGATGATCTTCGTCCCTTTGGTTTTAAGCGTGGTGAATCTCTTCCTGTTTACACCGACGCTTCAGCGGCCAAAGATCTTAAACGAAAATTCCCTTATATTTTTGATCGCGATAATTACTTTTCCGGCAAAGCGATCTTGGGTGGAGGCATTCCCCTACTTGATCTCAAAGTGACACAAGCAGGACCTGAAACCATTGTTGGTGAGTCATTTGAATTTTTCTCACTTCCTCATGGATACGAGAACACACTAGGAATTCTTCACCAAAAAATGGCCTATCTGGTGGACTGCAGAGAAATTCCCGAAGTGGCCCTAAAGAGACTTTCTGACGCTAAGCTTGAATTATTAATCATAGATTGTTTAAGACCCAATCCTCACTCGACCCATCTCCATTTGGACCTGACTTTGGAATATATCGAGAGAATTCAACCAAAAACCGCGGTCCTAACCCACATGGGACACGAATGGGACTACCTGGATTTGGTTTATCAGCTCAAGAAGCGCGGTGTAAAAAATACATTCCCCGCTATAGATGGCCAGTCCTTCCTCTATTCTAACGCCTAAAAAGCGTGTAAGATGGGTGAACTTTTAACAGCTATTTTGTCCTGCTAACTATTAAGGGAGTCCCTGATGAAAATTGCAGTTCCTAAGGAAATTAAAAACAATGAAAACCGCGTTGGTCTTACTCCAAGTGGTGCTCGTCAACTAGTTCAAGACGGCCACGAAGTTTACGTTCAACATAATGCTGGTATGGGTATCGGCATTACAGACGAAGAATATATTAAGGCCGGTGCTAAAATTGTTCCGACTCTTGAAGATGCTTTCGCCATCGGCGAAATGATCATTAAAGTTAAAGAGCCTCAACCAAATGAGATCGCTCTTCTTAAGCCTCACCACATTCTTTACACATATCTTCACCTTGCTGCTGATAAGCCGCAAACTGAAGGTCTTATGAAGTCAGGTGCTACTTGTATCGCTTACGAAACAATCCAGATGGATGACAACTCTCTTCCACTTCTAGTTCCTATGTCAGAAGTTGCTGGCCGTATGTCAGTCCAAGTAGGCGCTTCTTACCTACAACTTGATAAAGGCGGAAAAGGGATCCTTCTAGGAGGCGTTCCAGGTGTTCGTCGTGCGAAAGTAACAATCATCGGTTGTGGTATCGCTGGTACAAACGCTGCTCAGATGGCAGTTGGTATGGGTGCAGATGTTACTCTTATCGACCTATCTACGAAGCGTCTTGCTGAACTTGATCAGCTTTTCGAAAACAAAGTTAACACTATCTTCTCTAACTCTCAGAACATCGAAGAAGCAGTTCTTGCTTCAGATCTAGTGATTGGTGCAGTTCTAGTTCCAGGTGCAAAAGCTCCTAAGCTAGTAACTCGTGAGATGATTTCAAAAATGTCTAAAGGTTCAGTGGTTGTTGATATCGCTGTAGACCAAGGTGGATGTATCGAAACTTGTAAGCCAACAACTCACGAAAATCCAACTTTCGTAGTTGATGGTGTTGTTCACTACTGTGTGGCCAACATGCCAGGTGCAGTTGCTCGTACTTCGACTTTCGCTCTTACAAACGTAACTCTTAAGTATGCTCGTATGATCGCTAAAGAAGGCGTTGATCGCGCTATCATGAAAGATAAGCCGCTTCGTCTTGGTGTGAACATCTATAAAGGTAAGCTAGTTTACGAACAAGTAGCTACTGACCTAGATCTTCCATACACTCCGCTACAACTCGACAAATATCTTTAATAGATAACTTGGGCCCCAAACGGGGCCCTTTTTATTTGCGCATTTTTAAGCCCATGCTATTCTTTATCCATGGTTCAAAAGATTCTCATCCTTCTCAATCTCGTCATCGTGTTGGCCGGCGCTGGTTTGGTGTTCTATTCCCACAACATGATTAAACCTGAGCCAACCAATCAGGCAGCCGAGGCCGAGAAGATGAAGACGGATGCGATTGAGTCTTCTCAAATCCAACCCGTGCCGATCAAGAAGTTTGTGGTAAACCTTCACTCACGAAGTTCTCGTCTTCGTTATCTTGATTTGGAAATGAACGTTCTTCCTTTTCATGAAGATCAAAAAGAACTCATCAAGGCCAATGAACATATCTTCAAAGACATCGTGATTGAAATCGCCTCTCATCTAGAGCCGGACGAACTTGATTCTGTGACTGGAAAAATTCTATTAGAGAATAAGATTAAAAAGCAGGTCAACGCTAAGCTTGGTCAGCCAGTTGTGAAGCAGATCTATTTTTCAGGATTTGTCGTTCAGTAAGAAAAAATCCCGACTTTCGCCGGGATTTATATCAGCAATTATTGAATGTTTTTTGCTTCTTCGTGATCAAGAGGAACAGCGTTCTTTGTCTCGTCAGATAGATTATCTAGATATTTTTTAACGTCTTCTTTCGTGATTTTGCCTTCAGCAAGAAGACGGTCACGAACACGAACGTCCAATAGTTTTTCTTCAAGAGCTAGTCTCAATTTCATAAGTCCTCACTTTTAAAACGAAATTCTTTGTACCACTCCACTCCAAACTAAGCAAGTGGTAACATGCTGCACCAATTTTATTGCCAGTATTTTGGTGGCTTCTGGTCCTCATCTTTGACCACGTAAAGGTGATTTTTACGCTTCGGCTTAGATTGAAAAGAGGCATTCAGCACTTTTCTAATCAGCGGACGGGACTGAAAATGGATAATTAAATAACTGATCCCCATGGCCAAGAGATGGGCCCAAGAACTCATGGCCCCTGAGAAAAACGCCATGTAGGCCTCAATTCCGGCAAGAATAAGGCAAAAAGTCCGGGCCTTCATCGGGAAGATCATCATGAGAGACATGTGTCTGTCCGGATAAAGCATGGCATAGGCCATTAAAAGAGCAAAGTTAATACCAGTGAGTCCATGGAGGCTCGAGAAGTAAACTGGAGTCCCAAAGAAGAATAAAAGGCTCACAAGGGTATAAATAAGTCCCACGCCCAAAACTGTTAGAAGCAAGAAGCGAAGGTAGACCTTCTTCCCCCACTGAGATTCTAATTCTGATCCGATAAACCAAACCACCAGGGCATTGAACAAGAAACTCATGAGGTTAATTTCAACAAACGGGTAAGTCACGAGCTGATAAACCAGACCGCTTAAAAGGCCGTTTCCGGAAAGACCTAAAATGCTTGCGAGTGAAAAAGCACCAATCGCTTTCAGGATTGAGGCCGCAAGAAAGCAAGCACCAGTAGCGATCAAAATGACTTTATTAATCTTTGTGAGTGGCGGAGCTTGAAATTGAACCTGATTCATTCTGGCCTCTGAGATAACTCAATAAGCACGCCACCAGTTGATTTTGGGTGCATGAAATTAACGAGACATCCGCCCGCACCAATTCTTGGTTCAGGATAGATGAACTTATAACCTTTTGCTGTTAGTTCCGAGGTCTTTGCCTTCACATCTGGAACTTTAAAGCACAGGTGATGAATCCCCTCACCTTTGGTTTCAATAAACTTGTGAATGGTGCTTTCATCAGATGTCGGTTGTAACAATTCAATATGAGCGTTGGTATCGACGTGAGCGAAGGCCGTGAAGACTTTTTGATCTTTTACTTCTTCGATTTCAGGGGCGAATTTAAGCCCCATATCTTCATATACTTTTTTAGCCGTTGGGATGCTTTTTACAGCGATAGCAATGTGATCGAGAACGCAGTCTGCGAGCTCCGGTAAAGACATAAATGGTCTCCTTAGACGGTCCTATTATGCCTCTTTGCCACGCTTGGATCAATGATTAAAAGTTGGGCGCTGGCACGGCGTTATCACAGGCATCCTCAGCGTTTGGATCAAATGCTGGGATCGTTTCCTGAACTGGCGGCGTACAAACACCATTCTTACAATCACCATATTCATAGGTGTTATAACAGTGCTGTCGGCAAGTTACATTACCTGAAGTATCTGTACCAGTTTTCACTACCAGACATTTAACGACTGGAGATTTCTGACACCATTCCTTCGCTATACAGTAATCCCCGATTGGTTTACTGCAAAGAACGGCCGGAGTGATAATTGTATTGTGAGGAGCACACTGACCAGACGTTCTGTTACAACATAAGCTTGAACATTCAAGGTCCGTTGAACAGCTGTCCCCAATTGGTCGGTTCCCTTGAGTACTTGATGAATCATAACATTGAGAAACCAGAGACTGGTCCCAACAGCGATTGTTAAAACAACACTCCGAGCTCCCGCAACCCGCGTTCGATGAACAGCTCTTGAAGTTGGTATAAAGAACTTCGTTTCCAGTATCAGTACGGTATTGAGTCGGACGAACCAGTTGGATCTTCACATCATTGGCCACTGCAATGATGTAATCATTACCGTTATCATCTTTTGCAATGATCTCGATGGTAGAAGAAACGTTACACGAACCAATGTGTTCTAAATCTGTATTACGGCTTTGAGCACGTGCACTTGATCCATCCATCCACAATGTTTTACCGGCAACAGATAGGCTCTGCTCTGTACGCACACCCTCCACATCATTTGAAGAAAGGTGAGCTACGTTGGCAATAAGATCAAGCTTCGTTGCCAGCGGGAACATATAAGAGTTGTAATAAATCTTGTTCTGAACTGGGGCCGTCTGACTATCATCAGGCAGAGGACTAATGGTATAGATTGGATAATCTACCCATGAGTTTTCTTTGAATAAACGTTTTGGTCCATCAAGCTTTGCGAACTTAAATTGCCACTCACCTGAGTTCACTAGACGATAAGGGCCGCGATAGTAATACTGACTTCCTAAAATAGTCACTGGGTCCCAGATGCTTGTCGGATACGTGAACGTGATATTCGTTGAATCAGTTGAGTTTACGGGAACGGCCGCCTCACTAAATTTAAATGTGCCGGCAATGTTCGCTGCGGTTGTTGGCATCGTGTCCGGAAGCGGCTTTAAAAGCTTCTGGCTCATGTAGTCCTGATAGTAAGCAGAACCAGTCACACTCTTCACTTGAGGAAGTGAAGGAGAGATTGGAACTTTCACAGAACCAGATTGCTTCACCAGACCTTGGTCCAGAATTTTTGCATAAGAATAAAGACACTCTTCGTCCGGCTGGCTTGGGTTCGACTGAATACCGTCACAAGCACCCACACCTTGGAATGTCGGATCGTCTTCAACACGAAGACCACGACAGTAAAGTCCGGTATTACGGTTGTCCTGAGTTGGAGTATCCCCGTTTGCGAAATTGTAATCGTTATAATCGAAGAGATCGTAAGGCAGACGAATATTACGGAACGGTTCAGAACGTAGATCAAGCACGATCACACTGACTGAAGTTTGCGGAGTAATACCAGGGGCCTGAGTCACAGTACCACTGATCGTGACGGGCTCACGACCTACACCAAACTTAAAACGCACTCTGACGTGTCGATCAGAAAGAGTTCCAATGTTAATACCGGCAACGTATAGACGTCCGGCAAAGTTTTTAGGAATGGTGAGTTTACGAACGTAGCTACCCCCACCTGATAAACCAGTACCAGTTGAGTAGCTTGAGTCTGTTGAAAGATTTGGTTCAATAAGATGACGGATTTCAACTTTCGGAGGTAGTGAAGTTTCGCCAGTGCTTCCGCTTGTTACACCACTTGTTTCACCACCAGCACAGTTTCCTGAACAAGTGCCACTGGTTGATCCACCAATCTGATTCGCACGATTTGCAGTTGGCATATCGGCAGGCGTACAGCTTGCGAGCAATAAAGACATCGCAATCAACTGACTAAAAATTTTCTTCCCGAAATTACTTTTATCCATGGTCATAGACCTCAAGAGTTCTATCGGACCTATTTTCTTAAATTCTTAAAATTATTATCCAGGGAGAAAGGTTTGCCGGGGGAATCTTCAGGAACTCTCCCCTCTTTTAGAGGGGTTAGAGTTCTTGAAAAGGATGGTCGGAATTAAAAATTGCCTGCTTTTGAAGGCGGCCTTTACTTAAGGGCCTCATTCAGTACGGTCGCCAGACGAATGCCTGCTTGGAAAAGACGTTGCTCCATTACCGGAACAAACTTATACGAGTATTCGTAACCGATCTTTGGAATCTCTTCAGCTGTGGCCTCTTTTTTACAATACTGTTTCATGGCACCAGGTTCAGATGAACGATTCACCTCTTCCGGATAAACTTCATTACGAAGAACTTTCGATTCTTGGGCCCAATCCAGAAGATCGCCTTTTTTCCAGGCCACGATGTTTTCATGAGAACGACCCTGTTGAACAAATTGGGCCATTTCAGTGAAACTCAGTTTGGTGAAATCAATCATGCCTTCGTCCCAAAGTTGGTGAAGGTTCATTGGCTGACCTTGGAAAATCACTTTGCAGTAGTTACCACCGCGGTCAACTCCGTTACCAACGTGAAGTGGTTGATGAAGGTCGCCCATTAGATGAGTGATGAATTTAATCGCGAAAACTTTCTTCTCTTGGGCCGCGGCCGGATCTTTTAGAACCGCGATTTGCTCACGAAGTGAGGTGATGAGTTTTCCCGAAGAATTAGTTTCATCGTGATCGTGCATCTCATCTGCCCAATCCGTGTAGTGCCAGTTGTAAGTATGAGAATAAGTCTGTGGTTCAGATTTAATCTCATCCGGCCAGTTCGCAACACGAGCGAGTGACTGTCCACCTAGAATCTGAAAAATTTTATAATGAACATCTACAGTGAGATGTCTTTCCGCGACCTGGCCCACAACTCTGTGGCCCGTCGGTCCCCAAGCAAATGCATTAGCTGAAAGAAGTGTCAGAGCGAACATCAATGCTTTCATTCAATCTCCTCAAAAGTTCCGCGACTTTTATCTTTTCTAAATTTAGGGACAATAAAAAGTTTTCCGTGAAACGTAACATAGTAACCAGGCTGCAAAATACGAGCGGCGAAGATCGCCTCAATCACATTTTGGGCCGCATCTGAATCATCAAATCCAAGGGGCTTCATGGCACCGGTAAAGACCACCGGAACTTTCACCTCTGGATAATGTTCAAAGCAATAACGTGACGTAAGGTCCATCGTGTCCGTTCCGTGCAGAATCACAATCGGATGGCCACCCTTCTCATGGGCCTTAATAGAATTCAGGATAAACGCGCGGTCGTTTTCATCCATATACAGTGAGTCTTTCGACATGATCTGTTTCACCGTAATGTCTGTATAAGGAAGACGCAGCTTTTGAAGAATTTTATTTTTTACAATCGTATCGCGATTTTGAAGTGAGCCTTCAAACTCGTCGTAAATTTTCTCAATGGTGCCACCCGTAGCGAGAATATTCAGCGGCATGATTTCGTTCGACATAATTTCGTTTCAAACCCTTGACGTTAATCAGCTAGAACCCATAATTCTTATGACTTCAAAACCTAAATGAATAGACGACAATATGACACCACTATTGGAGAGAGTATGACAACCCGTAAAGGCTCGATTTCAGTAAAAACCAACGACATTTTCCCCATTATTAAGAAGTGGCTTTACTCAGAGCACGATATTTTTATTCGTGAGCTGGTTTCAAACGCTTGTGACGCGATCACCAAAAGATCGACTCTTGCCCGTTCAGAGGGCCATGAGACGCCGGCCGGCAAAGTTTCGATCCTACTAAACAAAGAAGCTAAAACCATCACGATCTCAGATAACGGTCTTGGGATGAGCGAAAGTGAAGTTGAAAAATACATCGCTCAACTGGCCTTCTCTGGCGCGGAAGAATTCGTACAGAAAATGAAAACCATGGGCAACACAACAGCCAAAGACGAAATCATTGGTAAGTTCGGTCTTGGTTTCTACTCTGCCTTCATGGTTGCCGCAAAAGTTGAAGTTGAATCGCTTTCAATGCAGCCTGGTTCAAAACCAACAAAATGGACTTGTCTCGGAGACACGGAATATGAGTTCTCTGATTCAACGAAGTCAGAAGTTGGCACGACCATCACTCTTCATATTGCTGAAGACTCTTTGGATTTCTTAGATAAATGGAAATTCAATGAAACACTTACTCGTTACTGTTCATTCATGCCTTACCCGATTGGTCTTATGGATCTTTCGAACAAGGAAGCAACAGAAGAAATCATTAACGAGACAACTCCTCTTTGGAAAAAAGATCCTACGACACTTAAGGATGAGGACTACAAAGAGTTCTACCGTAAGATGTTCCCAATGGATCCAGAACCACTTTTTTGGTTACACCTTAATGTTGATCATCCGTTCACCCTTCAGGGTGTGCTTTTCTTCCCAAAACTGAATCAAAGTAAACCAATCCAAGAAAATGGCATCCAGCTTTACTCGAAACAAGTTTTCGTTTCAGATAGCGTGAAAAATATTGTGCCGGATTTCCTAGGATTACTTAAAGGTGCCATTGATTCAGTGGATATTCCGCTGAACGTTTCTCGTTCATCTCTTCAGGGTGATCCGAACATTAAGAAGATCTCAAACTACATCATTAAGAAAGTTTCTGAGTCACTTAAGAAGCTCTTTAACTCTGATCGTGAACGTTACGAGAAGGCCTGGGAAGACATTGGTCTCTTCGTGAAATACGGTTGTATGCAGGATGAGAAGTTTGATGAAGTGATGAGAAAGTTCGTTCTGTTTAAAAACACAGACGGGAAACTCGTGACTCTTGAAGACTATCAGGCGGGAGTTCCGGAAGCGTACAAAGAGAAGCTAAAAGATAAATACGTTTACTTTGAAAAGAACCTTAGTGATGAATCTCTTCGTAAGCAGCTTCAGGCCGAAGGCATTCAGGTTCTTGAGACGGATCAGTACATTGATCCACACTTCATGCAACACTGTGAAATGAAAAAGATCGGAGAGCAGACTTTCAAATTCGCCTCGATTGATTCAGAAATTGAGAACCTGCTTGAAGCAACTGACACTCACGCTGATGACATCAAGATCAAGGACTTCTTCAAGCAAGTTCTGGTGGGTGACAATAAAGAAAAAGAGATGACTTTGGATGTGGACGTGAAGAGCCTTAAGAACGCTTCTTCATCTGCTTATTTTAAAGTAGACGAGCAAATGAAGCGTTTCCAGCAGATGACGAAGTCTATGGGTAACAGCGCGTTCAGCATGCCTGTTAAGAAGACCCTGGTGGTGAACCCTCGTAATACTCTGATCAAGAATGCACTTAAGATTTGGGAAAAGGGCGAGAAGAAGGAACTTGCGGAAAAGATCGTTCATCACGTTCAGGATCTGGCGAGCCTTTCATCTGAAGGTCTGACTTCTGAGGACAAAGAGAAGTTTGTTTCTCGTTCTCAGTCTCTGGTTCAGGAACTTTCTCAGTACATCGTATAAGAACTATGTGGGACCCTCCAGAGAGAGGGTCCCCTTTTAATGTCGACTGGACCCAAACAGCAAAACTTCTAAGTAAAAAATTCACTCTTTCCCCCCCAGATCAAAATACTCAGTAGCATCCTCCTATTAGAAAAAAATTTTAACGGAGGTTCCTATGAAAACGCTTAGCCTAGTTCTTTTATTTGCTACTTTCACAACTTCAGCATTCGCTAACTGTCGTCTGGCCATCTTAAACACTTACATTTCGGTTCCGGCCAATGCCTTGGCCGAATTAGGATATGAGATCATCTCAGAAGAAGAACTTCAGGTGGGTGACCTTACTGCTACTATTGAAGACCGTACGGTTAAGGGTGGGCACAGCTACCTAAGAGGCACTTTGGTGAAAAAAGAAAAATTCACCCAAGTCATCAGCGTTGTGCGTGACTTACCTCTAGTTACTGAAAAAGTGATGTCAAAAAAGATCAAAACTAAAACCGTGGGCCAGTTCCTTTCAGTTCAATACAATGGCCAGGCGGTCGAAGGTTATGATTTCAGAATTCTAAATACACGTATTGAAAATCTTCCGACTTGTGAAGCTGTTCAGGCCAAACTAAATAAGTAATCCAAATAAAAAAAGGCCTTCATTCGAAGGCCTTTTTCAAACAAAACACTCCCTAAAAACTTAGTTCACGATGTCCTGATAATCCATGTGTGTGACGTGGAAATCAGAAGTCGATGTCTCATCTTTGTTATAACCACGCTCCAGGTGCTCGATGGGAAGAACGCGACCGTTCTTCACTGAATCACGGTTACGGTGAACCAATTGATTCTCTTCTTTTTCTTCCGCCTCTTTACAATGAATGCAAAGGTCAGCAGTAGGACGAGCTAGTAGACGGTTATGTGTAATTTCAGCGCCGCACTCTTCGCACTCGCCGAAAGTTCCATCTTCAATTTTCTGAAGGGACTTGCGTACTTTCTTTAGGTACACCGCAGTTCTTGCTTTGAGGCGAAAATCCATCTGGTTTTCTTTCTCAACTGAGACAATGTCCACTTCATCCCCTTCAAGGCTCACCGGTGAGAGTTTACCTTCGAAAACTTCTTCTTCAGACAAGATCTCAAGGAAGAGGTTTTTAAAGTGTTCGATTGTTGCTTTTTCCATAAAGCGCTCCTTAAAGTAATTCTCATCCGTGACGTTAATTCGATCTTAAATCCTTTAAAATCGAAGGCCATTCCATGGCGAGACCGGGGGGACATCCGTTTCATACAGGTACTCATCCATGAGTAAACCCACCGTTCTCTCGGGTACTCTAGAGCAGGATTCATGCCAACTTTAAAATTTTGAGTTTATGAGGGGTTAGGAACTTTTGAGAAACTTAGGCCAGGAGCATCCAGGGCATTTTAGTCATCAATGAGGCCAAATTAGCTCCGTGCTTGGGGTCAATAAGACCACTCATGCCATATTTTGTAAGTTATACAGCATTCGCCTCTTTGACTCGGAAATTTGGTATGAAGTTCGCACCAATCAAGGAGTCTTCTATGATGAAACCCCTCTTTGTGCTTCTGGCACTTACTATTTCTCTTTCTTCTTTTGCCCAAGAAAGAGTCGAACTTCTTTCTGAAAAAGTATCAGTGAATTCAGATGCGGCCGTTGTGGTTCGTACTAATAAGACACCAGAGACCGTTGTGATTACTTTTAAAGTGCCAATGGCCAACTCAATTTGTGAGCGCTACGAAACACGCTATGTGCTTCGCCAGTCCTCAGCTTATTGTGGTGAGGACGTTCGCTATCGCCGTGTGCGCGTTCGCCATTGTGTTCAACATAATCCTCAGAATGGTCGCTGCGTTCGTTATCACGAAGAGTGGCGTGATGAGCGCATCTCAATTCCTCGTACCTGTCCGGTTCCAGAAACTTACTGTGCTCAGTATGGTACGGCCGTGACTCGTGAGAATGATGAAATGAAGATCCGTTTCAAGGACCTTCCAAGTCTTGGTGACTCTGAATCAGAGACATTTGAAATTAAGGCCCGCCAGAAGACCTATGATGGTGAGAACGTGATTTACGATGTGAGACCACTTGAGACTCTAAGAGAGTATAAGGTCTCTCAGAAGAAGATTCTTGGATTTAAATTAGACAGCTACATTGTTGAAGAAAAGTAGCCTTATTGGCCATATGGTCTCCCCATATGGCCATTTTACTTCCGAAAAATTCCCACAACTTCAATAATTTCAACAATACAGACTCATTCCCTCTACCTTATAAGGCAGCTTGATAAAAAAAACAAACTACAATATACTACATTGTAGTACTACAAGGATTCATTCTTGGAGCGCTTATTTATTGAGACCGGCCAATTTTCTGAAACAGTTGACTCTGATGGAGGGAAAGATTTCTTAGAAATTATTCAACAAGAAGTTTTAAAAAACTTGGAACTTCCTATTTCTAAGAGAGACGTCATTCCTGGAAGTGGTGGTTTTATAAAATTAAGAGTTCCAGATGCACGTTCTGGTAAAGGTAAAAGCGGTGGCTGGAGGATTGTTTACTTTGATCATCCACAGCTCTTGGTTACTTTCCTCATCCTGATTTATCCAAAATCAATGAAGGAAAATATATCCAAGGACCAACTGAAGGCCCTAAGAACTTACTCACAGGAGTTGAAACAATGGCAACCGGCAAATCTAAAAAGAAAGTAAATTTCGAATTTGGAGAGGCACTTGTCTCGGCCACCAGAGAAGCGGTTAATTATACCAGAGGCAAGACCTCGCTAAAAGCTTCAGCTGCAAAGCTATTGGCCGCACCACCTGAATACAGTCCTAAATCAATTAAAGACTTTCGTTCGCAGTTTGATTTAACTCAGGATTTATTGGCACAGATTTTAGGAGTGAAGTCATCCGCGGTAAAACATTGGGAACAAGGAATTCGCGTTCCTTCCGCCAGTGTTCGTAGATTGTTACAGATTTTAGAAAGTGACCCGAACGTACTTAAAAAAATCGCTTAGACGTATCTTTCCGACTTGTCTTTTGAAAGTACGATCTCCCCCTTGTCCCTTAAACGAATCACCACATCCATGATCTTTTTTTGAGCTTCCAGTACATCTGAAAGCGGACGCGGTTTTCCCTTTAGATAGTCCTCTACATCTCGCTTCATATTGATCGAGAACATGTTAAGGATATGATCTGTCACTTCCTTATTGGCCCCGCGAAGTGCAAGTCCCAATACATCCAGATCAATGTCTTGAAGAAGACGCTTCATCATGGCGACCGTAAGGTATTTCAGATCATCAAAGGTCACGAGATTTTGTTTTAACTTGATGGCCATCTCAGGGTCCTTACGGGCAATCTCTGCAATGAGGGACTGTTGGGCCGCAAGATCTAGACCCTGGAGCATTTCAATTGCTTGTTTCAGACCATCAATTTTTTTATTCATTAAACACTCAAATAGGGATTTTCTTGTGCCAGGTGATTACGTACATAATCATCGACAGCTTCTTCCAATTTCATAAATTTAAATTTCGGCAGGGCCTTCTTTAATTTCCCCATGTCCGCTTGCGTGTAGTACTGGTACTGATTTCTTAGTTCTACCGGCATATCAATGAATGTGATCTTGGGAGCGATATCCATTGCCGCATAAGTTGCTTTCACGAGATCATGGAAGCTCCTCGCCTCGCCTGTTCCCAGATTATAAATTCCAGAGATCGATGGCTTCTTTTTACCAGCATCAATCAGGGCAATCATGGCACGAACCACGTCTTTCACATAAACGAAGTCACGAAGTTGTTCGCCGTCTTTGTAGTCCGGACGGTGAGACTTGAAGAGCTTCACTTCGCCCACGTCTTTAATCTGATTAAAAGACTGGAACACCACTGAACTCATTTTGCCCTTGTGATACTCATTCGGCCCAAACACGTTGAAGAATTTAACTCCGAACCAAACCTTTGGTTTTTTTGTTTGCTTTAGAATCCACTCATCCGAAAGCTGTTTTGAATAGCCATACTTATTAAGCGGAACGAGTTTTGCGATACCTTTATGATCATCCGAATAGCCCTGCTCTCCAGCACCGTAAGTGGCGGCACTTGAAGCATAGACGATAGGGATATTTTTCGTCGTGGCCAGACTCAGTAGCTTGTTGGTGTACTCAGTGTTGTTTTTGTACAAGAAATCCATGTCGAGTTCAGTCGTCGCTGAACAAGCACCCATGTGATAGATCGCCTTAAGGCCTCCCTGCTTTTTCCAGATCGGGTGGTTAAACAGGTCTTCTACCTGAACAAATGAATCGTATTTAAGGCCACGGAGATTTTTCCACTTATCGCCTGTCTCGAAATGGTCACAAAGAAGAAGATCTTCGATTCCAAGAGCATTTAATTCTTTTACAATCACGCTACCGATAAAACCGGCGGCACCAGTCACTAAAATCATGGGAGTCCTTTATTGAAATAACCCCCTTATCATAGATCATTTTCCTCGAAAGTTTGAGTTTTGATTTTCATGGCGTCGTGCAAAAGTTTGAATTCACTTGGGTGCCCTTCGGAGACCAATTTGTACGGTTATCCAAACCTCGAAATATGCTTTGAAATCAGTAGTTTTTGGGTTAAAAATCCCCCTTATTTCATAGAGGAGCGCACATGAGCAACAACTGGATGGTTGAGGAGTTTTTCCATAAGACTTTCTCAATGGGTTTTAAAATTAAGCAGTACCTTCATTCTGAACAATCAAAGTTCCAGAAGATTGATGTTGTTGAAACTGATTCAGTTGGAAAACTGCTTCTTCTTGATGGCAAGACCATGGTGTCGGACAAGGACGAGTTCGTTTATCACGAAGTCGTTTCTCACATCCCATATATGGTTTCACGTAACTGTAAAAAAGTTCTCATCATCGGCGGCGGTGATGGTGGTGTAGTTCGTGAATTCGTAAAACACCCGGACATCGAGCGCATTGATCTGGTTGAGATTGATGAGCGCGTGATCGAAGTTTCTAAAATTTATTTCCCGGATTGTACTTCAGGTCTTTCTGACAAGCGCGTACGCGTTCTTCCAGAAGATGGTTTCGCTTTCATTAAGCGCGCTAAGAATGAATACGACATCATCGTAGTTGATTCAACTGACCCAGTTGATTTCGCTTCAGGACTTTTCACTGATGAGTTCTACGCTGACGTTTATAACGCTCTTACAGAAGACGGTATCATGATGAACCAAACTGAGAATCCATTCCTGGACGAGTTTGGTATCAAGAACATCTACAACAACATGAGAAAAGTGTTCCCGATCGTGAGCTCATTCAATGCTCCGATGTTGATCTACCCAGGTGTTTACTGGACGTTCGGTTTCTCTTCTAAGAAATACCGCGCGACTGACCTTAACCCAGCTAAGATGGGCCACATGCACTCTCTTCAGAGATCGCTTAAGTGGTACAACATGGACTGGCACAAAGGGACTTTCTCGATCTCTAACTTCCACAAGCAAATGATTGGCCAGGAGTAGTATGACTAATAAAGAACCTCGTTTAATTAAAGAAGTTGAGGGCCTTGAGCCGCAAAAGCCGTTCATCGGTACTCAGTACGCTGAGGCGATCTTCTCTCACTCAACTCACATCATCGGTTTCTGCTTTGACGGTACAACATCTTTCCGTCCAGGCGCTCGTTTCGCTCCAAGCGCGATTCGTGAAGCTTCATATGGTCTAGAGGACTACTCTCCGTACCTGGATAAAGATACGCAAGACTACAACATCATCACAATGGGTGACCTTCCGACATATCCGTCGAAGTGGCACCTAACGAATGAATTCTTCATGGAAATGACGAAGGACCTTGATCTTAAAAAAGACGAGATCAAATTCGTTACTCTTGGTGGTGAGCACTCAATCTCTTACGGCCCAATCGTAACTTATATGAAGAACTACCCTGATCTGGTTCTTCTTCACTTAGATGCTCACACAGATCTTCGTGATGGTTACCTGGAAGAGAAATATTCTCACGCTTCAATCATCCGTCGTGTCTTGGATCACTTCACTCCTAAAAACCGCTTGATCCAATACGGAATCCGTTCTGGACCTCGCCAAGAGTTCAACTGGATGAAAGAGAACAAGACTCTAGCAACTTCTCTTAAAGAGTGTTGTGAGTGGCTTGAAGGTATTGATGATTCTCGTCCGATCTACCTTACTTTAGATCTAGATTTCTTCGATCCTGGTTTCTTCCCTGGTACAGGTACACCTGAGGCCGGTGGTGAGGACTTCCACGGTTTCATGAAGATCTTGAAGATCCTTAACAAGAAAAACTTCGTAGGCGCGGATATCGTTGAACTAGCTCCAATGCTGGACGCTACTAACAACTCTTCTTGTTTCGCTTCGAAAGTTACTCGCGAAATCATCCTCGCGATGAATAACTAGATTCCTATCCTTACTTCCGCTGGAGAAAGTACTTCACTTTCGCTAGCGGAAGTCATTTTTTCCTGATTCCTCAGAAATAATTTTAACTCCAAGCATTCAATCGTTTTAATTTCTCAGACTTATCATTCTGAAGTTTGCCGCTCGTTTTGCACTCTCGTAGTCAGTACCTAAAAACTTCCATGACCCCCAACGAAGGGGGCCTTTTTCAACAAAAGGAATGTTATGGAAGACATAATCAGGGTGCTGACTCTGCTTATTCTCTTATTACAGCTCGCTGTAATACTTAGAATGAGCTAACGAGGTTTTAGGGAAAGTGTTAGCGCACTTTCCCACCTGGTTATGTAGTCACAGTCTAACAGTTTTGCATTATTGAAATCAATGTCCAAAAGGTGCCAGGTAAGATGCCCACTTTTCCTTGCGATGGCGACCTTTAGTCAAATATTTCCCCTCTCCCTAACCCCCTGTTTTATCGAGATTAAATCACTTATTAGCTATTCGGCCTTAGTATTGGTGAATTCAAAAAAAGGAATCCTCTTATGCAAAAGATGAGTCGTCTCGAAGGTAGTAAAGAAGTTCGTCGTGTTCTGAATCGCTTTGGTGTGGATCTTAGTCAATGTCAGTATGGGGTTTATGGACGCGAGATTTGTCTCACTGGTTATCTTCTCAAAACCGACGGCTCAGAATTTGGAGGTCAAGAAATCGAGTATATGATTCACGAGTTCCAGGCCATTCTTCGCGGCTACACCGTACGTGGAGATATGGAGAATTGGAGATTCTCATCTGATCACATCGCGAGCTTAGGAGGCGAAGAGGAAGAAGTACAAGAAGAGCCATCCGAAGAGGTCGCCTCTTAGGTTTCTTCTGAGGTTTCCTCTGGAAGATATTTACGACGTAGATATGGGTGAACAATCCACGCTACCGCGATAATTCCAATTTCATAGAGAACCATCATCGGAATCCACACGCACATCATCGAAAGAATATCCGGTGTCGGTGTGATGATCGCTGCGGCCACAGCAAAAGCAACGGCGAGGTAGCGACGCATGTTACGAAGAGAATACTTCGTCACGAGACCCATGAAACCCAGAATAATGATCACGTTCGGCATCTGGAACAGAAGTCCCAAAAAAACCAGAACCTTTGAACTTAGCAATAAGTAGTCCTGAAGGTTCAGCATCGCCTCAACGTTTTGAACTCCAGACGAAATAAGCGTTTTGAAAGTGAACGGGAAGATAACATAATAACCGAAGGCAACTCCTGCGATGAAAAGCAGAAAGCCCACAAAGATAAACGGACGGATCGCACGAACTTCACTTTCATAAAGACCAGGTTTAATAAAAAGCCACGCTTCACGGAACCAGAACGGACTTGCCAGGGCCACACATGACCAGAAAGCGATCTGAAGCTCGGCCAGAACCTTGTCTAAAAGACCAGTGAAAACCACTTTCCCTTGGGTCCCGATGGCCTCGCGAAGAGGGGCCAGGAGGAATTCTTGAATGCTAGTTGAGAAGTAGTAACAAACGCCGAAAGAAATCACCAAAATGATGAGGACACGGATAATCCGCGTTCGAAGCTCTTCTAAATGCTCCATAAAGGTCATTTCTTTCATGCTCTCCATCATAATCGGAAGAGTATTTTCTGTCTTATCTTTTCTGAATTTAGGGGTAGAATAAGCTTATGAAATGTATCGTCATCTTTTGCAGTATGATTATGTGCCTCAACCTTTGGGCCGCCAGTAGGGACACCCAAATCCTTAAGTGCCTGGGTGAAGAGGAACGTCGTTTGCACCTTAAAAAAGATACGGGCCCTATTTATGACCTGAATCAGCGCCTGATTGCTGAAATGGTCCAGATCCCCAACGTAGAAATCAATCCCGCTGATTATCAGAAGATCTGTGGGGGTAAGAAGTTCTCTGAATCCTGGAAGCTTTTAGAACAATCTATCCTGAAGGGGCGCGACCTATTCATTGTTTCCGGCAAAGTCGGTAGCATGCAAAAAGACATGGCCCTAGGAATGGTGGACGACTATGTTGAGGCCACGCGTGAAATTCTTTTAACCTTCATTTCACAAATTCAGGCCCTCTCACCTACTCCGACCTGTTTAAAAGAAGAAATTCCACCTCTGGATAACTTCTTTATTGAGATCAAGTACCTTCAAGAAGACGTTGATATGAAGACGATCTTTAAAGGGAAAGATGAGAAGATTTTTGAAGAATTGAAAAACTATCCACGCGCTTTTGAAAAGTGTCGTGCACGTCTTAAAAAGAACCCTAAGTCTCCATCAACTGAAGCACCCAAGAAGTCCTGAAGCTTTTTAGCAATCGCTTCTTCCTCGCGCTGATTGACCTCTTTATCAAAAGAGATTAGGACCTGTTTGCCTTTCATGCTCTTTAATTCCATCTTCCAATCCTCAGATTCTGGAAAACAAGAAAGCATGTAATCAATGTCGAGCAACCATTCGGCCACGGGACGTTCTTTATAGTGATGAGAAAACTTCTTACTCTCATGCAGAACCAGCCAACGATTAAGCTGAGGCACGCACGAGCGACATCCCATTCCCGCCTTGGTCTCACCAGAAAGACTCTCGAGGGTTGGAATCTCATTCTTCTGAAGATGCTCAAGCACATCTGATTCACGAATGCCAAAACAGCGACAGATAAGGGGACTAGTCTCTTGGTAGAGATATTCTTTTCCCCGAAATACGTCGAGAGTTGCTCTTAAAAGCTCTAGCGGTTTACAGAAAAAATCTTCCTGAGTTTCCTGACGAAAGTCCCAGAAGGTTTGGTCTTCTTTGAAGGCGGACTCGAAAGTACTCCAGTTAAAGTGCAGAGCTTCGTTCAGAGTTTTTTCAATCAACAATGCACACAAGGCAGACAACCATGGTGAAGCTGGCCCCGAGTAATTAGCACGAAGAATAATGTCTTTCGAATCAAAGCGAAGAAAAAGTGTATGGGCCTCAAGAGTTAAAGAGACCGAGGCATCGTCCATCACTTTGTTAAATGAATTTTCTGAGATGAGATCTTTAAATTTTATCATCGGCTTCTGTCCACTCTTCCGGAGAGAATTGTGTCAGGATCTCGTAACCAGTCTCGGTAATAAGAATGGTATGTTCAAACTGGGCCGACCAGGATTTGTCTTTCGTTACAACTGTCCACTCATCATCAAGAAGTTTACAGTGACGTTTTCCAAGGTTGATCATTGGTTCAACCGTGAAAGTCATGCCCGGACGCATTTCTACGCCAGTGCCTTTCTTCCCTACGTGAACAATCTGCGGCTCTTCATGAAATTTTCTTCCAATGCCATGACCACAATATTCGTGAACAACTGAGTAGCCATTATCATGGGCCATTTCTTCGATCACAGCACCAATGTCACCGACGCGAGCACCCGGCTTACAAACCGAGATACCGGCCATCATACATTGTTGAGTGACCTCAACGAGCTTCTTCACTTCTGGTTTTACGTCACCCACAAGAAATGTGTAGTTCGTATCGCCGTGGAAGCCCTTCCAGATGGTGGTTACATCTAGATTGATAATATCGCCGTTCTTTAAAAATTCTTTTTCAGAGGGAATCCCGTGACAGATCACTTCATTACGAGAAGTACAAAGTGACTTCGGAAAACCATGGTAGCCAAGGGTGGCCGGAATGCCGCCGCGATTAATGGTATACTCATGACACATTTTGTTAATGTCTTCAGTACTCATACCGATTTTGAGATTCTTACCTAGGAAATGAAGCGTTTTTGCCGCCATCTTTCCTGCTTCTCTCATAACTTCAATTTCGCGTGCCGATTTAATAGTGATCATAGTGCTTCCCTTATACACTTTTGACCTGATTTAAGCTAGTTTGAAGAGATGAAAAGGTTCCAAGTCATTAGAACTCATATATCGCCCTATCAGAGACAGGAATTCATTTCTGATGAAAAGGCCATGGTTGAGGAGTTCCCACTCCTGAATTATGAGACACTTGCCTCATTTAAGGACCTTAAAACCATTCTAGTGACCAATACTCATACTCAATTAGCGGACATTCCAGAGGACCTCTTAAAACAGACGGTTCTCATCATTCACCCGAATTCTGGCTATGACCATTTCGCCGGTGAGCATGCTCTCTGGAAAAATATCCCGCTCGTCGTGGGCCATACTATCCGTGCCCAGGCGGTGGCCGAGTATTCTCTTGGGGCCGTTTTTGAAGGACTTCAGGAGCTTCCACAGCATCTTACCTGGAACAAAGAACGGACTTGGGAGCGTAAGCTTTTAAAAGACACATCAGTCTGGGTGTTTGGTTACGGACATATTGGAAAAGTCGTCGCTGATACTTTGAGTATTCTTGGTATGAAGGTCACAGTAGTTGATCCATTCATCAAGCATTGTCCTCATAAACTTATTCCGGATTGGCGTCAGGGAAATCTTTCTGAGGCCCGGGTGATTATCACAGCAACTAGTCTTAATCAGTATTCTCATCACATGTTTAATAAAGAGTTCTTCGATTCACTTTCTGATGAAGTGCTCTTCATTAATGGTGCTCGCGGAAAATTGGTCGAAGAGAAAAGCTTGAAAGAATATCTTCTCTCTCATCCGAAGTCTTTTGCCTTTCTGGATGTGTTTGAGAAAGAACCATTCGGTGAAGAGTGGCACGGCTTTCCGCAAGTGTGGAAGACCAGTCACATCGCCGGTGTAGAAAAAGATTTAGATGATAAAATTCTTGAGTTTGAAAGGTCCGTCCTTCAGGACTTTCAAGAACTAGATGAAAATGAATTCTTCGCAAAATATGAGAAGGAACTCTTGCAGAATAAGTGGATCAAAGGAGTGTTAGTTTGAAAGAGATTGAACAACTTTTAACTCTACCAGGCAATGGTGTTTTTACAGTGAACACTGGAAAAGAGAAAAAAGAAAAACTCATGCAGGCCTATTACGGAACGAAAGACGTAGAGAAGGCCCGCGCTAAGTGGAGCAAGACTTTTCAAAAGATGACACCAGATCGCCCATGGGTGATTGGCATTCCTTCTGATAACGGCGGTGGGATTCAAAGAGGTGCTAACTGGGGGCCGTTGGTTCTTCGTCAGGAAATCCTGTCTCAGCATAAAAACTTTTTGGATCTAGGTGATGTGCGAGTGATCCCTCACCTTCTTCACGATAAATACTTGAACGACGAAACATTAAAACTCTGCCGTAAGGCCCTATACGGGAAAGCGAACAAACTTCCAGTTTCTCCTCTAAGCATTGCAGAGAGAGCACTGAATGATTTATACAAGGCCCACCCTACGGCCCGCATTCTAGGTTTTGGTGGTGACCACTCGACTAGTTATCCTCTAGTGAAAGCGTGGCTAGAGAGCCGTAAGAATTTAAAGAAAGCGGCCCTCCTTCATTTTGATGCTCACACCGATCTTTTAGACCGACGTCTGGGAATTGATATTTGTTTTGGGACTTGGACTTACCAGATTCTTGACCATCTCGAGACTCACGATCATGTGGTCCAAGTGGGCATTCGCTCCAGTGGTAAAACCAAGAAATACTGGAAAGAGCACACTGGTGTTGAACAACTCTGGGCCCATGAAGTGATTAAGTGGGGAGTTGAAAAAACTTATAAAAAAATTCGTGATCAATATAAGAAACTTGGGGTGGAAGAAATTTACGTAAGTTTTGATATTGATGCTCTCGATGAAAAATACGCCGCTGCCACTGGAACTCCGGAGAAAGAAGGTCTAACGCCTACGGATTGCGCCGCTCTTATTCGTCTTCTCTCGGATGATTTTAAAATCACCGGAGCTGACTTAATGGAAGTAGCTCCTTTCGTATGGCCCGCTGGAGTTGAACCGCGCGATCAGCAAAGTTCACTAACAGTTGCAGGAGACATGGCACGTATACTTTTGGAAGTACTCGCCAAATGAGAAGAAAGATCGTCTTTCCTCCGGTAGAAACGGCCAATGAAGATGGGCTGGTTGCTGTCGGAGGAGATCTTGAAGTTGATACTCTGGTTGAGGCCTATCGCCATGGGATTTTTCCTTGGCCACTCTCGACCTGGCCCGAAAATCGTGAGCTTCCTCACACCTGGTTTTCACCTGATCCACGCGGCGTTTTATTTTTTGATAGTCTCCACGTCTCTCGCTCATTCATTAAATTTTTAAAGAAGACCCCTTATCACGTGACCTTTAATCAGGCCTTCACTCAGGTAATTCATAACTGTGCCAAGATGGTCAGAAAAGATCAGCCCGGTACCTGGATCACTCCAGGAATCATGCGTGCCTATGAAAAACTCTTTCAGCAGGATCTCGCCTACTCTGTTGAGGTATGGGACGGGACTCGTCTTGTAGGTGGTCTCTATGGCGTTGTAATGGGTGATTTTATTTCAGGCGAATCAATGTTCACGATCGAAGACAACGCCTCTAAACAGGGTTTTTATACGCTTATTTCACACCTTGAATCCAAAGGCATAAACTGGATCGACACTCAGATGGTGACGCCGGTAGTGGAACAATTTGGGGGGATTTATATTTCTCGTCCAGATTTCCTGCGTGAGTTACAGCAGGTCGACTGGACGAGAGAGAAGAAGACGATTTTTTAAGCGTGAGCGTAGCTCAGTTTAAGACGCTGGTTGGCCATATAAGTACGACGAACTTCGGCCATAAAGATACGCACAGATTTTTCAAGTTTCACTTTTTCACCGCGCCAGTAGGCCTCGATTTTAAGTTTTAAATCCTGATAGTTCAGATTTAACTCTGCTGCGAGTTCCTCACAACGTTTCTTAAAGCGGTGATCTTTTTCAATCAGCTCAGCAAACTTTTGACTGAACTCTTGCTTAAGAGTCGCAGGAGAATAAACGTTTTTAAGTTCAGCAAGTTTTACTTTATTCAGCATCTTTAAATAGAAGAAACCGATATCAAATTCGAACCAACGGTGGCGGAAGCTACATGAACGCATGTGAGCGTGGTGATTATTATGATCCAGCTCACCGCAAATGATAAAGTTTAGTGGAACCAAGAAACCAAGGTTACGGCTATTATCAGTTGTTACGTGATTTCTATATCCCCACCAGTGAGCAAGGGCGTTTACACCACCGATGGCAAAGATCGGAGACACAAGGAAGTTAAGGATTGATACTAATCCACCCCAAAGTGGTCCAAATAATACCATCATGAGTCCTGTCAGAATGATCGGCCCAGTGAATGAGTTATTGAACATGAACTTTTCAAGTTTGTTAGTTGGGATCGTTTTCTTGATCTTCATCACTTCCGGCCAAGACTTCGCACGAGTGTAATCAAACACGCCTAGGAAAAGCGCGTGAACGAGACCTTTCTGAAGCGGGCTGTGGGGATCTTTTTCTTGATCTGAATGAGCGTGGTGCCAGATGTGAACTGATACCCAGTCAACTTTTGAAAGCGACGTCACCATCCACAACCAAACCTGCATAGGCATATCGACCCACTTATTAATGATCACACCTTTGTGGGTGTGATAACGGTGGAAAGATAAACTCATGGCGGTAATTGTTACGTGAGCAATCACTACGGCATAAATACTAAGAATAATGAATGGATGAGCGGCGATAAAATCACCGAAGAAACCATTTAATCCAATCGTTTTTGAGATTAAAAAAAACGAGGCACCGTATGCAAGCACCAAGGTTGAGATCAATTTGAACATGACAATTCCTTATCAAGACCGATGCAAACGAGGAGGTTCTGATGTCATCTCTAGTATTCCGGAAGGAGCTAGTTCAACACATAGGCCGCAAGCTATACATCCACGATCATCAATAATGAAGGCGGATGCCGTCACTTTAATCGCTTGAGTCGGGCACATTGTCTCACAGGTTTTAGACTCTTTCCAGTTGGCCAAGAGTTCGGAATTACCAGTAAAACGCGGAATTCTTTTGAGACGAGGTGAATAGAAATATAGCTTATTAGGCCACTCTGTTTTATGCAGTTTAAAGGCCTTAAAGACTTTTTCTCCAGTCAATTTTTTGGCCTGGCGATTGTTCCATATCGCGCGTAAAACTGAAATCTTGCTATAAAAATGACGATTTAAAATCATAGTTAACGATCCATTTCCCAGCGCGAAAGATTTAAGCTCGCCAGACACGTTGCAAGTTGATCTTCGCGAAGTCCCTTCGCAAACACCTGCAGCGCTTGTGCGACAGCAAACCCCGGCGTTTTAAGTTTCATACGAGCTGGTTTAGTCGTTCCATTAAAGTTTAATAAAAATCCAGCTTCACCATTCGGAGTTTCTAAAGCGCTGTAATGCCACTGAAGAGGAGTATCTGCGCCCTCAAATAACTTTAGAAGCTCGAGATAGTTTTTATCATACATACTGTTGATAAAATCACCTAATGGAAGGTTATCAATCACCTGTGTAATGATCCGGAAGCTCTGATTAATTTCTTCAAAGCGAATCAGATAACGATCATAGATCGCACCATGAATGCCAACCGGAATATCAAAGTCGATATCCTGATAAAAATAAAATGGTTGAGATTTACGAAGGTCAAAATTTAAACCTGCCGCACGCATGGTGGGTCCTGTCACTCCCCACTGAAGAACAGATTGAGCATTAACTGGCCCACTGTCAGTGAAAGAACGGAACCGATTCTGACTGATGAGTGATTTATGAATAAGGTGAAGGTTCTTCAAAAGAATTTCTGCCACCGTTTGATACTCAACGATCCATCCTGGTGGAAGATCTTCCTTCACTCCCCCAATGCGAGCAATACCCAGCCCTTGTCTGTGGCCACAGAATTTTTCAAACAACTCATAAATTTTTTCACGAGCATTAATGAAAAGAGTGAATTCATTTTGACCAGCATGACGACAGACTTCACTTAAAACTGTTAGGTGATCTGCAATTCGCGCCAGCTCCAGCATCACAATTCGAATCGCCTGTGCGCGTTCAGGAATTTTGATTCGGAACATTTCTTCAATGGTCTTGGCCCAGGCGATGGAATAGTTCGGGGCCGCGCTGATATTAATTTTATCCACCAGCTGAAGAATCTGCAGGATGTCTTTATTTTGTAAAAAGAGCTCAAGACCCTGATGATGGAAACCAATACGAAGACGAGTGTCCACGACCTTGACGGGATCAAAACAAACTGACCATTCAAAGTTTCCGCCACTCACTGGAGAAAAAATATCAAACTGTTTCCACTGATAACTTTCTTCCGGGTAAGGAGCTTCAGATTTATTGGGATTCATTCGAAGCTTAGGAAACTCAAGAGGTCTCTCTTCTGGCCATGTTTTTAGTTCGGCCTTCTTTCTAAGCGGGAAATTTTTTTGCCCTTCTGGAAGAAGAAGCCCTGGGGTCGGACGATTGAAAACAAGACCCAGCATCTCTGCCTGCTCTCGCTCCATCCAATCGGCCTGAGGATATGATTTTTTTACCGAAGGAATGATCTCCCCCTCGTTCACGAGAAGATGGAGATTCAGTCGTTGGTGAGTTCCCATGTTAAGGAAGTGATAGACCACTTCGAAGCGATACTCTTTATCAATATTATTCTCCACGGCCGCAATTTCAGCGAGGGTCAAATAGTTCAGGTCTTCTTTAATGAGTTCTACCCAATCCAGGAGTTCCGTGGGTCTCACTGTCAGGTGATGTTGTCCCCAATCTGTGCGATAGCGCTGCCCGCCTGCATGAGACAGGATTTGTTTTGTTTTTTCGAATTCTTTCCAATTAAACATGAGTCAACTTTTGGTGACAGACCTCGAGGGCACCCAATACCTCTTCCGGTAAAACACCCCATCCTGAAATCTCGACATAACGAAGTTCATCCAGTGAAACTAAGTTCACCATCGGATGATTCCTGAGAGAAGTCACAGACTCTCCAACCAACAAGAGCACTTTCTTTTCTTTAAACTCTTCAATCAGAGGAGCAAGAATTGATCCTGATTTAGAACTGATCACTCCGTCCCAAACAACAATCTCTGCTTCATTAATATCGTTAGTAAGACTCCATTCAAATGAGAGGGTCTTTTGGTATTTATCACCCAATATGGACAACCACTCCGTATTCAGAAGCGGATTCGATAGTTGGTATATTTTTAAGACTTTGGCCGTTTCTTTCATTAGTAAATAATTTTATTGTCGTAAGTGTCTTTGTTATAGCGAACTTTCCATGAAACCTCTTCAGGAAAAACGCGGGTCTCTTTTCTGACCTCAATATTCGGATCTTTTCCACAATCTAAACGTCTCGATCTGACTTTCACCCAAGAATACATTTTCTGATGGGTACCAAAAGTATAATTATCGTAGTCGAGGAATTTATAAAATTCTTTTTCACCCTTAAGGCCCGTGAGAAAATTAGGCAGATATTCCATGGCACGATCAATATCAGAGTCCCTGCATTCACTGATTTCAGTTTTCAGATCATAGATCAGTTCACCCTTGGCATCCAGAGTATTACGCTTCCATGTCTTGCTTCGACAATCATAAAAGTATCCCTCACGGTGTAGACGGTAGTAGATTCCCATATAGCTCAGGAACCAAAACTTTTCGGGATCACGATTAATATTGCCGTGGTAAACGAATTTTTCACAGGTCGAGATTTCGTTATAGTATTTTTTCGTAAAGCCCGCTAAGCGAGCGGAAAAACCGATAGGAAGTTTTTTCTTCCTCATTTCTTCGATAAGTTTGACCTTGGCCTGAAGTTCTTCCTTGGTAGCAGCACCCTTATCTTCCGGACGCTCTCTTCCTACATCTTCCCAGAGTGAATCATAGAGTGAATAACAACCTTTTTGAATTTTCTTCAACTCAGCATCAGTCAGGAAGATGGAACGTTTTTTGAAATAATCAAAGGCCTCATTGTATTCGATCAAGGACCCAATTCTGACCATAGGAAACAGCTGGTCCCCAATGGAATTCAAACCATCAATGTTTTCAAGATGGGCCTTAGCACTTTCCCAATTGAAGACTTTAGCGAAATCTGAAGTATTGTTAACGGCAATAGAAGTATCTTCTTCATCAATCCCAATGAATACTAAACGAGAGAGCCAGTTACTTTTTCCAATACAGTTTCCTTCCGGACACACCTGCTCAACGTAGGCACCCACTATTTTTGTTCTAAAATAATTGAAGGCAACTGAAGAAGCGAAGTTACTTCGATTGGAAAACACAATGATTTTTTGAGGATCCCCTAATTGATCCAGAACTCTTGGAATATACCCAATTGCAAAGGGCGGGCGATTAATTGAACCATCATACTTGTGCCAAATATCTTTTTGTTTACAGTAAGAGTGAGAATAGAAACGCTGACCAGAATTCAAATCATACTGATAAGCATGTTCAGACTTCTGAGGTGTCGCAATCAGGACGTTCACAGATTGCTCTTCTTGATTAAACTCAGGAGTCGTATCGAACATCATGTGAGACACGGGCTCACCATTTTGCCCAACCAAGGAGTGATTCGGGTTAACGCTAAACCAATTATTGGAAAAAAGTGAAACCAGTTCAGTTGAACTTGGCTTTGGATCCTTCCGCCATGAGCATCCGCTCACGGTTATGAACATGAATGCGATCAGAATCAGGCTTTTCAATTGACATAATCTCAATAGCATAACATCATTACTCTACTTTTCAGCTCGCCCGGGTGGTGGAATGGTAGACACAAGGGATTTAAAATCCCTCGGATGAATAATCCGTACGAGTTCGAGTCTCGTCTTGGGCACCAATCATATACAAACTGCTAAAATCATTACATCTTGCAGGGGTATCGTCTAGAAAGAATCACCCTAATGTCCAATCAAAAACAAAAGCTATTTAGTCATTAAGTTTAAGCCCGTTATCCGCTGGTTTTACTAAGTCTATCTTAAGATTTCTCCAATTTATTCCGATAAATTTAACAGAAACCTTTAAATCGGGAACACTTGTGCTGAAAATGCTTTCATTCATTCTTATGTTAATCGCTGCCACCGGTTGTTTGAAAGAAATCAGAGTTAGCATGGGCGGTCAGTCTCATGAAAGTGATCCTAAGCCGGGGCCAGGCGAAGCCAGACCCCATACTCCATTTATATCAAAGTGGCAGACTACAGCTCCCAATGAAACCATTACACTGCCATTAAGATCCGGTTTCAACTACGACATGGAAGTTGATTGGGGTGATGGAAGTCCAGTAAGCACAGTTACTTCTGACTCTGATTTAGACAAAACTCACACCTATTCTTCTGCAGGAACTTACACCGTGACCATCACGGGAACTGCGGAGGCCTGGTATTTTAATTACGACGGCGATTATACCAAGATCATCGAAGTCGTAGATTTCGGAAACTTGGGTTGGAAAAATCTGGAGATGGCCTTTGCCGGATGTGACAATCTGACTTCCTTCGCTGGCGGAGATACTTCTCAAGTGACGAACATGGGGGGAATGTTTTCAGATAATATGAGCTTAAGCTCAATTGATCTTTCAAGCTTTGAAACTTCCTCTGTCACTGACATGAGTTATATGTTTTTCTGGGCCACTGGTATAACAACGCTTGATGTTTCTAACTTTGACACATCTAAGGTCACAAACATGGAGGCCATGTTTGGCAATCTTGATTTAACGTCACTTGATGTATCAAACTTCAACACTTCGTCCGTGACTAATATGAGTTCTATGTTTGAAGGTCTAAGGTTTTTATCATCACTTGATGTTTCAAACTTTAATACTTCGGCCGTGACTAATATGAGCAGCATGTTCTCTGGCTGCACCAATATCACAGGGCTAGATCTTTCAAACTTTAATACCTCGGCCGTGACAGATATGAGTTCAATGTTTTTTTTAGCTCAAAACCTAAGTTCGTTGGATATTTCAAGTTTTAATACTTCGGCCGTGACTAAAATGAATGGGATGTTTTCCACGACTAATAGTTTAACGACTCTCAATCTTTCAAATTTTAATACCTCGGCAGTGACAGATATGAGCTTCATGTTTGATACCAATGGAGCATCGACTCTTGATCTTTCAAACTTCAACACCGCCTCAGTTACTAACATGTTCAGAATGTTTCACGGTTCGCAAATTACGAATGTTAACCTTACAAGCTTCAATACATCAGCAGTTACAAATATGGGTGAAATGTTTAAAAGTGTCCTTTGGTTAACCACAGTCGATCTTTCGAGCTTTAATACTTCGGCCGTGACCAATATGAGTTCTATGTTTAGTGGTACCATAAGTCTGGCCTCGCTTAATCTTTCAAACTTCAACACCTCAGCTGTCACGGATATGTCTTATATGTTTTATCAGGCCAGTGACTTGGTTTCACTCGATCTTTCGAACTTCAACACCTCTTCTGTCACCGATATGACCCGTATGTTTGGCTCCACCATTGATTTAACGTCCGTGAATGCGACTAATTGGAACGTTGCCGGTGTTACAACCAGTGCTAACATCTGGACGGGTGCGAATGCCGGTCTTGTCGTTACTTGTAATCAGGGTGGATCACCTGGGACGGGAAGCCTTTTCGGGAAGACATGTAACTAGTTTTTTGGAGCACTTTTTGAGACCTCGGCCAGGAGCCTTAACAATTTTAAGGACTTGAGACTCTTAAAAACTCATCCCCCTCTTAATCAAATTAAGAGTGGTCCAATTTTATTCCGATAAAATTGTTAATGTTAAGCAAGTTGGTACTTAAGTACCTTTTATTCACCTTTATCCTGTTCTCGACCGCTGGGTGTTTTACCAACATCAGAGCGACCTTTAAAGATCGGTTCACAGGCACAAGTGGCACATCTACTGCGGGGGCCCCAAGTCTCGCGACAGTTTCCGATAAGATTTTTTTCGAGAATAACACAATTGCCATTAACATCAACGACAGCAACACAAGCAGTGATACCGATAGTGATGGTGACACGATTACTTACTCCTGCTACTACGACACCACTGTCGATACTGCTGTTACAAATACGACTAGCTGTACTTCACTCACAGGTCTTTCCTTTGATCCTTCGACAGGAGTTCTGAACTGGACACCAACTACTGGCCAGGCCGGAAACTACGAGATTAAAATCGTAGCAACAGGAGGAAGCTCCACTGATGAGATCATCTTTAAAATTGAAGTAAGACCTCCTGCCCCTTTTGTTTCCAAATGGCAAACAACAGCCCCTAATGAAACCATCACTCTCCCTCTCAGAGCTGGTTACAACTACAACATGCAAGTTGATTGGGGCGATGGAAGTCCTATTAGCACAGTTACTTCAGACGCTGATCCGGATAAAACTCATAACTATGTCGCAGCAGGAATCTATACCGTTACGATCACCGGTCTTGCAGAGTCATGGTATTTTAACTGGAGTAATGATTCTGAAAAGATCATTGAAGTTGTTGATCTTGGAGGCCTTGGTTGGATCAATTTACAAGGTGCCTTTTCTTATTGCTCTAACTTAACTTCCTTTGCAGGTGGAGATACTTCTAAGGTAACTAACATGAGTTCCATGTTTGAATACGCTAATAATCTGACAACTCTTGATCTTTCCTCATTTAATACTTCCTTGGTCACTGATATGAGCTACATGTTTTTTGAACTTACTAATTTAACAGTATTGGATGTTTCGAACTTTGATACTTCCTCTGTTACCAACATGAGCTATATGTTTTCGGGACTTTCTGGTCTTAGTTCACTCAATGTTTCAAATTTTAACACGGCCGCAGTTACCAATATGGAAAGTATTTTTAGTGGGCTTAGTGGTCTAACGAGCCTAGATCTTTCAAACTTTAACACTGCTGCAGTAACTAGTATGTATGGAATGTTTTACAGTTGCTCCGGATTAACGACCTTAGACCTTTCAAACTTCAATACCTCCGCCGTGATTGATATGGGCGCTATGTTTGATGGAGCATCAAATCTCGTTTCTATAAATCTATCTAGCTTTGACACTTCGTCAGTTGATTACATGGGTGAAATGTTTGCGAATACTACGAGCTTGGCATCCCTCGATCTTTCAAACTTCAACACGACCTCCGTCACCGGTATGGGTTACATGTTTGCTGGAAGTCATGTTCCAGCACTTGATCTTTCAAGCTTTAATACTTCCTCAGTGACTCATATGTGGGGCATGTTCTCAAACATGACCTTAACCAGTTTAGATCTTTCTAACTTTAACACTGCGGCCGTGATTGACATGAGTCACATGTTCGAGGGATCTAGCAACTTATCTTCTCTCAATATTTCGAGTTTTAATACCTCATCCGTAGAAACAATGAGAGCAATGTTTCGTGGGACAAGTAGTCTGTCTTCATTGAACATTACTCACTTCAACACTTCTAATGTTCACGATATGCTGCAAATGTTTCGAGATGCCACTGGTCTTGTATCGCTTGATCTTTCAACCTTTAATACCTCTGCGCTTACAAACACCTTCGAAATGTTTAGAGGCACCACAAATCTTACTTCTTTAAATGCCAATAACTGGGATGCCTCTAATATTAATTTTTACAGTGACATGTGGTTGAATGCGAACCCTGGGTTAGTTGTGTATTGTGACCAAGGTGGGTCACCAGGAACGGGGAATCTCATAGGCAAGACATGTAACTAGAACGGCCGGGATTAATTTTTGCTGACCTCGGCAGGACATCACGTCTTAGCCACCCCGAAATACCAATAAAATCGTTCACTTCCACTCTCAGGACTTCTCTAGTCCATTCTTAACATTGTTAAGATTACCTACGTATTTTCCCGATAAGTATTTAAGAAGTTTTAATGTGGAGCTGTTGTGCGTAGGTTTCTTTTATTCATTTTAATTCTGTTAACAACTACGGGTTGTTTCAACCACATTCGAGCGACCTTCAAAGATCACTTCACTAATAACAGTAACATTCCACCTGTAGGATCCCCTAGCATCGTCGCGGTCTCTGACAAAATTGTTTTCAAAGATAAGCCAATTACCATTGATGTAAATGACAGCAATACCAATGGCGACGTGGATTCAGATGGAGACACCATCACCTACTCTTGCTTTTACGACACCACAGTCGATGCAGTGGTAACAAATACAAATAGCTGCACATTACTTCCCGGTCTTTCTTTCAATACATCAACCGGCCTTCTTAGTTGGACTCCGGATGGAAGCCAGGTTGGAAATTACGAGATCAAAATAATTGCGATAGGTGGAAACTCTGCGGATGAAGAGATTTTTAAACTTGAAGTAAGGCCTCCGCCGCCCTTTATTTCGAAATGGGAAACGACAGGTCCCAATGAAACCATCACCCTACCTTTAAGAGCTGGTTACAACTACAACATGCAAGTAGATTGGGGAGACGGAAGTCCTGATAGCACAATTACTTCAGATACCGATCCGGACAAAACTCATAACTATGTCACGCCTGGAATATACACAGTGACAATTACGGGTCTCGCCGAGGCCTGGTTCTTTGACTATGACAGTGAGAGCAGCAAAATCATCGAGGTCGTTGAACTGGGAAGCATGGGATGGAAAAATCTTGAAAGCGCATTCGCTGGCTGTGACAACTTAACATCATTTGCAGGTGGTGACACTTCTGAAGTGACCAACATGAGTTTCATGTTCGCCGACAACAGCTCACTGACTACAATTGACCTCTCAACTTTTAATACTTCTCAGGTTACTACGATGAGATCCATGTTTGAGTGGTCGGCTCCAACATCTCTTGATCTCTCAAGCTTTGATACTTCCTCTGTCACGAACATGAGGGACATGTTTGCTGGAGCAGGAGTCACGACTCTTAATCTTTCAAACTTCAACACTTCAGCAGTAACAAATATGAGCCGTATGTTTGTGTATTGTTACAGTTTGACGAGTCTAAATATTTCAAATTTTAATACTTCTGCCGTCACAGACATGAGCCAAATGTTTTATGCTGATGGGGTCCTAACATCTGTAGATGTATCAAATTTTGATACTTCGGCTGTCACCAATATGTATGGCATGTTTTCCGGAACTATCAACTTAACCTCCATCAATCTTTCAAACTTTAATACAGCGGCAGTTACTCGTATGGATTACATGTTTGATTATAGTGGTGCCACTTCGCTGGACCTTTCAAACTTTATTACCTCTTCGGTCACAACCATGCAGGGAATGTTTTGGGGTTCAAGAGTAGCGAACTTGGATCTTTCAAATTTCAATACCTCCGTCGTTACAAATATGGAGTCAATGCTCCGAGATACACCCAACTTAACATCAGTCAATCTCTCTAGCTTTAACACCTCTTCTGTCACAACAATGAATAGCATGTTTCAAAATGCGACCAGTTTGTCCTCGCTCAATTTATCAAACTTTAATACGGCCAATGTACAAAACATGGTCAGCATGTTTAATGGGACAAGCAATCTAACCTCATTAAATGCGACTAACTGGGATGTATCAGGGGTGTTTTTCTACGGAAACATTTGGAACGCTACCAATCCTGGACTTCAGGTTATTTGTAACCAAGGTGGATCGCCAGGAACTGGAGATCTTTTTGGAGAGCCATGTAACTGATCGGCATATTCTAATCACACGTCCCGTTTATGTTCTCATCCATGATTGTGCCAAGATACCAGGCTGAATAAGCTCCAAGGTTGTTATCGCGAGCACGAACCCTAAATTCAATATAAGCATAATCACAACGAACCATGGTATAAGTTAGCCAATTATTACTTCCCCCACCTGTATAAGATCCACCGGCCATATATGTGACCTGCCACTCGTAGCTATAATTACTGCCAGATCCTCCCGCCGCTGCCGCCGTCGCTGTTATCGAATAAGTCTGACCTAAGCTAACACCAGGTAATGGAGAGTAAGATAAATTCAGAGTCACGGCAGGATAGTTCGTACATGCTGTATTGGCGTAAGTTCCGGATAATGTTCCGTCGTTACAAGTTCTCACTTGAGAAGAACATGTCGCCGGAGAAACAGCAGTGCTTGTACTATATCCAGTCACTGCTCCTCCGTGAGCAATCGTGCCCCATGGAGTTCCAGTACAGCTATTGGCCGCTCTTGTTTGAACACTCCAGGTATTTGATGTTGTGGCCCCTAAAGTTAAAGAAGCATTTACTGTTCCAAGGAAACTAGCTGAAGAAGCCACTGCGAGGGAAATAGAATCTCCCGGCATAACTCCTGCAACTGAAGTTCCACTCCAGACTCCATTAAGAATAATATTAGAGCAGCCTGAGCATGTTGCCGTTAATGGACCATCAAAATTTGAGACCACAACGACGTTAGAACCAACCATGTTGCTAGGATTGACACCCGTAGTGTTATTGAATGTTATTGCACTAGGTGTATTGTCGAGACATACTGCCCCACTCGGAACATATCCAGCCGAACAACCAGTCACACTTGCGATTGGACAGTTGTTAACTCCTCCACCCGGTCCTGAATATGTCGCGGACATAGCATTGGCCGGAAGATTCGTACAAAAATAACTGAAGTCATTATTGATCGGAGAATAAAAACCATTACCAACATTCACGCAGGCAGAACCGTTCCAAAACTGATCTAATCCGCAGGTCAGACGGCAAGTTGCCCCATTTGGAACATAGTTCGTGTCACATGAGACACTTGAGATTGGACAATTGTTTGCTCCACCACCTGATCCAGAATAAACGACCGACGTTGCATTGGACGGAATATTTGTACAAGAATAACGATTGTCATCATCTGCAGGAGAATAGTAACCAGCTCCAACCGCCACACATGCAGATCCGTCCCAATACTGATCAAGAGAACACAATTGACGACAAGTAAGACCTTCAACGACATAGTTCGCATTACAACCGGTAATACTGCCAATTGGACAATTGTTCGTTCCGCCCCCAGATCCCGAATATGTGACTGAAGAAGTATTGGCCGGTAAATTAGTACATGAATAGCGATTGTCATCGTTTGCTGGAGAATAATAACCAGTACCGACGGCCACACAGGCAGAGCCGTTCCAATACTGATCAAGTGGACAAAGCTGACGGCACGTCAGTCCCTCTGGAGTATAATTGGCATTACAAGTTACACTCGAAAAAGGACAATTGTTTGTTCCTCCACCAACACCTGAATAAACAACAGACACAGCATTGGCCGGCATGTTCGTACAAGAATAAAGAATATCATCAAGGGCCGGAGAAAAATAACCAATTCCAACCATCACACACGCAGAACCATTCCAGTATTGATCAAGTGGACACATTAAACGACAAGCAAGTCCATCTGGCGCATACGTTGGAGCACAAGCGGTCACACTTGAGAATGGACAGTTATTAGTTCCTCCACCGACACCGGAGTAGGCCACTGAAGTTGCATTGGCCGGCATGTTCGTACATGAATAACGATTATCATCATTCGCTGGAGAATAATAACCAATGCCTACAGAAGCACAGCTCGCTCCTGTCCAGTATTGATCAAGTGGACACATCAGGCGGCAGGTCACTCCATCTGGGGCATAATTCGCAGAACAACTAGACACGCTCGCAACAGGACACGTATTCGTTGTTAGTCCAGAACTCGTATCATAAATAACATCAACAGCATTTAATGGTTTATTCGTACAAGAGCTTGCAGTGGTGGCCCCGCTACCAGAAACAAAAGTTCCTTGAGGAGCTTGAAGACAAGCACCTAATAGATTACTTGCTGTTTGGTAACTTCCCGGAGGACATGGCACACAGGCCGTGCCGTCATAAGAGTTTCCGGCAGGACACTGAATGGTAATGGTCTGACTACCTGAAGGTGACCAGTTACCAACTTCATCTCTTTCTTGAACATACAATGTATGTGGCCCATAAACGAGATCACTAGGTGGCGTGAAAAAATTTAAAGTCGTTTCATAGGCCCCAACTGTCAAGTCTGTATCATCTAATTTATAGCGATACGTTCCCTCACCCGCTCCTCCTGAAATCCATGACCAGGTGGGAGTGAGATCAATTGTGTTCGCATCTGCGGCCATGATTGGCATTGAAGGAAGGGCCGTATCAACTAGAACTCGAATACTTTCAATTTCAGAATAAGGTTCATCACTGGTAGAGTTCACTGTTCGAACTTCAATCAAGTATTCTTGTGCTGGATCACCGCTGAGTCCTGGTAAATTAAGAGACCACTGGCCATTTACACAACTCACCAGACCAGAACTCCAGGCGCCTCCATCAACTCGAACTTCCATCCCGTCAGTTGTGTCGGAATTGCAAGTCCCTTCTAAGATGGGTGTCGTTACGTTTGTTGAAAAGTCCTGACTATTATTAGACGCAATTGAGGGTTGAGGAGTCGCCGGTCTGTGGTAATTCACTTGATAAGAAGTTGAAAGTGTTTGAGAAGCAATTGATTCGGCCAGAATATAAGACAACAGACGATCATCATTCGGATCTGTCACAGGAACTCTTGCTACAAAGTTTCTGCTGATCACATCGCAAGGTGAAGTCGTGATCTGCCCTTCAAACTCAACCTCTACATTTTGAGCAGTGCCTGGACACTTACCACGTAGCTCAACTTCAACAGTGGTCAAGTTCACTGATTCAATTTGATGGCCAGTAACTAATGGAGCTGATGGAGTCGAGTCTTTAACAATAACATTGATATTACCCGTAAGCAGGTTTCCTTCCTGGCAAGAGACCAGGAGCATAAGAATTAGTGAAAGGGTGAGAGTGCAATTCACGTAATGGGTATCGGTCGTGTTGATTTTTAGTTGATTCAGATTAAATGAAACAACCTAAATTTATCTTGAAGATGGAATCGAAGCTTGAGAAAAGGGAAAAAAATTCCTCATCCTGAGCAAAGCTTTGGACATTAATCAGCGGAAATTTTCGGACATTTATAATTTGAATTCTAACCCAAGCGCATAGCTATCATCAGTGGCAAAACCCTTCTTAAAGACACGAGCGTTCTTCACGACTGCTTTCACTTCATCAGCGAAACATTCAAAGAAACTCAGCCCCTGAATCTCAATGGCCTCATTTAATTTGGCATTACTAAGAGTTTCTTTTGTTACGATAATACAAATTCCGCTCTTAGAAATATTGTAGATAGGACAGAAGACAGCAATTGTACCGGCGCTATTTTTGTCACTGAAGCGAACAGACACAATTCTCTTCTCTTCATCAGAAAAATAAATTCTCGGATGATTTCGTAGTTCTTTTAACTTCACGGATTGTGGGAAACTAAAGGCCACAATCGAGTTCTTGATTTCCATATAGGGAGATGGTCTCGTTTTAAATACCAGCCCTTGTGCTTCAAATAGAAAATAAGTCTCTAAATCTTTTTTGAAGTTCTTCATCTGGCCTGGATCTAAGTCCACCATGAAGATACCTTCATAAGTATCAATAGATGAAAATTTTCCCTCGCATAAGAAAGTTCTCTGTTCAGTTTTTGGATCTTTCTGCCAAACAGAAACAGTGGCAGAGGCCTCAAATTTCTTTTGAACAAGTTTAATGATCTCTTCACGGTTCGTAGTTGTAGCGTATTGTTGCATGAAGGGTATTATAGAGGTCTTTTGGATTGGCTCAACTTTTAGTCGAATTCATATACTTACCAGGATCGGCCTTGCAAAAACTGTTGGCGACACTATTAAGCTTCTTTTAACAATTGCATTTCCAGCCCATTTTTCGGGGAAAACCCTACTTTTTTTATCAAGTGGAATAATGCTTTAGCCGATAACCCCATGAAACTAGGTTTTAAGATCAGTTTACTCAGAAAAGCCTTTAAAATGAGTTCAAACCAACCAGAAGGGTTATATGGCACGTAAGTTAAAAAACTTTTGGGTTCTACCAGTTACTATGATGCTCGCTTCAGCTCCGGCCTTTGCGGGTAACGGAAATGATGTCTGGGAAAGCATCATTAAAAGACTCTTGGGTAACAAATCGAAAACTTTAAAATTGAGTGCTGGTCGCGAAACTGTTCCTGCACTAAAGTTCACTCCTAAGGTTGTGAGCTTCAAAGGTATCTTGGAAGTTCCCTCTTCTATTCATTTAACGAGTGGATACGGAAAAGTCAGTGCAACATCAGGACAAATTGTTTTTGATAACAATGTGATTTGTAACTACTCTCCAAAATCAAACAACTCTCTCTTTAACAAAGTTTACTTTCTACAAAGCTGTTCGGATGGCTCTCGCTCAAGAGACGACATCTATGTGAATAGCAAAGTTGAACTTCGTTTAAATAATGCCTCAAGTGATCGCGCCACTCTTCAAGCAGAACTAAAAATTGTTCGTGCTGATGAAGTTGCTTACGGTCTTGTCTTCCCTTACATCCAGGCCAGTGAAGGACAAGTTTTAATGTTCAATGGTGAAGCTTGGGTTCCGGCCGATATTTCTGAATTAGATCTTCCTGCTGGTGGTGCTGGTGAACCAGGTCCAATGGGTCCTCAAGGTGAAGTTGGTCCAATGGGTCCAGCTGGTCCACAAGGTCTTAAAGGTGACAAGGGTGATAAAGGAGACAAAGGCGATAAAGGTGAAAAGGGTGACAAAGGTGATCCTGGTGTAGCTGGTGCTACGGGTGCTGTTGGCCCGCAAGGTCCAGTGGGTCCGGCCGGTGCAGCAGGTGCTACTGGCCCACAAGGTCCAGTTGGTCCAGCGGGTGCCGTGGGCCCTCAAGGTCCAGTGGGTCCTGCTGGTGCAGTAGGTGCTATTGGTCCACAAGGTCCAGTTGGTCCGGCCGGTGCTGATGGAGCTCCGGGTGCAGTGGGACCTATGGGTCCGCAAGGTCCAAAAGGTGATCAAGGTGTGGCCGGTGCTCAAGGTCCGAAAGGTGATACAGGTGCAACTGGTGCCCAAGGTCCACAAGGACCGATGGGTCCAATGGGTCTTCCTGGTCTACCAGGCGCTCAGGGTCCGCAAGGTCTTCAAGGTGAAGCCGGTCCACAAGGTCCAGCAGGAGCTCAAGGTCCTAAAGGTGACAAGGGTGACAAAGGTGAACGTGGATTGTCTGAGATCGCTTATCTAAGAGATGAAAAAGCTCCTGGTGCATACGGTGGTACATGTTCAAATACTTACGGTTGGTTTGCAAGAACACTCAATACACTTGGTGGTGATACGAATTTTATTACTCTAAGTAATAACCGTTTTACTCTTCAGCCTGGTACTTATTTTATCGAAGCTCAGGTTCCAGGATTTGCGGTTTCACAACACCAAGCTAAATTGAAAGTAGTTGAATCAAATACTGACGTGCTGATTGGAGCTGCAGCTGTGTCTCACCCATCCTCTCCATCGACTACACATTCAGTAATCAGTGGGGAAATCATTGTCACAGTAGCAAGTACTTTTGAAGTTCAGCACCGTTGTTTTTCTGATAAGGCCAACTATGGTCTTGGTTATCCAGGCAACTTCGGGGTGCCAGAGATTTACACTCAGGTTAAAATCATCAAGAAACAATAAGAAATTGCACGCCTCATAAGAGCAAGTTAACATGCTCTTATGAGGCTTTTTTATTTGCCATTCATTCTCGCGACAGGGACTGCTCTTGCAGCTGCTCCGGATTGTATCAGAGCTGATTTCATTGCAAATACTCCTGGCTGTACTTCCCTCACATTAGACGGACCTGACATTATTATATCTGGTGGTCCGGCCTTAATCTGGACTGGCCTTACAGGTAACGTAACTATTAACACAAACATCATTCTCGACGGTGGAAATGGAAATACCAATGCCATGGACCCCGATCCAGGTGGTAGTGCTGGCCCTGGTGCAGATAAGGGCGGTGGTTTAAGTTTTGGTAGCAATGAACCTGGCGGATCAAATTCTGCCAGTGATGGAAAGGCCCCTCTGGCAGAAACACTTGGAAGCCCATGTTCTAATGCTGGCGGTGGTGCAGGCTTTTACAGCAATGGTGGTTCGGGTGGAACTTGTGCAACAGCAGTAGAGCCCGTTGCAAATGGCGGTAGTGATAGTTCGGCATTATTTGATTTCACTCTCGGACTATTTCGAGGTGGATTCGGTGGTGGAGCAGGTGCCATTGGTTCTGATATTGCTGTTGGTGCTGGCGGTGGTGGCGGTGGTGCTCTTCACATCGAAACTACAGGCACAATCACAGTTAAATCAGGCGTAAGAATTTCTGCTCGCGGAGGCAACGGTGGAAACGCGACCATTAACGGTGGTGGCGGAGGTGCCGGATCTGGCGGGGCCATTTGGCTTGTCGGTAGCTCTGTTCAATTAAACGGCTCAATTGATACTCGCGGTGGAACTGGTGGCAAAAATAACAACACTGGTGCTCATGGTGGGAATGGAAGCGATGGCCGTTACCGGATTGAGAATGGCCCGATTGTGACTGAAGGTCACGGTCTCGCTTCTGGAGGAAGCTCTTCTAGAAAACTCTCATCTGATATCAGCTGCGGAACTATTGGTGTTGCGAAAGAAAATAAGAACGAAACTTTTCAAATGCTGACTGGATTTATGATGGCCCTGATGATGGGTGCGATGATTAAAATTCTTTCCCGATTCCCAAAGAAACTTTTAGCGAAGTCTGCTCTCCGGAACTAGTCGAATAACTTCTCGTAGAAAATTCGAGTCCACCTAAGAGATAAAAACTCTTCATGTGACGTAAGAAATCAGCACCAGCGTCTATCTGAGTGATTTCCCCTGTGAGATAAAACAACTTGGATTGCATTTCCCATTTTTCACTGAAGCTTAAAAAGTCTCGAACGGCGAGACCATAAGACAATCCGGACACCGATTTGGCCTTCACTTCATCGGTTTGGATCTCATAGGCCTGCCCACTACTCTGCCCTAGGGCCAAACCAACTCCGAAGCGATGATTTCGAGAAAAATTCCAAGTATAGACGTAATCTAAAAGTGCCCTCTGAAATAAATAACTCTCACCTTCGAAGACTTCACCAGTTTGTCTTAGGATCTCTCCAGAAAGCACGCCACGCTCTCTGAAATAAGTTCCCGAGAGAGAAACACCCATTAAAGCATTACCATCAATTTTACCATCTTCACCGTTTTGTGAAAATTTGTAACTGTCTTTAGAAGGAGTCCAGGCAAGACTCAAACGGGTCTTCCACTTTTTAGTCCACTCTGCTGGAGAAAAAGCGGGATCTTCTTTAACTTCAGGGACCTTTTTCTCATCATGAACAACAAATCGGCCAGTGTTACTGACAACTTCTTTTCCTTTCTTATTGAATGCGGTTACACGCCAATAAAAAAGTTGGGGAGACCAATTAAAATCGGCCAAGTTCATTTCAGATTTTTTGGTGTTCTTCCTAACGAGCGGTTTTTCAAATTTTTTATCTCGAGAAACCTCAACCATATAATGATCGTTTTCCGCTGAGTCTCGCCACTTAAGAGCAATCTCTTCTTTTTTAACTTCCTGGGCACGAATCGGAGAAAGAAGTTTCGGTTTCACCGGATCAGCAACGAGTTCACCAGTAATCGTCAGGACCGCCGGATCACTAAAAAGACTCTGTCGGTCCCAGAAATCCACAACTGCATACTGCCAGTAATAAGTTCCAGGAGTCGCGGATTTCCAGATGAATGTCTTGTCTGTTGATTTGGCCTCATAGATCATTTCCGTGAGGGCCTCATCTTTATAAATACGAATAACAAAACTCTTTGCTTCTTCTTTAGTAGGAAGTTCAATTTTTGCCATTCCTTTTAACTCATCCGCATGGGCGGTCGGAATGATCAAATCCCAAAAACTAAATGATGATGTCGTCGGAAGTTCCTCTAAAGGAACTTCAAGATCAGGAAGCTTTTTAGGCTTGGTCGGAGCAGGCACAGGTTCGATGATCACACGTTTTGGTTCGCTTACATTAAGTGTTCCATCCGCCAGGATTTCACGACTTCTCCAGTAATAAGCTCCCACTTCAGGTATTGAAATTTGCGCAGAATCTTTGTTGGCCTCGATGCGTTTTATGATCTGTTTAAATTGAGCATCTTTCGCAAGTTCAAAGACACTGGTACTCCCCTCGGAAGTTTTCCACGTGAATGTCACAGATTGATCAGGTTTCTTGAGCTGAATGCGCTGAATGCCCTCAGCATTCTTGACCTCTGACAAATCTTCAACTGTAAATGTTTTCCATTCACTCCATTCACTCGTTCTTAGATGATTATCTTTCGAACGAAGACGCCATTTATATGCTCCACCCTTTGTTGCTGTCCATTCAAAACTATTTTCCGAAAGATTCTTTGAAAATGTTTTTCCTTCAGGATCTAGAACTTCAAGCTCGACAGGTAGATTTGATTTCCAACTCAGATCAATCTTCTCATTTGGCCTTTCATAGGTCTGAAACTCCACTTCATGGGGAGCAAGGTCCAAGGGAATTGCTGGCAAGGGGACAAGACTCACTTGAACTTTTTGCCAATCACTCCAGAGTGCCTCTGGACGTTTATCACTATCAATTTTTACCCGCCATTCGAGTGGACCGGAAGCGGCCACTTTAATAAGAGCACTTCCCGCAGAAGTTTTTTGAGATTTGATTTCTTCCCCGACTTTCCACTGAAGTTCGAAGTTCAGACGTTCTTCGTTCTTCCATTGAAGGAGAACTGAGTTATCTAAAACACTCACCTCTTCACCGTTCAGAGGTCGTAAAAGTTTTGGCGGAGTTTCTTGAACAATTCGAAATGGAGTAATGAGTGAAATTCCTTTATCACTTTCTACCCGAAAATAATAAAGTCCAGGTGAAAGCTCACCTTGAATTCCACTTAGACCTGAAAACTCCTGAGCATTTTTTAATGTCTGACTCTTCGAAACCAGAATTCTCGCTTCTTCCTGAGGCTCCCAATTAAATCGAATAAGAGCAGGATTATGAACAGAATAGTGAACTTCACCTTGTACTGGAGAGGTCGTTTTGAAATAGATCGCTTTCTTTGAAACCTTATCACCGTCGATGCTTAGAGCAGTTTCAGCATTGAGGTTGGCGTTCATGCCTGCCCCCTCAACCTTCACCTCACCTTTTAAAACACCGATCTCGCCTTTTTCATCCTGAAGATTAATTTGAATGTCGGCGTCCTTACCACTGACAAGATAGTTCTCTCCATTCATCTGTACGACAATCGGCTGATTCTCATCAATCTTCGCCCGAATGAATCCTTTTTCAAGGTCCATCGACTGCTCTTTCCCGGCAGTTTTTAATTTCACCAGCGAGTTCTCACCGATGGCAAGTGAGCTGCCTTGAGTGAATTCCACTTCAGCGCTGGAGTTATTGTCGGTATAAATTAATTGATTCTCTGTGAGTTCATTTCCGGAATTTGCATCTCGCCAATCAAGTGAAAGGGCCCGCTTGGTTTTAACCACTGACATCGTAGACGTAAGTCTTCCCAGAGTAAGACCTTCCTCACTCTCAGACCTCTGAAAGAATAATTGATAAGAACTGAACAGTATCAGCATCACCCCTAGGGCAACTAGAACCTGGTCAATACGTCGGGACATCATGTTAATAGTGTAACAGACCGCAACTAGGTAAAAAGGGTAGGCTTAAATTACCCTCAACCTAAGTTATAATGGAGATACCATAAAAAAGGATTTTTGATGGCGTCTACCATGAGGCAAGTTCGCTTCCCTCTGAAATTGAAGCTTCTGACTTTGATGATTGTGCTTATTGCGGCCTCATTGACAGTGTTTGTCGGAATTGCATTAAAGACATTCAAAGAAGATAAGAGCGCCTACATTTTCGAAACTCTCCTCTCGGAAGCATCTTCTGAACAGATTATCCTTTCTCAAAAATTGGGTGATGGCTCGTTTAAGATTAAAAATTCAAATCTTGTTTTCAATGACACTGATCCCTCTCCCCTCCTTAAAGAACAGCTTGAGAAGGAATCTGGCTACGATGTAAAAATCGTGGTTCCCGAACAGACCTCATTTCTTCAATGGAAAGAAGGTAAGCTTTCCCAGGTGACTCCTGCTGAAGGAGAACTTCTTGCAGACATTACAAAACAGTCCATTAACCAGGCCGTAAAAGAAATTAAGCTTGATGGCGTGAAGTATCTTTATGCCTATGATTATAATCCTCAGCTTAACTATATTTATGTAGTGATGCTCTCCCAAGAGAAGGCCTTTTCGGTTACTCAATACTTGATTAACAAGTCTATGCTTTATGGCGCTTTCATTCTTGGTATTGCCATGTTGCTATCAGTGTTCTTAGCAAGACCACTTACCGCTCAGCTTGAAACGCTTTTTGGGATGACTCAGGAAATTGCGAAAGGAAATTTCAATAAACGCGTTTCCATTAAAGGTCATGACGAAGTGGGAGCTCTCTCTGATTCAGTAAACGATATGGCCGACAAAATTGTGGTCTATATGGAAGAGATGAAAGAGAAGGCCCGCTTAGAGAACGAAGTCCAAGTGGCCCAGTTAGTTCAATCATCATTTTTCCCAACGACCTCTCTCTCAGATAATGTGCTTTCCACTCACGGTCATTTTGAGCCGGCCACAGAGTGTGGCGGGGACTGGTGGGGCTTTTACGATCAGGGAGATTGGCGTGTGTTTTTCATTGCAGATGCAACTGGACACGGAGTACCTGCGGCCCTTTTAACTGCCACTATCAATTGTTGTAAGTCGAGCCTTGGTTTTATTCTTGAAACTCGTCCGCAAATTCTAAGCGAGCCAAATGAAATCCTCCGCTACATGAATCAAGCGGTTTGCGGGGCCGGGAAAGAGATTCAAGTGACATGTTTTGTTGCCAGTTTTAACCGTAAGACCCGTGAGTTTAAGTTCTCAAACGCCTCTCATACTCCCCCTCTTCTCTTCAATGGGGGCCAAGCAGAGCTGGCAAAAGATAACTTTCAACCACTTATCGAGGCAAATGGTCCAAGATTAGGACAAAAGCTAGACTCAAAATTTGAATGTGAGACGCTGAACCTTAAGACCCATGATACTATCTTTTTCTATACAGACGGCTTAACAGAAGCAGAGAACGCTGAAGGCACCCGTTACGGTGAAAGACGTCTGATCAAATCTTTGGTCCAGCATGGACTAGGATCACCGGAAGAGATTATCAAAGGAGTGATGGGAGATTTTCAGGTCTTCGTTTCAGACAAACCTAAAAATGACGATTTAACGGCCGTATCAATGAAGGTAATCTCATGAATGCACATGTTGCAGTTTACGCCAAGGATCCGAAGGTCTTCGAACAATTGAAAAGTTCAGCTAACTCCACTCACTTCATTGTTCATGATGCTCCTGACCTGAACGAGTATAAAGAAAATCACTTCGTCGTCTGCGACGTTGAGACTTTCCAGGAAAGATTGGCGGAATTTAAGGCCATCAAAAAACACCTGCTCTATGTTCTATCCAGTGGAACAGATGAAGAGAACATGAAGCTAGTGGAACAGCATGAACTTTATCACCTCGTAGGTTTGAACGAACAAATCTTCGGGACAGAGATCATGTGTAGTTTTAAGAAGACGTTCGATAAAAAGATATGGGGCCTTCGGTCTTATATGGGTGATGATGCCGAGATTAAGATTATTTCTTTGTCGGACTCAAAGCACACCAACGAAATGATCCAGGATGCTCTTGGTAACTTTGATTTCCAGGACTACTTCTCCTCACCGATTGAATACATTCAGGTGATGGCGAATGAATTGATTTCTAACTCTCTGTATAAGGGACCGAATAAGAAGAGACAAGAACAGGGCCTTGAAAGTGTGGATCGCAGAAGCCCGGTGTTCTTAAAAGGTTCGGATCTCGTACAGGTAACTTTGGGGATGAATGATATGGGTGTCGCCCTTTCAGTTCAGGACTCATTTGGCGGTCTCTCTTACGATCTTCTCATCGCAAGCTTAAAACGTAGCTTCGCAGAGAAAACCGTCATGGAGAAAAAAGATGGAGCGGGTCTGGGTCTCTACCTTACCTTCCTCCATAGTAATCAGTTCATCATTAACTATCGCGAAAATTTCCGAACAGAAGTTCTCTGTATTATTGATAAAAACAAACGATATAAAAACTATAAGCAACGTATTCGTTCATTTCATTTCTTTCAAGAGGTACCCGGTGAAAAGACTAACGATAAATAAGCAAATCTTACAAGATGAACTGAACGTCGAATTGATTGGCTCAATTGATGAGGATGCAGACTTTAAAGAGCTGATTGGTCTTGAACAAAAAACCATCTCATTTGACTTCGACAAAGTTTCGATGATTAACTCCTGCGGTATCCGCGAGTGGATCAAGTTCATTGAGAAGATCCCTGAGTCGACTCACATTGTGTATAACAACTGTCCTCAGATCATCATTGAACAGATCAATATGGTTCACGGTTTTTTCCGTAAAGGCGCCTCGATCAACTCGTTCTATGCACCTTATTTCTGTGAGAAATGCAGTAAAGAACATAAAGTACACCTGAAAGCAGATCAGGTGAAGAATCGCAAGGCCCCGAAGATGGAGTGCCCGAAGTGTGGTGAAGAGATGGACTTTGATGCCATTGAGGCCCAATACTTCAGTTTTCTAGGGAAAGTATGAACGATTTTTTGGCCTTTGATCATTTATTTGACCCTCTTGTGGTAATGAACCAAAAACAGGAGCTGATTTACTTTAATAATCAGGCGAGCACCTTTTTCAAGCTCCCTCCTCGTGTCCTCAAGCAGAAGAATCATCTGATTCAGCTTTGTGATTCGGCCGGATTCGATATTGAGGACTGGCTTTCAAAAGCACTTTTGAGTTTCGACGTTCTCATTTCTCCCGAAATTAAAATGACACTTCCTCATGATCCTGAGACCGAATACTACATCATTTTAAAACTTGTTCCGGTTCAAACAGATAAAGGTGCTAACTTCGCGGTCATTTTTCATGACAAGACAGTTGAGACCAACCTTCATACGAAGTACCGTGATCAATTAGAGGAGCTTAAAAAGACCCATAGCCAGATCCTTCAAGCGGATAAACTTACGACTCTTGGAGAACTCACGGCCAATATCTCTCACGAGATCAATAACCCACTTACAATTGCGGCCGGACATTCAGAGATCATTAAAGATTATCTCGGCTCATCAAATCTTGCGACCAAGGTAGATCGCTTGAAGAGTGCGAACCAAACGGTCCTTGATTCTCTTGAACGCGTGAATCAAATCATCAAAAACATGAAGGACTTTCTGCACCAGAGTGAAGAGCAGAAAGAATACTGTGATCTCGCGAATATTATCGAGGCCTCAATCGAATGGATTGGTTCTACTGCGAAGAAGGCCAATGTTTCGATAGAAAGAGATTATCGTGAGCATCCAGTTGTATTGGTTAATCGTATTAAACTCGAACAGGTAGTGATTAACCTGATTAAGAATTCAATTGATGCCATTAGTGATGCCGGTGTTCCAAATGGGATCATCAAAATCACTCTTTCAAAATCGGATGCTGATCAGCAGACTTACCTGGATATTGTGGACAACGGTCCTGGTATGCCAGGAGAAATAAAGAAAAATCTCTTTAAGCCCTTCCAGTCAACTAAGGACGTAGGTAAAGGAACGGGTCTTGGGCTTTCGATTTGTGCCAAGATCATTGAGTCTCACCGTGGCCGTCTGGAGCTTATGGATTCGCAAAAGGGATGTCACTTTAGAATCAGGCTTCCACTTATCGAGGCCTATAGTTACACCAGAAATGATAAGTCTCTGACGGGTAAAAAAGACCAAAAACGTATCTTAGTGCTAGATAACGAAGTACAGATCTTGAACGTTCTGAATACATTTATCGCAGACACGGGCCATGTATTTATTGGTTCATCGGATCCTCATGATGCCCTCGCCTTCTTACAGAAGGCCGATATTGATTTGATTGTGACTGATTACCATATGCCGATAATGACCGGTAGTGAGTTCTCATATAAGGCGCGGGAACTTGGTTATCAAGGTCCGATTCTCTATATGACGAGCTCTAAGTTCATCGAACAGTTTAATAAAGACAAAAAAGACCTCGACATTGGTGGTCTCATCATCAAGCCATTTAGTCGCGATGATGTGATGAAGACCATAGACCTCTCCTTAAAACCTAAGGAGAGCAAAGAATGAGCACAAATCCAAAAAGACCCCAGGAGATGAACATCCTGGTGATTGATGACGAAGAGAAAATCTGCGAATTGATCAAAATCTTTTTAGAATCTGCTTTCCCATTTCATTCGGTCGTTGCCGCTCCCAATGCAGCTCAGGCCATGCAAAAGTTTCTTAACCAGGAATTTGATCTGGTCATTATGGATCATGTAATGCCTGGGAAACCTGGAATTGAATTTATCGAACAGCTAAGAAACTCGGTAAAATATAACAAACTCAAAATCATTCTGATTTCTGGTTATCTTCAGCAAGAGGATGTTCTGGCCGCGATTCAGCTAAATATTAAGCACATTATTGTGAAGCCATTTACTCGTCAGCATTTAATTCAACAAGTGGCAGATATTCTGAAGATCAACCCGGAAGTTGAGACGGATTAATTGAAAGTATAGTACTGCGCATCTGCATTCATGATCAAATTCTCCAACTCTACTTGGCACTCACGAGTCTTTAAGCTACGAACTTGCTCATAGACACTGCATAGTTTCTCACGATAAAGAATCGACAACGGTGATAGAACAGTGGCCTTTTCCAACTGAGTAATTGCACTCATTACATCAAGCTGATTCAAATAGAACATGGCCTGACTGTAGTCACATAGCCCATAAACAAAATCAAAACTGATGGCCGAATCATATCGTTGAAGTTGAGAGATCCCTGGCCGAGACCTCCAAGAATAGGAATCGTTAACGGAACAATTAAAATCATCCTGTTTTAAATCATCAGGGTAATAATTAAAGATAGAGCCGTAGTATCTAGATTTAAATCCGTCACCCAAATCAACTGGACGGGCATTGGTATAATAAGAATACTTTGAATAATTGATAATCCGATGAATCTTTGGATGCTTTCCTTGAAAAATATCAGGATATTGTTTGATGACCTTTGAGAAGACACGCTTGGTATTTGTATCCGTCAGAAGCAAAGGAACATCCGGTCTAAGTTTCATCACTTCATGCAAATAGTAAGCAACACCGTTGTGAGTGTCTCCTATTGCATGATAAATCGAATTTTGTGGCAGTGAATTAAGTACATTGACCGCATAGTCCTCAACGACTGTATTTTCCCGGTAATTATTCGAAGGGTAATTCTGGACAATATTCAGGCCAACATTCACTAATAATACAATTAAAAGCCACTTCGGGAATTTAATCTCTTCATTCCAGATCACAATCAAACACAAGAAAAAAACGGACAGAATAGGTTGAAGGAGGAATCGTTCCATGACTGTTAGGCCAAGGCCAGAAAGAGAAATGGATCCAAACATCTGGAAAACGATACAGTAACCAATAAGAGAAAGTCCTAAAACACCTAAGCGATTTTTCTGATTGAGAACGGCCTTGTAGTGCTTAGTGCATACGTAACCGATAACAATGAATAGGCCCCAGAAATTTAAAATGAAATCAGGAATGAAATAGGCCCAATCTGTCTCTCCCATCTTCGCCATGGCCAACGAAAAAGTTCCATAATCCTCTCTCAAAAAATGAGAAACGACATCGGAAAATGTCTGCAAGTCTCTCCATGAGCCGTAAGCTTCAGGATTAAAAGTTAAGAGCAATAAATAGAGTGAAGCGGATATAAAACCAAAAAGCAAAGACAGGGCCAACTTCTTCCACGTGAAATTCTGAAATAAAGCAAAAAGGTATAAGGGGAAAAAGAACACAATGATATGGTGATTTGCCACAGATAAGGACACAAGAAAGATCATCCACCATCGGTCTAACAGACGAGGCCTCATAAACACCAAAAAAACCAACGTCAAAAACAAAAGATGAAATGCAAAGGCGTCTGGCAAAATAGAATATCGCCAATGATAAAGTGAAGTGCCTAGAATCATGATAAGCAACAAGTTCTCGGTACTTTTCTTTTGGTAAAGAAGCAATCCCAACCAGATACACGAAAGGATGACGGTCATGAATGAGGCCGAATGGAAAGGACTTAGCAAAGGTAAATATTTAACTGGCAAGTGGTAGAGCAAAGTCCAAAGTGGGTAGCCCGGAGGATGAGAGACTCTTAGAAAATAGGAATTGGTCACCAGCTCACCAGTATCACCGGTTTGAACCGTATACGGGGCTGTGAACACATAAAGAACGAATAATGTAATCAGTGAAAGACAAGCGACTTGCCCGGAAAGCAAGTTTTTGAATCTATTAATAATTTCTCTAGACATCTAGCTAGTATGAGAAATTATTAATGCTTTACCCACTCAATTTTTCTTAAGAACTGCCCTACTACAATGGTGTTAGTGCCTTCTTAAGCAGTACTTCATTATAGAAGTACACAAACACATCCAAGTGATCTTTGAGACACTTCGGATCCTTGGTCGTACACCAGGTTTTTCGAATAAGACGATTCACATTCGCACGAAGAAGAGCACAGGTATGATTCACGATGAAAAGCGGATCAAACTGCACCTTTTTAAGCTCTCCCTGTCCGGCAACACATCCGCGCTCACTTTTAAAAGTCAGATGCTTGGCTTTAGGTAAATAAGCCGAAACAAATCCCGGATACCTCTGGTGCTCATCACTTTTCACTAAGACTTCAGATGAGACAATCGGAGCAATCCCCTGAAACAATCTCGTGAGTCCTTCAAAGTGTTCGTCTTTTCTCTGTCCGTACTTCTTCAGTGCGAACCTTGAAAGATGTCCGAAGGCGGGAATCTGCGAGACCTCTACCGCTAAAATTCTCCGCCGATTTTCATCCACACAAATCGAAACACTCAAAGGTTTGAGCTTTGAGTTCTCTTTCGTAATAAGATCATCAATTTGAATGTTATGGATCCTACCTTTTAACTTTAGAAGTGACTCTTGATTGAGTCGCCGACACTTTTTTCCCAAGAAAGATAATTTGCGCTCGACCGTTGTTCGATGGATACCCAAGAGAAGCGCAGATCTTCTTAAAGAGTTTCCTGAAGCAAGAAGCTTCAAAAGCGGAAAGTTAACCCGTCTTTTCTTTTGCCGATAGGCCTCAGAAAAAGTGGCATTGGAAAAACGAGTTCCACAGTTTTTACATCGAAATCGCTGGATCACTTTTGAATCGTCTTTACGACGAAAATGACCGTCACGGATCACAAAATGAGGAAATGCGCAGGATGGATTTGGACATATTCTATTCATGTCCTTTAAACAGCAAAACTGGTTCCAAGATTTGGTTTAACTAAGTCGTGAAAGTTAAAGAGGATGTAACGCGAGACTTGATAAAAACTTACTGGTGTTAAGGAAAAAATTATTTAACCCAACACCAGTAAACGAGAGCAGTTCTTTTTTCTTAAGTAAGAAAGGAGAGGCGAACCTCTCCTTATAAAGATTTTAAATTATCCAACTTGTGGAACGTGATCGTTTGAAGAGTGTCTTCTCATTCTTGGAGCACGATCGTGCTCGAACCCAGCAGTTTTAAGACCTGTTAGATTAGCAAGGTTTGTGATTGTGGCCGTTAAATTCTCAGTCGACTCATCCAGCTCCGCGGCGGCAGAAGAGATCGTTGAAGAAGAAGCAGCGTTACTTTGAGTCACATGATCAAGTTGGTTCATGGCCTGAGAAATCTGGCTCACACCATTACTCTGCTCTACACTGGCCGTAGCAATTTCATCATTAAGACTTGCTACTTTATTTACTGAATCCACAATTTTCTTCAAAACTGTAGAACTTGATTGGGCCACATGTTGACCTTGCTCAATTTGTGTCACACTGGCCGAAATAAGATCGGAAATTTCTTTTGCTGAAGTCGCACTTCTTTGAGCAAGACTTCTTACAGCATCTGCAACTACCGCAAAGCCTTTACCTTGTTCACCGGCACGTGCAGCTTCTACAGCAGCGTTAAGGGCCAGAAGGTTAGTTTGGAAAGCGATATCATTAATGACTGAAATGATCTCTTCCATTTTCTTTGAAGAAGTCACGATTTCATCCATAGACTTCATAAGAACATTAATTTCCTGACTTCCCTCTTCTGCGGCCGTCTTAGAGATATTAGACAGCTCAGAAGCGGATTTCGCGTTCTCTGCGTTGAGTTTAATCATACTTGAAAACTCTTCTAGTGAGGCAACTGTCTCTTCCAGAGAGGCAGCAGATTCGGTTGAAGCAGCTGAAAGCTCTGAACTTGCACCAGAGAGGTTCGTAATCAGAAGACGAATTTGAGAATACGACTCTGTCAGAGATTCTGTTTGCTGTCTGATACCATCTCTTAATGCTCTTGAAGCAAGATACATTGTAAGTGAGAGACCGATAATCATGATCGCAATACTTCCGAGGGCCAAATTAGCATATAATTGTGCAGCAGACACGAGGTCTTCAATTCTCTTATCTAAGGCCTGCTCAAATTCTTTTACTGGTTCAGCAATATGATTCAGGTACTCATGGTACTTTTCATCATGCATAAGCTTTCTGGCCATTTCGAAATCAGGATCTTTCTTTACAGTGAAATTACCAGAGGCATCTTGGAAAAGCCCTTTGGCGGCATTCATTGCGATTGTCTCAGTTAAGACCAGATCACCTGAACGTTTTTGGGCCTCAGCAAGAAGTTTAAATTCCTCATCAGAGAAACCAGCGTCCTTCATCCTCTGAGTTCCAGAAATTTTTGTTCCATCCGGACGTGCCTTATCACCGTTACGAACGGCAATGATATCAAAATACTCCTGTTCATATTTTGGTTCACCCGTTACTACGAACGTACGAGCGGCCTTCGTCAGACCAGCAGATTCATTCTTAAACTCCTGAGCAAGTCGAAGAGAAAGTTCTTTCTTTTCATAGGAGTTTGTTAGTTGCTTTTGATAGTAGAAAGAAGTGCTAAGACACACATACAAAGCAACGATCAAAGCAATTGAACAAGCATTAAGCCATTTAACTTTTGCAAAAACATCCATGTTGGTTACCTCACCTTTTGTAATTCATCATATCGGAACTTAAAAAATTGACATCAGTAAACCTAAAGGGAAATTAAGAAATTAAGGTTGTCTCTCTAAGGATTGAGACTAATGAAACGTTTGTTTGAATACATTTGGTCAATTTTTGCCTACTTCCAAAGGAGGTCAGTGCCCCCTGAGAATTCAAAAATCACTTTAAAAAGGAATTACTTTGAAAAAGAAACTTCTCCTATTGGCCGGATTAATTTTCTCTAATGCTTATGCGTATGAACTCGAGGGTCTCAATGTTGGAGGAGAGGCCGCCTTTGATTACAATCTGGTTTCTACTGGAGACGAAGCGATTCCAGGCGCCGGTGGTGGAAAAGATAATCAATATCGTTTCAACTATGCTCAGCTCCTTCTAAAAAAGGACGTTGAGAAGTTGTCATTCTTCAGCCGACTTTTTTATCTACCAACGACTTACGATACAAATGGAAATCAAAACACAGCGAACCTTGGTGTTCTTTATCAGCTGGAAGTTTTTTATAAGGTCTCTCCTAAACTTGATGTAGGATTTGGTCGTTTCCTTACGACGATGGGTTATGAATCTCCCTTCAGAACAAACAACCTGACTTACAACTATACGATCTCTCGACAAACACTTTATCCAGGTTATGCAGACGGTTTAAGAGCTAGATATTTTGCGCATAAATATCTCACTGTGAATCTCTCTTCATATAATCGTTTCGCAAATAGTTCTTTTGGTGATGATAACAGCACATCGAAGGCAACTGAGGTCTCTTTAACCGGAACGATTCAGGACTTCACATGGTTTGCGGGTTACATCACTTCAAGAGATACAAACGCCACAGAAAAAGTTGATAATACGGGAGCAAGTGTTTGGCTTTCATATAAGTTCTGGCAAGACTTTACGTTCGTCGCGACTTTTGAGAACCGCACATCAGACACAAAAAACTCGGCACTACTTTACACACAATCGCTTTCAGGAACTCTCGCCTACACTTTGGGCATTCACAACTTTGCAGCAAGATATGAGCACGTTACAGGAGCGGATAATATCAATGCCATTAATGGGGCCGCTGATTTTAAAACTGCTAATCGAGTGAACTCAATCACGCTTACAGATAAAATCGCCATTGATAAAAACTTAAACTTGTATTTGGAATATAGAGGCAATCATGCTGATGATAAGGCCTTCTTGAAAGATACAGGAAGCACGGTAAGAGATGCTTCTATGTTCACTATCGGCGCAATCGCACACTTCTAAAAAAAAGGCCCCAGAAATGGGGCCTTTTTAATGGCTAAGCTAGAAGAGTAACACCAACATAGTATTGGTAAGGAATTGATTCGATCGACTTGTCTTTAATCGCCGTCTTCACCTTACGTTCAATCTGGTGCTGAATAAGTTTGATCTGAGCAGAATCACCTTCAAGGCTAAGTTCCACTTCCTGATCACTTACTTTTTTAACAAGACCTGTGATCTCGTTATTACGAGTGATATTGAAGATATCACCAAGAGTTTCATTATTAAAATTTCCACGATAAGTAATTTTTTTAGCAATCATATCGTCCTCTTACTTAGAAATCATTTTTACGAAACTAATGATCGCTCTTGGGAAAAGACCGAACTGTAGTGTCGCAGCAGCTGATAAGAAAGCGGCAAGACCAGCACCTTTAAGGCCCTGGTAAGTCGCAGCTTCAGAAGTTGTATCTTTCATGAACATATAAACGATCACACGTAGGTAGTAGTAAACCGAAACTACCGACGTTAGAACCGCGATCACAACCAGAGGAATTTCTCCGGCATAAACCGCTGAACTGAATAGACCGTATTTCGCGATAAACCCTGAAGTCAGTGGGATACCGGCCATAGAAAGAAGGAACAGAGTGAAGAAAGCGCCTAGAACCGGGTGCTTTGCCCCCATGCCTGAAATCTGATCGAAAGTAAGGTCTTTCTGGTTCTTCTCTTCGAATTGAGAGATGACCGCGAAAGCACCAAGGTTCGCTACAGCGTAGAAGAACAAGTAAAGAAGAACTGATTGAGCAGACTCTTCACCAAGTTTCATCGCGTATAGACCAAGAAGAAGGTATCCAGTGTGTGCGATCGTAGAGAAAGAAAGCATACGCTTAATTTCATTCTGAGAAATCGCCACGAAGTTACCATAGATCATTGAAGCCGCAGCGATTACGTAGATCGTTGTTTCAAACCACTTAAGCGCCACGATGTTGTCTACGAACACAAGGTTCTGACAAATACGAGCAAGGGCCATGAAGGCCGTGAACTTAACCGCAGCACCCATGAAGCCTGTTACGTTTGTAGCAGCACCTTGGTAAACGTCAGGAACCCATCCGTGGAAAGGAACCGCACCAACTTTGAAAAGCATCGCAACTAGAACCATGCCAAGACCAACGTAGAAAATGAACGAAGGCTCGTTATGAGCTAGAAGGAACGTGTGGATCGTACCAAGTTGGAACGAACCAGTTGCACCGAAGACAAGAGATGATCCGTAAAGAAGGAATGCAGAAGCTAGACCACCAAGGATGAAGTACTTAAGACCGGCCTCAGCTGAGAAGCGGCTTGAACGTCTCATCGCCACCATGATGTAGATCGCCAGAGACATAATCTCAAGGGCGATGAACAAGAACAGAAGGTGCTGAGTCGTCATCATCAGGATCATACCTGCAGTTGAGAACTGGATAAGAGCATAGATCTCAGAAAGAAGACCTTCTTTCTTATCTTGACCGTAAGTCAAAACAACCGCGATCAAAGCAAAACCCACCGCCATAGCAGCAATCGTTTTTGTGAACGGGTTAAAGATCAGAGTTTCACCTAGGATTGATACATCTGGAAGCGTTGTTGTCGAAGCGTATACGAACAAGCAAGAAACCAGAGAAGCAAACGCCACACCGAAAGCGAAAGTGTGACCTTTCTCTTTATGTGTTCCTACGATTAGCGACAGGATAGCGCCAACAGCAAGGATGAAAAGCGGAGTAAGACTTAGTAGTTCAACACCACTAAGTGCATTTAGAGGGAAAACTTCATTTAGTAGCATATGTACCTACTTTCTGAATGAGATTATTCGAGTAAACATCTAGGGCAGCGTCTGATTTCCAGAAGAACGTTTTCGGGAAGAAACCAATTCCGAAAACGAACACTGTTAACACACCCATAGCAATAATTTCTCTAGCGTTAAGATCGTGAAGCTGATCAAGGTCGGTACGAGTTTTTGGCCCTAGCATAACCATTTGGTAAGCTTTTAGAGCATAAACCGCGCCAAAGATCACACCAGTCGCAGCGAATAGAACGTAGAGCGGGTGAACTTGGAAAGCACCAAGAAGGATCGGGAATTCCCCTACGAAACCATTTGAACCAGGAAGAGCAACCGAAGAAAGAGTCATGATCATAAAACCAATCGCCATCAATGGAACAACTTTCGCAAGCCCACCGAAGTCTTCAAGGTTACGAGTGTGAAGTCTTTCATAAAGGAACCCTACTACCATAAATAGACCGCCGGCAGAAATACCGTGGTTGATCATCTGATAAAGAGAACCTGCAATGGCAATTTTCTGGAAAGAGAAAAGGCCAACGACGATGTAACCCATGTGAGAAACTGAAGAGTAAGCAACCAGTTTCTTAAAATCTGTCTGAGCAAGAGCACAGAAAGCGCCGTAAACGATACCGATCACACCAAGCACGATGAACACGTGTGAGAAGTAGAAGGCGGCCTGTGGGAACATCGGGATCGCGATACGCATAAGACCGTATGTACCCATTTTAAGAAGAACTGCGGCCAGGAACACTGAACCAACAGTTGGAGCTTGTACGTGAGCATCCGGAAGCCATGTGTGAAAAGGAACCATTGGAACCTTGATCACGAAAGCAAGCGCGAAGGCCAAGAACAATAAGCTTTGCGGCGACATAAGTGCAGCACCCAGAGAAGAACCGTCAAAAGCGAAGTTAAGAGTTGAAAGAGTTGCGAAATCAGCAGATGGATTTCCATTACCTTCAGCAGATGTCTTAAGCATCCAGAAGATCGCAACAAGCATAAGAAGTGAGCCCACCATTGTGTAAAGGAAGAACTTCACAGTTGCGTAGATACGATCTTTACCGCCCCAAATACCGATCATGAAGAACATCGGGATCAGAACCACTTCCCAGAAGAAGTAGAAAAGGAAGATATCAGAAGATAGGAACGTACCATACATACCCGTTTGAAGGGCCATGATACACATAACGAAAAACTTCTCTTTCTTAAGCTGAGCTCCGTGAGAAAGATCCGGCCAAGTTCCCAAAATAGCAACCGGACCAACGAATGCCGTAAGCATTACTAGTGGAAGGCTGATACCGTCGATTGAAACAAGGTAGTTAATCCCCCACTCCGGAAGCCAAGGAACCAGGTGAACGAATTGAGCACCAGCAGCTCCGCCATCGAAGTTAGCGTAGAGATAAGTAGCAATAAGCGCACTTACTAGCGTTTGAACTAAAGCGATCTTACGAAAAAGATGCTCCATGCTCTTTGGTAAAATCATTACCAGGAACGCGAAGAGAAGCGGCGTAAAAATGATCCATGAAAGTAAGCAAGAATTTTCCATGTCAATATTCCTTAAACCAGTACTTTAAAAATAAAGAGCGCTACCAGGAGTACTCCTCCTAGCATCATGAGCCCGTATGTCTGAAGGTCACCAGTCTGAACTGCACGAAGAGTAGAACCTACAGCACGAACTCCGCGGCCTAGACCATTAACGGCACCATCAACAACATACTTATCCACAATTCCAGCTGCGAAAGCTGCGATCTTCTTAACTGGATTTACAACGATTAGGCCGTAAAGCTCATCAATGTAGTACTTGTTAGAAAGAAGCTTCTGAACCGGAGCAAGACCGCTCACTAGATCAGAGATGAAAGTGATCTTCTTAAACAGAGCTACACCACCAAAGAATGAAGCAATGGCGATCACTGAAGAACCGGCCATAACAACACCCTCGTGAAGAGGCATTTTCACACCAACCAGAGGAAGGTGCTTCGCTGGAACCACTGGGGCCAGCCAGTGAGATAGGAAGTGAGGCATATGTCCAAGGTAGTCACCTAGTAAGTGAGGCACACCAAGGAATCCACCGAACGCTGCGAGGAATGCAAGAACGTAAAGTGGGAAAGTCATAAGTGCTGGTGACTCATGAAGGTGATGTTTCACATCATGAGACATTCTCTCTTCACTGTAGAAAGTAAGAGACATCATACGACCTGTATAAATCGCAGTTAGAGCAGCTGTTAGAACACCCACAAGGAACAGGTATGAAACGCCGCCAGGAAGCGCGATTGAAGAATAAAGGATTTCGTCTTTTGAGAAGAAACCTGAGAAGAACGGGATACCAGAGATAGCAAGTGACCCAATAAGCATTGTGAAGTGCGTATGAGGTAAATACTTCTTAAGTCCACCCATCTTCGTCATATCTTGTTCACCCGAACAAGCGTGAATCACTGAACCAGAACCTAGGAACAGAAGCGCTTTAAAGAAAGCGTGAGTCATTAGGTGGAATACTGCAGTTTGGTAAGCACCAACACCACAAGCAAGGAACATGAAACCAAGTTGAGAAACAGTTGAGTAGGCCAAAACTTTTTTGATGTCGGTCTGAGCGATGGCAATTGAACCAGCGAACAGGGCCGTGAAAGCACCAACGTGAGCAATTACTTCAAGAGCAACCGGAGAAAGCTCGAACAGAGGGTTCAGACGAGCGATCATATAAACACCAGCAGTTACCATGGTAGCAGCGTGGATAAGAGCAGAAACTGGAGTCGGACCGCTCATCGCATCTGGAAGCCATACATAAAGAGGAATCTGAGCTGATTTACCTGTAGCACCTACGAAAAGTGACAAACAGATCAGAGTTACTGAAGGCATGATACGAGCAACTACTGTTTGATCAGCAAGAAGCGCGTTGATTTCAGTCAGAGATAGAGTTCCTAGTTCGCGGAAAAGAAGGAACATACCGATAAGGAAACCAAGGTCCCCTACACGGTTAACCACGAAAGCTTTTTTACCAGCGTTCGCTTTTTCAGTGTCTGTGTACCAGAAACCGATTAGAAGGTATGAACAAAGACCTACACCTTCCCATCCGAAGAAAAGAAGTGGAAGGTTGTTACCCATAACGAGAAGTAACATACAGAAACAGAAGAGGTTCAGATATGAGAAGTAACGACCAACACACTCTTCATCGTGCATGTAGCTTGTTGAGTAAAGGTGAATCAGAGTTCCAACACCTGAGATGATCAGAACCAGAATTCCTGAAAGCTTATCAATACGAAGCTCGAAAGGAATATTCAGACCACCGAAATCAAACCACTGAAACACATAGGTATAAACAGAAGGATTTTCAGAAGTTGATCCAGTCAGTTGTGAGAAAGCAATACAGCCCATCACGAAAGACAAGAAAATGAAGAAAGTGGCGAAACCACCAGCAACATTTGGATCGGTCTTAGCAAAGCCTTTAAGCTTTAGCGGGAGAACCACACCGTTGATCAAGAAACCGATCAAAGGAGAGATTAAAATAAGAAGTGGTAGCAGGGAGTTCATCGTTTCCACGTTCATTATCCTTTAAGAGTTGTTGCGTTTTGAGTTTTGATCGATCCGAAATTCCGGTAAAGGTTTACCAGAATCGAAAGACCTACCGCCGATTCCGCAGCCGCAAGTGCGATTACGAAAAGCACCTGAAGCTGACCATCAATCATGGCATTCGTCTTCGAGAAAGCGACCAGTGATAAGTTGGCAGCATTAAGAAGAAGCTCGATCCCCATAAGCACCATGATGGTGTCCCGACGAAGAAGAACCACTAGCACACCCATTGTGAATAGGAAGGCCGCCAAAAGCTGAATGAATAATTCGTTTGTCATAATAATACCTTAATCAAATTTTCTTTTTGCTAGTACTACTGCTCCTACTACCGCAACCAGAAGTGCCAGAGTGATCACTTCGAAAGAAACGTAGTATTGAGTGAACAGAGAGTGGGCCATAACTTTCGAGTTACCACCAAGTTGGTTGATAACTTCCGGAGTGAACTTGCCAGGAATCACGTCATTACGGTGATTCAGGAAGTGCTCGTTGATGGCGTAAGCAATGAATCCGAAAAGACCAAGACCTAGAGCAACGGCACCTGCGAAGACACCAGGGTTGCGCTTAAGTTCGCTTTCAGAATCAGAAAGGTTAAGAAGCATGATTGAGAAAATGAAGAGAACCATGATCGCACCAGCATAAACAACTAACTGAATAGTCGCGATGAAGTGCTCACCAATCATAGCGTAAATACCGGCCGACATCAGAAGGATACCCAGAAGGCTCATCGCAGATGTGATCGGGTTTTTAGCAAGAAGCATATTAACTGCAAGAATCGCTGAGACAACTCCCAGAATTAAGATAACTGGATTCATTTCTTCACCTCAGCTTTTTCTTTTCTGCCGTTCATATCACGCTTAAGGATATCTAGGTCATAGATCGCGTCCTGACGTGCAGATACCGCCATTTCGTAGTTACCAGAAAGCTTGATCGCGTCTTTTGGACAAGCTTCTTCACAGAAACCACAGAAACAACAACGAAGAGCATCGATATCGAAGCTTACAGGCTTCTTCTCTTTTTTCACTCCGTAAACGTTGTTTTCTTCTTCACGCTCATCTGCCACGATGTGGATACACTCAGCTGGACAGATCGTTTCGCAAAGATAACAAGCAGTACAGTTTTCAGTTTTATTAGCGTCAACCGAGATGAAGTGCTTACCTCTGAAACGATCAGAGTAATCACGCTTCACTTCAGGATACATAACAGTATTGTGGTGTCTGAAAAAGAAACCCTTAATGAAGTGTTTCATTGTGATCTTCAGACCAACAAGAATTGCCGGGATGTAGGCTTTTTCTTTAGCGGTGTACTTCTTTGAAATATTGATAGTTCCCACAAAGCCCTCCTATTGATTCAAAAAGTAGACGCCAAGAGTGACGGCCACAAGGTTAATAAGTGACAGCGGGAAAAGGATCTTCCAACCCAAATCCATTAGCTGGTCAAAACGGAAACGAGGAAGTGTCCAACGTACCCATACGAAAATGAACATGAACACGGCAACTTTCAGGAAGAAGCTTAGGAACTCAAACACTGCAGTAGTGTTTTGAAGACCAACTTCACCGAAACCGAATTGTTCTACAATCATATTGATCGCAAAGCTCATTCCTGGAAGGATTCCGTATCCACCGAAGAACAGAGTCGCGATGAGAGCAGATGCCATAATCATTGCCACGTACTCGGCCATGAAGAACAGGGCGAATTTCATCGCACCATACTCAAGGTGATAACCAGCAACGATTTCAGACTCCCCTTCAGGTAAGTCGAAAGGAAGACGGTTGGTTTCTGCGAAAATCGAGATCCAGAAAACAAGAGCACCGATTGGGTTGATTAAAGCGCCCCAGTAGTGCTTCTGCTGCCAAGACACCATATCGTGCGGATTAAATGAACCGTACACCACCATCATAGATAGAAGTGCCAGACCCATAGCAATTTCGTACGAAACGATTTGTGATGAACCACGAAGAGCACCAAGTACCGAGTACTTATTCTTCGATGCCCAACCAGCAAGAATCAGTGGGTAAACTTCAAGACCTGCGAAAGCAAGAATGAAAATTACACCTGAATCGAAGTTACCAATTTGAAGGTTAACTTCCTGGCCCATGATGATGGCCTTGCTACCGAATGGGATAACTGCAAGTGCACATAGAGGTGCAATCAAGGCCACCATTGGAGCTAGGTAGTAATAAAATTTGTTAGCGTTACCTGGAGTAAAGTCCTCTTTACAGAAGAACTTGAACACGTCGGCAAGCGGTTGAAGAAGACCAAACGGTCCAACACGGTTAGGGCCTACTCGACCTTGCATCCATGCAGAACCACGGCGCTCGAACCATACCATCACTGGTACTACCGACAAGCACACGGCAACCACGAAAAGAATTTTTGCAATCAGCTGAATAAAATCAAAATATTCCATATCACCAACTCTTAGTTAGATTTCAATGCACCAACAACTTGGTGGGCTGAAACAGCTCCACCACGGTGGGTGATAGCAGGGTGGAACTTCTGTACAATGCCGTCAGCGTTTTTAAAGCTGCCAGACTTTTCAATCGTAGCGAGACCAGGGATCACACCAACGATGTTCTTAGAAGGAAGTGCTTTGATATCTTCAAAGCTCCAAACGCCCCAAAGAACGAGCTTCTGGTCGGCCTTCATTTTAGGCACACCAGCGCGGCCGTTTCTGAAAAGGATCACAAGGTCAGCATTGGCCTCGCCGCCCGCTAGAGGAGCAAGACCTTGCTCTTCTACACCTTTCGTATTTGGAGTTTTGTCAGCCATACGAAGAAGGTTATCAATCTTCTTATCTTCAGCTGATGTTGTTACAAATCCAGAGTGGTAAGCAACCGCCACAGACTTATTGAACACAACTGGCATTTTCTCTTTAAGAAGAGCCGCTTCTTCACGAGTAGCATCCGTACCAACAACCACTTGTACAGAACCAGCGGCCGCAACTGCTTTCTTAACTTCGCCAAGAAGAGTTTCAAGTGAAGTAGAAGTCAGAGAATTATTGTGGTTAAGAAGTGGAGAAATCACTCTCATAGGATTCATAAGATCGTTATAAGAAAGACGACCTTCATCACACATCCAGTGACCGTTAACCATTTCATTGTGAATAGGAACATAACGGTAAACGATGTCTTTATCCGAGTGAACTTCGATGTTACAGCCTTTAGAACAACGGTCACAAACAGAGGCCTTCTTATCCAGGAACCAAGAACGCTTTTGGAAGCGGAAATCGTTCATTGTAAGAGCACCAACTGGACAGAAGTCAGTTAGACAGCCTTGATAATCGTTAGTCAGGCCCTTTTCAGGATCTGTCGCTTCAAGCTCTTTGTGCCAGCCGCGGTTAACCATCACGAGATCGTTTGTTTTTGTCACATCATCAGTGAAACGAACACAACGCTCACAGTGAACACAACGGTTCATGTTAAGCGTGATCTTGTCTGAAAGTTTTTTCGTAGTGGCGTTCTCGTAAACGCGTTTTTCTTCTTTGAAGTTAGACTTCGAAGGACCGTACTCGAAGTTATAGTCCTGAAGGCTACACTCACCTGCTTTATCACAAACTGGACAATCAAGTGGGTGGTTCGTAAGAAGCATGTCCATCACACCAGTGCGTGACTTCATAACTTTTTCAGAACGAGTATGAACAACCATGCCGTCAGCAGCAGGAGTTGAACAAGACGTCATAAGTTTTGGCGCCTTCTCTACTTCCACAGTACACATACGACAAGTACCCGCTACTGGCATACCTGGGTGGTAACAGTAACGAGGGATGTCTTCGTTAATTTTATAGCGCTCAGTAACTTCCATAATTGTATCGCCTGGCTTGAACTCATACTGTTTGCCGTCGATAGTTACTTTTGGAAGTGGCTTCGCGTCCGGAGACGGATCAGAGTGAACCGGCTTCTTGTTAGAAGCGTAGTTCAGGTCCATCTTCTGCTTTTTGATTTCAATTTCTGTATTAGACATGGGCACCAACCATTTTATGAGATACGGATTCTTCTCTTCCGATTCCTTTAAGACCGCCCTTCATTACCATCTCTTCGAATTCAGCACGGAATTTACGAACAGAAGATAGGGCCGGACCTGTTACAGCGTCAGCGAAAGCACAGATCGTTTGACCGGCCATGTTTCCGCAGATTTTAGCAATGTAATCAAGATCGTCTTGAGTACCGCCGCCATCAAGGATGCGTTTGAACATACGGGCCAACCAGTGTGAGCCTTCACGGCACTGAGAACACTGACCGCACGATTCATGTTCATAGAATTTTAAAAGTGTATAAGTTGCTTCAACGATGTTTACAGTATCGTTCATAACGATAAGACCACCTGAACCGGCCATTGTTCCGGCCTTTGCAAGTGAATCGTAGTCAGTAAGAACGTGACATTCGTCTGCACGAAGCATTGGAGCAGAAGCACCACCAGGGATAACTGCTTTAAGTTTTCCACCCTTCACGCCACCAGCAATTTCGATGATGTCGTTGATTGAAAGGTTCATTGGAAGCTCATAAACGCCCGGCTTGTTCACGTGACCAGAAACACCGATCATACGTGTACCACCTGAGCGCTCAGTACCCATCTTCGCGTATTTTTCCCAGCCCTTCTCAATGATATATGGAACAGCTGCGAAAGTTTCTACGTTGTTTACACATGAAGGCATGCCATAGGCACCAACCTGTGCCGGGAACGGTGGCTTAAGACGTGGTTCACCACGCTTACCTTCAAGTGAGTTAAGAAGAGCAGTTTCCTCACCGCAGATATAAGCGCCGGCACCTTTATAGATCACTAGATCATAATTGAAACCAGTGCCAAGAATGTTCTTACCAAGGAAGCCCTTAGCGTAAGCATCGTCGATTGCTTTTTGCATAAGACGGGCTTCTTTGAACCACTCTCCACGGATATAAATGAAACCCTTGTTAGAAGAGATGGCGTGACCAGCGATGATCATACCTTCAATCATTCTATGAGGAGTTTTTGTGAAGATAAGACGGTCTTTAAAAGTACCAGGCTCACCTTCATCGGCGTTACATACTAAGTATTTCGGCTTTGGGTTTCCGTTAGCATCAACTGGATTAGCAGGCATGAATGACCACTTCATACCAGTTGGGAATCCCGCTCCACCTCGACCACGAAGGTTAGACTTCTTAACTTCGTCTACTACTTCTGCCGGTTTCATCTTAAGTGCTTTTTCAAGCGCCTTATAACCGTTCTCGTGTTGAATATAGAATTCGATTGTTTCGCAATTAGGCTTATCAACGTTTGGCGTGATTACCGGCTCGAAATGTTCGTTATTGTACATCATGGCCAAACTCCATCTTTACGTGTGTCTTTACCAACAATTTTTCCAGAATCTAGGTCAGACTTGGCCTGATCAAGGATCTTAATAAGAGACTCTTCAGTAAGATTCTCGTGATAGTCTTCGTTGATCATCATGGCCGGAGCTGTTCCACAAGCAGCAAGACACTCTACTTGTGAAAGAGTGAATTTACCGTCTTTAGTTGTTTCGCCAGCATGAATGCCAAGCTTTTTAGAAGCGCATGAAACAAGCTTATCAGCACCGTTCAACCAACAAGAAATGTTCGTACAGATTTGTACGTCCACTTTCCCCTGTGGCTCAAGCTTGTACATAGTATAGAAGCTCGCCACTTCTCTTACTTTAGACAGAGGGAGATTCAGGAATTCCCCGATATCTCTCATGCTATCCATTGATACCCATCCCTTCTCGTTTTGTACTTCGTGAAGTGTTGGAAGAAGAAGGGCCTGTTCAGTCGGGAACTGGTGTCGAATCCCGTTAATCGTGTTTTTAATTTTTTCTGATAGTGCCATATATGTGTCTCTCTCTTAACGATCTAATTCGCCGGCGATGATGTTCACCGAACCAAGGTGAGCAATCGCATCCGGGATACGTCCACCTTTGATTGTGTTCTCAAAGGCCTGGAACTGAATGAACGATGGAGATTTCACACGCATACGCCAAGCTTTAGGACCGCCACGGCTTACGATGTAGAAACCAACTTCACCATTCGGACCTTCTGTGGCCGTGTATGCTTCACCTTTCGGTACATCGATACCTTCCATGAAAATCTTGAAGTGGTGGATAAGAACTTCCATCTTTGTATAAACATCCATCTTGTCCGGGATACGAACGCGTTTGTCGTCTACCCATAGAGGACCAGCAGGAATGCGCTTATTACACTGCTTAAGGATGCGAACTGATTGTCTGATTTCTTCCATACGAACAAGGTAGCGCTCGTAAACGTCACCCTTAGATCCGATAACAACATCGAAATCTAGTTCAGGATATACATAGTAAGGACGGTCACGACGTAGATCGTGGTCGATACCAGCAGCACGAAGAGTTGGACCTGTTACGTTCAATCTTAGAGCGTCAGTCTTATTGATAACACCAACGTCTTTAGTACGGTCGATCCAGATACGGTTAGCATTTAGGAGACCTTCTACTTCATCAAGAGTCTTAGGAATGTCTTCGCAGAATTTCCAAAGTCTTTCTGTGAAATTGTCTGGAAGATCGTAGCTCATACCACCGATACGGGCATAAGTTGTTGTCAGACGCATACCACACATTGATTCAATCATTGTGTAGGCCTCTTCACGCCAGTGAATAAGGTGGAAGAACACAGTCATCGCACCAAGATCCAGAGCGTTTGCAGCGATACAAACGATGTGGTCGATAATACGAGAAAGCTCCATGCACATAACACGGATCCACATACAACGCTCAGTCACTGAGATGTTGAATAGGTTTTCCACTGTCATGGCGTAAGTGATGTTGTTGTTAAGAGCTGAACAGTAGTTAAGACGGTCAGTATAAACCATCCACTGGTGATACGTTTTCTCTTCACCTAGTTTTTCAATACCACGGTGAAGGTAACCGATTTCACAGTTAGCATCTTCAATTGTCTCACCGTTAATACGACACATAACACGAAGTGTTCCGTGAGTCGCAGGGTGAGCAGGACCAATATTAATAAGAACGTTCGGGTTATACAGATCGTTCTGTTCTGTAGCTAGTAAATCACTCATTTTGATTCCTCACTGATCTGAACATGAGTAGAGACTTCAAGAGGGTTTGCGCCCAGGTGGAAAGCGATGTTATCGCTGAAGCCCTCACGTTGCTTAATCGGGTACTCTTTACGAAGAGGGTGACCAGAAAAACGCTCATCCATCATGATACGGCGAAGGTTCGGGTGACCGTTGAACTTGATTCCAAACATGTCGTAAACTTCTCTTTCAAGCCAGTTCGCACCTTCCCAGATATCAACCAGAGTTTCTGCTGGCTGAATTTCGCCAAGAAGACACTTCACACGGATACGAGTGTGAAGCTCTAGAGAATAAAGTTGGTAAACAAGAACGAAACGCTCGTCACCATCTTCACCGTCTTTATTGTCGTAAGCTGTTAGGTCTGAAAGGAAATCAATTTTAGTATTAGGATCTGCCATGAAAGCGCGAACTAGTTTTTTCGCGTCTTCAGGACCTCTTGCCCAAATGATTGGCTCCCCTACTTTGTCTGCTTCAACTTTTCTGTTAGCAGCGTATTTCTCAGTCAGGTGAGCAAGCACTTTTGCTTGTGTTTCAATGAATGGAGCGCCTAAAGCATTTGAATTTGTTCTCATTACTTAAGCTCCTGCTTCATCTTCTTCTGCTCATCGATGTAGTCCTGAGACATAACGAAGTTGGCCTTGATGTCATAACCAACACCTTTACGGAAGGTCATCGCATTCATTGCATCTTCGTAAGTTGGACGTTCAGCAGGTCTTCTTTCAAGACCATTGTCGATGATGCCTTGAAGGTGCATTACTGCGTGAATAAGACCTTCTGGAATTGGAGGACAGCCTGGAACGTAAACGTCCACTGGCATGATTTCATCAATCCCTTGAAGAACTGAGTATGTATCAAAGATACCGCCTGAAGATGAACAAGCACCCATCGCGATAACCCATTTAGGCTCAAGCATTTGATCGTAGATGGTACGAAGAACTGGCGCCATTTTAGTTGTGATTGTCCCTGCAACGATCAGCATATCTGCCTGACGAGGAGAGAAACGCACAACCTCTGCACCGAAACGAGAAAGGTCGTAAGTCGTACCAATCGTCGTCATCATTTCGATACCACAACAAGAGGTACCAAAGGTCATTGGCCATAGTGAGTTCTTTTGGGCCCACTTGGCAGCTTCACTTAGAAGCGTAGGAAAGAAAAATGAACTTCCGTCTTTTGACATAAATATGCTCCTAATCCCAGTTCAAAGCGCCACGTAGACGAAGGTAGAAATACCCGCCTAACAGCAGCCCGAAGAAAAGTCCCATTTCCAAAAGGATAACTGGGCCAGATTTTAAATAAGTTTGATAAGCAAGGGTCCATGGGTACATGAAGACAACTTCAACATCGAACAGAAGGAAGATGATACCGATGAGGTAATAACGAACTGAGAACTGCTGGTGAGCACTTCCTTCATACCCCACACCACACTCGTAAGTGTCGTACTTCTTACGTGTGATTTCTGATGGTTTCCTACCGGTCAATTTGTTCAAACCGATAATTACTACTGACAACACAACCGCGATGATCATAAGAATCAAAACGGCCAAATAATTCAAAGAACCTTCGATTGGAAGAGACATAAGCACCCTATATTAAAATTTAATGGCTAAAACTTATCATTCACCACCCACAAACTCAATGTTTCAAAAGAGAAATTTCAAGAGTTTGGGTCGGCTAACAATAATTTTCTAAGGCCGGTTTTTTAAACTTTAACTCTTGGCAGTAAGATTTCCTTACAATACCGTTAATTCATGTCACAAAATGCAGAAATTCTTCTTGAAGGCTCCTACTTGTATTACCAAAAAGAGGTGAACTACTCGCAGGAGAACTTTAAACTGGTCCACATGCCTGAACAGCAGAGTTTTCATGTTTACGCCGAAATTCTCTCGAGGATTGAAACCGGCGAATTCTTAAAAATTCTGGTGAGATATGAAATGAACCAGCACTATATCCCTACATTTGTGCGAATTGAGAAATCTATTGGAAACAGGTACGCGCAGGAAGCCTACAAACTGGACGTGCCGAATTTGGAACTCCAATACTCATTTCAAAATTCTCAAAACACCCAGGAGTTTAGCAGAAACATTAGCGCGAAGCACTATCTAACTTCGCCGGCCGTAAGCACCGCAGGAATGTTTACTTTATCGAAGAAGTTTGATGCGACAGGTAGAAGCCCGGTTGTTTTACTCAGTTCAGACAACGACTGGACCTATGTCTCACCACCGACCGAGAAAATCGTTTATGCGGAATTTAGGACCCGTGAGATGCAGGATTATAAACTGAACAATAGTCCGCTTTCGGCAAGCCACTTGTGCCTCTATGAATTTGATACTTCTAATGCCGGAGCGGAACAACCGGTGAATATTTATTTAAGTAAGCACTATGCGATCCCCTATGAACTTGTTCATGGGGACCAGCGCATTGTGATTAAAAATCTGAAGAAAAATATTTAAACTTTAAAGTAATCAGCGATCTGATGAGTGGCGTCCTTTAAAGGAACAGAAATAATCTGATAAGGTTCCATCAATTTCTGGAAAGTCTTGAGTGTATTCCCTTTCCATTTTTTCACTCGGTTATCCACTAGCAAAATAGCTCCATGGTCTTTTTCCGAACGAAGGAGACGCCCAAACTTCTGGTGAAGCGAACGAGTCCGATGGGCCAGGAAATAATCGTTAAATTCATTTCCGAATTTAAATTCGAAGAAGTCCCGACGTTTTTGGATCACTAAATCCTGACGAACATCCGGAATTTTATCTACCACGATAAATGAAAGTTTTTCTCCTGGGATATCAATTCCCTCTCCAAAACTTTCCATCCCGATTAGAATCGCGCCTTCTTCTTTTTTAAACTCTTCCACCACATTTTTTCCAAGGCCCTGAACGAACACAGGAATTTTCCCTTCGAACTCACGAAGAATGATCTCACTTGCCTGCTCAAAACGAAGACGTGAAGAGAAAAGTAGAAGCGTTTTACCGCCCAGTTTGGTGATAAGAGGATTTACCTCGGCAAGAAGCTCTGGCACAAAAAGTGGGTCCGAAATATTGCGCGTGTCCGGGCACAGATACACTTTTGAATTGTTCTTATAATCGTAAACGGCCTCGAGATAGAGACCGGTCTTAAAACGTTTTTCCGGAGCGAGATAAGTGTATCCCGTCATCCACTCCACTCCTTGCACTCCGGAGTCGCCAGAAGCGTTTCCGAGGGTCGCAGAAGTAAAGACCACCGACGTACTCATCATCAGAAGTTCATCGTGGATCTTTTTACCCACATCAATTGGTGAAGATTCAAAACTGTAGCTATCGCTTTCAGAGTATTTAATGATGGTCGACCAGTCGGCCGGATTTTCAATATAGTGCTTAAACGAAGCATGGAGCTTTTCAAGTGAACCAAAGTTGGTTTCAAAGACCGCCCAGGCCTTTAACTTCTGAGGTTCATTCTTAAAATCACGGTTTTCCCAACGAGAAATGAACGGCATATAGAGATTATAAAGAGTCTCAAAGATGAAGTTCATGCTCTCAATATGATTTAAAATAGCGGCGGCCAGTTGATCTTTGAGTTCCGACTTTTTCGGGAACGGAAGTTCATTGGAGTAGGCCGGACTGTAATTCGGAAGTTTCTTAAAGAACGCTTCCACCACTCCTGGGAGTGAATCATAGTGATCACGAAGCATCTTAAGACTAAACTGGGTCTGGTCGCGAAGAGTTTGAATGGTGTTCTCCACCGCGAATTCATCTTCCATACTATTCAGAAGATAAATTAGCGCCCCCATCCCTTGCGGCATGTTCTTCAACAAAGACTCAATGCTTTTATGATGAACCTCAAGGCTATAGGCCTTGGTTGCTTCATGTTCCAAACGATGGGCCTCGTCCACCACAATAAACTGCGGACGCGGAATACTTCTTGGCCAGTTAAGCATCAAGGCATGGTTACCAATAATCAGCTGCGCTTCTTTTGCTTCACGAAGTCCCTGTTGATATGAGCATTCATTTACAAGTGGGCAGTTCTGGCCCGCGCAGGCGCGGTAATCCACCGCTAAGTTTTGATCTTTTTCTGCCAGCTCAGGTGCTAGTTTTTTAAGAATGAAAGGTATCTGTTCACGCGTAAGTTTTTTCTCATATGGCACACGTGAGTTATAGAAGAAAAGCATTTCAAAATACGCTTTAGTGAAGGTCTCACCAAAAGGTGTAATGAAAGTCGGCTCTTCATTATTATCTTCTCTAAAAAGAAGCTCACACAGGTGGTTACTAGAACCCACGAGCTTCACCACTTTTGTTTCAGGTCCTAAATTTAAAAGACGCTTCATTTGAGGCACGTCTTTTGCCAACGCCTGATCTTGTAAAGTCTTTGTTCCAGTTGCTACCAGACATGTTTCTTTAAACGCTTTTGAGAATAAAAATGAAGGCAACAAATAACCCATGGTCTTACCGGTACCAGTAGGCGCCTGAATAAGAGCATGAATACCATTTTTAAAGGCCTGTCCCACTCTTAATGAAAGAGATTCTTGGGCCGCACGATATTTGTAATAAGGTAGTACCTCATTAATATCTTTCTCAGCTCGAAGAATATTTTGAATGTTCTGACCTGAAAAATCATTTGAGAATTTATCAAACTTATCTACCTTCAAAGGCTCTACCTTGTTGGCGATAAGATAACGTTTTGAGGCCTCAATGAGAGGATAATCAATCTGATCAGCGATCTCTTCCAGCTCTTCCGCTTTAAGCATAAAGAACTGGCGGTAGAAAAACTCCGACGGGAACTCCATCAAAACTTCAGATAGTTTCATTCTGAATTCTTTGTCCTGATGAGTGAGATAAGTCGCAAGAAGAAGGACCTTTAAAAGATCGCGAGAATCGGCCAGACCTCTGTGCTCTTCCTTGTCAGCAACTCCCAACTGGTTGATGAAACTTTCCAAATTAAGTGTTGAAGCTTCAGGAAACAAAAGTGCCAGATAAAAAAGTGAATCGTGATAACTCTCACGGCCATTCGGGCTTGGAATTTTATCGAAGTAGCGTTTTAAAAAGCTTTCTTCGAAATTAGCGTTATGGGCCAGAAGTGAGTGGGCCTCTAAGGTGAGAAGGTCCTGCTCTACTTGGGTCCACAATGGGGCCTTTTTCAGGTGATCATTTGTGATCCCGGTCAACTTTGTGATGAAACTAGAAACCGGATTTTCTGGACGCACCAGGGAAGAATAAGTCCTGACTAATTTTGTCCCTTCAAATTGCAAAAATCCCAGGTCGATAATTTCATCGGTTGCTGGATGAATCCCTGTGGTTTCAATATCTATGACTGCCCAGGTTCCTAGACCCATTTTTCAACCTTTACGCTAAGTGACATGTGAAGGGTTCTACCATAAATTAATAGGCAGACTTTCGTCAATTATGCTAACTTGCATTAAATCTTATTTTTCAAAGAGGAATCATGGAAGCCTGGTTAATGCAAACTCAATCTCTTTGCATTGTTATGCTGATGATTGCGGGAATAGTTGTTCGTCGTAAAAGACAACTGCATGTGAAAATCATGAGTCTTGCAATGATTTGGGACGTGCTTCTCATTCTTCAAATTGAACTTAGTCGTTCGGCCATTCTAAAAGCTTCTAAGGCCGTTTCAAATCCTATGATGTTGAATATCCATGTGGCCATTGCAGTTACAACTGTCGTGCTCTATGGATTTATGGTTTATACCGGCCGAGCACTATTGTCCGGTCAGTCACAAATTCGATCCAAACACCGAATTTTAGGTTACTCTACTTTCTTGATGAGAGTGCTGACCTTCATTACAAGTTTTTGGGCCGTACTCCCTAAGGAATAATTATGAGCGATTTTCAATTTGTAGAGGATATTATCAAGGCCGGTCTTCCGGATGCACAAGTAATGGTGGAAGATATGACTGGGACTCGTGATCACTTGGCAATCACAGTTGTTTCTGATGCCTTCAAAGGCAAGTTGTTATTTGAACAACACCAAATGCTCATGACACTATTAAAAGAAGAACTTAAACAACGTATTCATGCGGTTAAGCTTCAAACATATACAAAAGAAAAATTCGAACAAGCTAATAAATAAGAGGTAACTATGTCTTTCAACGTACTAAACAATGACATCCAAGAAATTGAATCGGCCGACAAATCAAAAGACATCAATGGTCAAATTGAAGGTCTTTTAAACAGCGGCAAAGTTGTTCTTTTCATGAAAGGGAACTCTGAAATGCCTCAGTGTGGATTCTCTGCAAACTCAGTGGCGATCCTTAAACACTTAGGTGTTCCATTCAAAACGTTCAACATCCTTAATGACCCTGAAATTCGTCAAGGCCTTAAAGAATTCTCTAACTGGCCAACTTACCCTCAGCTTTACGTAAATGCTAAGTTGATCGGTGGTAACGACATCATCACTGAGATGTATAAATCAGGCGAACTACAAGACTACTTAAAAAACAACTAATCCATGAAAAGAGTTATTGGAAAATTAAATCCCGCAGACAAGAACGTCACCATTTGGGGCGCGGGTTTCTCAGGATTGATTCTGGGATATTATTTGAAAGATCAGGGATACAAGATCACGATCCACGAGAAATCGAACAAGGTCGGCGGTAAAATTCAGACCAAGAAAACACAAGCTGGTCTGGTTGAGAAAGGGCCAAACGCTCTTTACATGAACGCTGACGGAATGGATCTTTTGAAGGAACTCAAGCTTGAGCCTCTTCCTGCGGCCAAAAAGCTTCGTCGTCTTCTTCTTATTAACGGGAAGCCAAAGCGTCCGGTACAACTGGGCATTCTTGGACAACTTGCCGTTCATGGCCACAAGAAACCACCTCTCATCGCTGATGGTCTGACTGTTGCTGAATTTTTTCGTCCGTTAATCGGTTCAGAAAATATCAACCAGTTCCTTTCTCCGATCCTGGGTGGGATCTACGCCACTTCAAGTGAGAGCCTGCACTTTAAATCTGTTTTCAGTGAAATGTCTCACATCGCTCAGTTCAACTCTTACTGGGATTTCATTAAGCTTTTGATCAAGAATCAAAAGATGAAGCCTCGCTTGGATGTAAGTGGATCGGTGAGCTTTGAAGGAGGAATGCAGACTCTTATCAATCGTCTTGCTGATGTGCTTAAACACGAAATTAAACTTAATTCAAAAGTGCCGTTTGAAATCAAAGGAAACACAATCCTGTGTACTGATGCGATCACGGCCTCTGAACTTACCCGTGACCTAAAACCTGAAATCAGCGCCGAGCTTGCTCGTGTGAAGTATCAGGAGCTTTCAAGTGTAACGGTATTTTTAAAACGTGAAATTAAGTCTCTGCAAAAATCATTCGGCGTTTTGATTCCACTTGAAACAGGTTTCAATTCAATCGGGATCATTAACAACAAAGCAACTTTCCCGGCAAACAATGAAAACGTGTTCTCATACACTTTCATTGCCAGAAAGAAGCTGACAGAGGCGGAAGTTTATTCGGATGTTAAGATGCTTTACTCAGAATTCACTGAGGAAGATCTTGAGTACATGGAACAAACTCATTGGGACAAGGCCCTGCCGATCTACGATCTTCAGCGCTACCTCAGTGTAAAAAAACTACATCAGTTGGCCAAGGGTGAAGATCACTTCGCCATCTTTGGCAACTATGTGGCCGGTATCTCTCTAAGAGAAATGATTTCTGCGGCAAGAGCATTTGCTCACAACCCGCAGGAATATAAGGAAATCAGATGAGCAAGACCGACTTCCCCTACCTCCATGGATTTTCAGAAACTGAACAAAACCGCCTTCGCGCTCAGGCCGAATTCGCGGAATACACTATTTTTCAGAACATCAACTTCTCCAATGCGAAGAAAGTTTTAGAGGTTGGTTGCGGAGTCGGTGCTCAGACGGAAATTATTCTTCGTCGTTTCCCTAAGACCCACGTTACCGGTGTCGATTTAAATGAAAAGCAACTGGATGCCGCCAAGAAATTCATTGGCGGTATGCCGGCACTCGCGAATCGCTACGAATTCCACAAAATGAGCGCCGATAATTTAAGCTTTGATGCTCAAACTTTTGATGCTGCTTATCTTTGCTGGATTCTTGAACACGTGCCGAATCCGGCGCAGGTTCTTTCAGAAGTTCGTCGCGTGCTTCGTCCGGGTTCTGAGATCGTTGTGACTGAAGTGATGAACTCTTCGTTCTTCCTTGATCCGTACTCTCCAAACGTTTGGAAGTACTGGATGGCCTTCAATGACTATCAATACGATCATGCCGGTGATCCGTTCATTGGCGCTAAACTTGGAAACCTTCTCACGCAAGTGGGCTACCATCAGGTAAAAACAGAAGTGAAGACCTGGCACTTTGACAATCGCCAGCCAGCACTAAGAAAGCAGGCGATCCTCTTCTGGACCGACCTACTTTTATCTGCTGCGGACAAATTGATTGAAGAGAAGTACGTAGACCAGGAAGTTGTGACTAAGGCCAAGGAAGAGCTGGGCAAGGTCGCCAACGATCCAAACGCCGTCTTCCTCTACTCATTTATGCAGGCCAAGGCCCAGGTTTATTTCTAACGTTCAGCTGAGATCAGGTCGTCCAGATCCATAATGGCGTTCATGCGTCCATTACCATCTGAAAGAAACTCTACCTTATCCAGACCTAGTCCTTTGAACTCAGCGTATTTAAGCTCAACAATATCTTTATTACGAAGAACCGAAATCTTCTCACGAATCGCTTTCGCCACTTTGTTTTGGAAGCGCGGAACGTTCTTCACTGTACTCAGCATGTTCTCTTTAGGGCGACCATTGATGATCGTATCGTCACTTGCGTCCACATCATTCATACGAACAAGAACAGTTGGAACATCGTTCCGGTTTTCAATTCGAATGGATACGTCCACCACCAGCGGGAAACGGATCTGTGTAGAACCCGTTAGAAGTCTTTCCATTTTGCTTGGCTTATAAATCACATCCAGCATAAGCGTGCCGGTTTCACCACGTTTATCCATACGAAGAACCATTTTGCTTGGGCCCAGGTCAACTGCTGCTTCATCAAGAGCAGATTTCCAAAGACCAGCATCATAGGTCGTCACAAGAAGTTTATTGAGATAGTCCTCAGAGATACTCACCACAAGGTTTGCGTCTCCATTGGCCATCATTTCATTCATATGTGTAAGCGATTCTTTATGAAGCATACTATTCAGGCGAGAAAGAGCGGTTTGAGTCACTTTGTTGTTCACACATTCAGATTTTAGGAGATTGAACTTCTGGGTCGTACAAAAATCGGCCGGAAGATTAATCGAAATATTTTCACCACGGCTATAACTGCTGAAGTTCGAGATCTGGAACTGACTATTCAGAATCGCTGAGTTTAACCAGAACTCTTTTTTAATCTTATAGTTCTCAAGTACTTTGAAGGCCGCATCAGTGGTATTTGAATTCAGAACTCCCGCTAATTGAGCAAGAATAAGACCTTTAATGGCCTCATGCCTTTCCTTTAATAGGTTTTGAATCTTTGATTGCGAGAATTGTACAACTTTAGAACCAACTTTAAGACTTACAGTCGGGATGTTGATCCGTTCGTAATTAAGTTCAATGTTTTCCGGATGCTTTAACATCCCTGCCGCCATTTTATCAAAGTCAGCATCAATAATTTGCAGTTTGAAGTGATCTTGTTGGTCCTGGATTTTTACCTTGGTAAAGAAATTTACCAGTTCTTCTTCATTGGCCTGGATCTCAGGACGAATAATATCAACATTAAAAACTGGAGAATTATTTCTTCCAGGAATCACAAGAGAAAGCGAGACCTTATCTGCTGTGACCGTTACTTCTGAAGCAGAAAAGTTCGTACCAAGAACAAGACCATCTTTTGCTTGTTCAGCGGCCTTCATATTAGTCTTAAAGCCCTTCACGTCATAGGCAAGGCCATGCAAAGTGACTTTGGTCTTAGCATTAAGAAGATTGAGTCCAACAGCATTACCAAAATTATCGAGAAGGTCCTTCGAGTCACCCGTCAGATAGTTACCAACCGTATCTTCATTAACGACCATGGCACCTTCGAAGCGGTTACTGAACGGATCGGCCACATTATAGTTTTTAAGAAGCACCCTGAATTTTGAAATCAGAAATCCCGTCCAGTCATAATCAAGACGAGTATCAACAATGATATCCGGAGACTTAAAAGACTGCGCCTGTACCTGACCGTACGTTAAAAGACCAATGAGTAGGAAGCTTGTGAACTTTTTCATTATCGAATCCTTAACGTAGGTTTGGGTTCTTGCTGTTAAACTTAATATCTACCAGATCAAGATTGAGGAGGAAGTAAGCTCCCTGATTAATCGAGATCGCTTTTGGAAGGAACACGACACCTGATTGGTTCAGGAATTTTGTTACGTCCACGCTATATGTCTTGTTCACATACGGCTCAAGATTATCTTTTAATTGTTCCATCACACCGTCTTTCACAATGTCAGTCATATTGCCCACGTTTGATGGGTAATTAAACTTGTTCGGTAGCTCCACATAGTTAAATGGAGAAAGTACTTTTAGGTCTAACCCTACGCCACCTGTTGGAAGGTTCTTCACCGTCGGAACGACCTGCACCTCAATTGGGAAGTAAATCACAGCGTTGTTGTTATTTCTTTCAAGGTAAGCGGCCAATTTATTTTTAATCCAAGAGCTAAAACCTGAAGACTGAAGTTTTTTTAGATCTACCTGGGCATTCACGACCGCCACAACTGACTTGTCACCCTGGAAGTGCATTTTAATGCTCTTAATTGAGAAGCCTTTTACATCGGCCATGGCATTAAACACCTCTTGATAAAGGCCAGTTGTATTCACGAGATCCAGAGCACCGTTAATAAGTGGCTCAGAGATAGCAAGGTTAATGTCATGATTACGATGAGCGGTAAGATCCAACTTCGGAAGGGCCCGGTTTGAGTTTCCTAATGTGTTTTTAATCGTCATCGCTCGGTTATTCAGAACAAAGTTCAAGAAACCAGCAAGCTCAATGTCTTTATTTTGTGGAGTTGAAATCTTCTTAAGCGCAATATCCACTTGGGCATTACGGATAACTTCTGAGATCTCCGCCATGATCACTGTCATTGGGTCTTTACCTTCAGGCTGGATCGCAGAACGAACATAGTTTTCTCGATTCGGATATGAATCACGATCACTCATGAATTCATTAAAGGTCTTAAGTCCCTCTTTGCGGTAAACCTGATATGAAGTCGCCACTTGTTTGTTCACAAGATAAACGTTAATCATCTCAGCAAGGTCTGATGTTATGAAATCGGCCGCAAAGGACATAAGCTTGGCAGCAAGGAAGGCCTTACGTTTTAAAATCTCGTCTTTCAAACGAGAGGTATCAAGTTCAGTTTCCTGGCCATCAATCACGATGGCAATTTTAGGCACAGTCACAGCTTGAAAGTTAATGTCCATCGCCGGAGCGTTTTTGCCTTCAAGATTTGAAGTCACCGAAAGCACTGTTACACGAGCGACCTTGCCGTCAGTTCTGAGGCGCAGAGTTGCTGAAAGACTTACGGGACGATTTTTGGTTTGGATCTTTAAATTGGTCATTGAGGCCTGAAGACCGCTACCACAGCTTTTACCATTCTTTGCTTTGTCTTCACAAAGGCTCAAGCGAGCACCATTCACAACGATCTGAGGCAAGTTCAAGCTAAGCTTTAAATCAAAGCCATTATCGTTAGAATTTGAAATGCTCATTTTTAGGCTTTTCTCATCTACGTTACCTGTAACTTTGATGTCTGAAGTATTGAGATAAAAATCCAAGTCGCGGTTTAGGTTAAGATCACTGATCTCATTGATCACAGGAATAATCGGATTAGACGTCAGCTGCTCTTTTTTAATCGTGAACTTATAGATGTTTTGAGGAATCACCACTGTACGACTCGTTTTAGAAGACGTGTTGTACTGAATGGCCATTCTTAGGATTTTCATCATCCCGTTCTCATTTAGTCTCAGGGCCATTTGTTCTTGGGCGAACAGATGAGCTGAAAAAAGCATAAGAGAAAGGGCAAGACTCCATGAACGCATGGGAGCTCCTCAATTAAAGGGTTTGGGTCTTAATAAGCAATCGGGATGCCAAAAAAGCCCCCTAAATACGGGCAGCTCGTTGGTAAGGATTTTGAGAGGTGTAGGATGTTTTTACAGACTGTCTAAAAGTTAGACAGTTGAGTGGGCCTAATTGAAATCACTTTCTCCAGCGAAAGTGAATCTTAAAATTTTGATTCGTTAGTGAGCTAGATTTACTTACAGAAGGCCGCCGCAGGATCTTTTTGGCAGATATAGGCCTTGATGGCCGAATTCTCTTGTTCAAGCTTCTCGGACTTAAGCTTCAACTGTTTATTTTCTTCTTTGATAGAAGCAATCTCTCTCGAGTGTTTTTCTGAATTATCGAAAAGCTTCACCACCATTTTATGAAGCTCTTTTACCGCCTCAATCAATGGAGCGATCAATTTAGAATAGGCCACGGATTTTATTCCTGACCCCTTCGCCGTACTCACTGCTTCAGGAAATACCTTTTCCACTTCCTGGGCAATAACACCCATATCTCTGCCCTTTCCAAACTGCATCTCAGGGTTCTCTTCCTGCTTCCAGCGATAATAAAAACCGTTAAGCTTCACGACTCTTTCCAGAGCATCAGAAATGTTTTCAAAGTCTTTTTTATAGCGACGGTCTGATAAAGCGTTATAAGCACCAACACCAGCAACAGAGCCATTTACATGTAACTTATAAGATGGTGCCGCGGTCCCGATACCGACATCTCCAGTGGAGTGAACTCTCATCATTTCAGTCGAACCAAGCCAGAAACCGATTTGAGCGTTCGCTAGGATATTCAATCCACCTGAATCAGTTCCAGCAACAACTGTTGCTCGCGGTTTATCAGCACCGAATTTAGGGACATATCCTGCACCTTGATGTGATATATAACCATATCTGGTTGCGGATGAAGCAGTCCCAACTAAATGGAAGGCCCTGGCATTTACGCCTGTATCATCTGTGTTCAGCATATAACTAGTTACATCACCGTTAATTGCTCCTTGAATCTGCAATTTAGCAGTGGGGCTGGTCGTTCCAATCCCAATGTTACCGTCTTCTGTAATTTTCATTCTCTCAGTACCATTGACTGCGCCATTGGCAGTTGTATAAAAACGGAGAGCGCCGCCATTGCCAGTAGCAGACCAATTTTCAGTTGCTGAGGCAAGAATACCAGTGGGGTTCGCAGCTAACACATAACTAGTTCCGTCATGACCGGTCATGGCCAGATAGCCGAGATGATCATTCAAGAGGACAGCTGTAGGACTTGCAAGTGTTCCTCGAGATTTACGCATGGTGAGTAATGATGGTGTATTGGCCGCTGCCGAATGTGTAATGGTGAGCCCGCGAATTGCTGCTGTAGGGTCTGAGGCCACTTCAAGAGTAGAAGTTGGAGAAGCTGTACCAATACCGACACGTCCAGTACTCGTCGCTGTCAGAGGAGCAACATACGAATTAGTGCCTCTATTCAAAACAATTTGAGCGCGAGCAGGAGTGTTCCCAGCACTCCAATTAGTTTCTGCATTAAATGTAAGATATCCGGCCGTTGAAAAGTCTGCAGAAGTCGTACCAAAGAATCCGCTACCACCAAAGGTGCCCAAAGCATCATTGGCCAATACTGGGGCGTAATCTCCTACAGAAGTACCACGACTCTTAAGGGACCAATGTCCTGCTGATTGTTGTCCATTTTCAAATCGAGTGGCATAGATCGAGCTACTTGCCCAATCTGTTCCGGCAATATGCAATTTTACGTCAGGATTAGTAATTCCAATTCCAACGTTGCCAGTCTGAGTAATACGCATATGTTCAATCGCATTCCGTGAAAAACGAATATGCCCAGTAGCACTTCTATTAAGGATATTTAGACCAGTACTAAAATTTGAAGCATCAAGGACCGATTCTCCAGGTAAACCAAACTGACCTCCATAATTAAGACCTAATGACAAAAGCGATGCTGCACGAACATTGCCACTGGAATCTAGAGTATCTGCACGGATGGAAGAGAAATCACTATTTGAACCCGCAGGTGCAGTGATATTTGAATTTAGGACTCTTAATGTTGCAGTCTGATTAAGTCCAGTCGGATTTGCTTCAAACAATCCAATGACTCCACCTGTACCGTTATAGAGGTTAAAAGGCACAGATGGTGCTGTCGTACCAATCCCGACATTTCCGGAATTATAAAAAATATCTGCCCCATTCTTGGTCCATTGTCCGAAAGACTCGACGTAATTCTTCACATACTGAACGTTGGCCGCATCAGTAAGATCGGCACCAGAAGGAGTTGCAGGAATTTTTAAGGCACCGGTGGCCGCATTAATGGTCAACGTTCCCGTAATGGAATCCGTTCCGGTTTTATTTAATGAGTTGGAAGCAAGATTATTAATCTGTCCCTGAGTCTTATTCACGACAGTTTGAAGTGAATCACCATTTGCAATCGCCGTATTACTTGGAGTCACTGTCGCAAAAGTTGAAGCAAGAACATCTGTAATAAATGTTCCCCAAGTTTTGTCCCCTTTTAGATACTTTGTGGCATCACTCGCTCCTGCAAGTTTTGCGAGAGGGATATCACCGTCAGCCAGATTCAACTTCGCATAGCCAACTGAGCCATCGGCAATGGCACCTGATGAAACGGCCGACCAAGAAAGATTTCCTGCGCCATCAGTTGTAAGGGCCTGCCCAGAAGAACCAGCACTTGCCGGTAATCTAAAAGTTAAACTTGAACCTAGTCCAGCTGGGGCGAGAAGCTCCACATAATTAACAGTGTCCGATTTCATGCGAACACTGCCAGTAAGAGAGACACTTCCAACGACACTAAGCTTATCGAGAGGGGTAGTCGTTCCGATCCCTATGTTGCCAGTCGCACCTTTAATAATAAATGGAGTCGCTGTCGTTCCGTTGAAATGTTGGAAGACCAGATCATCACGAAGTGAAGCACTCGACGAATTAATACCAAAACCTTGAATGTCCCAGTAATTGGTACCAGTGTCTCCTGTTTGTAAACGAATCGCACTCTTAACACTATCATCTCCAAGAATGCTGACACTCGCACCTACTGAGGCCCCACTGCCTTCAACGCGCACTTCGGGCCATCCACTAGCTCCATAAACATGGAGTAATTTAGAGGGAGTTGTCGTACCGATTCCGACATTCCCAGCATTATAGTGAATGTTCGATCCATTCGTAGTCCACTGAGAAGCAGTTCCAGCTTTTGTATCAACATAGGCCTTAGTTGCAGCATCCGTTGCAACAGTTGGATCAGCAAGATTTATGATCTTATTTCCACCCATGGCAAGCGTACCACTCATGGTGTCGCCACCTTTTAAAACGTAATTACTTTGAGAGGCAGTGGCGAGACCGATATTTCCGCTTAATTTATTAATCGCAGACAGAATCGTATCTGCTGCAGTCACTGCACCTGTTGTTGAAGAAAATCCTGTTAATGTTGAACCAATCACCGCTGGATTCAAATTCTGCCAAGACTTTGTCCCACTCCAGTATTGAGCGGCAGTTCCTGCTGTAATTTTTGGTTCTTTATTACCTAGATCTGTTGTGAGGCCATTGATCTTTGTCTGATCAATTGCCGCACCGGCCGCAATATCCGCATTAGTAATTGACCCATCCACAATTTTAGAAGAATCAACTGCCCCACTCGCAATTTGTGTATTCGTAATTGAGCCAGCATTAATTACTGGAGCAGGAACTGGCCTCACTTCCCACTTAGAAGTTGAAGCATTCCATTGTAGAATGTCTTCATCCTGAATTCCCGCAACATCAACATCTTCGATTTCTTGGAGTTTTGATCCTGTGAGTTTGCCTGCTGCTTTAGTGAGCATGCTCCACGAGTAGTCACCAGAAAGTGGAACCACGGCCCCCGTTCTTCCCTTAAAATTTGAAACTGTGTTGGTTCCAACTGCGACTTTACTCCAGTTAGTTCCATCGGAAATGACCCAATCACCAACATCAAAATTCACGAGGCCAGATCCAAGATTCTGCGAGCCAGCTGTCGTCACAATATAATAAGTTCCAGCTGCTGCAACTGCGGCCGTAAGATTCGGAGTATCTGTGGCCGCATCATAGGTCCCCACATAGACCTGATTCGTAGAAAGAGAAGTTGGTCCCCAACTTGTTCCATCGAACTGAAGGAAGTCACCCGTAGAAGCGTTCATGTGATGAAGCTTTGCCGCTGTCACTTGTCCATTTTGTAATTCAAAACTCAGAGGAAAAGTGGCCGAAGCGTGAGCATTTGAAACAATAAGATTTAAAGTCTTACCTACTAAAAAACTTAAAGCACTTTTAGCATTCAGAATAAGTTTATCTGATGACTGCGACTCAATTTGAAAAGAGTGATTTGTACTGCCTTCAATTTTAGCAAGTGTCACATTCTCAAGGTTCGTACCGGTCACGATCAATTGATCATTTTGAACCTTGACTTGCGCGATCGTTGGTCTCGACTCTTTAATGGTGACCTTGATCCTTCCCATAAGGGAAGGCACTTCCTGACAAGCAGAAAGAACATTAAGGGCGATAATGATTAAGAAGAGTTTTTTAATCTTCATGTTCCATGAATTTATCGTCTCAAAATGCTTATTTTTTAAATGAAATTAACATTTTAAATGTCACTCAAACGGTAAGCAGAAAATGCTTATTTGCAGAGAGAAGCGGCAGGATCTTTTTGGCAGATATAGGCCTTAATGGCGGTATTTTCTTGTTCAGCTTGCTGATACTTTTGCTCAAGTTCCAGAGTTTTTTCTTTCAATCTTTGATTTTCTTCTTTAATGGAGGCAATTTCTCTCGAAGATTCGCGTGACTGACTAAAAAGCTCCTTTATCGCTTCAATGATAGGTGCTACTAAATGATCATAGGCCACGGACTTTAAACCAGTTTTTTTATCTGTGATAACGACTTCAGGAAATACTTTTTCTACGTCTTGGGCAATCACACCCACTTGATGTCTAGCCCCGAATTTCTCTTGATCAACATAATCGTATTCAACACCTTGAAGCTGAGTGATTTTAAGTAAAGAGTCCTGAAGAGGATGAATATTCTTTTTTAAACGGCGGTCAGATGAAGATGTACATCCCGCACTGGTACACACTTGAGTTCCGCCAAATCGAAGGACGTTGGCAGCAGCGATATTTACGTCCCCCACCACATCAAGTTTGTAGGCCGGAGTATATGTCCCCAACCCGATATTATTCGAAGGAGTCACGGCCATGGGTGTAGACCAAACAGTTCCATTCCAATAATTAATAGTGAAAACGTTTCGATAGTTAATATTTGCATGGTTATTCCCGTTAGAACCAAGCTCCCATCCTCTATTACCCCCACTTGGATTTGCTGACCCCATCGCTTCTGAAGGATTCCCACGTAACGAAAATAAACGAAGTCCTGTATACTTCGTGGGATCCGTAATCGAAGCATTGATAAGAGTATTTCCATTGGAGCTTACTTCTAATTGTGCCTGAGGAGAGGCCGTACCAATCCCGACATTACCACCTGATCGAATGACCATTTTGTTGGAGCGAGATGGTGTCCCCGGTCCTTCTGTCCAAAATTCCAAGTCCATCATATCAGAACCAACTGCACGACCTGCGATACCGGCAGTAGCTCCTGCAAAAATATTCGAAAGAAATCTCAATCCCATTGCCGTATCGGGTGTGGTATTTGTGTTTGTGATAGTTAGGCCATTGATACCTGTAGGGTCAGTAACTCCTGAGTTGTCTGTGTTGAATGTGAGATCAAGCAAGGTAGTTGGAGCGCTCGTTCCAATTCCGACATTACCAGAAGAGCTGATTCGCATTTTCTCAGAATTCAATCCATTTACTGTAGTAGCGAAACGAAGTCCGCCATCTTCTGAACCATTAGTGGGATCCTCAATCACACTTCCCAACCATCCATATGACTGAGCATTCCCTGCATTATCAAGATTATAAAAACTTATCGAAGCTCCATCATTCGCAGTAAAGGCATCAGTACTAATAGTCAAGGGACTGGCCGGACCTAGGCCATTTACATTTGATCGTTTGATTTCCATTGTGCTTGTAGGAGTCACGGTACCAACGCCTATTTTACCATCAGATAGAATAGTCATACGGGAAGTGCCAGTAAGAGTCGTATTATTTGCTGCTGTATAAAAATCAATCTGAGTAGCGGCATTATAAGAAGGGCTTCCACCACCTAAAGCGACATAGTTTTTCGTTGAATCCGAAGTTGCACCTAAAGCATACATGGGCTCTTCAGCATTTGTGTAATGTCCAAGAAGAACTCTACTCACTTTGGTTGTAGAATCTGTTTCGTTATCCTGTAGACGAATATTTCCATTAACCTGAAGCTTTTCACTTGGCGTGGTCGTCCCAATTCCTACATTGCCAGTGGAGCTTATCAATAGAGCACCATCATTAATATTTGTGGATTTTCCTGCCATCCCTAACTCGAATGAAGCTCCAGTCTCGTCATAAACTCTACCTAAAGCAGAAAGGGAACCTCTCACATCTAAATTTGCCATTGGAGAATTTGTCCCGATCCCCACCTTTCCTGTATTGAAATAAATATCCGAAACATTCTTAAGCCAGGTCGTCGAATTGGTAATCAGTGTATCAATGTATCCTTTCGTGGCAGCGTCAGTTGCAGCACTAGGAGTGGCCAGTCCAGTAATTAATTTGTTTCCCATTTTTAAGTCGCCAGTCATCGTTGATGAACCATCAACCTGAACGGCCGCCGTTTGATTGGCGCTGATATAAGCGTTTAATTTTCCCAATGCCTGGGGAATGTTATCGGTGGTTAAAATGGGAGTTGCAGTACCACCTGCATATGTACTCAATGGAGTGGAAAGAACTAAATTCCCAGTGTTGTTCAATTGAGTTTGAATGTTTGAGGTAACTCCATTCAGATAACTGAATTCTGTGTTATCAACTGAACCCGCACCAATCTTAGTGGCATCAAGACCTGAGATAGTAGGATTTGGGTAAGTTCCACTTAGGTCTCCCCCGGCATTTCCGGTAGGTGCACCAGATCCATTTGTCCATGACAGATTTCCTGCACCATCGGTCATAAGAACTTGATTATTACTTCCATATGAGGCCGGAAGATTGAAAGTAAGTGTCGTGCCCAAACCTGCTGGAGCTCTTAGTTCAACAAAGTTTGCAGTATCAGATTTAAAGCGAGCTTTACCTGTTAGGGCCATGTTGCCATCAACATCTAGTTTTTCTGTTGGTGAAGTTGTTCCGATACCAACATTCCCCAAGGAAGAAATTGTCATTTTAGCTGTGACACTTGCAGAGTTTGTTGATGTATAAAAGCTCAAATTCGAGCTCGCCTTTTGATCAGCATCAACACTTTCAACACTAGAGATAATCTGACTTAAAATCGTATTTGCATCTGCTGTATTGGTCGCATTTCTGGTCAATCCTCTGAATCTCAATTGACCTAACATATCTCCAGCTTGAACTTTCGCTTCACTACCCAAAGTTCCACGTGACCTGGTTAAACTTACAAATGGAGGGTGCAGATCAGAGATGCGATGAATAGTTGCTCCTACACTTCCATCACCTTTTAAATGTAGGGTCGATTCTGAAGTAGCTGTTCCAATGACTACGCTACCGGTTGAATAATGAATATCTGATCCATTCGTGGTCCATTGAGAAGACCTTGAATCGACATAACCCATCGTTGCAGCATCAGTTGCAACGGTCGGGGCCGCGAGATTGGTAATCTTATTCCCACCCATCGCAAGCGGGCCACTCATAGAGTCGCCGGTCTTTAAAACATAGTTACCTTGTGTTGCTGCAACTGTTCCGAGATTCCCACTTAGCTTCCCAATGGCAGAAAGAATGGTATCGGCCGCAGTCACTGCTCCTGTGGTCGATGCAAAACCCGTAAGCGTCGATCCAATCACTGCGGGATTTAAATTCTGCCAAGTCTTAGTTCCGCTCCAGTATTGAGCGGCAGTTCCTGCGGTAATTTTCGGTTCTTTGCCATCAAGAGCAGTTGTGAGTCCATTGATCTTCGTCTGATCAATCGACGCACCGGCAGCGATATCTGCATTAGTAATTGATCCATCAACAATCTTAGAAGAGTCAATTGCACCACTGGCAATTTGTGTATTGGTCACAGAACCCGCAGGAATTGAAACTGATGGCTGAGGCCCACTCTCCCACTTTAAACTCGAATTGTTCCAAATAAGGATGTCGCCATCTTGAATACCAGTGACATCAACATCAGCGATTTCCTGAAGCTTAGATCCTGTGAGTTTACCAGCAGCTTTTGTAAGCATGCTCCACGAGTAATCACCTGATAAAGGAACAACTGCACCTGTTCTTCCGTTGAAGTTTGAAACTGTATTTGTTCCTACGGCCACCTTACTCCAGTTTGTCCCATCAGAGATCACCCAGTCACCAACATCAAAACTCATGGCACCAGAACCTAGATCCTGAGTTCCTGCAGTGGTCACAATATAATAAGTCCCAGCGGCCGCGGCCCCGGCGGATAAATTAGGTGTATCCGTTGAGGCATTATATGTACCCACATAAACTTGATTGGTGGAAATAGATGCTGGCGCCCAATTTGTTCCATTAAATTGAAGAAAATCGCCGGTTGAAGCATTCATGTGATGAAGCTTTGAGGCCGTTACTTGTCCATTTTGTAACTCAAAACTCAGAGGAAAAGTTGCGGATGCGCTGGCATTGGAAACAATAAGATTAAACGTCTGCCCGACTAAAAAGCTGAGCATACTTTTAGCATTAAGAATTAACTTATCAGTTGTTTTTGATTCAATCTGAAATTCATGATTTCCAACTTTGGCGAGAGAAACGCTTTCTAAATTTTTTCCGGAAACAATGATTTGATCATTTTGAACTTTGACTTGGTCAATTCGAGGTTGAGACTCTCGAATGCTGACTTTGATATTGCCTTTAAAGATTGAATCCTGACATGAACTCAGTATAAACAGAGAAAGAAGAATAGAGAGTGCACTAAATTTAGTCATCACAACCTTAAGGAAACATTAAGCTGTATTATTTATCGACAATTAGGCGGGTGTTCTTTAATAATTGGAGCATTTGTTTAATACCTGACTTATTGAGATGGCTTCTCTCTAAATTTTGTAAGAGGATGTCATTTGTGATTCTTTTTTATTAATGCTCCAATTGTTCCATGAAGCATCTACTTGTACTCGTTCTCTTTCTAGCAGCTCATGCTATCGCCTCTCCTTGGGAAACAATCACAATACCAAATGCGAAATGCGGTGATGGAGCTCCTTATAAGATCTTCCTTAGAAAAGGCCAAAAATCAAAACTCGCAGTTGAACTGATGGGTGGAGGGGCCTGTTGGAGTCTCGCTACATGCTGGGGCCCAAAGCTTCATACTTGGATTCATCCTATTCCTGAGCTTCCGGCCTACAGCTATCTCACCACGGAAGACGGCCCTCTCAGAGATCATACATTCCTCTACTTCCCCTATTGTAATGGAGACGTTTATTCCGGAAATCACAGCGCCAATTATTTCCCAGGTGAGCTCAAAGGAACCCATCATCATGGAAAAAGAAATCTCGTAAAGTCTCTGGATTATCTTAAGGCCGCTCGAATCATCGACTTTCAGCAAGTCAAAAACCTGGTCGCTTATGGATCTTCGGCCGGAGCTATTGGTTCTCTTCTTCATGCTGATACTTATTTGAAATATATGCGACCGGAAAGAAAACTTCTTATTGCTGATAGTCCGGGGCTTCATTACGGTCCAAATTTCTGGAAAAAATTTACGCCGGAGCTGATGCAGGACTTTGGTGAGACCTTCGCCAAGGCCGGCATTCATATTGATTTCTCTACAGGTCTTGTGGCCCCACAACTCAAAAACTACTGCCGTACACGCAAAGACTGGAAGATTGGTTTTATCCAAACCACCCGAGACATTATTATGTCGACCATGTTTGGGGACATCTCTCAAAATGATCATCGTAAGGTGGTCTTAGGTCCGAACGGGATCAGAAACACTCTCAAACAGACAAGCAACTGCACAACTCACATTAGTGAAGGCATTGGACACATGCTCCTCATCATTCCAGATGTGGCCGCAAACAGTCGTGATATTGAAAGTGGTGAATCGGCCAAAGACTATGTTGACCGTTTAATTAGCGAGTCCCAGAGATAGAACGAAGATGGGCCTCTTTAATCTCGTGCCAGAGATGAGAGTCCTTCTTCTTACTTAAAAGTTCCCAGCGATTAAACTTCTGAATCTCATTCATGAGTTCATCAGACTTCCAAAGTTTAGAAGTGCTCTGCAGATCTTTATCATATTGAGTAAGACGAGGTTTCTGAGAAAGATAAGTCGGGTCTGCCATCTTAATTAAATGGCCCTGCATAAAGTTAAAAAAGCCACGCATTTTCTCAAAGTCACCTTCAAGTGCCACAAGCTTTTCAAAAAACTCTTTTTGTTTTTTACGAGCAAGCAATGAAGCAAGCTGGAACTGATCAAGCTTTTCAAGAGTCAGAAGTTCTTTGACTTCATTGATTCCTACTTCCTTCGCTTCCGGATGGTTGAGCTTTATCAAGCAGCAGGCATTATAAAACGTGCCAAGATTGTTTTCTAAAGCGTCTAGAATCCACGTTTTTGCCTCGTAGCTAAGAGGCAAACGCAGATGAGCGCAGGTAAAATCCAAAAGCTTGTTAATCTCCCAAAAACGTGGAGACTCAATCACAAGCGTCGGAATCTTTCCGTCTTTCACAAGCTTCTTCCAGGTCGCGAGTTCATTTTCAAAACTTAAGATAAGGAAACGTCCAGTGATATCTAGATTAGAAATGATCTCGAGCATTTCCGCATTGAGATCCTGGGCCTGGTGAATGAAAAAAGAATCAGAGTTACCAAAAAGACTAAGAGTCTGAAACTCTTCTTCGATCCAGCCCTTTGTCACTTCTGCGGCCATCTTGTAATGAATGACCTTATCGTCCGCACCACGAGTGAGGAAATCCTTCACCATCTTCAAGCAAATAGGATCAAATGAATTAATGGCAAGAGCGCCTTCATAGGTCTTCAAATAATCGCGTTTAAATGATGAGAAGAAGTCCCAGATTTGCCACTTAGAATGCATAGAAAATCATGTCCCTAACGGTAATCGCGGCCTGTTCGGCCATGGTGCGTATGGTTTTTCTTTGAGCACCGTAGTTCTGAGTTGCGTTCACCTGAGTTCCTGGAGTGTCCAGAATTTCTCGAGTGTATTGCATTCTTAGAGGAATGACCTCGTTAAAGATAATTTTTGAATTGGTTCTGACCTGATCACCAATCCCAGACTTTAGAAGAGTGAGCTCTTCTTCACTTGGTTTCTTAATCACGATCACTTGAAGAAACAAGTTCACATCTGTTGTACCGGGAATATAGAAATTTTCTCGTTTCGTACCGATAGCATTGGGGGCCTTGTCCTGGGCCACACGCAGATTGTTTGGCCTTAAAGTGTCATACATCTTTTCTGGAGATTTAATGATTCCGATAAGAATAGCGTCTGAACTCGACTTGTAACCATTATAGAGCTTAAGTCCACTGAAGCCGGTTAGCAGACGATAAGTCTCACGGGTGAACTCCCCAGAGGCCTCAGAAACGTTTGAATAATTGTAAAACATTGGTACAGAAAGACTCTGAATCCCATATTGGGAAAGCGGATTTTCCTGCTGGGAAAAACGATAGCCGCTGCAACCAGCAAGCATAAGTAAAATGATTAACCAACGCATAATATTTCTATATCATGGACAAGAGGGAAGAGCTAGGTTAGTGATTAAAGAACATGTTTAAAAAAATAGATTTTAAAGGTCTTAATTACAAGGATTTAGAGCGTTTTGACTCGCATGACTTAAAGCGAGACAACATGCACTCCTTTTACCAGACCTTCGACTTCTTAGAATTGGTAAAAAAGTGGCCCGAAATTATCGGACCTGCTTTTGCCAAAGTGACCTCCCCTTTAAAGATTAAGGGAGATTCACTTATCATCGTTACGACCCATGCGAGCTACTCTCATAACATTTCGTACCTGTCAGAAGAACTGAAGCAGAAAATTTTTGTTCTCTTTCCACAACTCAAGCCTGTGATCAAAAAGTTAAATTTTCAAACGCAGGAAAACTTCTTTCAACAGAAGCAGGCGGAAGAGGCCAAGAAACCTTCGGTGCCTAAATTGCATCCGCAGGATCCTCGCTATAAGGTTTTAAAGCTTGAAGCAGATCGTTTGTTCGGAGACATTGAAGACAAAGAGCTAAGAGAGCTTATGATGTCCATTTTCATGCAATCTCGTTAACTGCAAGACCACCAAATCTTTTTCTTCAAATTCAGTAAGACGAAGTCCCCCCACCTCTTTTCGAACATGGGCGAGAAGGGACTTATCATTTTTAATAACAATGTAGGCGTGCCCATCAGGGGTCAACAAAGTTTCAATTTTCCTCAATAAGACTTTCCATCCATCGACGATAAAGGAACGTGCCTTCCCCTTTCGAAGATCTTGCGAGGCCTCACCATGTCCCGGTAAATAATAAGGGGGATTTGAAACAATCAGATCAAAGGTCATCCCGGGGTTCCATTCTCCAATGGAACCAATAATGACTTCAAGGTCATAACTCCCTTTCTTTTGAGTCACAGAATTTTTTTCTAAGAACGGTAAGAAGTCCGGTTGCAGTTCCAAAAGAGTTACTGAATCCGGACTCAGTCGATTTGAAAGTTCAATTCCAATCACACCGGTGCCCGCTCCGATATCTAGAATATGGGAAGCAGTTTTCATTCTTTGGGAGATCCAGTTAACTAAAAAAAGTGAGTCCTGATTAAAGCGATAAAAATCAGGCTGAAGATAATCACTCATGGGTGATAAATTGAATCGTCGTTTGAACCAGTTCCGGATTGATGTCCCCCAGCTCAATGAGTTTATACAAACTCATCATAAAGGACGGAGCATGCGCCAAGTTACTTTTCAAATAGGGTCTTCTACTCGGAAGAAAACTTTTGCCACTTTTCTTCGAAAACACATCAGCGAGTTTTTCGTTTTCCATGAGATAGATAAACCAAAGCTGATCTTCTTTTTCAATCTTCTCAATTTCGGGGGTCATGCTGTCTGAGATGAGTGGATTAATATCCAGAAAAGGCCAGATCCAATAGGCCTGTTCATTCAGCGGAAATCTTTGAGTATTTCTTAGGCGCTTCACTCTCACTGTCTCGCTGACATCGGCCAGGCGAAGATAATGCACAAATGATGGAGCAAGTTCTTCAATATAACGTAGATTAATCTTTTCTTCTAATTCACTTACATCAATATCTTTTGCCATGTTCACGAGTCCCTCTTCATTGTAGAAACTTGTGATGTAAAGTCCGAACAGCTCGAATGCTCTTCGGTCCGCCGGATGCTTGGCAAACTTCTTCAAGATCTGCCCAAATTGAAGACTCGCAAGACGATGGTAAAAGCTTTCTACCTGAGGGCGCTTCTCCCAATTCACACGAGGAGGAGTATTCACGATACTTCGGAGGATATTATCCGAACGAGTAATATTTCCAATCATCAGGTACAGATAAGAGCGCAGGACCTGCTCAGGAAGGGTGTCCTCGGGCACATCGTCTAATATATCAATGATCTGATTTTTTACTTTAGCATCGGTGATGAGATTGAAACTGGTGTTAATGATCTCATTCAAAAAACTTTGTTTCTTTTGATCTTTGGCATCCAGAGGTTTTGATTTTGATACCCACTTAAGCCAACGCTTTAAAGGATGAGTATCAGAAAGCTTCAATACGCAGTCTCTCAGACGAATCAGAAACTTTTCGTTCAAAACTTCTGGAGGATGAAGAATCACTCCTAACTGATAAATGTCCGTCTTTAGATCTTCACAGGTGATCTCTTCAATATCAAAGGAACTCGCCACCACAAAACCATTAAGTCCAATGACTGGACGGAAACTCACCTTTTCAATGACAACAGAACTTTCTAGAAGCTTTTTTTTTTCGGCCGGAGTTTCATCCTCCTGGGCGTGAGCAGATTGAATCAGCGTGGGAACTGAGTACGTCATCTCACCTTCAAAGAGGGAGCGAATGATTGTTTTGCGGAAATAGATGAGAAGGAAAAGAACGACGAAACCAATAATACCAAGATACTTTAAGTAACCTTGCTTCTTGAGGGGCCTAACGGGCGCACCCTTGGTCTTTACTTTGGCGTTATTTTTTTTTTTAGGATCCTGAGACCCTGTTTCTTTAACAGTAGAGAATTGTGATTTGTGTGCAGGCGGTGGCAGGTCAGGAACCGGTGGGACTGCGGCCTCGTCCTTATTAAGCATGGAAAGACTAATACCACCAACTAATGTGATGTCATCCGTCTCTGGCCCAGGTGCCTGGCCATGAGTAATAACATCTTTTGCTTCTGAGATGGGATTGAACGGCTGAGTTTCAGCTCCATACAGGTATTTGGCCACCATATCATCTTCACGAATAAAGAACCAAAAACCGTTTCCAGAACAAACTTCATCATCTGGCTTAATCGAACCATTTTTATATAGCTCTAGCACCTTCTCTTTTGAGATGGGTCCTAAGATATGATTCGATTTTGTTCTAATCAGCCAGTTTTTATCCATATTATCTTGCGAAAATACCAATTAATGCCGCTAGATCCTGGTCACTAAAGCGTAGACCCATAGAGAGTGTAGCACTTTGTTTACCGTCTTTAGAAATCAAATCCTCACCTGCGATACGCGCAAATAGCACGTTCCAGATTTTAAACTCACCCATTAAACGAAGGTTTGGTCCTGCGTCTTTCTGGTAGTCAAACAACTCCATCCCCGTTCTGATACCCCAATCCGGGAAGAAATAATCTAGACCAACACCACCCGTCGACTCGATCAAACCTGCACGAAGACCGAAGCGTTGAATGCGTCGACCAATTTGGAAGTTGAATTTAAAGTCGTCTTTGTTGATTTTACGAACACTTGTTTTTGTTTCAGGTCCACCGTTCGTTGATGTGAAGGTATCAGTTTCTTTTTCAGACTGCGGTCCGAAATCGTTGGTTACAATACCAAGACGGAAGAAACGCTCAGGTGCCGGGTAAATATCAAGATCGAAACGAGTATCAGATCCCGTACGAGTGTTAGCACCCGTTGAAAGACCAATGTCCGCTTCAATGTTATTAATACGGTTAACAAGACGGTTAACTGAAGAAAGGGTCTGTGACACTTGGTCTACTACCGCATCGTCACGAAGAAGCTTACCAACAGTACCTTTACCGTCTTTAACGTCCGCCACAATCACACGTAGATCAGAAACTGTGGCATCCACTTTATCCAGGATAGGTCCGATTTTTGAAAGATCGGCCATCAAAGAATCTTTTTGATAACGGTCAGTTTCGTGAGCAAGTTGTGAAGAAAGCTGTTCGATATCATCAATGATCTTGTTCACTTTCTCTTCATTGCTATCAGTAATACGTCTTAAGCTCGCGGTAACTTCGTTGATGTTTTCAACGATCTGCTTGACCACGTTGCGGCCTTCATCATCTCTCAAGGCCTCTTTAATTCCTGCCGTGATCTCTTTCACATCTTTAAGTACTGCTGAAGCGTCTTTCGCAAGACTATCAAAACCTTCTCCACCCTCAGTCGTAATAAAAGAACCTTCAGGTAGTTTCTGATCAGTTTCAGCACCAAGATCAATGTCGATGAATTTATCACCCAGTAGACCCACGCTTTTGATTTTCAATTTAGCGTTTGGAGTAACTTTTACATTTTCGAGAATTTCAAAAGTGATGAGAGCATCTCTTCCGGCAAGCTCGATGCTTTTGATTTTACCGGCATTAATACCCGCAACCTTAATTGGGGTCTTTTCAAAAATACCGGAAGCATCTTTTACGAGAGTTTTATATTCAATATGTTTACCAAAACCAGATTGGTTCTGCGTAATTTTTAAAGACATTACCACTACACTGGCCATCGCCGCCAATGTCAGGAGTCCTACTTTCAGTGGATTCAAGGAATTTTACTCCATCAAAATTCAATAACACTTACTATCGGTTATTACTAAAGATGATAAACGATTCCGGTTATAACTCAAGGAATCTTCGAATGACCGGATTTTCCGATTTTTTAAAAGATTCCACATCCAAATGCTCAACTACACGTCCCTTTTCCATGAAGACGATATAGTCTGAGTATTTAAGTGTGGCATGGATATCATGTGAAATAATAATTGAAGTAAAGCCTCTATGTTCATTACGACGATGAGTATCTCTCATTAAGTCGTACACTACGTGTGTTGTGATGGGATCTAGACCAGAGGTCGGCTCATCATAAAGCATGATATGCGGATCCAAGGCCAGACCACGGGCAAGCCCCACTCTTTTTCTCATCCCTCCGGATAATTCCGACGGAAGTCGTCTGGCTGCCTCTTTGCTGATTCCTACAGAATCCAGAAGTCCAAAAACCTTATTGGCAATCTCTTCTTCGTTCATTTTAGTAAATTCGCGCAGAGGAAAGGCCACATTTTCATAGGAAGAGAGAAAATCAAACAGGGCCGCATACTGGAAAACCATTCCGAAGTTTCGACGAAACTCGCGAAGCTCCAGCTCACCTAGTTTATTAATCGCCGTTCCTAATACCACCACATCGCCTTCAGATGGATCAACCAGACCCAGGATGTGTTTCATCAGCGTAGTTTTACCTGCACCTGAGAACCCCAGGATGGTGGTGATTTTCCCACGATGGATACCAAAATTTAAATTGTGAAGAATCGTTGATTCACCAAAAGTTTTAGTGAGCCCCTTAAATTCTACTGAATATTCGCCTGTAAATTCTTCGGTCATAGGATTTTCGCCAAAAAGCTAGTGAGGAAGAAGTCCACTACAAGAACAGTGATCATTCCCCATACCACTGCCATGTTCGTCCCTTTGCCCACACCCTCAGCGCCACCTTGTACGGTAAAGCCCTGGTAAGTTCCAATGATACCAATGAGGTAACCAAAAACGGTCGCCTTAATAAGACCCTCGGCAACCATTCCAAGATTCATGAAGTCACTGATCTTAGATGAATACAATGTTTCATCAATCTGAATCATCTTCACACCAACAAGCCATGATCCCCAGTAACCAATCAAAAGAAAGATTCCTGAAAGAAGTGGCATCGCAAGCATTGAACCTAAAATTCGTGGAACAGCGAGATACTGATAGCTGTTAATTCCCATTACTTCCAGAGCATCAATCTGCTCTGTCACTTTCATACTTCCGATTTGAGCGGCCATGGCGGCCCCACAACGGCCGGCAACGACCAGACCGGAGAGCACCGGAGCAAGTTCTTTCGCCAGAGAAATTGTCACGATCGGGCCAATGAATGAATCAGTGTTGATCGCTTTCATCCCAAGATAAATCTGGAACGCAAACACGGCACCGGTAAAACTTGAAGTCAGGAAAATAATGAACACGGACTTATTGCCCATGAAATAAATTTGATCAAAGAGCAAACGGAAACGGAAAGGAGGCTTGAAGGTCCAGAAGATGGTCTTCATGGTAAATTCAGAAAATTCCCCCAGACCTTTAATCAGATCCAGAACGGTCTCGCCCACATAACTAATTCGATTCTCAACCAACGCTTTAACCTTCATGGTCCTACTTTACTTTATAAATTCTCGGGATTCGACTCGAGATCCCGCACATCAACTGATAAGCAATTGTCTTGTTCTGAGTCGCAATATCAGTGATCACACGATTATCGTGGTTCCAGATTTCAATTCTATCATCAACTTTAATTTTTGAAGCAACTTCCGAATCAAAGAAGATGTAGGCCACGTCCATACTGATGCGACCGAAGATATAACCTTCATGTCCATTTACTTTAAGTCGAGTTCCACTGAAGTAGGTGAACATACCGTCACCATAACCAATGGGAATGACCACCATGTAACCGTCTTTAGGAGTGACATTCACACCGTATCCAACTGGCACACCTTTCTTCACATGAAATGTCGAAAGAACCTTTGTCACGAGACGTGAACACTGGGCCCCATTCCAAATAATGGGATCAGTCACGCTTGGAGGACCATAAAGCATAAGTCCCGGGCGAACAAAAGTTTCTTCTACGCCAAACTTCTGTTCAATGGCACCGGAGTTAGAAACAGATGTTCCCCTTATCTCTACCCCAGCTTCCAGAAGAGCGGTTCTCATTTTATTGAACTCATCCATCTGACGATGGGTCTTGTCCCCTGCCTTTAAAACTTCCGACGAACGAGCAAAGTGAGTCATCAAATGCTCAATCCCACGCTCTTTGAGACGAGGAACAAACGGCTCCAACTCTTCCCAGGTAAAACCAAGACGGTTCATACCAGTGTTGAGTTTCACGATCAAAGGCATGCGTTTAAAAGATGGATCTTTGAGCACCAATTCCAAGTCACGAGGCTGGGCAAGTACCGGAGTGATGTTGAGATTCAGATACGCTTGTCTTAGATCTGAATCGTGAAGTTCAGTGTCGGAGTAAACAATGAGGTCGGCCTTCATATCGGGACATTCTTCCGTAATGTGAAGGGCCTCGGCCAAAGTACCACAGCCAAGTTTTTTTACTCCTCGTTCACGAACCAAGAACTGAGCGATGGGAATCATACCATTGCCATAGGCGTTGGACTTTACCATCGGAACAATTTCCGCGCGTGGTGCGAGTTCTTGTATTTTATCGAAGTTCTGGCCAATATGACCAAGATTCACTTCAAGATAAGTCGAGTGGCGCATAAATTAAATTGATAGCCTCTTAGCGCCTCTTTCATTAGTCATGAGACGCTTACCTTCTTCGGCCACTGCCAACTCTCCAAATTCTCTTTCAAAAATTCGAAGGTAATGCGCAGACGAGGCAGGAATAAGTTTAAGAATTGGATACATGTCTTCTGACAGTACCTGCGAGTTATCTTCAAAAAACTTCCAGTAACTGAATTGTTTAATGAATGATTGAAGCATGAGAGTTTCTGTTTCTACGTTCTCACGTGGAACAAAGAACACCACATGCCATGGTCCGAATAGAGAAAGTTTTGTGGTTTTCTGCAGACGACCTGAAAGCTGTAAAAAGAAATCGTTAAAGAACGATGACCAGAAAAATTTATTATGGGCGCGCTTCTTCGCGATGTTCGTAAGCGGAATAAGTGAAAGAGCGATGATTCTCATATCTTCGTCTTTTGTTTCCTTCTGCATGCGATCCATGTTGTCCATCGCCTCCCACATTGGAAGGAACTGATTCGCGTACTGAGGCAACTGCTGATAAAGCTTCAAGCGACGAAGGCTTGAACTCAGCATGGATTCGAGGACGTCCCAAGGGAAATTCACCATTCTCTCTTCAGTAAAAGAGATATACAGAAGCATGTCTGGATTATTGCTACCAGAGTAAATGCGGATCATGACCGGTGCCACATCAAAAAGATCATTCGCCACTTGGGTCGCCATGTCCTGGGCAAATTCTTCGATTCCCTGAGTATTGGCCTGTCCAAGCCATAGAGAAGGAAACGGATGATGCTTACGCTTAGAGATTTCCGGAGAAATAAGTTTCTGGCCGTTCTGATTTAACTCAAAGAGACCATAACCATGGGCCGCCTCCCACCCTTCCATTTTTTCCATGAGACAACGGGTGAAGTCCTGACGAGTTGATTCAGTTTCAATTTCAGCGCAAAGATTACGAATGAAATCAAAGTGCGCACGAAACTCTTCGGCCTCTGATCTCTCGGCAATGATTCGCTGAGAGCGGGCCTGCATTCTTTGCAGACGAACTTCCAGATCTTTCTTTTCACGGGCAAGTTTTAAAGTTTCCACACGTCTGGCGAGAATATTCATGATCTGAGCATTCAGAGAAACATCCTGATGTAGATAGCCCACTGGTGCCAGATTAAAAGTTGAAGGTAACAAGACCTTGGTTGAGTCTTTCGAATAAAAAGCATAAGCAAGAGAACGGTCCACCACTTTCGGATGAGTTTTAAACTGAACCGAACCTTGGCTCATTTTTGTCACATCAATAATCGCGAGATCAGGAAGTTCAAGTGAACAGGCACCCCAGAATTCTTCAAGGTTTTGGTAATGGTGTGCAAAGATATTTGATTGTCTAAGTGCAGATGCGATTTCTTTGGCGCTAACCAAATCATCCATCAGAATGGCCACAGATAGTTCAATCCCTTGAAGTGTGGTCTGCATACGGTCCTCCCGACCTAATGAAAAACTTTTTAACATGGTATCTCGGGCTTGGACCGATCGGCAACCTTACGGTTAAGAAACTCTCTCCCAAAATGCCTTCGCAAGCATCGTCAGATCAGAGCCTTTTGGATTCTCTATTCGCCAGGGAATTTGACTGAAAACCTGTTGGCGTTCTTCATAAATTCTGTGCAATTCACTCTTCCCTCTTTTAACCAGGGGCCGAGGCTCAGAAGTTTCCAAATGAAGTCGCTCCCAACAGTCTTCAAAAGGTGCGTGCAAATATACTATTCCGACTTTTCTACTCGTCTTATAAAGATCATATAATAAAGGAGAAAGCGTTCCTCCGCCTAAAGCGAGAACCCCTTTACCTTCTTCTTTGAGCCATCCTTCGAGCTCCTGTCTTTCGTAGAGACGAAACTTCTCCCAGCCATCTCGCTCGATCACTTGGGCCAGTTCCTTTAACCCCTTCCCCCGACTTTTCAAAATCAACTGATCGAGATCCGCAAATTCCCAAGCAAGGTCCGGGGCCATAAACTCAAGTTCCCGGAGAAAACTGGTTTTTCCAGCTCCTGAGAATCCGGCCATCAAAATTTTTTCGCATTTAGCCATATTGGCCCTTGTGAGTTCGTTATTTGTTTATTAATTAAACCAGAACTCATTTTAATGAAAAAGGTTCTCTTATGAATAAGCAAGAAAAGGTCACGCCGAAAATCAATTTGATTAAGCTCGCCGCCAATAATGCCATTGAATTCGAGCTTGATGCCGATACGGACTGGGTTCGCGAAATTCTGGTAGAAATGAACGAAAACGCCACGGAAAAGTCACCGGAGGCCTACCTTTCTGAGACTTCTCTTTATATTTCCGGAACGATTGAGAAAAAAAATAAACCAGATTTAGGCGAATTTTTGATCGTAAAAGGCAATATCGAGTCCGATTATGTCACTGAATGTGTTCGTACTCTGAAGCCTATGACGGTTCAATTGGACGTTCCGTTCAAGGTCGCTTTTATCGACGAGGCCATGGCCTCTAGCGAGCTTTTTGCTGAGATTGATGAGACATATATTGAAAATGACGTGTATGAGATCTACTTTTACAGCAAAAGAACGGTCGAATTCCAGGAAATGATCCACGAGCAAATATTCCTAAATTACAATCAGTACCCGGTTCTTGACGCGGATAGTAAGCTTGAGGGAGTTGACTCTGGGGACGCTCCATAGAGGTCGGAAATTTAGGCTTGGCAATGAGGTTATTCTGTATTAGAAATAGAACCTCATTTTTAAGAAAATATAATAAATAAGTATTCAGAGTAATATCGGAGGCATTTGTGGCAGTACCTAAGAAAAGAACCAGCGTATCTCGTAAGGGGTTAAGAAGAGCTGGTCAACATCATAAACTATACAGAAAATTCCCTCAGGCTTGTCCTAACTGTGGTGACTCTGTACTTCCACACACTGTATGCCCAGCTTGCGGTCACTACAAAGGTAAGCAAGTTTTCGAAATTAAAGTTAAAGCTGACACAAACGCAGCTGAAGCATAATTTTTTAAGCATTCAAAATTCAATAAAAAAGGCCATCGAAAGATGGCTTTTTTATTTGTGCTCAGGAGGAGCGCCAAGAAGATGACAATAAGAAGGATGATTTATGAAACTCTTCAATACAAAAATTCTCGGAACGGGAAGTTTCCTTCCGGACAAAGTAGTAACTAACGACGATCTTTCTCAAAGAATTGATACGAGTCACCAGTGGATCGTAGAAAGAACTGGGATTCACTCTCGTCGTATCGCCGATCTATCGAAAGGCGAATCGCCAAGTGGAATGGCCAAAGAAGCTGCATTAAAAGCAATCGAGGCCGCCAATTTAACTCCCAATGACATTGATTTGATTCTTCTGTCGGCAACGATGCCGGATCAAACTATGCCGAACACTGCTTCTGTACTTCAGGAGAAACTTGGCATCACAAACAACTGTCCAGCTCTTGATGTAAATGCTGCTTGTTCAGGATGGATTTATCTCCTTCCAATGGCGGACGCCATGATCAAGACCGGTCTTTATAAACACATTCTGGTTGTTGGTTCAGAGATGCTTTCATCGTTCAACAACTGGGACGACCGCAATACTTGTATTCTTTTCGGAGATGCTTGTGGTGCTGCGATCCTTGGACGTGCGGCAGAGAATGAAGACTCGCAAATTTTCTCAACGATCCTTTCATCAGACTCTACGAAGAAAGATCACCTGACTCTTTGGGCCGGTGGTGCAGTAAAACGCATTACACCTGAAGTGCTTGAAAAAGGTGAACAGTGGATGACCATGAACGGTCAGGAAATTTTCAAGGCCGCGGTAAAAACCATGGCCGCTCACTCTGAAAAAGTGATCAAAGATTCTGGCATGACCATGAACGATGTTGATTGGTTCATTCCTCACCAGGCAAACCTTCGAATCATCGAAGCAGTTGGAAATCGTTTCAATTTCCCTGCCGAGAAAGTGATTATCAACGTTGATAAGTACGCCAACACTTCTTCAGCGACTGTCCCAGTTGCTTTGGATGAAGCGATTCGTGATGGCCGCATTAAGCGCGGAGATAATGTGCTTCTTGCTGCTTTCGGTGCTGGTCTAACTGCCGGCGCGATCTTCTTAAAATATTAGGAGCCCTGATGAAAGTTACTGTTGTTTTCCCGGGTCAAGGGACCCAATACGTTGGAATGGGAAAAGTTTTTTCTGACTTCGCTTATTTTGAAAGAGCGAATGAGGCCGCTGGTTATGATCTGAAAAAGATCATGCTTGAAGGTCCGGCAGAAGATCTAAAACTGACTGAGAACACTCAACCAGCAATCGTTGCTCACTCACTTATGCTGTTTGATAAACTCTCTCCTCTCCTTAAGCAAAAAAACATCACAGTTGAGCGCGTGCTTGGTCACTCAGTGGGTGAATATGCCGCTCTTGCCGCTGCAGGTGCCATGACTTTTGAAGAGGCCGTGAAAGCGGTCCACTACCGCGGTAAATACATGCAGGAATCAGTTCCTGCCGGTAAAGGAACAATGTACGCGATCCTAAAACAAGAAGAAGCGGTGATCCGCGAAGCTTGTGAGGCCGCTTCTACTTCTGATGAAAAAGTTTCTCCTGCAAACTTCAACGAACCTTCGCAAATCGTGATCTCTGGTGACAAGCCAGCTTGTGAGCGCGCGATCCGTTTGATGGAAGATAAGACCGGTGGACGTGTAAAAGCGATCGAACTTCAAGTATCTGCTCCATTCCACTGCGCTCTTATGAAGCCAGCAGAACTAAAACTGAAACCAGTTCTGGATAACATTAAATTTCAACCATTGAAGTTTAACTACATCGCCAACATTGATGCGAAAGAATATCCAACTGACACAAATCCAGAGACGATCAAAGACAATCTTGTCAAACAAGTTTGCGGATCTGTGCTTTGGACTCACAGTATTCAAAAACTTTCTGACGACACAATCATTATCGAATGCGGGCCAGGTAAAGTTCTTGCCGGTCTGATCAAAAAAATTAACCCTAACTTAAAAGTCATCTCACTTGATTCTGAGACGGGCTTTTCTGAAGTCGAGGCACTATGACAGCAACGTATTCTGATTTAAAAGACAAAGTAGTTCTTGTAACAGGTGCCGCTCGCGGTATCGGTAAATCAATTGCTCTAACTCTTGCCGCTCAAGGCGCTCACGTGGTTTTTAACTACCGTGGAGATGAAGCAAAGGCCGCAGCTCTTAAAGAAGAAATTCAAGCGGCCGGTGGTAAGGCGACTGGTCTTAAATTTGATGTTACTGATTATGAGGCCATGACAAAAGCGATCGACGAGTTCACAAAAACTGTGGGCCCGATCTCTGGTCTTGTGAACAACGCTGGTATTTCAAAAGACACTCTTCTTCTTCGTTTAAAGCCAGATGAAATTACATCTATCCTTGATACGAACCTAAAAGGTTCAATGATGGTGACTCAAGCTCTTTCAAGAAACTTTTTAAAAGCTGAGAACGTATCCATCGTGAATATGAGCTCAATCGTGGGCCTTATGGGTAACCCATCTCAGGCCGCATACGCCGCTTCTAAAGCAGGTTTGATTGGTTTTTCGAAGTCAGTGGCAAAAGAACTCGCTTCTCGTAACGTTCGTTGTAATGTGATCTGTCCTGGTTTTATTCAGACTGATATGACAGACGCACTTAATGAGAAGGCCAAAGAGGAATATGCCAAGTCGATTCCTTTAGGTCGCATGGGTAAAGCAGAGGAAGTAGCTAATTTGACCTGTTTCCTTTTGAGCTCTGCGTCGAGTTACCTGACTGGAGAAGTGATTAAAATTGACGGCGGCCTATACATTTAATAAATTAGCGCATCTCACATTTTGGAGGATATTTTAATGGAATTACAAGACAAGGTAATTAAGCTCGTTTCTGAAGCAACAAAAATGGACGCAGCTAACATTAGCCTTAACACAAGCTTCGTTGATGACCTTAACCTAGATTCACTAGATATGGTTGAGCTTATGATGAAGATGGAAGACGAATTCGGCGTAGAGATCCCAGAAGATGAAACTGAGAATCTTAAGTCGATCGGCGACGTAGTTACTTACTTAAAGTCTAAATCTCACTAATTCGACATCTTGAAGCCACCTTCGGGTGGCTTTTTGCTTTTAAGCACACCCCTTTATTCCCCTTGAACTCTTTAAATGGTCCCAAGTTCTTGGTGATGGGTGAAACATAAGGGCCCAAAAAAAGAGTTCTATATGAAACTAAATAGAGTTGCTGTAACCGGGATGGGCGCAATCTGTGGTCTAGGGAATTCCCTGGATGAAGTTTGGAACAATGCACTTGCCGGAAAATCTGGAATTACAACATTAGAAAACCAATCGACTGAAGGCTGGGGTGTTACTTTTGGTGGTGAAGTGAAGAACTTCAAGCTTGATCCTGTTCTTATGGATCCAAAAGACCAAGAACGCTTTGACCTATTTAACCAATACGCTCTTCACGCTTCAGCTGAAGCGATCAAGCAAGCGAACCTTCTTGAGGCGAAATATAATCCAGCAAAAATCGGTATCATCTTCGGTACTGGTCTTGGCGGATTCCCGCACATTGAATCTAACCACAAAGCTTTCCTTGAGAAAGGTCCACGTCGTGTGTCTCCTTTCTTCATTCCATCAGTGATTCCAAACATGCCGGAAGGCCTGATCTCGATTCACTATGGTTTCCAAGGTGTAAACTTTGCGGTCGCTTCTGCTTGTGCTTCAAGTGCTCACGCTCTTGAACTAGCGGCGACTGAAATCATGCTTGGCCGTCAGGACGCCATGATTACTGGCGGTACTGAGGCCGTTATCACTGGATATACAATTGCGGGCTTCAATAACATGAAGGCCCTTTCTCGCCGTAACGAAGAGCCACATCGTGCTTCTCGTCCATACGATGTTGATCGTGATGGATTCGTCATGGGTGAAGGTGCTGGTATCATCGTTCTTGAAAACTACGATAAAGCGGTTGCTCGTGGAGCTCGAATCATCGCTGAAGTTGTTGGATTCGGTGCAAGTTCAGATGCTCACCACTTCACAGCTCCACATCCGGAAGGACTTGGTGCTCTTATTTGTATGAATCAGGCCCTTGAGCTTTCAGGTGTGCCGAAAGAAGAAATCGGCTACATCAACGCTCACGGAACTTCGACTCCGCTTGGTGACGTTGCTGAGACTGGTGCGATCAAAAAGGCCTTCGGTGATCACGCGTACAAACTAGCAGTGAGTTCGACAAAATCAATGACTGGTCACCTTCTTGGTGCGGCCGGTGGTCTGGAATCAATTTTCTGTATCAAGGCCCTTGAGACAGGCATTCTTCCTCCGACTATCAACCTTGATAATCAGGATCCTGCTTGTGATCTTTATTATGTTCCGAACAAGTCTGAAAAACGCGACATCAAGTACGCGCTTAACAACTCATTCGGTTTCGGTGGAACAAACTCATCGACGATTTTCAAAAAAGCCTAAAAAAAAAGGCCCTCAGAAGAGGGCCTTTTTTTTTACATATCTACAGTCTCTTTATCTCTACATTCCATATACAAGGTGCCAGCAGAATAAGTGGCAATGTCTGAAACACTTAAGTTCTTAGTGAATATTGGCATTCCATTATTATTGGCCAGGATCATCAGATCTCTAACGGCACTATCATCAAAGATAATTCTATCATGAGTCGTGCGATGAACTTTAAGTCTTCGTCCAGCGGCCAAACGACGGTCACGATCTCGGTCCATGTGAAGGGCGGTTAAGTTGGCACTGCCAACCAGAACAGCAATGGTCGAGTGAAGAAAATAAATGTCCTCTTGAACAACGACATCGCAATTTTTATCAAAGACCATGTCGTTCAGGTCATTATAAGCAAAAGAAGAAAAAGCACTTAAAGCACAAAATAGGCCTAATAGAAGTTTCATATATGGTCCTTAGATATCAATTGTTGGTTTAACGTTACAAATAAGTTTCAATTTCTTTTGTGACCAGGCCTCAAAATCTGCGGCCTTCACACGGTTGAGCTCATGACAAAGATTATTTTGATAAATGCAGAGGCTTTCAACATGCTTGTCGTTAAAAACAATATAGTTTTCGTCAGCGTGAGAAATTTTTAAAACTCGTCCTACTTTCAGACGACGATTATTAGAATTATCAATTTCTTTCATCACGAGCAAAGTCTGACCGGCGGTTGCTGAGTCCTTAGAATATTGAACGACAACATCCTGGGAGACCTCGATCTGGCATCTCTTTTCTCGAAGGAGATCAGAAAGCATTTGTTCTTTGGCAAAGACTGAGAATGAAGACACAAGCACTGTAAGAAAAAGCATGAGTTTCATTTTGATTCTCCGGACAAGTTTTTGAGTAGTATCTGGGAATTTCCGTCCAAAAGGACAAGAAGAGGTCTTTATTTCATGGGTGTTTAATAGTTAGACAGACCTTTTCTTTGACAACGCTATTCAATATTGATGGAATTAAACCTCATGAAACTATTAGCATTTGGACTTCTTTTTTGTTCTAGCGTTTTGCATGCCCAAAATATTGTACGGGTCTATGCGACCCTTATCCCAAACACGGGCTCGTTTGAAGCGACCAGTGAAAAGGCCAAGGGGCGCCTTTTAAAGCAAGGCCAGGAATTTACTGCAGATCGAATCAGTGTCTTCGTGGACTCTTTTACCACCGGAAATGGGCTAAGAGACAAGCACTTTGCCGAGCATATTGGAGGAGGCCCAAAGCTTCCCCACCCAAGAATTGATCTTACTGACCTTAAGGCCGGCCAAGGAAAAGGGACCGCAAATCTTACCCTAAATGGAGTGACCAAACCGGTGACTATCACTTACTCGTCCAAAGATAAGTATGTGGACGCCAAGTTTGAAGTCAGCTCTTCAGAGTTCAATCTCCCTAAAGCTCAGTATCTTGGGATCGGCGTCGAAGATAAGGTCAAAGTTTCCGTTAAATATTACTACGAGAAAAAACCATGAAACTGCTTCTTCCCCTACTTCTTCTTCTCGTAGGCTGCCAGGACTACAACTCAAATTCTTCTGACCGCTTTAAATACGGTCCAGCTATTTTGGATGAAACAGATCCAAATTTTGCCCAGGCCTATAATACGATTCAAACTCGTTGTACGAGCTGCCATAGTTCGAACATTCACGATATCTGGGCCACCTATAAGAACAATAATGCCTGGCTCGATTCAGGACTTATTCAAAGAGGCGACCCGGACAACTCTTACTTCATCCAAAGAATTATCAACTATGGAGGAGCGAGTTCAAACATGCCTCAAGGTGGAAGTGCACTTTCAGATGCTGAATATCAGCAACTCAGAAAATGGGTAGAAGAAATTCCATGAAAGCATTTGCTCTTTTTCTATCGCTCTTATTTGTAAGTTTAACGGCACAGGCGTATCCAAACTTCATTGGACATAACTACACGTCATGCTTGAACTGTCACTATAACCCTTTTGGTGGCGGGCCACTGACAGACTATGGTCGTGCTGTTTCGGCCACAACCATTTCATCTCGCGCTTTGTACCCTAAATCATGGGACGAAGAAAAAATCGCCTACACCTCTGGCTTTCTTTTCCGTAAACCAAAACAGAATTGGCTCAGGACCCAAGTTAACTATCGTGGTTTCCAGCTCGTGAGAAATCCTGGTTCGAAAGAATCAGAGTCTAAAGAATGGATCAACATGCAAGCAGATGCCCGTGTTGTTTTGAAATTTGGTGAAAATGATAAGTTCGTAACAACTGCAAACTTTGGATATGCACCAGAGCCCAAGTCTTCCATCCCTGGAGATGAACAAGGCGAATGGCGAAGCCGCGAATACTACATGGGATATCGCTTTACTCCGCGCCTTGGTGTCTATGCTGGTTTGATGGATAAGATTTACGGTATCAGAGTTATTGAGCACATTGCCTATAGCCGTGCCCTACCTCAAGTGGCCCAGAATGATCAGACTCATGGAACTGTCGTTCACTATGTAGGAGAGACATGGGAAGGCGGGGCCCAGTTTTTCATGGGTAACTTATCTCAAGATAAAGACATTCAGATGAAGGGATATAGCGGAACTTTCGAGAAGACTGTTTTCGACATTCACCGTCTGGGTGCTTCTTTTATTTCTTCACAGAACGATTACCTTGAACTGACGTCGGCAGCTGTCCATGGTCGCTTCAATCTCAAAGAGGGCTCTGCCCTACTCATGGAAGTGGGCCAAACAGTTCAAAAGCAAAAAAGCAATGATGAAGAAACTACTGCACGCTATGGGCTTCTTCAGGCCTATCTAAGACCAGTACGTGGTTTCTACTTCCTTACCAATGTGGAATACATTCAAAGGGACATCAAAGAAGATCCTTATACTGTACGTTGGGGACCAGCACTTCAGGTATTTCCTATCCAACGCCTGGAACTGCGCTTCGATATTTATAACACTCGAAACTTTACGCCAGATGCTTCTACAAAAGACAGCTGGATGTACTTATTCCAGACACACGTATGGTTATGATGCTAAAGCTTTTGATCCTCATTGTGGTCTCTTTAAATTTCTCCCACGCGGCAGAGATCAAACCGATGTTTGCGCGCAAAGAGTATAAAAGAATCGTTGATACTTATAATTCTCCTGAGAAATGGAAGGACCTCACTACAAAAGAAATGGTGATGCTTTCTTATTCCTTACGGAAATTAAAAAGATACCGTGAAGACTCGAAAGTCATTTTTAAAATTTTAAAAAGAGATCATGCCAAAGATCATGCGGACATTCGCAAAAAGATCCGCAATAAAGAAACTCTTGATTCAGAAGATTATCCGAAATCGCTGCCTATTTATTACTGGTATATCTACAACGATTTTGCGGACATACTTTTAAGTCACAATAAACTAAGTGCTAAACTCGAAGAAGATAAAAAAATCTATATTATCTTCCGACAAATCGTGAGCGAACTAGAGTTCCGCGAAGGGAAAGCAGAAAAACTAAATGATAAGGTCATGACTCACCTTCAGTATCTTGAAGACAAGGTCTACTACTTCACTTTCAGTATCAACCTTCAATACGTGAGCTGGCAGCATGATGCCACTCTTCATCGAAGCAGCTCCAATACAAATACCGGCCTGATCATCACTAATCAGGGTTATTGTCTGGGGGGCGATGTAGGGATTGAGAATGGTTTTTACCACTTCCTGCTTGATGGATGCTTTCTAGTGGGCTCAGGGGGCGTTAGTGCCTACGGTGACTCCAACATTACCTATCAACAAAATATCCCTGCCACAGGTCTAAAAATTGGTCCAATGGCCTCTATGATCGTTTCCAGCTCTAAATCGCGTATTGGGATTGGTCTTCCTATTATCTATACTTCTCAGAAGCTCACACAGCCTTCTGATACAGACTATAAAGTTGAAGAAGAAAGCCCAATTTCCGCTCTCGCCACCATTAATTCACGCTGGCAGTTTGGGAAATGGTACCTCCGCGCAGAATTCGGTCAATACTTCAAGAAGCAAGAAAGCTTCTGGGGCATGGGTTTCGGTCGTCAATTCTAAAGCACTTGCCACTCAGGTGAAACACACATTGTTAGAACGATGTTTTTCCAAGCGTCTTCTGTGCCACTGCTGACATTAGAAATGGCCTTTAAATCGTCGACGATTGCAGAATCGGCCTGCTCAATGGGAAAGAACAATGACCACGCTTTTTGAATAGAAGCGGCCGTAGGTGCGGCCCATTTATTATCAGGGAAAATCTTTGCCTTTATCACATCCATCCGGGCCGTATCATTGACCAGTCTTTCGCAGACCTTGGTTGTGAGTGAATATCTCATGGGATTGTTGTTCAAGTTCTGAACCACTCCCATCCCGGTAAAACACTGTTCACGAGGGAACTCTATTGTGGTCGCACTTAAATCAGAAGGTGCATAAAAATCACAGGCCCCGCCAAACTCTACTTTTTGATAGATGTCTGACTGGATATAAGTGGCAGCAGAAGTGCCTTCAGCATTAAACACTTGAAGCAATACCGACTCAACATACGAGCGGTCTGCCATCTGAATTTCAGAAGCATATGTAAGTTGCGCCTGCTTTTCTTGAAAAGCGTTGGGAGCGCGAAAGACAAGCCCTTCTTCCTGTTTTTTTGCCACGGGTGCTTCACAGGCCGCAAGCATAAGAAGAGAAATAATCAACGTACAACTTTTTAACATAACTTATTCCTGGTTACGCTACGTTCTTTAAAGACTTAATCGAAAGTTGGGCCTTCCCTTTGCTGTCTTTATAAACAAAGGACTGATCGTTTGGTGTTGGAGTTTGCACTTCTACTAGTGCTGACACTGTAGAAGCGGCATTACCAATGATCGCTTCACGACCATTAAGTTCATCAAGAGGACCCGCAAGTCCCCATGTCCCACGATTACCTACGTTTGTTTTCACATTACCAACCACAGTCAGATTATTCACCATTCCTGAAAGAAGAGTGAAATTTGATCCCTGCCAGCCGTGGTCCGCACCACTTCCATCTACACGAGGAATACGATTAAATTCAGAGGTCACAGTCATCACAGTACGATCAAAAAGATTCTGACCGTAACCGGTTTGAACAGATTTTAGTTGAGCGATCAATTCATACAAACAAGAAGAAACAGCACGGTAATAACGAGAGAAAAGAACTACTGCGGCGTAAGATCCGGTGAAGTGCACATCCATTCCGTGTCTACCACGAACACTCGTACGTGTGACCTTCGATGTCGGATTATAAGCTGACTGATAAAAAACATTATTAAAGTCACTGGCCACAACATTCACTGAAGAAGACAGACCTTGCGTGATCATAAATTCGGCCACGGCCATACTCTCCGCAAGCTCTACAATTGTTGTCTTGATATCAGTTAAAGTTCTAATGTCATCTCCGGTAAGATACTCACCCTCTGTTACTCTAAATGGTCCTGTCCCAAGAGCAGGTACGGCGATATTATCCACTCCCTGCAATGACAAACCACCTTGTGCTTCAAACGAGCGATTAATGAGACCTGTGTATTTTGTCACCAAAGAAGTATATGTTGCCTGCAAGTTCCCAAATGACTTCATCATCATCTTCTTGGCGTTGAAACGAGTGGCAAATGTACTTGGAAGGAATTTATTCTTATCGGCAGAGAGGGCCGACATTCTTTTAAGAGCGTTATCAATGGCCATTTCAACCTGACCATTGTTAATAGTTTTCATAGAGCCAATAGGTGAAAAAGGTGACAGAGCAACAGTTAGAGGATTGGTTCCCGCTAGCTCCACATAGGCCACACCTTTCTCGCCACGATAGTAACCACCACCACCTCCGCGTCCCACTGCTGGAATAGGAGTGGATGCGTGATCGGCCACGAGACCAGAAAGTGAAATACCTCCTGGAACCGGTGCTACCTGGCGTTCACGATCAATCGGATGGCTATCGATCTGGAGATCTAGTCCACGCATGATCATCATATTTTGTCCCAGCAAGGACATAGGTGCTACTCCGGCCGTTGTAGCGAGATTTCCGCTCCATACGTGAGGCATGTAATAGCTTCCTACCTTCGCAGTGGCATATTCAGCGCTAATGTTTCCATTAGAGTTTACAAACTTATTCACCACCATAGGATTGGCAACAATCGCATCATTTCCATTCGGTTGAATCGGAAGGTCCCAATAATAGCGAGGGGCCCCGCCAGCAAGAACAAGACTGATGTATTTAAAATCCTGGAAGGCGGGATTTTCACCGGCCGCATGAGCAGTACCTGCTTGGAGGAAATTCACCATCATGTTCGTAAGGAACATATCAAATGGTGTAGAGGCCACAACTCCGGTCCCAACCAAGATGTTCTTTAATAATGTCCTTCGATCAAGTTCAAATTTTTTCTTATCAGATGACATATTAGACTCCACGGTCCGGATGAATGAATGCTTCAGATTTAATAATATTTTTAATGAGTGTTCTAAGAGACTGGTGCTTTTTAAGATCCAATCCAAGATTAATCACTCGATCACGTTGAAACTTTTCCCCAGGTGAAAAGACAGGAGTATTGATGTTTCCGATGTCAGAGAGATCAACGTTAATTCCTGTAAGGTAGCGATAGTAGCGCTTGGCCGCACACACATAAAGATCATTTGTATCGGCAAGGTTTTCACCTAGATCCTGTAGACCCTCAACTTCTTTTTGAACTAAATCTCCGTTATAACTTCTGTAATAAAGTCTTCCAGCTGCAGGTCTGCGATGAAAATTTGCATCGGCCGCTTTAGTTGGAAATTCAGCATAGGCCAGATCAGGTTCACGATGGCCAATGAACTTAACACGATTAAATCCCCCCATACCTGTGTTGTTAGACCAGGCGGCCCGTGAATTTCGAATGGCACCGGCCAAAGGGTCCATCGACGAGTGGCAGGCCATACAAGAAATTCCGGTACGGAAAGCAATAGTTGATTCAGGATTTACTTCTTGGATGACGTCTTTAGAACGCAGGGAAGGAAGATTTCGGCAAAGTAAATCAGACATGACGTGCTTTCCCCAGCGACGGAAAAGATTTGTACCACCACTGGTGAACGCATCCTTACCTAGGTTTGCCAACAGGTAAGCTTGAGTACCAATAAGTCCTCCACCCAAGTGCTGATTAACGTTGGTGGAAGTAAATTTTAAGGTCCCAAAGCTTGGGTTAAAGTAAGCAGGATCAATAGGATTCTCTTCTCGGTCCATATCAAGACCAATCAGAATTCCTGTTTCTGGAAGAGATGGTAAAAACGGAACCACTCCCCCCTTTGCATCATCAGGAACAGTGATGTTAACACCGTTTGCATCTTTTACTGTTTTGAAAGTCCCTTGAAGAAGTTGCTGAAGGGCCACTCCAGCAATACTGCGAGCACGTCCGGATTTCTCACTATAACGTTTGGCGCGGATACTGAAATCGCGAGTTACTGTATCTGAAAATTTTTGATCAGGAGCAAAGAGAGAGTATAAGAAATGATAAGCGGCCTCATTGGAGTCGATCACATCACGAGTAAAGCGGTCATTCCCCCCGCCAATTGCCGTTGCAAAATCTGCAATTTCAAATTGAGATTTATGAAAGCGAAGAAATGAATTCAAGATTCTCATTCCCTCATAATCATAATTGCCACCAGTGTTTGCAATTTCACCGGAATTGTTCAGCTTGGCCTTATCAAAAAGATCCATACAAGCGTCAGTTCCAGACTTCATGCCTTTTGAAACCTGCACCCAAAGAGGATGATCAGTTTCAATTCTTTCGCGAACGAATAGGCCATAGCACTTATTCAAACGCTTTAGCTCTTCAGTTGTTCCTGCTTGAAGAGCACTTGAAAGGGTCATGAGAGTAAAAAATATTAGTATTTTCATAGTTCCCTTATCGTAAAGGGAGTCATTTTTTTGAGGAACTTTTTCGGTCAACCAAAAAGGAGTATCTTAGAAAAATTCAGTACTTTATAATGATTGCTCAATAGATAGTTTAGAAAATAAGTGCCGAGGAAATATGGCTGATTTAATGCAATCCCGAAGAAAATTAAAGAATTACCTACTGAATCCTAGGTTCCAACTAAAGCTCCTGAGCTATTTTGTAGGCCTATTTTTTCTCACTACAATCTCTCTTTACTCCATTAGTTTTCTGTTTTTTTGGCGATTAAAGCAGAAGGCATTAAACGTTGGAATCCCAAACGGGCATGTTTTCTTCAGATTTATTGATAATCAAAAAGCAGACTTAGATCTCCTTTTCATTGCTTTGGTGGTTTTTAACTTTCTTCTTCTTATTGGAACGGGTTTTATGGTGTCTCACCGAATCGCCGGGCCGCTTTATAAGCTAAAAAAGCACTTAGGTGAGATGAATCGTGATTCTCAAAACTTCAAGCTAAGAGAAAAAGACTTCTTTAAAGAACTTGAACCTCTAGTGGACAGTCTTAAGGAGAAGATGAAATGAAATTGGCCGCAATCATGGGATTGCTGTTACTGGCATCATGCTCACAAAAGACACCTGAGGAGCTTGGGCCAGATGATGACTATGTTCTGATTGAATTTGCTTCTAAGTTAGAAGAAGACTATCACCGCATTCATAATATTCCCTACGACGCTTCTTCAGAGAGACAAATTGAACCAGGAGCAGAAGCACCTGCTGAATCTACGACCCATGAACCGATGGATCCACACCACCCTTAAAGATTAATTCCTAATAAAACAGCATTCGCAAGAATGAAGCCGTTAAGTAATCGCTGGTAGTTTGTCTCAGAGGTAAAAGCGAAAACTCTCTTACCGATTGAATACCGAATGAATAAAGAGATGGCCGGGCCAATGAGATATTTCATTTCAAAGGTCTCGCCTTTGAAGAAGATCAGAACGATTAATTGCAGACTCGCCATAAAAGCGTAATCAAAACTAACTCCTGCCAACACCTTCGTCTTATCTTTATACAGACTCGACACCATCGGTGTGAGAATTGATCCGCCCATGTTTGAAAGACCGTGAATCAGTCCCATCGCACCCAATGCTATTGGTAAATGGTTCTTCATCAGGGTCTGCAATGACTCACGAAATGATGAGTTAGTGCGAATGATGAAGGCCACCACCAACATGATCGTAACAAAGAGTTTAATTTCCCATTTAACATCTAAGTGTGTTGCAGCTAGCATTCCCACAAATAACAGTGGAAGACAGATAAGAAAGAAAAGTTTGCGATAACCGCCATTGAGCTTTTCTTTATGGAGATCTTTTACCTGACTCCAGCTTAATGCGGCAGATGCGGGTAAGAGATACATAAGCGCTTCCGTATATTCGTAACCCATCAGAAGCATAATCGGTGTACCGAATAACAACAGGCCCACTCCAAAGAGTGATTGAACCACGGCCAGAATGAGAATCAGTACGTAAACGTCCATAATGCAGCGCAAAATATCATAAAAAGGCCTTTTCACGTAAGCCCCTAGGGAAGTTCTTACAATTCCGGGTAAGTCCCTATAAAATTGGGAAAATAAGGAGATACCATGTCTAAACGTCTCATCGAAGTGGACCCTGAGGTCGCTCAATTTATCCAAAAAGAACAAAATCGCCAGGAAATGGGTCTGGAACTAATCGCATCTGAAAACTACTGTTCGCAAGCAGTGATGGAGGCCCAAGGGTCTTGCCTCACGAACAAATATGCTGAAGGTTACCCTGGCAAACGTTATTACAACGGTTGCGAATTCGTAGATGGAATTGAAACGCTGGCGATTGAACGCTTGAAGAAAATCTTCAACGCAAAACATGCCAACGTTCAACCCCACTCTGGTTCACAAGCAAACATGGCCGTTTATATGGCCTGCTTAAATCCAGGCGAGGCCTTCTTAGGAATGGATCTTGCTCAAGGTGGTCACTTAACTCACGGTTCACCGGTTAACTTTTCTGGGAAACTTTTCAAGGCCATGCACTATGGTTTGAATGCTCAGGAAACAATCGACTACAACCAACTTGAAGATATCGCTAAACGTGAAAAGCCTCGCATGATCATTGCTGGTGCTTCGGCCTATCCGCGAATCATTGATTTCGAAAAATTCGGTGCGATCGCAAAATCAGTTGGTGCTATTCTAATGGTAGACATGGCCCACATCGCAGGACTTGTGGCCGCTGGTCTTCACCCATCTCCGATGGATCATGCTGACGTTGTGACTTCTACCACTCACAAAACCCTTCGTGGCCCTCGCGGTGGCTTGATTCTTACTAACAACGATGATCTCGCGAAAAAATTTAACTCGCTTATTTTCCCTGGTATTCAGGGCGGTCCACTTGAGCACGTCATTGCTGGTAAAGCAGTTGCTTTCAAAGAGGCCCTTGATCCAAGTTTCAAAACTTATCAAGAACAAGTGGTGAAGAACTCTAAGGTTCTCGCTAAGACTCTAATGGATAACGGAATTGAACTAGTTTCTGGTGGAACAGATAACCATCTTGTTCTTCTGAAAACAGATTCAGTGAACATGTCTGGTAAAGAAGCGGGAGAGATCCTTGAGCGCGTAGACATCACTTGTAACAAGAACATGGTTCCAAATGATAAGCGTTCTCCTTTTGTGACTTCTGGTATCCGTCTTGGAACTCCAGCGGTAACAACACGTGGGTTCAAAGAAGCTGAAACAAAATTCATGGCGGAACTTATTGTGAAAGCACTTAAGAATCCGACTGACGAAAAAATTCAGAAGGAAGTGAAACTTAGTGTTCATGACCTTTGTACAAAATTTCCAGTTTATAAATAAGGAAGGACCAGATGAAATACGTTTTAATTGTTGCCCTCGCCTTTGCTGTTTCTTGTACGACGAAAAAGAAAGAAGAACCAAAAGTAGAATCTGCAGGTGAAAGCGACGCCGCTCAAGTGAGCCCGTATACTGTTCAGCCTTGCTACTGCATGAAAATCTTCAAACCAGTTTGTGCCAATGGTACCAACTACGGCAACTCTTGCGAGGCCGAATGTCATGGCCACAAGACTTGGACCGAAGGCTCTTGTGGAGCTCCTAAAAAGAAATAATCTACTCTGTGACGCAAGTTTACTACGCCGGCGTAGTGAATTTGCGTCATTTCACACTCAAGCCTTAGAAATCACTGGCCGTTCCCTGCTCCCAGAATCAGCTATTTAGCTTCTCAACTTGTTCCATTCATGGTAGAAAAAGCCGAACAAACCACTAGATATAGTTTAGGTCTGCATTATGAAATGTCCCTATTGTTCGGCCCCTGACACGAAGGTGCTAGATTCCAGAAACCTGGATGAAGGTTCGACTATCCGTCGTCGCAGAAAATGCGAGGCCTGTCAGAAGCGTTTCACCACTTTTGAAACAGTTGAACTCTCCATGCCTATGGTGATTAAACGTGACGGACGTCGCGAGCCATATAAGCGTGAGAAAATTTTAACTGGTATTGAGAAGGCCTGTGAAAAACGCCCTATCTCTGCCATTCAAATTGAAAGAATCATTCAAAATATCGAGAAAGCAGTATTAGATATTTCTGATAAAGAAGTTAATACTAAGGACGTTGGTAACTTAGTGATGATGTATCTTCGTCACCTTGATCCAGTGGCCTATATTCGTTTTGCAGCGGTTTACCGTAAGTTCCAAGACGTAGAAGAATTCGTGAACGAACTTAAGCACGACGAGAACAACCAGTTTAAAATTAATCCAGCTTCTAATAAGGATGAAAACCGTGAGTACTAAGCGTGAGGCACGTGAGTTTTGCCTACAATTTCTTTATCATTTCCAACTTCCAGCGTTCCAGGATCAAAAGAAAGAACTTGATTCAACTGAGATCTTTTCTCGTATGCAGGAGTTCAGACAAACTCTATCAATCGTTCTAGACAGCGAGGCACAGGCCTATGTTGCGACATTGGTGAGTGGCATTCTTAAGACCCACAAAGAGATCGAAGAGATTCTTGTGAAGTACCTTAAGAACTGGAAGCTTTCTCGTATCTCTAAAATCGAACACACCATCTTCATGATGGCGATTTATGAACTTAAGTATCACCCAGAAGTTCCAGGCAAAGTTGTGATCAACGAGGCCATTGAACTTGGTAAAAAATATTCTACAAAAGAATCAGCCGGATTCCTTAACGGAATCCTGGACAACGTTTTCAAGCAAGAGCTGAACCGCAATGAGTGAAATTCGAAAGGAAGTCACACCACTCACGACAGGAATCATCTGGCTCACTAAAGAAGAAGTGACTCCCCAGAATTCTTACTATGAGGACGTGGACTATCTTTTGGACGGCCTTCTTACGGCCAATCTTCGTGCCGCTAATGGCGTTTCAAGCCGCGTGATTGTAGGAAAGAACTTCGGTCGCTCGCTTTATGTCATGATCGTTAAAGAGCTTAAAGCAACGGAGCTGGAGAGCTACCTCTCTCTCTTTAAAAACGATCTCACGACTGAAAATGACGTTCTGGTGATTGATGAAACAGAAGGTTTTGAGAATCTTCGAAAACAAGTCGGCAAACTAAGCTCACATCTAAGAATCATTCAATAAAAAAGGCCCCGTCATCACGGGGCCTTCTTATTTTAAAGAGAAATGACTTTCGCGGTTTTGAAATCATAATCACGCATCGTGCGCTCAAAGATGTTCCCCTCTTTATCAACCACGAAGAGCTTACCGCTCTGATCAATAAAGTAGTTACTACCAAGCTTCAAGATGCTGCTGACTCTTAGACTAAGCGGGAGCGCAGGCATTCTTAGAATCCCCTGCTCTGATACGGTGAAAAGGTAGCCAGAAGAATCAACGAAGTAATTACCACCTCGTTTTGTAAGGATGCCCACTCGGACATCGTCTTGTGGAGTCACCACACCGTTTGTGGCCACAGTGAAAACCACTCCGCGGTTATTCATCACATAGGTCCCACCAAAAGCGATAATGTCTTTTACTTTTAAGCTTGGAGCATCTGCCTTTGCCACTTTTCCTGTTCCATCTACCACGTAGAGGTCAAGAGTTTGTGCCTCTGTATCGGCCACAGTGAAGTAGTTTCCACCAAAGTTTGCGGCCTTTTTAAAAAGTTCATTTTCGGTCAACTTCACGTAACCTTTTTTATCAATGGCATAAAGAGCACCTTCTTCTGAAAGGAAATAATTAATCCCCTTGCCTTTGATCTTTTCCGGAATCATTTCGTATTTACGAAAGAACAGACCGTTCTCGTCGATCGTAGCGAGGATTGTTCCTTCTTCTACGAAGTATTGGCCTCCCTTCAGAGTTACTTTTTGAGGGAAAGCATAGTGGCCAAAATCATAAGCATATCCGGAACTATCAGTGGTGATCGTGATCCCGTTATCCATGATGATATATGATTGAGAAAATGCATTGAGGGAAAGAGTCGCGAGAGCTGCTAGCATCAATTTTTTCATTCGTCCGTCTCCTTGAGTTGAAAAAAGCAGGGCGACTATACTCAAGTATCCTGTGCTTTACTATGGAGTGGCTTTAAATTTGCCCGAGAGGAATAAGCTCTTGAATGGCCCTGTGTTTCCTTAAGGTGACGGAATGTGCTGGATGGTTGTGCCAAAAAAAAGGGCCCGTATGGGCCCCTTCGATTTAGAAAGAAAGTACTTTTGTGTTGAGTAAATCGTGATCAATAGTGCGCTCGTACAATGCGCCAGTTTTATCAACAACGAAGATGCGACCTTGGTTGTCGATCATATAGTTCGATCCTAATTTTGCAATTTGAGAAACTTTGATGTTCGCAGGAAGAACTGGAAGCACTAAGAAACCTTCTTCAGAAACTGTATAAAGGAAATTGTTAGCATCAATAAAGAAGTTACCGCCGGTTCTCTTGATCGCCTTCACTTTAACTTCTGGTTTTGCGTAAACGAATCCGTCTTTTGTCACAGTATAAGTCATACCTGTTCTTGTCTGAAAATAAGTTCCACCGAAGACAACGATATCGGCAGGATTAAGACCTTCAACGTTTAACTTAAAATAGTTACCAGTAGAGCTCACAGTATAAAGATCTACACCTGGCTTTTTGTCTTCTGGCTTCACCGTAAAATAGTTTCCACCAAATGACTTGGCCTTCTTAAATGCCTTGTCTTCAAGAACGTAGAAGAAACCTTTTGAGTCAATAGTTACCAGGTCATTGTCATCATTGATGAAGTAGTTCTGACCTTTGGCCTTGTACTTTTTAATCTTTTCACTTTTTGTATAGAAGAAACCATGTTCATCTACAGTTGAAAGCCTCTCTTCCGCGATCAGAAAGTTACCGCCATTGGCGAGAACTTTATAAGGAAGAATGAAGTTACCGAAGTCGTAGATGAAACCTGATTTGTCTGTCGTTAGAGTTACACCGTTGTTAAGCACGAGATAAGACTGAGAGAAGGCATTGAAAGAAAGGAGCATCGCTCCCGCTAGAAGGAAATTTTTCATATAAAGGTCTCCTTATAGGTAATTGAAAATTGGCCGGATATTACTGACCAGAGATCCAAGTGCCTAGAATGAGTGCACTTTTTATACTGTATTTATTACCCGCTTTTACCGTTTTAAAAGCGTTTTTGGATAAAAAAAGGGCCCCTTAAGGGGCCCTCAGGTTTTTTAGTAATTTAGAAGTTCGCGAGCCGCCACCAGAATCTTATTCATATCTGGAAGGATAGCACGCTCAAGAATACGGTTGAAACCAACTGGAGTGAAAGTCGAACCTACACGGCGTACAGGAGCATCAAGGTGCTCGAACGCGTGTTCGTTGATTTGACCAACAAGCTCACCACCGAAACCACCGAACACTTTATCTTCGTGAACAACAAGAGCTCTGTGAGTCTTCTTGATTGTTGCAACGATAGCATCAAGATCAAGTGGATTAAGTGAACGAAGATCTAGAACTTCAACTTCGAAGCCTTCTTTTGCAAGAAGTTCAGCGGCCTCTAGTGAGAAGTGAACAGTGTTACCGTAAGTAATGATTGAAAGATCACGACCTTCGCGACGAACACGAGCTTTACCGAAAGGAACTTCGAAGTCCTCAGGGATTGGAGTCATAGCATGTTTAGCGTTATAAAGAGCTTTTGGCTCTAGATACACAGTACATCCTTGAGAACGCATTGCTGTTCTTAGTAGACCAGCGGCATCGTCAGCGAAAGCTGGAACAACTACTCGAACACCAGGGAACGTACAAAGAGTACCTTCGATGTTTTGTGAGTGATAAAGACCACCACCGATATAACCACCAGAAGCAAGACGGATTGTTACGTTTGGTGAGAAAGCACCGTTACTTCTCCAGTGATCGTGAGACATTTCTACGAATTGCTCCATTGCCGGCCAGAAGTAATCTGCGAACTCAGCACCTTCAACAACTACGCGGATTTTGTCTTGATCGAAACGAGACATACCGTTCGCTGTACCAAGGATATAGTCTTCAGCGATTGGACCGTTGAATACACGGCCCTTACCGAATTCTTGTTGCATACCTTTTGTAACGTTAAAGATACCACCCTTCTCTTTGTTGGCCACGTCTTGACCCCAGATGAATGTATTAGGGTTGTGACGGAATTCAGCTTTAAGAGTGCCGTTGATCGCATCAATGAATTTCTTAGGCTCTGAAGTTTCATTGTGAGTACCATCAACGTACTTCTGTGGCTCATAAGCAGGAGGAAGAACGTGATCGTAGATTGATTCAGGAGTTGGATTTGGTGCTTTAACTGCTTTAGCGTGAGCTTCAAGAAGCTCCGCCTTTGCCTTCTCTTCAATCTTCGCGATTTCTTTATCAGTGAAGATCTTCGCTTTAAGAAGATCGTTCTTGAATTTTGCTAGAGGATCTTGAGCTTTTGCATCTGCACGCTCTTTCTCGTCACGGTACCACTCGTGGTTATCCGAGTTAGAGTGGTTTCCGATACGAACGCACATAGCATGAACAATTACTGGCTCAGAGTTCTTAAGGGCGTGCTCACGAGCTGCAATCATTGTGTTCATAGAATCAAATACATCTTTACCATCGCATTTTACGATTTGAAGATTTTTGAAACCTGTGAAGTTGTCACATACGAATTCGTTGGCAGTCTGATCTGCCTTAGGAACCGAAATACCGTAACCGTTGTCCTGGAATACGAATACTACTGGAAGTTTTTCGTTTGAAGCACCGTTGATCGCTTCATAACAGTAACCTTCAGAAACTGAAGACTCACCTTGAGAAGAAATCGCAACACCTTTGTGCTTATAAAATTTCATGGCACGGCCAACACCTACAGCATGTAGAGTGTGGTTACCAGTACAAGAAGAAACGTTATGGATGTTCCACTCAGGCTTAGCAAAGTGGTTAGACATATGACGGCCACCAGAAGCTAAATCTGTGGCTTTTGAAATACCGTTAAGAAGAATTTCTTCTGTTGTTAGACCGGCAGACAATGCTGTTAGCATGTCACGATAGTAAGGGAACATATGATCTGTCTTACGATCGAAAACCTGACCGATCGCAAGTTGGATGGCATCGTGGCCCGCATATGGCGCGTGATATGACCAACCAAGTGCTTGCTTAAGATAGTTAGGAGCACGCTCATCAATCATGCGTCCAAGAATCATTAGGTGTAGCCACTTCTCGAGTGTTTTTTTGTCTGTTTTTTTAATGTCATGTTGTTTGGCAACTTTCATACGAGCTCCATCTGTCACGTGAACAAATAATTAAAAATTAAAGTAAAAGGATACCTATCATACCCCAATATCAACGGCAATAAAATGGTCTTTTTGATGCAGGGCAAATGGCTTAGAAGCCAAGAAAAGCAACACCCCACTCACGGAACGTATTTTCTCGCGTGATTTTCACTCCAGGGCGATATTCCGTAGGGTCGTTGGTAGGAAATGGAATTTCTTGAGGTTCATCAACATCTGGCTCTTTTTTATGAGGGACTAGAACATAGAGGCTTCTGATGAAAGTGGTTCGTTCGAGATCTATTTCAACCGGAATAGCGGCGTCTAGTTCACGATTATACTGTGGATAAACACAATAGTAGGGATAATCAGGAATTTTTACTCTCCAGTGCTCTTCAAAATCTTGAAGCGACAGGTCCGAATGTTTAAGTTCTTTTAAATCTTTTACCATCCAGGCAATGGCATCTTCACGAGTTGAGCACATGCCATGATCAAATTGCATTTTCTCTTTTGGAAGACGAACGTCATAGAAAAGATAATCGTAATTCACATCATCCACTTCGAACTTATCTTTCTCAAAAATTCTTCCTCTCCACTCGTTTTTGTTAAGTAAGGGCGTTTGAGCAAGGAAGTGTTGCTTGGTAACGAATTTAAAGCTGAATTTCGTCGAAGGAAGAACGGTCTCAACATAGACGTTAGGTTTGGCCGCAAAGACCTGTCCTTGCCCTGAATAATAATTCGACTGAATTCCTGGATAAGACCATGCTCCCGGATAAAACATGTTAGGGTAATAAAGATTTCCCTGAATGGCCCACCATGGAGTTTGATTCTGTAGCGTCACCGGAAAATTTTGTAGCAAGCTCATTTGAAAAGGCTGGGCATTGATGGGCAAACAATATAGTTGTGATTGAGTTGTTACCATTCTTGGTACACAAGTCATACCGTTTGATTGAGTCCATACACGAATAAGATTTGGTCCACAGTCGATGACAGCACTGCTAAAAGCGCTTAAAGATGTAAACATCAAGAGAAGAATTATGAATGCTTTCATTTCTTCACCAATTGTATGTTTTCGATCTGCTGCCCTTTGACATGAACTCGTTTCATATACTCGCAACCACTCTCATCAGATGCCCTGACTTGATAGTCACCAGGTTTTACATAAAAACGATAAGTTCCCCCCTGAGGAACTTCTGTATGCATGAGCAGTAATCGCTCTTTATAATTCTCTTTATCAAGTGATAACCACACCATGGCCTTCTTTGAGCAACCAGAAGGAATAGTCACCTTTCCCTCAATGGTTGAGTCACTGGCATGGGCCCCAAGAGTAAATATCAGAAGAAAAAGAGCAAATTTCATCACTTGTTTATCGGTCAAAGAAGAGAAAGATTTGAATGGTATATACTGGACAATATGAGTCAATTAAGTTCTCCACCTTATTCCTTGATTAACTTCAAGTCTCTGTCATAAACTGCCGAAAACTCATTATATTTTTCTCATTCTGGAGTTACAAATGGCCAAGACAATTGCCGATGGTTTCTTTCATGATCCTCGTTTAGAAAAAGCAAAACAACTTATTAAAGAAGCACTGACTGAACATCAGAAGTCTATCACTGGTGTAAAAGCTGCGAACCCTGAACTTAAAGAATCATACGATGCACTTTTAAAGAAAGTTGCTGAGTATCGTGGTGGCGCACTTTTTTACAACTACCTTGGTTCTGGTATTGGTAACGGTCCTCTAGTTGAACTAGGCGACGGTTCTGTGAAGTACGATTTCATTACAGGGATTGGCGTTCACTCGATGGGCCACTCTCACCCGGGTGTGATTGAAGCTCAATTAAATGGTGCTCTTTCAAACACAGTGATGAATGGTCACCTTCAGCAGAACGTTGATACAGCGAAACTTCTTGAGCTCTTCTCGAAACAAGCTTGTAAATACGGCGCTGGCGTTAAAAACGTTTTCCTTACCACTTCAGGTGCTATGGCAAACGAAAACGCTTTCAAAATGATTTTCCAAAAGCGTAACCCTGCTTCTCGTTTCTTCGCATTCGAGAAATGTTTCGCCGGTCGTACTCTAGGTATGGCATGGGTAACAGATAAGGGTGCTTACCGTGTAGGTCTTCCAAAGACTGTTGATGTGGATTACATCCCTTTCTACGATGCTAACAATCACCAGGCCTCAATTGATAACGCTGTAAAAGCGATGAAAAAATACATCACTCGTTATCCTGGTCACCACGCTGGTTTCATCATGGAGCTTATCCAAGGTGAGAACGGTTCATGGGTAGGTCACACTGAGTTCTTCGAAGCTCTGATCGCTGTATGTAAAGAAAACAACATCTCTGTTATGGTGGACGAAGTTCAAACTTTCGGCCGCACATCAGAGCTGTTCGCGTTCCAATATTTCAAACTTGATAAGCACGTTGATGTTGTATCAGTTGGTAAGAACTCTCAAGTTTGTGCCACTCTTTATAATGATGAGCACAAGCCAAAGCCAGGTCTAATGTCTCAGACCTTCACAGGTTCTGCTTCTCAGATCGCCGCTGCTTACTATGTGATCAATGAAATGGTGAACAGTGGTCTTCTTGGTGAAAACGGTAAGAACAATCGTCTTCATAACCACTTCAAGAAAAACCTTGAAAAGATCTCTCAGAAATATCCTGAGAAACTTCAAGGCCCATATGGTGTTGGTGTGATGGTTGGTATGACTCTCTTTAAAGGAGACGAGCCAAAGTCTAAGGCCTTCACGATGAAACTTTTTGAAAACGGTGTGCTTTCGTTCCTTGCCGGTGGTCACCCTACTGCACGTGTGCGTTTCCTTATGCCAGCTCTTGTGACTGAGGAAAAACATATCGATGAAGTTTGTGCCATCATCGAAAAAACACTTTTAGAGATCGAATAAGCATGTTCATCATCCGTCCGATCGAACAGAAAGACCTGGATGGCCTGATGGAACTCCTGGAGAAATCCGGGCATGGCCTTACGTCTCTACCAAAGGACCCTGAGGTCCTTAAAAAAAGAATCCGGATGTCTGAGCGAAGCTTTCTGCATCGTGAAGACGGTCCTGGTGGTGAAGATTACCTCTTCGTTATGGAAGAGCTTTTTACAGGCAGACTAGTAGGCGTTTGTGCCATCATTTCTAAGATCGGTGGTTTCGAGCCTTACTATTTCTACCGAATGGAAAAGACCCATCACGAGTCCAAATCTATTCACGTAAAAAATGATGTGACTTCACTTCATTTCCACTTTATTCACAACGGTCCGGCGGAGATATGTTCACTCTATCTCCACCCGGATTTCCGTAATTCGCAAAACGGTCGTTTCCTTTCTCTATCACGCTTCCTTTTCATCGCAGAAAACCGCAAGTTTTTCGAAGATCAAGTGATTGCGGAAATGCGTGGTATGGTGAATGACTCTGGTCACTCGCCTTTTTGGGACGCAGTTGGAAAAAACTTCTTTAAAATTGATTTCCCAACGGCCGATTACCTTTATGTGAAGAACAAACGCTTTATTGAAGAGCTAATGCCGAAGTATCCAATCATTACAAATCTTCTTCCAGAAGACGCTCAGTTTGTGGTTGGCAAAGTTCACCCGAATACAGAGCCGGCAAAACGCATTCTTGAGCAAGAAGGATTCCGCTTCTCAGGTTTGGTGGGGATCTTTGAACCTGGTCCGGTTCTTATCGCTGAAGTGGATAATATCCGCGCGATTAAAGAAAGCACCATTGGAGAAATAGCAGAAGTTTCCGATAAGAACTTTAAGTCTGAGATCTTCATCATCTCTCGTACGAGCGGTAATTTCCGTTCGGCCCTTGGTGGTGTGGTGAAACTTAAGTCTGGTGGTTACAAAGTCTCAGGTGTAACGGCCGCGGCGCTCAAGCTTCGTGTGGGAGATAAAATCCGTTTTGTTTCTTTCAAACCAAAAGCTCAGCCGGCAAAGAAGAAGGCTTCGTCAAAAAAGAAATAACTTTTTTATCAACATATTCTCAGAGGTCATGCATGAAATTGTTCGTAGCTCTTTGTTTCGCTCTTATTTCTTCTATCGCTCTTGCAGAAAGTAAAGTCACTCTTTTCGTAACTCTTAGCCCTGCCGGTTCATTTCAGGCAGTAAGCCGTAAAGTGAAAGGAGATCTTGTTAAAAAAGGTGATAACTTCACAGCAGATAAAATTTCAGTTTCGATTGAATCTTTCAAAACGGGAATTGATCTTCGTGACGAACATACTTGGAAACATCTCAACTCTACCAAACATCCGAAGGCGACCCTTACTGATCTTAAGGCCGCAGGCGGAAAGGCCACGGCAATGTTAGAGGTCAACGGTGTCAAGAAGCCAGTAGATATCACTTATAAAACTGCCAATAACGAAGTTCAGGCAAAATTTACGGTCAAGGCCTCTGCCTTTAATCTTAAAAAGGCCGAATACCTTGGTGTTGGTGTTGAAGACACAATCAACGTAGAAACGACTCTCCCTTACATTGAAAAGTAATTGAAGCCGAGTTGATTGGAGTAGAGAGTTAGGAGTTTTTATGGAAGTTAAAGAAAGATCATGGACCAACATTCTCATTGATCGTCCATTCCAGTTAAAACTAATGGGATACTTTGTTGCCGTTTTTGTCGTCACAACGTTCTCACTCTACTCCACAACTTATTTGTTCTTTTGGAACTTACGAAACAAAGGCCTCAATGTTGGGATTCCAGAAGACCACATTTTCTACGAATTTCTTTTAAATCAAAAGCATGATTTAGACATGCTTTTCATTGGACTTGCCGTCTTTAATTTTATTCTTCTCCTGGCAGTTGGATTTATCATTTCACACCGAATTGCTGGGCCTATCTATAAACTCAAGCAACATTTGAAAGATCCCAAACTCAAGAATGAACCTCTACAATTCCGTCAGAATGATTTCTTCAAAGAACTAGGCCCAATGCTCAATGACTACAAAGATAAAAAATGACAAAAATATTTTTGATTTTCATTCCAGCATTTCTCTTTTCATCTTGTAAGGCAAGTAAACAAGAAGATCCTACAAACGATTATGTTCTCATTGAATTTGCTTCACGATTAGAAGAGGTCTACGAAAAACTCGAACCAGAAAAATATAAACAAAAACAGAAGCAGAAAGAAAAGAAACAGAGCACTTCGGTTCAATCATTCTAAAGAACACCTTAAAATACGCTCCAAGGCCTAAAAGAAATCGTAAATTTCGAGTATACTATCGAAGTGGTGAATTCTATGAAAGGCAATCTACTATTAATTGACGATGAAGCTGAACTTTCAGAGAGCATGAAAGAATTGCTGGAAGATGAAGCGAAAGAAATTTTCACTGCCAACAATGGGGCCGAGGCCCTAATGATTCTTGAGAAGCAGAAAATTGATTGCGTTGTATCAGATATTAAGATGCCAGTTATGGACGGTCTAAAATTTATGAAGATCGCCCGTGAACGTGGTTTTAGTCAACCTATCATCTTCTTCACGGGCCATGGAACCGAGCAACTCAAAAGAGAAGTTCGGGCACTTGGCGCCAACGACTTACTCATGAAACCCAACTTTATGTCCTTGGAAGATTCCATTCGTAAGCACATGTCAGCGCACTTAAATCACTGACCTCTGCTTGTTGATTCAAAAATCTTGTCGGCCGAGGCCGCAACGAATCCCTGGTAAAGCTTTCCATCTTTCATCGGATAGCGTTTCGCGAATTCATAATAACAAGCTGGGATGGTAAGTTTACCATCATCAAAAGTTACTTCGATATTGTTGGCAAGAGTAGATGACTGCTCTAGACACACGTCCTTAGAACCCTTCACTTCTCCACCACTCGCATTTAACTTAAAGCCCTGTGCTTTCAAATAGTCATTAAGAACAAGAATGTCTGAATACTTCTTCAATTCGTTGATAAAAACAGTAAAGTGATTTGGTCTGTAACCGAAGGCCGAAACCCAGGCCGCATAATCACTTTCTTTCATAAGGTCTTGATAAATCTTAGTTGTCACTTTCCAAGGACGACCGGTCGATACGAAGTCGTAAGCATTTTCAGCGCCTGCTGGAATTTGATCAACCAGGGCATTTACAGTTTTTCTTAGCTCTGGAGAGAATTCTTCTAATTTAAGTTCTGAAATAAAGATCTTAGGAAGCGTGTGATCCGGGTGCTCATAGTGTTTTGCATAGAGCTTCTTTTCCGGGAAATGATAATCACCGCTATATTTATAGCCGGCCTCAATAAAAGGCCTCGCCATTACATCAACCCCTACTCTTGGATGGTTGAAAGTTCTAAGTGCAATATGATCATTCAGGATCTTCTCACCCTCTCCTATCAGTAAGTCACTGATCTTCTTCGCTAATGGGTTAATGGCGATATAGTCGTGCCACATTTTGTCCAACAAGGCCGGTAGAGTTTTTACTGTCATATTAGTTCTCCTGAATGGCACCATCGTACCAGATTTATAGCTTACTCGGAACCCCCGAGATAATTTAACTCTCCGTATTATTAGTGCCATATTTGAGGGAAAAGAGTATGATTGGGATCATCATTTAAGAGAAGGATTTCCCTATGCAAATGACTCTCAAAGGCGACTACTTTAATGGTCGTTTTCATCAATCTTCTAACGCTCAAGAAAAGATCTTAAAACGTTCTCCCGCTGACCTCACCCAAGTTTTGTGGGAAGCAGGTGTTTATTACGATCATATCGAACCGGTCATTGAATCGGCCCAGAAAGGTTTTGCGACCTGGAGAAAAACATCTTTCGAAGAAAGAATCACTTATCTGAAAAAATATCAAGAGGCCGTTCGCGCTCGTAAAGATGAAATCTCCATGGCGCTTGCTCTTGAAGTGGGTAAGCCACTTTGGGAGGCAAAGACCGAAGCTGCTGCTCTTGATAGCAAAGTGACAGTAACGATCACTGACTCACTTGAGCGCATTAAGCGTGAAACCATTAAAGAAGTGATGCCAAAAATTGATGGGCACACGGTCTATAAACCGCTTGGTCCTTGTTTTGTGATTGGACCTTTTAACTTCCCTTGCCACTTGGCAAACGGACAGATTCTCGCCGCTCTACTAGCGGGTAACTCAGTTATCTTCAAGCCGTCTGAGAAAACAATTTATTCAGCACAACTGATGATGGAATGTTTCCACGCTGCTGGTTTCCCGGAAGGCGTGATTAACTTCATCAATGGTACTGGTCATACGGCCGGTAAACTTACTGGAGATCAACGCATCAGAGGTGTGTTCTTCACGGGTTCAAAGGGTGTTGGTCAAAGAATTGTAGAGAACACTTATAAAGATCTTTCTAAGCTTGTGGCATTAGAGCTGGGTGGTAAGAACTCAACTATCATTCACCACGATACAAACATCTCTCACGCGCTTCCAGAACTTCTAAGAGCTTGTTTCCTGACTTCTGGTCAACGTTGTACTTCAACTTCAATGATCCTTGTGCATAAGAAGATTGAGCAAGAATTCATCTCTCAGTTCAAAGCTGTGACAGAAAGAATTCGTGTAGGACACCCTACTTCTCAGCCAGATCCTTTCATGGGACCTCTGATTGATGAGCATGCGGAAAAACTTTATTTTGATTTCTGTAACTTCGGAAAACAAGAAGGTGCTGAAGAGATCGTGTCTCCTCGTAAACTCGATGTTGGTTTCCAGGGTTATTATGTGTCTCCTTCGATTCATTATGCGAAGAAGCCAAACCTTGAAGGCAAGTTCATTCAGGAAGAGATCTTTGGACCAAACTGTTTCTTCGTTCCTTACGAGGACATTGAAGAGGCCATTCATATCGCCAACTGCACTCAATACGGTCTAGCTGCTTCGGTTTATACTCGTAGTGCTGACATCTATAATCTGTGCTTACGTGACATTGATGCTGGTCTTATCAACCTGAATCGTTCAACCGTAGGTGCAACTGCCAGACTTCCATTTGGTGGCGTTAAAAATTCCGGTAACCATCATCCTGCAGCAGTTTCTATGATTGATCACTGTGTGAGCACAGTCGCTTCTCTGGAAACATTGGATGATACAAGCTCTAAACTTTCTGAAGTTGTAGGCTTAAAAGACTAAAAAGATGAACGTTCCCGCTACTGACGATTTGGCCGTTCTCCGTAAGGAGAGGTTCATTGTTATTATCCTCGCGGCCATTCAAGTGGCGCATATTTTAGACTTCGTGATCATGATGCCTTTGGGTCCACAATTCATGCGAGTCTTCAATATTTCTCCGGTTGAATTTTCGACACTGGTTTCGGCCTATACCTTTAGTGCGGGAATCGTTGGATTCTTTGGGGCACTTTATGCGGATCACTTTGATCGTAAGAAGTTTTTGCTCTTTAACTTCTCAGGTTTCATTATCGGTACTTTCATGTGCGCCATCTCACCAAACTTTGGTGCACTCCTGGCCGCAAGAATCATTGCTGGAGCTTTCGGTGGCGTTTTGAATGCCAGTGTTCTCTCTTTAGTTTCTGATTTAATTCCCTATCAGCGCCGTGGGGCCGCAATGGGTGTGGTGATGTCGGCCTTCTCCATCAGTAGTATTCTGGGGGTTCCGACAGGACTCTTCATTGCTAATGCTTTTGACTGGCACGGGGCCTTCTACTTTATTTGTATCGTGGGACTCATTTTCTGGATTGCGGCCTACTTCGTTCTTCCTTCAGTGAAAATTAAAACCGAACCACGAAGTTTTAAATCTAATCTGATGAACTTCAAATCCATCTTGATCCAAAAAGACTACATCCAGGCCTTTACTCTTACGAGTACTCTGGGGTTCGGTATCTTTATGATCGTTCCATTTATCTCAACTTATATTGTGAGAAACGTGGGAATGCCGGAAGACAAACTTCCTCTCATTTATCTTGTTGGTGGAATTGGTACGATTATTACTGCCAGAATTGTAGGAAAACTCTGCGATAAGATCGGAAGTTATGCGGTCTTTCGTGTAACTGCAGTGATTTCTATTGTTCCTATCCTGTTACTCACAAATCTTCCTGCAGCTCCACTTTGGATAGCTTTGATTGTCACTTCATTGTTCACCATGTTTGGGTCTGCACGCTTTATACCGGCCATGACACTTGTATCTGCAGTGGTAAAACCTGAAGAGCGCGGGACTTTTATGAGTCTTGAGAACGCTTCAAGACAACTCTCATCGGGTCTGGCCTCTCAAGGTGCGGGTTTGATTTTGGGTTCTACGGCAGCGGGCGCACTCACTCATTACAATGTAGTGGGACTGGTTGGTGTGGTGACTTCGATCGTTGCTATTTTTATCGCTTTAAGGATCAAGAATAAATTTAACCTGAGATAATATGAAAATTTCCAAGGCCCATCTCGCTGCCATGCTCGCCTTTTCCATGTGGGGAACTTTCCCGCTTTATTGGAAAATCTTTCATGATGTCTCAGCTTGGGATCTTTTCGGTCATCGTCTTCTATGGTCTTTCGTCACTTTGATGATCATTATGGTTTTCACTAAGAAGACCGGAGGCCTTAAAGAAATCTGGCAGCAAAAACGCACACGCAATATGCTGATGATGTCAGCAATCCTCATATCGTCCAACTGGCTTCTTTATATTTATGCCGTGAATATCGGAAAAGTTCTGGAAGCAAGCATGGGCTATTTCTTGAATCCACTCATTAACGTGTTTATGGGTTGGCTCATTCTTAAAGAAAAGCTTCGCCCTACCCAGTGGCCGGCCATTGTGCTCGCACTGGTCTCCATAGTAATGATGGCCCTTCAAACTGATCTCGAGCATTTCCCTTGGATTGCCATTGCTCTTTCTTTGACCTTTGCTCTCTACGGATTACTTCGTAAGTTTACGCATGTGGGGTCCATGGAAGGGTTAACTTTTGAGACTTGTTTCATGATCCTGCCGGTTCTGGCCTTCTGGCATTTTGAACCAACATCACCACTGACTATTTTTGAGGTTCTTCCTTCTTGGAAAATTGGAACTCTTTTTCTTTCGGGCCTTGTGACTTGTATCCCATTGGTCCTTTTCGCTTACAGTGCTCGTCGTTTACAACTTCAGACTTTGGGATTTATCCAATACCTTTCACCAAGTTTAAAGTTCCTGTGCGGGTTACTTGTTCTTCACGAACCTTTAAGTCCAGACAAGCTCAATGCGTTCCTTCTCATCTGGGTCGCTCTCGCTTGGTACACAACTGAATCGTATTATTTTATGCAGAAGAATAAGAAGGTGGCGGCCGTTAGTTAATGGCCACCACTTCTGCTTTAGAGCTGGATTTCTTAAGTTCTTTAGGAATGGTCTGAAGAATGGTTTTTACTAAGGCCTTCTCAATTGATTTTTTCATCGAAAGCGGACCCGTCACAAAACTAATATCTCGAACTGGAACATGGTTTTTAAAGTCTTTAAGAAGCTTTTGATCGGCCGTACTCATATTCACACTTGATAGGTAAGGCAGAACCGTAAAACCGTGTGAAGACTTCACCATGTTGATGAGCGTTTCTAAACTGCCGGCCTCAAAGAACAGATGTCTTCCCTCACCAACATTTTTGTATTGGCAAAGATGAAGGGCCTGAGCGCGAAGACAGTGTCCTTCTTTAAGAAGCCACGCCTCTTTAATATCCAGATCTTTCTCATCCACCGTCTTCTTTTTGAGAAGCTGATGATCAGGAGAAAGAAAAATCTTAAATGGTTCGTAAAAAAGATGCTCTTCAGTCAGTTCTTTTGTTTCTAATGGAGTCGCCAGGATCGCACCGTCGATTTTGCCTTCTTTAAGGTAACGGATAATTTCGTCCGTTTGATATTCAAAAATTTTAAGTTCAACCTGAGGGTACTCTTCAACAAATTTTCTCACGAATAGTGGAAGTACATAGGGAGCGAGAGTTGGAATCACCGCCAGAATAAACTCTCCCGCCACTTCTCCGCGAAGTGACTTTGAAAGTTCTTCTAGCTCATGAGCACCCTGCATGACTTTGCGGGCGTATTCCAGGACTTTTTTCCCCATGGGAGTTGGTTCAACGGGAGTTTTACTACGATCAAAGATTATAATCTGAAGATAGTCCTCTAACTTTTGGATCTGCATACTCAAAGTCGGCTGAGTCACAAAACACTCTTTCGCGGCCTGAGCAAAGTTACGGTTTCTATCAACAGCAATGATGTAATTTAATTGAGTTAATGTCATACTTTAATTGAACCATATATTCATGCTGAGGTCGAATATGATCTTCGTTTTAATTCTATCGGCCGTCTTTATAGGGTCTTTAATGCCCATTCAGGCGGGAATCAATGCTGAGTTTACAAGATTTCTTAAGCATCCTTATCTTGTTCCGATTATTTCTTTAATCATAGGAACTATTGGATTGAGTTTTTTGCTGCTTCTCCAGGGCGTCACAATGACAGATCTAAGACGTGTCACTGAAGCACCACCGTATTTATTTTTAGGTGGTATTTTGAGTGCGATCTTCGTTACTGCGGCCATGTTTTTTATTCCCAAACTCGGAGCAACGACCATGATTGCTTCCTATGTGACAGGACAATTAGTTATGTCTGTAATTATTGATCATTACGGACTTATGAATCTTACTCCTCAGCCGATCAATATGACTCGCATTTTAGGCGTCATTCTGCTTTTCGCAGGGCTCATTTTAGTGGTAAAGAAAGGCACATGATCAGAGTAAATAATCTTTCGAAACAATTTGATTCACGCGGTATCGCAGGCCTTCACGCCCTTAACTTCACCCTTAATAAGGGAATTGTTATGGGAATCATGGGACCTAACGGAAGTGGTAAGACCACACTTCTTAAGATTTTGTCGGGCCAACTAAATTCCGATCAAGGGAATTTTGAAACTGATGGTTCAGTGTCTTTGTTTCCGACTCATGAAATTCTGACTGATATGAATGTTCAAAAGTTTCTTATCAGTAAAATTACTTTGGACATTGATGATGAAAAGAAGATCCAATTGGCCCGCGATCTTGCGGACACTTTTGAATTCACCTTCCAGCTTCGTCAGAACTTGTTTCAACTTTCAAGCGGACAAAAACAAAAAATTTTACTCGCGGCCGAACTCATTAATCGCCCTGCTCTTCTTTTAATGGATGAACCATTTACTCATTTGGATCCATTTACACGTCGAGATATATTAAATGGTCTTTTCCAATTTATCCGTCAGCAAGGAATTACGGTCCTTTGGGTGACTCATGAATTAGAAGAGGCCCTGAAGTATTCCGATATCGTGGGACTTATGAACTTTGGTCGTCTAGAGCAACTAGGTACTCCACTTTCTCTTTTAAGGACTCCAAGAAACTTATTTGTTGCCCAATTCATGGGTTATCAGAATTTTATTCCGGTGAAGTTCGAGCAAGGTGCTTCGGAAACTCCTTGGGGCAAATGGAACATGTCTCTTCCAAATGCCACTGAAGGCATCATGGTCATTCCGGACAGTGCTTGGAAACTCGGTGAAGGTCTAGACGCTCAAATTGAAGAGAGCTACGGCACTCGACAGGGAATTGAACACAAACTTCGTTTAGATGGTCGTCTGATTATTCTTAAAACCATGCCAACTGCGGAAGTTCAACAGAAGGTTAAGATCATGCCTATCTGGGACGAGTGTTTTCTCATCCCACTTTGAGAGTGGAATCTCTAACAAATGAGTTGGAGATTCAAACTCTTTTTGGCCAACCAGCTCCGAGGGTCATCCAAGAAATTTAACTCTGGAATCCCTCGTAAAACCACCGTCATCCTCATTTCTTTTGCCAGCTCTTTTAAATTCTTGATCACTCCTAAGCTTGAATAGGTCGAGACATATGCCGTTTTCAAACCGGTGTGTTTTTGATGATTAAAAAGCACATAATGAATGGCATTCCTAGTTTCTCTCAGGGTCTTCAGTACATGCAAATGGTATCTTTCGAATTGAATTCTCCCCTTATTTATCCCTTTGGCAAAAGTGATGGTGAAGGATCTCATGCCCTTGGTGAGAATCTGATTGGAAGTGGCCTCGATGATGAGGTGGACATGATTGGATTCGAGTGAAAAATGAAGGATTCTAATCCCTTGAGACCTGGCATTCTTAATCGCCTTTTTCAAAATCTTAAGACACTCCTTGTTTCTTATGGAGAGGAGTTTTCCCATTCACTTTTTCCCAGGTCCTATGAGCGACACCTCTGGAATGAATTCTTTTGCGGCCAGATCCCGGACGTCTTCCGCCTCGAGTGCCTTTATAGATGTTGAGTTTTAACTGAGTCATATTGCCTCTCCTCATTTGGAAAGGGCATATGTCACACATTTCCAGGGATCTTGAGGAGGTTTAAGAGCGTGAGAATGGGAGGAGTTTCAGAAAAGAACTTTCAAGGACTTCAACAAATGTGATGGAGACCCTTAGGTCTGTCTAAACTCTGATCAGTCTTATAAATTTTTTCAAAGCACATTAGAAAAGAAATAACTTCTGATAATCTCCATGAAAATTTGGAGGACGTTTATGAAGAAGACACTAACACTAGTTTCTGCATTATTTGCGATCAATTCTTTTGCATCAGACTCTCATTTAAAATGTGAAGTCATTTCATATGATAAGTTATCAGGTCTATCGACCACTCATGAATTGGTAGGACAAAGATTAAGCGGATGTCGAGACAATACAGGAAAGCCTCTTCTATGCTCGAACGCCTCTCTTTCAAGCAATATTGATGGATCAAACATTTATGTGATTACCACTTCAGACTCTAAGGCCTTTCGAGTGAATTTTTCAACTGATGGCGTCGGTATTGAGTCAGAAGTTCCTTATACTTTGAACCTTGCAAAGGGTGATCTTGAAGGCAAATTTATTGTCAGCAACCAAGCTAGAGAATTTACTGTCACTTGCTCGAACTAATTTCAATTAATCTCAGGGCCCATTTAAAAAAGGGGCCCTGTCTAAGTTTTAGACACCTCCTACTTTTTAATCATTGCTTGAATTCTACTCTTATGATTCCTCGTCCGTGAATTTGGCAGGCCACTTGCTTAGTACTCCACCATAACCATTTATGGGGGAATTCCATGAGAATTCATCAAACACTAGCTTTGACTATGTTAATGACTCTTGCCACTCAGGTGAAGGCCGAAAAAGCGCGCTTCCTTTATGATGACAAAGAGGCCCTGCAAGCTCGCGTAGACCTTATTCAACAAGCAAAATCTGAAATTTTAGTCGAATACTTCGCCGTAACAGATGACGATGTTTCAACGACAGGGGTGGCCCTCCTTTGTGAGGCCTCAAAACGCGGAGTAAGGGTTAATATCCTTCTAGATGCTCTCTCAAGCAGCGTGAAAGATACCACCATCGCCGCCACTCAACGTGACTGTAAAGACAAGAACGGTAAGACTAATATCACTTTTAAGCTCTTTAACCGCCTTGAAGATGTTCATACGATTTACGATATCTTCAATCGCGTTCACGACAAAATGCTCTTAGTGGACGGATCAAAGCTCATCATTGGCGGACGTAACGTTGACGCCAAATACTTCGGTCTTGATAAGAAAAGAAACTTTCACGATCTGGATATTATGATCAGCGGGAAAGTGGTTCAGGACACACGCAAGTACTACATGGGTCTGTGGGAAAAGAACGATATCGTGAAGAAGGCCTATTACGACAAACTTCAACGTGAAAAACTTGTTTATATTTGTGAAACCGTTCGTGGTCCTGAATGTGACGAAAATGTGGATAAGCTCTATGCCCTTATGCTCCGAGATGTGAAATCTTCTTCAGAAAGAATGAAGTCCCTGCTCGAAAGATTAAAGAGTGGTAAAGGGACCGCAAAATGGAACACAGGTAAAGACTGGTTCAAAGACGCTAAGGAAATTGATGGTGTAAAATTACTTTCAAACTCAACTGAAAAGAACATGGGTTCAAAAAACATGCTCGTGAGTGATGAACTCTACTCCATCGTAAGTAAGGCGAAGAAGAAGGTTCTTATTCTTTCTCCTTATCTGATTCCTACGAAACGTGCTCATACCATGTTTCAGGATCTGATTGACCGTGGAGTAAAAGTAACCATTATCACAAACTCTCTTAAGTCGACTGACAACCTCTTTGCGCAAGCTGGCTATAAAGCGGCTAAAGACACTATGATTGCCATGGGAATTGAACTTTACGAATACAACTTGGTTGATACGACTCACGCCAAGACAGCGGTAATTGATGATGAAATCGCCCTTATTGGTACCTATAACTTGGATCCTCGTTCTTCTAAGCTCAATCGTGAAGTTGGTATCATGATTAAAGACACGAAAGGTTCAGGCATTGCCAAAGACCTGACTGTGATCATTAACAAATTCAAGGCCGACTCACTTCTGGTAGGTAAAGATAGACAAGAGATGAACAAAAACCTTCAGGACGCCGAAGTAGGTAGTTTCAAGAAAGGTGCTGTAAAAGTCATTGAACAGGCCGTACCTCTTATAAAACCCCAGCTTTAAATTCGTAAACTTGCCCCCTCCCTGCGAGGGGGCTTGAATAACTCCGATAATAAATTTACGCTTTATGGATGTTGAGAACTGCGACAACCATTTTGCCCTTGATGTTTTCTTTGAGTGTGACCGCTCAAAGTATTTTCACTATTTCTCCTTACGTTACCGTTGAAGACCAAGGAAATATCACTCTCAATTTTCAGACCACCAAAGATATCGACCTTGAAATTAAAATTCAGGAACAAAAAAGAACTTTTGGCAGTCTCTATTATGCAGGCAAGTTAACTAAAATTGATCTTGGGAAATTAAATTGCGATAGACCTCTTCGTTACACCATTTCGTCAGAAAGTCGTACCGAAGTTGATAATGCTCTCGTTGCCATTCCTTGCACGAATAAATCCCCTCTTTATTTTGGTTTTATGAGTGACACTCAAATCAAGAATGAAGCAGGTCAGGTTCGGGCCACCAATTTATCTAAAACCATTGCTGAGCTTCAGGAAATGCATCCTTTTAGTCTCATCATCAATGCAGGCGACATCGTTCAGCATGGTGGTTATGAAAACGAATGGATCAATTTCTTCAACACAGTAGATGTCTATCTTCGTCGTTCCTATCTCATGGCGGCGGTCGGAAATCACGAATACTTTGAATCTCCGTCAATGGACAAAGCGCCGCCGGAATTTCTCACTTACATGAGAAATGGACACAGTCCGGATCTTGGTCACATGCAATTAGATCTCGGAAGAATCAATATTCTCATGTTGAACTCAAATTTTGAGTCCATGTCCGAATCAAAAATTCTAGAACAATGGGAGTGGCTAGAGGCCAAACTAAGAATTGCACAGGAACAGAGAAAACCGACAGTGGTCACCATGCACCACTCTCCCTACTCATCAAACCTTGAACACGTGCGCACCATCCCTACTCGCTTAAGAAATGAACTCGTTCCTATGCTGGAAAAATATAAAGTGAAGATGGTGCTTTCAGGGCATCTTCATATGTATGAAAGAAGTCACAAAGCGGGAATCACCTATCTGACTGCCGGCCCTTCCGGCGGAATCAATAACGTGGTCTCTTATCGAAATCCGTATAGTGTTTTCTATAAACAGTTCATAACGACTTTTAGCGTGCTTAAACTTCAAGGGAATTTCCTGGAAGTCATCACATATGGTGGTGATAAAAAGGTCATTGAGCGTTTTAACGTAAAGCTGGCAGACGGCCAGAGAAAACCAGTAAGGTTTTAGTAGTAATTTTAAGTACTTAAAGACCATGAAAAATGCCTCTCCCTCTAGTCGAATACGCCTCTGACGTGATAGATATCCCTCATGGCCGTAACATATTTTGATAAAGACACATACCAGAGAAAACCTGAGTGGTTGAAAGTTAAACTTCCACAAGGGGACGACTTTAAAGATATCCGCAATAACCTTCGCGAGAAGGGTCTTTCTACTGTTTGCGAAGAGGCGAAGTGCCCGAACATTTCGGAGTGCTGGAGCGCTCGTACTGCAACTGTGATGATCCTTGGAGATACATGCACACGTGCTTGTAAATTCTGTCACGTGAAGACCGGAAATCCAAAAGGCTTTATTAATCACGAAGAAATCGAGAACACCTCCAAGATGGTGGGCATGATGTCTCTTCGTTACGTTGTGATCACAAGTGTTGATCGTGACGATGTTGCTGACCACGGTTCAGGACACTTCGCCGCAGTTGTAAATAGAGTGCACCAAGATCATCCTGAAACGAAAGTTGAAGTTCTGATTCCAGATTTCGCTGGTGATGAAGAACGCATGCATACTCTCGCAAAATCGAATCCATTCGTGATTGCGCAAAACCTTGAAACAGTAAAACGCCTTACTCATCCAGTTCGTGACCCACGTGCTGGTTACGAGAAGACCCTTAACTGTCTTAAGTTCTACAAAACAAATTATCCTCACATTCAAACGAAGACTTCACTTATGGTGGGTCTGGGTGAAACTTGGGCAGAAATCCAGGAAGCTCTTGAAGACATCAGAGCTCATGGAGTAGATATCGTGACTTTCGGTCAGTATCTTCAACCAAGTAAGCGTCACTTAGATGTGAAGAAATTCTATACTCCTGAAGAGTTTGAAGAACTAAAACGTATGGCCCTTAAAATGGGTTTCAAATTTGTCGCTTCAGGTCCGCTTGTCAGAAGTTCATATAAAGCTTCAGACTTTTTGGACTACGTTGAGGCCAAAGCCTAATCATGAGCACTCTCTTTTCATCCGCTGAACTTGCATCTTTGGATTTAAAAGAGAGTGACCTTACAACTCTTAATGAAAGAACAATCGTTGTCACGAAATGGAACTGGGAATACTCCCTGGCCCACAAGTTCCAACGTCTCGCACTTACCAAAGTACAAGAAGGCCAAGGCCTTCGTATTTTAATCTGCACGAGCCACCCGGAAGTTTTAACCAATGGTCGCGGGCTGCAAAAACCTCGTAAGGGTGAAGTGCTGGAGCTGGTTGAGTTTAAACCAGAAAACTATCCTAACCTTCCCTTCCCGCTTCATCAGATTGAGCGTGGCGGTGGTCTAACGTTTCATCATCCGGGACAATTTATTTTTTATCCCATCGTGAAACTCAATCCGCAGACACTTTCTTTGTCTCATATGATGGATCAGATTTTTGATTTCTCAATTGAGGTCTTAAAAGACTGGGGTGTTAAAGACGTTCACCACGAACATAAGTATCTGGGTCTATGGAAAGGTGAAAGAAAACTCGCCTCTATGGGAATCGCTATTGAGAAGCTTGTGACTTTTCATGGTATGGCCCTCAATATGAAATACAATAAAGACATGGTCTCTGCTTTAAGAAGTCTCAACCCTTGTGGCCTTAATCCAGAAACCTATATTTCGGTAGAAGAAATGATAACTCTACCTGAGAACCCGCTCGAAAAGTTTCGGGAAGAATTTTTGAAAAGGATCAAACATGAGTGGCAATAGCTTCGGTCAATTGTTTCGCGTGACCACCTTCGGTGAGTCTCATGGTGAAGCACTTGGTGTGATTATCGACGGCATGCCTGCAGGTCTTACTGTAAATCTGGATGATCTTAAAAAAGAACTTCTTCGTCGCGCGCCCGGGCAGCACGCAGTTCATACGTCTCGTAAAGAAGATGACGTTCCAGAAATTCTCTCTGGTGTCTTTGAAGGGAAGACTCTCGGAACTCCGATTACTGTTATTGTGAGAAACACCAATCAGCGAAGCGCTGATTACGAACCTTTAAAAGATTCTTATCGCCCAGGACACGCTGATAAAACCACCATGATGAAGTATGGTTATCGTGATCATCGCGGCGGTGGACGTGCTTCCGGTCGCGAGACTCTTGCCCGTGTAATCGGTGGATATTTTGCAGGACTTATTCTTCCGAAAGCGTCTTTCTACGCTTATATCGAACAAGTGGGACAATTTAAACTAAACGCAAGGCCTGCTGACCACTCTGTTTCTCGAGGTGAAATTAATGTCCCTGAGAAGAAGATGTCAGACGAAGTCGTTGCCTTCTTAAGTGAATGCAAAACCAAAGGTGAATCGGCCGGCGGGATTGTGGCCCTTTCAATTTTGGGTTCTCCCACTGGTTTAGGTGAACCGGTATTCGATAAACTTAAAGCTGACTTTGCTAAAGCGATGCTTTCACTTCCTGCTTGCATTGGCATGAGTGTGGGAGATGGTTTTGAAGTGGCACTTAAACCAGGATCTGAGATCTCTAAAGACTCGAAGAACTTTGCCGGAATGGAAGGTGGAATTTCTAACGGTGAAGAGATTGTTTTAAAACTTGCCTTCAAGGCCCCGTCAACCATCGGTGATAAGGCCCGTGCCGGTCGACACGATCCATGCATTCTTCCACGAGTTGTTCCTGTGGTTGAAGCGATGGCAAAAATCGTTATGGCCGACCATTATCTCCGTCAGGCCGCGTACTCTTCTTTTCTGCCTTAAGATAAGAATCTGTAATACCAATGAGACCAAGTCCGTGCTGCTGTAGAGCGCGCAGATTTTCTGTTTCTTCAGTTGGCTCAAGGATTTGTTTATCTAGGTCCTTCCACTTCCAATATTTTCCGTGGTGATAAGCGCCCTCTTTGTTGGCAAAAATTCCCGTGCTGTTAATGGCATGAGATTCATCGCTTAAAAGGTTTTCACCGAGCTTGATGTAACTTTGGCCAGAAAGTGCCAGATGATAAAGCGTCGGGAAAATATCTTCGTGAGAGCCAAATTTCGTCAAATCCACATTGGCCGGTTTATAGGCATCTGGTACTGAAATAAAGAATGGAACTGCGTAGCGACGAAATTCCTGGTCTTGCTCAACTCCCTTGGCGATCCAGAAGCTGTGGTCACCCGTCAAAGCAACAATCACCTTATCTCCGGCCGCAGAACCCTTGATTCGCGTAATGAATTCACCGGTCTTTTGATTTGAATACTGAAAGCCAAGGAATCTTTTGCGAGCGAGATTTTCATCAACCGTGATCGCCTCCATCACTTCCGGACTTAAAGTCAAAGTCTTCGGAGTATACGAAGATGGATACTCAAATGGCGGATGATTTGAAGTCGTAAGAATCAAAAAGAACTGTGGCTTAGTGGCCGTTCGAATTTGTTCATCAATAAACGAATAAAGATACTCATCGAAGATTCCCCATTCGTTTCCTAAATCACGGGCCGAAAAATTATTAAGCTCGGGCATTGCCTCTTTGATTTCATCAGCGCCCCAAATTCGATCATATTTTTGAGTGCTGAGGTATTTACCGAGATTTCTCCAACCGAGTTTTCCACCGTATACAAAATGAGTCTCGTAGCCGCTTTCCTTGAACGGAATATTGCCGGCAGATTTAAGGGCCGTTTGCATGAACTCAGATTCAGATAAAAAGCGCGCCCCCGGACGGATCACTTGAGAAGTCGCAACTGATACAATACTTCCGATGGTTCCGTTTTCAGCAGGAAGAAAATTTTTGAACAGAATGCCTTTCGAGAAATGCTCTTTCAGCTCACCTAGGAGTTCAAACTTTGAAGAGTCTTGATCGTTCCAGTAACTACCAAAACTTTCCATCACAATCATGACAACGTGAGGAGGGTTTTTCTTTAAGAATGGATTTGCAGGTGTTTTGGCAGTAAGTGCGGTCCGAATGTCTGAAGATTCTGGAGTTGAGTTCCATGCTGCTTTGAAGGCCTCTTCCCAATTCGCAAATCCGTAGTTCTTTAAGTAGTCATACTGATCTTTACCAAAGGTCTTTCGGATTTTAATTGCACGATTAAGTGTAAGCGCACCGTTAAGAGCAATTTCATTCACAAACTCATTATCGCTAATAAATGAGTCTTCAACTGAAAGTGGAAGACGAGTGAAATTCCCCCGCCCCATGAATGCAATAGCAACCAGTCCTACTAATAAAGTAACTGGAACCTTAAAATCATTTTTTTTGGCCTTAAGATCAAACTCAAATGGCGAGAATAAAAATTTAATAAAGCGATATAATCCATAGTGAACAAAGAAAAGAATCGTTCCCCATAGAGGCACAGGATAGTTTTTCCAAATCGTTACGATCAATGCCTGAGTATCATCTTCAAAAAAGCCAAAGAACAGAATGTTCAAGTGTTCTTGAAAATAAGAATAAAAACCATAATCACAAACATAAAGCCAGCAAAGAGCGAAGTAACCAAAACAGAGTGTGGTTACCATCAAAAAGCGCGTGCCTTTGATGACTCGTTTACCCGGAAGAAAGTAAGCAATATTTAGAATAAGAAATGGAATAATATTAATGTAAGCGAGTGGCATGAGGTCATAGCGAAAACCAAGAATCATCGCCTGCTTAATTCCGGAAAGATTTGCAACCAGAGTGTCCCAATCGCCAAAGAACAAAGCAAAAGTGGTCCTCGCCAAAGTCATGAGAATGGCAAAAAGAACAAAAAGAAAAACAAGGTTTTTAAGCCAGCGCCAGTAGTAGTGCCTGAAAGAAAGATTCATAATATGACCTCAGTAAGAGGATCATATCAATCAGTCGTCCCCTTGAGAATCACCAAACATCAGGTTTCTCTCGAAATCTTCTGGCTTCGTGGCATTTGCCTTCGCCTCTTCCAACGTAATACGCCCTTCTTTGTAGAGGGACGTAATGTGTTGGTCAAAACTCTGAGCACCAGAAGTGGTTCGACCCTTTTCGATGTAGGTGTAGATGTCTTTGGTTTTTGAAGGTTCCATGATCGCCTCACGAATACCAGGATTGTTAATCATGATTTCCTGAGCGGCCACGCGACCTTTTCCATCTTGAGTTTTAAGCAGTCGTTGGGAAATAGTTGCATGTAAGTTATCGGCAAGACGAGTTCTTACAACGTTCTGCTCTTCAGGCGGAAACATGGAAATTAGTCGTCCAATCGTACTAAGTGCATCCGTGGTGTGAACAGTTCCAAAAACTAAGTGACCTGTTTCGGCCGCTTTAATCGCAATCGAAATGGTCTCAGCATCTCTCATCTCTCCAATCAGAATAATGTCGGGATCCTGACGAAGGGCCGAACGAAGGGCCGAGTTAAAATCAGAAGTGTCTTGTCCAATCTCACGCTGAGTAATCCGCGCTTTAATCGGTGTGTGAACATATTCAACTGGATCTTCCAGAGTGAGAACGTGAACAGCAGAAGTCTTGTTGATATGGTTAATCATTGCTGCAAGAGTCGAACTTTTACCCGAACCAGTGGCACCTGTTACAAGAACAAGTCCAGCGTTTGCTCCAGCGATTTTATTAATGACTTGCGGAAGTTTTAGATCTTCAGTCGTTGGAACTTTATCAGAAATGAGACGAAGTATTAAACCAATCTTTCCTTGGTAGCGCATGAGATTATAACGAACACGGCAGACACCAGGGACAGAGAAAGATCCGTCATGCTCTTTAATTTTATCAAGGCCCTTCAAAATATCTGAATCTTTGATCATGATACTGCAGACAAGTTTCAGATCGTCGTTAGTTAGTGGATCATACTTAACCTGAACCAGATCACCTCTTAATCGAAAACAAGGCTTCTCATCCGTTCGCAGGTGAATATCACTCACTCCACTACTAGCTGCAGATTTAATAATACTGAGGAACGCTTCTTTGGTCAGGGCCATGGTCCATCCATTTATCGAAATGTATGCAAACTTATCGAAATCTCATGGCAGAACCTTAGCCCTCAAATATATCCGAGTAGCACACTCTACTTTACTAATTATTTGAAAATCCGAAAGGATATCCATGTCACACTACTGGAAAACCGAAGAAGTTTTTTTTGATGGGGATGAGTACTTTGATCGACTCATGAAGGACATCGATCAAGCTCAGCACTACATTACGATGGAGATGTATATCTTCAATGATGATATGTTGGGGAAAAAAATGGTGGCCCATCTTATCAGTGCTCACCAGCGTGGCGTGAAAGTTCAGATCATCGTAGATGGGGTTGGAAGTTATCTTTTCTTTGATAAACTTCACGGCATTTTTCAGAAAAAAGGGATTCTTGTTAAGATCTATAATCCTCTTCCCTTTTATCATCCTTACTATGGAAATTTAAATTTCATCCGCAAACTTCAGATCATGTCAGTCAGGATGGTGAGGTTGAATAAACGCAATCACCGAAAAATTGTGACGATTGATAATACTATTATGTACACAGGTAGTTTTAACGTCACTGCTGAACACACTAAGTATCACACAGACAAACCTTGGAAAGACATGGGCATGCGTGTGACCGGAGATAATGTGCGTTTCGCAGTTCTTAACTTTAAAAAGAACTGGAAGTTACGAGACTATTTCCGTTATAAAAAGCAACTTAAGAAGAAACTTAATATTAATTGGCGACAGTCACCTCTAAGACTGAATCACACGCTTTTTATGAAGCGATATTTTTACAAGAACTTTCTGCAAAAGATCAATCGCTCTCAAAGTCACATTTGGCTAATGACTCCTTACTTTATCCCTAAAAGAAGGCTCATCAGGGCCCTGGGAAAGGCGGCAAAGCGCGGAGTCGATGTAAGACTCTTGATCTCTTCTCGCACGGATGTTGAGTTTTTCCGTTGGCTTCAATATTTTTACTATGCTTATCTGATTAACAAAGGTGTTAAGGTTTACCAGTATACAGATTCAGTTCTCCATGCCAAAAATTACATCATTGATGATTGGATGACGATTGGATCAACTAACCTGAATCATCGGAGTTTCATTCATGATTTAGAAGTGGATCTGGTGATTCAAGATCCAAAAAATAAGAAACAGGTGGAGGAACATTTTCTCTCCTCATTAGTGGCCCAAAAGGACATAACTCTGGAAGGTCTGAAGCAACGGCCCCTATGGGACCGGGCCCTTTCAAGATTGTTCTTTCTTTTTAAATATTGGTTTTAAAACATGAAACTTAGGATTCTTTCTTACAATATTCACAAAGGCTTCACGATTGGTAATCGTGACTTTATTTTGGAACAAATCCGCCTCGCCCTTCGTGAAACCAACGCCGATATTCTCTTCTTGCAAGAGGTGTTAGGAGACCATCAGGATAAAAAATGTCGTATTCCAGATTGGAAGACCGCCATTCAATTTGAATATCTTGCAGATACAGTGTGGACCCATTTTGCTTATGGAAAAAATGCTGTTTATCCGGAAGGGCACCATGGGAACGCCATCCTTAGTAAGTTCCCGATCATGGATTGGAACAATCACGTGATCTCAACCAATCGTTTTGAACATCGTGGCCTATTAAAAGCGAAAGTTCAGATTCCAGAAACGGGCCAAGAAATTGTTCTCGCTAATGCTCACTTGAATCTTCTTCAAGGTGGCCGCGATCTGCAGGCCGATATGATCATTAAGCACATGAGAACCGATGAAGGAACACCTTGGGTCCTGGTTGGTGATTTTAACGATTGGAACAAAAAGATTTCACCTAAGATCGAACATAATCTTGGAGCAAAGGAAGTCTTCAAATTCTTACACGGAAAATACCCTCTGACCTTCCCCTCATTTATGCCGACTCTTTCACTGGACAGATTTTTTGTTCATGGACTTAATCCCGTGACCGCCATGGCGCTCACAGACAGTCATTGGAAGAATCTTTCAGATCATTTACCGTTGTATGTGGAAATTGATTTGCCTGATGCCTAAGGTAAATCTTGACATGGCGGCAATCTAGCAAAGCACCGAAGGCCAAACAAGGTTTAAACTTGGCGGCTGCCATGCATTCTGACTAAGTTATACGACGTATGACTTTCATGGAAAAGATGGGTCTCATTCATGGTTATTTTTTAGGCATATTCACTGCACTTATTAGTTTATTGAGATCCTCTCGCATGTTCCACCCAAGAGGTATTGTTTTTGGAGCACAGGTGGATTCACACATCTTACCTCATGAGGCCCTCGTTCGATTCTCCAGTGCGTGGTGGAAGAACAAAGAATGGCCGGATGCCTTGGGAATTGCAATCCGTTTCTATGAAGGAAATAAAGAACAGGATCTTCTCTTTGCCAGTTTTTCTTCTCCTCTACTCCTTCTCATCTCCCCCTTAATTACGAATCACAAAGACTACTTTGGAAACGCTTACTACGGCGTAGGTTTATTCGAGAGAGATGGCAGAATCGTAAAATATCAGCTACGCCCAAGAAGAACAGATAGAATTCAGGGTTCAAGGAAACAAAGGCTTGAGCATGATTATTTGACAAGAGAAGCGATACTTGAACTTCTAGAAGAAGATCAAGTATCAAAAAGAGTAGAAATAATTGCAGTTCTTAGACTGATTGAAAAAAGCGAGATAGATCAGGAAGCTCTAAGATTTTCGGCCTTCAAGAACGATTTAGGTATTATTCCTCGCGGATACCTGCAATATTTAAGAGTGGGAGCATATAAGCTCGGCCAATGGGCCAGACCTAAATCAAGCAAATCATGATTTAAGTCATGCATTTGGGGCGACCTAGGATTTAGAATAGAGCTATGAAGTATATAAACGAGCCTTACCGAATCTTCTTTCCCCTTGGGACCCTTCTCTTTCTTTGCGGCATCCTGCTATGGATTCCTCAAATATTTAACTCTGGCGATTACCCGGTACTTCTTCATCGGGCCCTGATGCTTAATGGTTTCACGGCAAGTTTTATTGGTGGCTTCCTCATGACCGCAGTCCCAAAATTTTCTCAGACTGATGAGGCACGTCCCTTAGAAGTAGGGGCCTTCTTCGCTGTCATTGTGATGGCAATGGTTGCGGGCCATTTAGGGCACGAAGTCTGTCTTAAAGTTGCTTCAGCTCTACAGCCTATCACCATCCTGATTTTTTTATTAAGACGAATTACTAAAAGAAAACAAAACCCACCCTACAGTTTTGTCTTTATCTTCGTAGGTCTCGTTCTTTGGGCACTATCGAGCTTATTAGGAATTTTTATTGAATCTGATTCACTCATGAGACTCCACTATGAAGGGGCCATTGCCGCCATCATTCTTGGAGTGGGAAGTAGATTAATTCCAGGAATTCTTGGACATGTTGAAATTGTTACCGCACAAAGAACTCAATATGAGAGACCAGTTCCAATATTTAAAACGGTTCCACTACATTTTTTCTTATTAATTGCTGCATTCGTAGGAAGTTATTTTGCACCAGAAGAAATTGGGAACTGGATCAGACTCATTGTGGTTTCCTTTATTTCATTTACCTATTGGAAATTGTATCTAGCACCGAAGGATAAAACAGCTCTTACCTGGTGTATTTGGTTCTCGGCCTGGATGATCGCTCTAAGCTTCTTCCTCAGGGCCCTTTGGACTGATGCAGGGATTCATGCGTCTCATTCGTTCTTCATAAACGGAATTGCCCTTCTTAGTTTTCTTATTGCTACACGAGTCCTTCAGTCGCATGGTCCCAAAAAGAAAGAACTGGAGAATGAAAAAATTCTTTATGTTGTAACAGCACTTGTTTTCATTTCTTCTATCACAAGAGTATCTGCTTATCTCTTAGCAGAGAGTTACCAGCATCACCTTGGTTACAGTGCTTTGATTCTTAGTGCGGCCGCTATTTTGTGGGGATGGAAGTATTTAAGATACGCGAAATAATCACTCAGTGCATTTTGACGTATAAAGTTTGTTTTAAGAAAGTGTCCTGATTCATTTTTCCGAAAGCCCAAACTCATGTTTAAACTTTCTAAGGAGAAAAACAGGCTCTTAAAGCAGCTGATTGTTCTTTCAGTGGTCTTACTTGGTTCATTTGTTTGTCTTGCTCTTATCTTTGGCCAATCAGCTTACGTCACACAGAAAGGTCATTTCAGAGAACAACCACTCGCCTTCTCTCATAAGCTTCATACTGAAGACGTGGGAATTGATTGTAAGTATTGTCACACCCAACCTGAAAAGTCCTTCCATGCAGATATTCCATCAACTGAAACTTGCTATGGGTGTCACCAAGACATTTTAAAAACTTCTGCCTTTCTATATCCCGTTAGAAGTGCTTACCAAAAAAAGGACGTCATCAAATGGAATCGAGTCAATTTGCTCGCCGATCATGTGTACTTCAATCACTCAAAACATATCAAACAAAACATAAGCTGTGAAACCTGCCATGGTGATGTAAGAGGGATGCCTAAAATGACAACGGCCCATGATTTCACCATGCAATGGTGCTTGAGCTGCCATCGTACATTTCATGAGAACCAAAGGGCCGATGAAGTTCCTCAAGGTGATTTAAAAGGTTGTTATACATGTCACAGATAGAGCCGAATAAAGAATTTGCGGGCCCAGCTCATCTCTCGGACATGGATCGTCGGGACTTTCTAAAATACATGGGTCTGTTTTCTACAATGACCTTCCTTTCAAACTGTACCCGTCCCGCCCAACATATTCTTCCCATGCCTCGGGAGATTGCAGAATATTCAACAAGGAGTTATGAATTTTACACAAGCGCCTTTTCTTCAAATGGTTTCTCACAAGGAATTAAAGTTAAATGCTTTGAAGGTAGACCCATCAAGATAGAAGGCAATGAAAACCATCCCTATTCCTTGGGTGCGACTACAGCTACTGCCCAGGCCATGCTGTATGACCTCTATCACCCGGGACGAAACCAAAGAATAAACTGGAAAGGGAAAGAAAAGAACATCAGTGAGTTTCCTTCTCTCATCAAGGAGATGACCTCGCGGTGGGATAAGGGTGAAGAAGTTGGTTTTATTTTCCCTGCTCAACATTCGCCTTTTATCAATCGCCTCATTGAAGACATTCAAACGAAATATCCAGAGTCTAAATGGGTAAGCTTCTCTCCCTATAAACAAACCGCCTGGAATCTGATCAATGAACTTAGTCAGGATGTAGTTGTTTCTTTTGACGAAGATGCCTTCTTTAACAGGCCGGATGCTTTAAAAATCGCCCGGGAATTTATGAGAAGACGAGAAAGGGCCATCTCAACCAATCGAAAAGAAGAGATGAATGAACTTTATGTTTATGAATCTTCACCTTCACTTATGGGGGCCAAGGCCGACACTCGAGTCAACATCACAAGAGAAGAAATCTGGAATGATGCCGTTGACCTCATGAATATCATTGCAGGGAATCCGGTGATGAATGAGAGGATGAGAAAACTCTACTCTCGAATAAAAGACCGACGGGCCATTGTTTTTATCAATAACAGTCTTGATCCTGAGGCAAAAAATCTTGAACAGACAATAAACCAGCTACTAAAAGTGGATTATCAATATCTCGCTTTTGAATTGCCAGAGACCCATGTGCAGTCGGATTTCATCAAACTGCTTAAGAATAAAAAAATTAAGACGCTTTTTATTCTGGACTCTGATCCCGTTTACTGGAACCCGGAGATGGAATCTCTCATTAAAGATGTCCCAGAAAGGATTTCTTTGTCACTTTTCCCTAACTCTAGTCATGAACTTGCAACAATCAAAGTGGCCAAATCTCATCCATTGGAATCATGGGGAGACTTAAGGGCCATTGATGGCTCTATTACGATTCAACAGCCATTGATTGAGCCCATTTATTCTTCTCTTTCACTTCCTCAGTTTTTACTGGGGATCTTAGGCGAATCGAAGACCCCTCTTACATTCTTAAAAGAGACGTATCAAACTCGCTGGGAAGAAGGTCTTCACAAGGGATGGATCGCTGGCGAAACAAATTCGATTCTGGCCCCTTTAAGCCAATTTAGTAAAAGGACTCTCACCGATGGTTTCAACGTAAAACTTCTTCCTGATCCAACGGTCGGGTTTGGTGAATTTGCTAATAATCCCATCATGCAGGAGCTTCCTAAGCCCTTCTCGAAACTGACGTGGAGGAACGCTTTTTACATTTCACCAGAAGAGGCCGAGACCTTAAAAGTTAAAACAGGTGATGTGATCAAAGTGAAATCAAGTAAAGTTGGAATTAAAGGGCCCGTTTGGGTCCTTCCGGGAGTGGCAAGAGAAACAATTATTGCCACCTATGGATATGGTCAAACCAGCGGAACTTTCATTGCTAAAGATCGAGGATATAGCGCTTTTTCTTTTCAACAAGATGAAGCGGTCACAATTGAGAAGACAAACGGCTTTATTGATTTAGCCTCTACTCATGGCTTTCAAATGCTCCCTGAAAAGCATTCTCCGGTCAAACAAGGTCGTCTTCCACTTGGAGCAAAAGAACCTAAAATAAAAGTAGCAAGCCTTTATCCTGAGCATCCAATTCCTCTTCAGGAAAAAGGACCTCAATGGGGAATGACCATTGATCTCACAACTTGTATTGGCTGCCAGAGTTGTGTCAGTGCCTGCCAAGTCGAAAACAATGTTCCTTTTGTTGGAGAAGATCAAGTCAGACGCGACCGCATTCTTCACTGGTTAAGAATTGACACCTATTTTAAAGATGGTCAGGCGATGTTTCAGCCTGTTCCTTGCATGCATTGTGAGAAGGCCCCTTGTGAAGTCGTTTGCCCTGTGAATGCGACAGTTCATGGGAATGGAGGACTCAATGAAATGGTTTACAACCGATGTGTAGGAACTCGTTACTGCTCTAACAACTGTCCGTATAAAGTTCGTCGCTTTAACTTTAAAGCTTACTCGGTCATTCAGAAACCATGGAACATGGGATTTAATCCGGAAGTCAGTGTTCGTGAACGTGGAGTCATGGAGAAGTGCACCTATTGTATTCAAAGAATTAAAACAGGAGAAAACAGGACGGCCTGTCAGGTCGCTTGTCCTACGGAGGCCATTTCATTTGGGAACATAAAAGATGAGACCTCAGTTGTTTCTCGAAAAAAGAATCTACCTCACAATTACGATCTTCTAGAAGATGAAGGAACAGTTCCTCGAACTTCTTACTTAAAGGTGATTCGCTATGAGACCTGAAATGCACGATTTAAGTGAGAGATTGAGTGAACTTGGAGTCACTAAGTCGGCCCTTTTATTTAAGCTTTTCCTTCCCATGCTTTTCCTTTTAATGGTGCTTCTTGTGGCCATCACCTATCTTCTTCTAAAAGGAACAGTTGTCTGGGGAGTCAACATTCCTGTCGCCTGGGGATTTGCGATCATCAATTTTGTCTGGTGGGTTGGAATAGGACATGCGGGGACTTTTATTTCTGCAGTTCTTCTTCTCGCTCGTCAAGAATGGAGAAGCTCTATCAATCGTCTGGCAGAATCCATGACCCTCTTTGCGGTTGCTTGTGCCGGGTTGTTCCCTCTTCTTCATATGGGAAGACCTTGGCTCGCCTATTGGCTTTTACCTTATCCGAATGACATGACTCTTATTCCGCAATACCGAAGCCCTCTCGTGTGGGACGCTTTTGCGGTAACGACCTATCTCACGGTCTCGGTGATTTTTTGGTATGTAGGTCTCATTCCTGATCTTGCTATTGCCCGAGAAAAAACAAACTCAAAAGCGAAGCAGATTATTTTCGGTATTTTGAGTCTGGGTTTTAGCGGCGAGGCCCGTGAATGGTTGATCTTTAAAAAAGCGAGTCTTCTCCTGGCCCTTGTGGCCACACCACTTGTGGTTTCCGTTCACACAGTCGTCTCTCTGGATTTTGCTTCCGCGGGAGTTTCAGGTTGGCACTCGCCTATCTTTCCTCCTTTCTTTGTCATAGGTGCGATCTATTCCGGATTTGCCATGGTGATTTGTCTTTTAATTCTCCTCCGGCACAGGTTCCGAGTTGAAGACATCATAACGGAAAGACACATTGAAAAAAGTGCCAAGCTGATGTTGATGAGTGGCACCCTCGTGACCTTTTTCTACATAACCGAATTCTTCATGGTCTGGTACGGAGAAGAATACTACGAGGTCGTCAATCTTGTTCATAAAGCAACAGGAGAAAAGGCCTGGGCCTTTTGGAGCATGCTTTTTTGTAACTCTGTCGTGATTCAGCTTCTCTGGGTCCCTAAGTTCCGAAGAAACGAAAAAATGCTTTTTATTATTTCTATTCTGGTTTTGATTGGAATGTGGATGGAGCGATATATGATCGTGATCACCAGTCTTATGGATGCTTATCTTCCATCTGGTGTTGGTAATTACAGTCCAACTGTTTGGGACTGGCTTCTCTTTCTTGGTACCTTTGGCCTTTTTGGCCTTGGAATGCTTCTTGTGATTCGCTTCTTGCCTTTTATTCCGATCACTGAGGTTAAAGAATGCAAAGAAGACTTTTAATTTACGAATTTGATTCACACGAAGAATTTAAGGACGCCCTTCATCTTATTGAAGCGAAGGGACTCACCTTTCGTGCCTACACCCCAGTTCCAGAAGACGATATCATGACGTTTCGCTCACAAGGCACTGATTTAATCACCGTCTTTGCGGTCATTGGTGGTCTCATTGGTTTCATCACTGGCTTTGTTCTTCAGTACTACTCGAACGCGGTTTATTTTCCCATCAATGTTGGTGGGCGTCCTGTTAATAGCTGGCCCGCTTTCATGATTATTTGTTTCGAACTTATGATCCTCTTTTCATCACTCGGAATATTCGCATCTATCATTATTCTTAATCGCTACCCCCGCTTTGACCATGCCATTTTTGATTTGCCCGACTTCAACGAACGTCGAGACCGTCATTTTTTCCTGACCACAACTGAGGAGGTAACACTTGATAAGGCCATCAAGCGTTTTAATCTTACTCTTCATTAGTGGTTGCAATAATCATCGTGAGCAATCGTCCCTCAGGTTTCATGAGAGTCCTCGCATGCCTATCGAGGGAACAATAGCCATTAAAGAAGAAATAAAACCATTAAAGATAACACGGGAAAGTCTTCTCTTGGGCCAGACTCTCTACAACCGCAACTGTGCCTTATGCCATGGTTTCGATGGAAGTGGTGACAGCCTTCCCGTTAGAAGAGGTCTCACCAGACCAGATCCTCTTTTTGAAAAGGAACTTCCAGATCTCTATGAAGTCGTCACTCATGGGATCGGTAGAATGCCGGCCTTTAAAAGGAAACTCACTCAGTCTGAACGACAAATGGTCGTGGCCTATGTAGAAGCATTAAGACTTTCTCGCAGATTTCCCATGGAGAAGCTGGATGACAGTGACAAGGAGAGAGTGAAATGAAAGTCTTCCTTGTTTTTTTCCATCTTCTCATGAGTACCTTCTTCGGCGGAGGTATTGTTTTGGCCGTGTCAGGTCACTTCAAAGGAGAATGGACAAAATTTTTAAGATGCTTTATTCCTGGATGGAAATGGATCACGATGTTGTGGTTCATTCCTCTTATCGCTCTCATTTCAATGGCAAGCCACCTCTATCCTTGGGACGGCTTTCATGGCCATAGAGCGACTTATTTCTCAATTTATTATCTATTGGCAAGACAAGTGATCTACTTAGGTTCCCTCTTTGTGGCCTATCACTTTATGAGATCTAGACCCTGGATTTCGTTGTACATCTATTTTGTTATTGGAACCTTCTTTGCTTATGACTGGGCCCTAAGTCTAGAAACAAAATGGTTTTCAAATCTCTACGGACTTATTTATCTCTCTAGCGGATCTTTGGGGGCCTTAAGCATCATGCTTCTCACTCCCATTGCTCCTTTGGAACATGAAAGAAGAGATCTTGTGAATCTCTATGTTTCGATTAGCCTCTTCTGGCTCTATCTCCAATTTTGTCAATTTCTCATCGTATGGATGGGAAATCTTCCGAGAGAAGTGTCTTGGTATATTGTCCGGCTCCAAGGACCGATGCTGGTGCTTTTTATTGCAGTTCCCCTATTAAGGGTCCTCCCAGGAATTGTTCTTGCCTGCTCTCCGAGATTAAAAATGAAAGAGGCACTTATCAACATTTGTATGTGGATATCTTTGTTGGGATTTGTTTTAGAAATGGTCTGGTTTATTTGGCCCTCCATTAAAGGAGGTCTATGAGTCGACTGTATTTCAATACGATTCTTTTATTGATTGTTCTCATCATTTCTCATGTGGTGGTCTGGCACATGAATAAAGAACTTCATGTCGCGAGAATGGATTATCGGAAAGAAATTGAAAATAAAAAATACCACTTCTTAAGAGAAGAGCGGCTTCAGCTTGAGAAGCTTCAAAAACAAAGTCTGCAAGAATGGTCCAAGGGAAAAGATGGATATGTTCAAATGCCTATTGATCGCGCCTTTGATTATTATCTGCGCGATTTTAAGTAGCAGAGCTCAAGCTTCGCTACCCGACATTCCTGTCACGAATGAGTTTGGGGTAACGTCACCTCTCTCAAAACATTTAAACGAGCGAAGCCTCCTCGTGATGGGCTTCTATAACTGTAAACATATCTGCGACTTTATGGTGAAGAACCTGTCTCAAGACCTTGCTCGTTTTAAAATTTATCCTCATGTGGTTTTTTTTGGGATTGATGAACATGAAGGGCCTAGAGATGCCCTGAAATTGAAAAAGAGAATTGTGGGAGATGCCAAACATCACTGGACCTTTCTCACGACGGACAAAACCAGCATTCATAAGCTTGCAATGGCCCTTCCTTTTGAGATGAAACGGGATCCTGTCAGTGATGTCATTACTCACGAGATCGCTTTTTATACAGTTGAGAATAATCAGGTCATTAATAAGGTCACAGACCTGAAGATCACTGAGGACATATTTGGAGCACCGGTTACTGCCCTAGATCACATCAAACGTTTTTGTTCGGAGTTTGATCCTAGAAAATCGAAATATGGGACCTATGTCATTAATGGTCTCTCTCTTCTCAGTCTGGCCTTCGTTGGAGTTTTAGTTTTTTGGTTTATTTATTTGAGGCGTAAGATCGTATGAATTGGCTCAGTGACGTTTCGACGTTTTCAACAAGCTTAGATAAGTACATGCTGTTTATCACAGTAGTTTGTGGTGCTGTGACTCTTATCATCCTCTCTTTTATCGCCTTGTTTTGCTTCAAGTATCATGCATCTAAAGTCACAAATGAAGTTAAGGCCCTTACCAATCGAACACTTGAAGCGATTTTAATCATTTTTACTCTTAGTTTCTTTATGTACTTCTTTTATAGGGCGACAAATATCTATCAAGCACAAGTGACGCCCCAAAAGGCGGACTATGAAATATTTGTCTATGCTAAGCAGTGGATGTGGAAATTTCATCACCCGAACGGTTTTACAGAAGTTAATAGTCTCCATCTTCCTAAAAATAAAAGAATCAACTTTGTCATGATTTCGGAAGATGTGATCCACAGTCTGTTTCTACCGGACTTTCGAGTAAAACAAGACCTCCTTCCGGAGGTCTATACCACCATGTCGATTCACCCTTTAAAACTTGGGACTTTTCCACTTTTCTGTACCGAATACTGCGGAACAGATCATGCCCTCATGAAAGGTAGAATCAATATTATTGAAGATGAGGACTATAAACGTCTTATACATCAACCTAACGGAACGGGCGGAAGAGATCTCTTTGTAAAAAACGATTGCCTCACTTGTCACAATGAGGGCTCAAAACTGGCACCTAGTTTGGTGAGTCTCAAACGAAGCGATGAAGAACTTCGCCGATCCATCCTTTATCCACATACCGAAAAGGTGAAAGGATTCGAGGCCATTATGCCTTCTTATAAAGACACTCTCTCCGAAGGAGAGGTGCACTCACTCATTCAGTACATTAAAAGTATGAGGAAGATTGATGAAAAACTACTTTGATTCCCCTCGCGGAATTCTAAGCTGGCTTATAACGACCGATCACAAAAAGATCGCGTGGCTTTATCTCGTAAGCATTACGGTGTTCTTTTTGATTGGGGCCTTCGCCGCCCTTTTGATGAGAATTGAGCTTTTCACCGCCCATGGAGATATTGTTTCACCGGATGTCTATAATCGCCTTTTTAGCATTCACGGCATTGTCATGATTTTCTTTTTCCTGGTCCCTTCCATTCCGTCCGTACTCGGAAATTTCCTTTTGCCTCTCATGATTGGGGCCAAGGATCTGGTTTATCCTCGTCTAAATCTCATGAGCTGGTATGTATTTATGTTTGGAGGTCTTTTTACTTTATGGGCAACTATTGATGGTGGTGTGGACACAGGATGGACCTTTTATACTCCTTACAGCACCATGTTTTCAAATTCCCATGTCGTCCTTGCAGCACTGGGTGTTTTCATCACGGGATTTTCGTCCATTATGACGGGAGTTAATTTCATTGCGACCATTCATCAACTTCGTCATAAGGACATGAACTGGTTTAAGATGCCCCTTTTCGTTTGGGCCATGTATGCCACCAGTGTGATCATGGTTCTTGCAACTCCAGTATTAGCGACGGCCGTTCTTTTGATTGCTCTCGAGAGAATATTCGGGCTCGGTATTTTCGATCCGGCCCTAGGTGGAGATCCATTACTTTTTCAACATATCTTCTGGTTTTATTCCCATCCCGCAGTTTACATCATGATTTTGCCGGCCATGGGAGTGGTGAGCGAAGTCATCTCCTGCTTTTCGCGCCGACGAGTCTTCGGGTACAAGTTCATTGCGTATTCAAGTTTAGCGATTGCGCTTTTTGGTTTCTTGGTATGGGGTCATCACATGTTTGTGAGCGGGCAATCCACCTTCGCCAATACCATCTTCTCATTTCTTAGTTTTCTAGTGGCCGTTCCAAGTGCGGTCAAAGTCTTTAGCTGGACCGCCACACTCTATCGGGCCAAAATTTATCTTCGAACACCGATGATCTATACTTTAGGATTTATTTCGCTCTTTATGGTGGGAGGTCTCACAGGATTATTTCTTGCCTCCTTGGCGATTGATCTTCACGTTCATGATACCTATTTTGTGGTCGCTCACTTTCATTACATCATGGTGGGTGGAGCGGTAATGGGTTTCTTGGGAGGAATTCATTTTTGGTGGCCCAAAATCTCAGGGAAAAGTTATAACGAAAAGTGGGGACGTTTTTCTGCAGTAATCATTATTCTCGGCTTTAACCTAACTTTCTTTCCCCAATTCATCTTGGGATATCTAGGAATGCCACGCCGTTATCATTCCTATCCAGAGGTCTATGAATACCTAAACCAGGTTTCGACTGTAGGACTTATTCTTCTAGGGATTGGTTACTTCTTCCCCATCGTCTATCTAACAGTATCTCTCTTTGATAAGAAAAATGTGGGACCCAATTACTGGAATGCCGCTGGACTTGAGTGGCTGACCGAATCTCCGCCACCTCATGAAAATTTTCATGAACTTCCTGCGACGGTTCCCGATGTCTATGATTATGAACGCCTTCCTGACTTAGGAGGAGCTTCATGAAAAATCATATGGGGATGTGGATCTTTCTGGCCTCAGAAATGATGATTTTTGGAGTACTCATCTTCCTTTATCAGGTGGACATGAATCAGCACCTGACTGAATTTCGGATGGCCTCTCATGATCTTCATTTTATTCATGGGACTGTGAACACTGTGATTCTGATTACCTCAAGCTATTTTGTGGCCTTAAGTGATGTGAAAAAAAACAGACTCTTCTTGATTCTTGCCATGATCTTGGGAGTGATCTTTATTACGATAAAAGGATTCGAGTACTATGATCTCACCCAAGAAGGTAAGTTCCCTTTAAATTTTAAGAATCTCTCCAGTGCGCAAACTCTATTCTTTACCTATTATGGTTTTCTTACCTTCCTTCACCTTCTTCACGTGGCAGTGGGCATAATACTCTTAGGTGTGACTTGGTTTCTTTATTACAACCCAAAAGAAAAGAATCTTCCTCACAATGCTGGTCTTTATTGGCACTTTGTCGACTTGGTTTGGGTCTTTATTTATCCCCTTTTCTATCTCATAGGAAGAAATTATGGGCAGTAAAATCGTTCACCTCGCCTATATCGGATTACTACTTTTACTATTCATGACGGTGAGCTTGTCCTATCTCGAATTAGGTTATGGAAATGAGTTACTTGCCTACGGATTCGCGATCCTTAAAAGCCTCATCATTCTTATCGTTTTTATGAGTCTTTTAAAGGAAAACGTTATTTCCAAAGTCTATTTCTACATGGCGCTATTTGGAATTCTATTAATCGTTGTCTTTGTGATGGATGACTTAGTTTATAGAGGCTAGGCATGCTGATTTTTTTACTCTCAATCCTGTCTTTAATGGCCTTCGGTGAGACTTGCACCGAAACACTTACTATTGGGGAGATTCTTAATCGTTCAATCACTCATAGCATTGATATTAATCTCAAAACCGACGAAATCGACATCATCCGAGGACATATTATAGATGCTGAAAAAATCTATAACCCCGAACTTGAACACTTTACCACAGATGGAAAGCAACAAGGGAAAACCACCATCGCCAGCGAAACAAGACTTTGGTTTAACTTCCAGCTAGGGAATAAGCGTAAATATAAGGGAGAAGTGTTCAGGACCCAAAAAGACATTACAAAAGCAGAATTGGAATACATGCGGCTCGTTTTGAAGAAAGAATTATTTCTCGCTTTTATTCGAAATAAACAAATCCTGAATTACTACACTCGAATTGACAATATTCACAATCTTATCGAGTCCTTTATTAATCGTTACCAAAGCATCAAGTTTCTCACCCCTGAACAAAAAATTGAGAAGAACTCCCTAGAGATCTCAGTTGTGAACCTTGATCTTCATAAAGCAGAACTGAAAAATGAGATCGAACTCATTGGCCGATTCTTTCAAAGAATGATTCGTTCAGAATGTGAAATCACTCTCAAAATAAATAATCCTACTAATCATAATGAATGGCCCGAGATACAAAGCAAGACCTACAAAGGAGAAAACTCTCTCGAACTTAAACTCGCCGATCTCGCTCTCTCTAAGAGTAAGTTTGAACTTAAGAGAGAGGAGGCCATGGTTTGGCCTGATTTAAAAATCGGTCCGATGTGGCAATTTAATCGTCTTGGAAGTCTCGACTACAATCTCTATGGCGTAGGACTCATCTTTCCTATTCCGAGCTTCAATCTCAATCAGGGTATGAAACAAGCAAGTCGAGCTTCTATTACTCGGAACCAAAAACGATATGACTACATGTTGGAACAAAAAAGAAAAGAGTTTGACTTCAGAGTTAAACGCTACACTGATGTTCTGAAAGAAATGAAAGACTACCGAAAATTAAATGAATTCGGCGATATTATCAAAGAAACGCGGAGCCTTTTTAATCGTGGGCTTATCTCCATTCCCATATTTCTGAGTTACAAGAATGAATTCTTGGAAGTTCTTACTCGCTCCCAAAATTTAGAGAACATTCTTGCCCAGCATTTAATGGAGATTTACATCATTAATAACGAACCATTAGAAGAAATAGGAAACTCATACCTCGCCATATGATGAAAACAATCATTCGGTTTTCGGTTCAAAATAGTGTCCTGGTTCTTTTCTTCACCGTAGTCGTGAGTCTCTATGGTTTATATTGCTTTAAAAAACTTACCATTGATGCAGTTCCTGATACCACCAACGTGCAAGTACAAGTCATCACCCTCGGTGGAGGTCTTTCACCGGAAGAAATTGAGCGTCAGATAACCTTTCCCATTGAACAGGCCCTAAATGGAATTAAAGGCATTGAAGAAGTGCGCTCCATTTCACGCTTCGGTCTTTCCCACATTACCGTCATTTTTTCCGAAGAAACCAAAATTCTGGACGCCCGTCAGCTTATCTCCGAAAGAATCTTAAATGTAGAAGAGACCTTCAAAGGGAAGTTTAAAGTCTTCATGGGTCCCATTGTAACGGGCCTTGGTGACATTTATCACTATGCTCTCCTCCCGAAGGACAATCACAAGAAAATGACTCTAGAAGACGCCATGGAAATCCGTTCTCTCCAAGAATGGGTGGTAAGACCACGTCTCCTGCGTGAAAAGGGTGTGGCCGAAGTCAATACCCTGGGTCTTTATCAGAAGCAGTATTACGTCATTCCAGATCTTCAAAAGATGCATTTAAGAGGCGTTGCTGTCAGAGAGATAATCGAAGCTCTTGAAGAAAACAACTACAACGTTGGAGGAAGCTATTTCGAGGAGAAAGACTCACAGATTCTCATCCAAGGTGTTGGTCTATTAAGGAACCTGGAAGACATTGGAGAAGTTCCCATCAAGATGTCTAAAAATCTGGGAGCTATTCTCATTAAAGATGTGGCCGAAACACGTCTGGATAAAAGTTTAATCGTTGGGTCTTCCACGCTGAATGGACAGATGGCCCTCATTGGAAGTCCCTTGATGCTTGCAGGCGATAACTCTCGAGAAGTCGCGGTGAGGCTTGATAAAACCGTTAAAGAGATCAACGAGACCATGCTCAAAGACCATGTGATTGTTCCTCTCTATAATCGCGCCGAACTTGTTAATAAAACATTAGGGACCGTTGAACACAATCTCTTCTTAGGGTGCGGGCTCGTTATTTTAGTTCTTCTTTTACTTATTGGCGATTTGCGAGCGAGTCTCGTCACAGCCCTCATGATCCCGGTGAGCCTTCTTATCACTTTTATCATCATGACCCACACAAAGCTCTCGGGAAACCTTATGAGTCTTGGGGCCCTTGATTTTGGGGTGATCATTGATGCTGTAGTCGTCGTGATTGATAACTGTCTTCGCCATATTTCGGCCAAGAAGAAGGAAAAAGGATTTAGACTCTCTAAAGCAGAGATCAGAGAAACCGTCATTGATGCCACTGCAGAAATCATGTCGGCCGCGGGCCTTGGCCGAATTATTATTATCCTGGTGTTTGTTCCGCTTCTTCTCCTCACTGGGGTCGAAGGAAAAATGTTTGCTCCCATGGCAAAGACCTTTATCTATGCTCTAGTGGCAGTCTTCGTGCTTTCTTTTACGACGGTCCCTGCTTTGGCCGCGAAGGTCTTAAAAGGAGACTATGAAGAGAAGACGCCATTTATCATGCGGTATTTTGAAAAGGCCTATTTTCCATTTCTTAAGTGGTCCATGAATCGTTTTTGGGGTCTCACGATCTTTTCTGTTGGAATCTTAGGTGTGTCTTTTTACCTCTTCTCTACACTGGGTGGGGAATTTATCCCTCGTCTCGATGAAGGAAGTGCTGCTATTCGAGTCGTGAGAAAGGCGGATATTGCTCCTTCATTTGTGGTGTCCGAGCAAGAACGACTCGAGAACGAAATTCTAAAAATCCCAGAGGTAAAACACACCTTCTCGCGAATCGGTACTGCAGAGGTACCAGATGATCCAAACGGCATGAACTTTTCGGATATGTTTGTGGAGTTTAGGCCAGAGAAGGAATGGCGAGAGGGTATCACAAGACCACTTCTTAAAGACGAGATTTTAAAACAACTAAAAAAGAAACCCAACGGTGCTGTCTTTATGATGGGACAACCAATTGAGATGAGAACCAATGAACTCTTGGAGGGAACTCGCTCAGATATCTCTCTTAAAATTTTTGGAGAGGATTTGAACGTCGTTACAGAAACAGCACAAAAGCTTAAAAGTGTGATTGAAAAAGTTCGGGGCTCTCAAGATGTTGAGTTAGATGTTCAAGGGAAGAATAAACTTTTAAAGATCTCCCCTAAGGTCGAAATGCGCCGAAACATGGCCTATGGAAACAATGATATTCTTGATACGGTTCAATTCATTATGGGTGGTAAAGAAGTAGGAAAAATTTTTGAAGATATTCGAAGCTATCCGCTGGTTGTGAGAATGGATAATAAGGAAAGGGCCAACCTAGAAAGGATTAAAGAGATTCCTGTGAATGTAAATGATGGACTTAATATTAAGCTTCATCAGATTGCAGATTTAGAAATTAAAGACGCCATTAGTGTGGTCACAAGAGAAAATTCCCGTCGACGTGTGGCACTTCTTATCAATGTAAAAAATCGTGATATTGAATCCTACGTGAAAGAGGCCGCGGCCAAAGTTCAAAAAGAAGTAAAACTTCCACCAGGAACGACTCTTGAATGGGGAGGAAATTTCAAGAACCTTCAAAATGCTAAAAGCCGTTTATTCATCATTCTTCCGATTACTCTTCTCGTGGTTTTTCTTCTGATTTACTATGCGTTTTTTAATTGGGCTCTTTCGCTTCTTATTTTTGCCTGTATTCCTTTTGCATGGGTGGGAGGCATTCTCATGCTTTGGGGAAGTGGACTTCCGTTTAGTATTTCGGCGGGAGTCGGGTTTATTGCTCTCTCAGGAATTGCAGTCGTAAATGGGATGGTACTCATCACTTACTTTAATAATCTAAGGTATCATCACAAAACTGGTGATGAGTTGATTTTAACTGGTGTGAAATTACGAATTAGACCAGTTCTGATGACCGCCCTGACTGATATCTTTGGATTTCTTCCCATGGCATTTTCTGGTGGCCTAGGCTCAGAGGTTCAGAGACCTCTAGCATTGGTTGTTATTGGAGGGGTGATAACTTCTACTCTGCTAACTCTAATATTCTTGCCAGCGCTTTATAGGTATTTTGAAGAGAAGATAGGGCTTGGGAAGCCGATGAAGCATTAATTCAAAATTCTATTCATCTTTACAATAGCACTTTCGTTGCATTAAAAAAGTGTTAGATAGAGATTTGAATGAAAATCTCCCTTAAATTTTCAAACAACTTGATTCTTTTCAAATCATTCATCATTATTCGTACCAATTTTTCGTAATAATCTCCATCAATTGCATTTAGATCTCGAATCATGAAGATCTTTTAGACGAGGACTGTTCATGTACTTAGGAAAGAAATTAAAAGAAAGCTTATGAGCATAAAAATACCCACCAGAATCCAATCTTTAACACTGAATTCACGAAGTCTCTGACTCAAAGTCTGCTTTTCTTTTCTCGTCACCCAAGCATAGATGATAATAACCAGGAGAACTAAAAGCTTCAAAAAAACGTTCGCATTCATCACTGAACCTTTACTTAAATGAACAAACTCCAGGTTGATTAGTCAAAGGCTTGAGCGTAGGGACATGCCCCAATTTATCCTCTAAACATTTAGTCCAATCGGGATTTGTATTTTTAGAATAGTATTCAATTTGATTTCCGTAGTTTTGTGTCACCCGAACTTTATGAGTAGTTCAGCCTGCTATAAAAAACCCTATTCCAAGACATCCCAAGATGAAATAGAAACCACTTGGCCCAGTCAATAATTCCTCAAAAATGATTGCCCATGCTGGACGTATCTTGGTCTTTAAGGCTTCACTTATTCTTTGAATATGATTTTTCAAAAGAAAAATTGAAAGAACTATCAATCCGATTCCAAATAATTTACCCATTATTGAATTATACAAAGCTTTGGATTTTTTATTTTCTAATTATTCTTAAGGCTTCTTCGAACTTGGCTAATTAATCACAAATTTATGCCCTTCCGAAAAGGCATAACATTTCCCCACAAATCTAATCTCTGTCCCATCAACCACAATCCCTGCCCCATCTGGACAAGCGTAGATGACTTTCTTGTGGGTCTTTGAATATTTTTTAAAGGCAGCATCATAGCGAGAAGAGTTCTTAAAATGCGGAAAGAAATAAAAGTCCACCAATCCCATAGATGATAGATTTTTAATCTTCACACTGTTCTCATCACGATCAAATTCCGGATAAGCGGCCATATTAATGGTCTCGGTCATCATGATTGCACCGGCCGAGAGACCAGTCAGGACTCCGCCCCTCTCTGCAAACTCACGAAGCTTTGGAAGAAGCTTTGCTTTACGAAGACTATTTAAGAAATAGAACGTGTTTCCGCCGGCCATATGAATGGCATCACTCCGAAGAACTTCTTGAAGCATGATGCGATCGAAGGGCACATCCACCGGGAAGTGAATGAAACGAGAGATCTTATACTTTGAATAGTGCTTAACAAAGACCTTGAACTCTTGTTCTGACAAATATGAAGAAGACGGAATAAACGTCACTACCGGATTTTTCTTTCCGATGAGCTGAACGAAATCCTTATCTAACTGGCGATTGTCTTTATCGTCTCCGCCGCTATAGAAGACTAGCTTCATAGCCCCTCACGGCACTCTCGAACAATAGAGTATAAACCCTGCATGATGTTCTTGTGCCGTGGGGGAATTTCATTGGAAACGGTTTTTTGATCCGGGTCCAGGTTTTGGTAAGAAGAGAATTGCTGTGCAAGCTGATATAACTCTTCCGCACCTAGTTTGGGACGGAGCTTTTGAACTTTTTGGACAATGAATGTAATCGAGTCACCAGTCACTCTGTCATACTTATTAATGACAGATGAACGCATCGTAAGCTCCAGTAGAAGCTGAGTGCGAGTCAGACCGGTCTCTTTTTGAACGGCGGCAAGCAGGGCCATATAAGCAGTCTGAAATTTATTAATCTGTTTTCTACGAACTTCAGTTAGTTTTAGATCACTCTTCTTAGCGTACGAAGACTTAATCACTTCAATAAAATCTTCATCATTGAGCATCCCCTCTTTCGTCAGATACAACTGAGGCATCTCACGCAGGATATCTCTCATACAGAAAAGAGCGTCACGGTTAATACCATCTGGAACTTTGTACATTCCGCGCTTAGATTTCGATCTCTCGAAATAACTAAACGGCTTACGGAACTTCGTCACCAGATGTCTATGATTCTTCATCAGAAAGTCCTGATGATTCTTCTTAAATCCAATTTTTTGAACAAGGTTGCGATCTTTACATTCGTGGAAATGCTTATCAAAAAGCTTCAACACATCATGGTGTCTGAATTCAGAAAGCGAACGCTTTTTACCTGTCGTCAGGAAGTCAGCAATCTGTGCGAAACACTGAACGATGTAACGGGCCTTCTGCTTCTGCTCTAAAATCGTGGTCGAATATCTCTGCACATCATCATAACGATATTCAGCGTGGAAAAGTCCAAACTGACGAATGGAACCGTAATCAATGATCCCACCATCCATCAGGATGTTATCGCCGTCCCAGTCTAACCAACAGAAGATATATTCATCTTCAAATTTCGCCGCCACGGCAGCAAAATCACGGGCCACTTGATTTGCGAGATAGAAATACTTTTCTTTATTGTTCTTGAACGTCGTCTGAGACCAAGCTTTGTTCTCAATCTGGCGTTCAATATAGTAGTCAGCGACTTGCTTTAAAGTCGCAAGATTCCCTTGCTTCAAATGTCCAAAGAAGTGACTTGGACGCATAAGATTTGGATTAGCGCGAACGTTAATCGCTAGACCTTTATCAAACTCAATAATTGCCAGCACACGCTCAGTTTTAAAACCGTTCTTCCCCAACACTTCAGAGAAGAAAAGCGTCTCAAGACCCTCTCCTACTTCTGAAAGTCCGCATCCGTATGAAATCGACGGATCACCTGTCTGATAGAAGATCTTATTGATGTTACAGGCCGGAGAAAGTTTCGTTGCCCCAGTTCCACAACTTGAGACGTCCCAAGTAATGCCGTTGCCACGAAAATGACCGTTCCAAATCGAACGACCGTCCCCTGAAGTGCGCCCCGTTTTATCAGGGTGTTGCAACTGCAAGTAGCGAGTGGCCATATAAGTATGAGGATGGATTTCATCCTGTGGGAACTTGATCTTGTTCATCTCATCATATTCATTGATGATCACAAGGCTAAAGGTTTCCAGGATTTCTTTTTCTAATTCAGGATTTAATTTTGTTTCGTGAGATTTTGGGAGAAGTCCCATTTCTTTAGCGAGGTCGAAGTTGAAGAAAGTGACTTTGCCACCTTTCTTATAACGGGCCTTGTATTCTACTCTTCCGCCAGGAACCTGATCCTTAAAAGGATGTTGACCATTAATACGTCCAAAAGCTGAGTAGGCTCGTTTACCGACTTCATCTGTCGGGCTCTTCTTGACTTGGTTCATTTGGTTTTATCAATCCTCGATAAAGTTCCTAAACAAAAATCTTATGTAAATTATAGGACCTATATCAAAGCTTGACAAAAAAATGTGTGAACTAGGCAAATAGTGCTAATTACCGAGGAACACTATCAACTAAGTCCAAAAACTTTTGGCGGTAAATATTCCCATCATGATGATAAGCATCGATGTGGGTTCCATTTGGCATTTTCCATAGCCACTTCTCTTTACTCGCAATGCCTTTATAAATTTGCTTACCAAATTTTGGAGGCACCACCTGATCTTTCATTCCAACGATGACGAGTGTGGGTTTTGTAATCTTATCGAAGACTTTGTCGGCCGCATAAGCATCAGAGACGAGCACATAGGCCAGTGGGCTAATGGGTAGCAAAAACCATCGCGACTTTAATTTATCAAAAGCAATATCTTGGTAGGACGAGAAGGCCGAATCCATGACAATCAGAGAAATATCATCGTAGTGCTGATAGTCTGGAATCGCGCGAAGAGAGATGGCGCCACCAGTACTTTGGCCATAGATGACAAACTTTCCATTGCCGTGCTTCTGGTTAAACTCCCGGGCCTTATCAAAAGCGGCCAGTGCGTCCTTATAGATTCCGGCCTGTGACGACTTCCCTTCCGACTTCGCATAACCACGGTAATCAAAGGTAAAAAGGTTGTAACCTTTCTCTATCACCCAGATAAGACTGAAAAAATGGGTAGAAATGTTTTGTGCGTTCCCATGGAACTGAACAATGGTCCCCTTCGGTTTATCCGTCCTGGCCGGAAAAAACCAGCCATGAAGTTTGGTCCCGTCGCTCGCTTTAAAGTACACGTCTTCATACTTAAGTTTAAATTGGGCCGGATCAACAAAGTGTTGTGGTGACGGCTGATAGAAAACGTGAGAACAACTCTGAAGGAATAAAATCGCCAAGAAAAAAATACAAGCGCGCATGGATTTCCTCTTCATCAAATCTTAACTGAGTTAACTTAAACCGAAAATTTCTCTTACTTATTCTCAGGCATAATGAACGCAAAGGAAAGAATATGAAAATTCTCGCTCGCTTGAGTCTGCTCCTCATCAGCCCTTACCTCGTAGTGGTCTACTGGAGAAATTCCTACAAGAAGCTAGGGAATCTTCATACTCAATACGAATTGAATTACGATTAATTATTCGACGTCAAAGTCGAAACTCTCTTCAGGATGTGGCTCAGGTTTAAAAGAATAATGCCACCATTCCTGTGAAAAGTTCTTAAAGCCCTTACTTTCCATCAGTTCTTTCAATAGCATACGATTCTTTTTCTGCTCTTCCGTGATGTTTTTACTATCGGTATTTGATCGCTCATCAAAGAAATCAAAGTGTGAACCCATATCGAGTTCTTTACCGGTTTTAAGATCCACTAAGGTCAGATCGACCGCGGCCCCACGGGAGTGACTGGATTGTTTAGCGATAAAGCCCTTCTCAAAAAGGTCTAAGCGAGAGAACGAAGGATAATAATGGGCCTTAATCTCCGGATTCGTTTCCGGACGTTTCGCCCATTCTTGGAAAAACTGCACGGCCTTCACTGGGCGATAGCCATCAAAGATTTTAAGATTATATCCACGGCCTAAGGCAGCTTTTTGAACTTCACTTAAGGCCCGGGCAGGGGCCTTCGCCATATAAGCAGCAGTTTTTTTATAACCTGGAACGACCTCGCCAGTGAAATTCTTCACCGTCGAGTAATCACTCTGAATAATGATATTCGGACAGGCCTCAGAAAGTGAGATGAATTCAGAAGGGATTTTTCCCATAATACAACCAGTCTCTAACATTAGTAGAAATACAGCAAGCCCAACTCTCCACCTGTGACCCATACTCGCTCCTGCTCATAGCCGTTGCCTTTTAAGCTTAAGGATACCGTCTCGCTCAGATGGTGACGAAGTTCCAGTTCGTTATACCATTCATAATCCTGAAACATTTTTTTATGCTCATAGGTATTAAAATGGTAGTAACTTGTGAGCCCTACTAACCATGCGTCCGTTGCACGGTATCGGGAAAATAATTTTGGCCCAATTCCAAAGCGGTAATTGTTCGTAAACTGATTCTGAATGTCGATTTCACCATTTACGAGCACCGACATAAAAAGTCTGTCCCGTGAAATCTGAAGACTGTTTCCAATCGACCCCATGACGTAAGCAGCAGGACAATCAAAACACTGAATACGATTTAACTGCTTGACCCCTAAATCCACTTCCCAAGAAGTTGGTGAGGCCCAGAAGTTTTGTTCCGGATAGTTTTTAATATTGAAGATAGTGAAGTCCTGAAAAATAAACTTAGGACTCTTATAGTACCGATCTTGTAGTTTTACATTCAACTTCCCCATCTCAATTTGAGAGGTATTCATGGTGCCTGGAATTGGATCAAGCACGTCATGAAGCGCAGGACGAAATTCAAAGCGAGTGAACTTTCCTACTTGATCCGTATAACCTTCCGCCAAAACCATACGAGTTGGTGAATGACTTAGGGCCGGATCATCTTTACGAGTGACAGCGGGATCAATCTCATCATGAGTGATCACCGGATTTTTTGCACGGGCCGATAGGATATGCTCTTTCTGGGCCTTGGTCTTAGCATCATCTTGGAGAATTTTTTCAAAGTTATAGTAATCAAAGGCCTCAATCGAAACATCTAAAACGTCCGCTGCCTTCTTATTGTCCATGCCCGCTACGAGAGTCTGAGTTTGCTCAGGCTTTGAAGCAATGTCTTTTGATAACTCTAAATTTTTATCACTTAAATTGGATGAGAGTCTGGTGAGTTTAGAATAAGTTGACTCACGTCTTTGACCTTCTTCAATGAGACCCTCTTTCTTAAGCATTCGAACTGTATCCGCCGGAATCGTGTACCAGTTAAACTGATCCGTTAGATTCGCCTCAGGCACAGCAGCTTCAATGATGCTTAAAAGATGATAAGAGCAGTTTTCATGAAAGTAGAAATAATCAAAATAAGTGTCACCCAATTCCCACACGTGATCCACCATCTCAAGCACCTGAGGCATGGTGAGTTTTAAGTCATAGGCCCAAAGGTCACGGAACTCAACGTTGGTGTACTCACGAATCTTGTAATAGTAAGGAATCGCCGCGAACTTCCCTTCAAAACCACCAAAGAGACCTTTGACAGCATATAAGAATGGATTCTTTTCATTGGCCACGGCCGAGTAGTTAATCCCGTAGTCCAGCATTTCTGTTTCGCGAGGATTATCATAACGACTCAAACGAAGCAAAGTATGACCGAAGGCCGAGTTCGGACTTCCTAAATAGTAAGATGAGAACACAACTGAGGCCCGTTTCGCTGCAAGCTTCGAAAAGAACTCAACATAGTTCTTACATTGCATGATGTCCGCTTTCCACGGCATCCCTAACTGCTGGTTCAACCACTTATAGCGAAGCGGAAAACGACAAATCGGATGATCGTCATTAAGAGCACCAGGAGCACCGAAGAGTTCGATGGCCTTTTCTAGTTCCTTTTGAGGATTAGATTTACCATCTTTGTGCAAAAAGAACTTCGCGCCGTCGGCCTCACTTTCATAAGAACCCGTCCAGGTCTTCTTATAGTGAAGAAGTCTATGCCACTTTTTAGTTTGAGACAGTTCTTTTGGTGTAGGTGCTGCAAAGAGCGCGGTAGAGAATAAAAGAGGAAGAATGAAATACATGGGACCTGCTTTTAAGTGCAGGTCCCATTATAGAAATTAGATCTGAGTATTACAAGTAGAAGCAGCAACACCGTTGATGTTGTGAGTGATTTCTGCAGAAGTAGAGTTAGCTGAAGTAAAGATTGTAGAATAGTTAGACTTCAGAGCTTGGCCGAACTGAGCAGCGTTTGTACAACCGTAAACTTTAGAAAGACCTACGATTGTTTCACCGTTACCACGAGCGATATCGTTAGCAAGAGCAACTTTGTTAGCTTCAACATAAGCTTCTGCTTGACCAACTTTTAGAGGAGCTGGTGAATCACAGTTAGAAGTACCAAGTGTGATACCGATAGTTTGAACACCTGTACCGTTTGTTGTAGCAGCTAGAACCTGCTTCCACCAAGTTTGGTCACCTTCGAAAATCATAGAACCAAGACCACAACCAGCTGAGCCGTATTTAGCAGCAAAAGCAGAAGAAGTCATAAGAGCAACCGCAACAACAACTAATAGTTTTTTCATTCCTTCACTCCATTGTTAAAGGTTTAGTTGTAAAAACAATAATCAATCTAATCCATTATCTAAGGTTGCGAATTTAGTTCAACTGGAAATTTCTTAAGAGTTTCTTTCCTGACTTTTTTACTTCGCACATTTTTAAGCTCTGAAGTGTTACTTCCTGGCAAAAAGCATTTATTCCAGTAGGACCAAGGAGCTTTGATGAAAAAGTTTTGGTTGGTCTTACTACTGATACTCTCCTTTCCTCTTCTGGCCCGCGAACCGCGGCATATGATCACCTTCGGTTCCCAAGGTTTAGGGTGGCTCGGATCTGCGGAAAAAATGGAAACTCGTTCCTCCTCTCCTTTTAAAAGCGTGGATTACTTTTTAAGTAATCTCGCCATCAACTATGCTTATCGTCTGTATCCTCGCTTCCAAATTGGTGCTTTCTATGAAGGCGTTCACACTGAATATAAATTTCATCGCAGGGGCGGTTCTACTTCTTCTCAAGAAACTGAAATCAACACGCTGGGGATTTTTCTTCTTTATAACTTTCATGATGATATTCATAACGCCTACTACATTGGTGCGAGTGCTAGCAACAATTCCCGCGCTGAAGAGATATCGCACGATTTTACGGATGCTGAAGGGAAGGCCCCGATTGAATTGGATGACACAAATCAAATCTATGAATTACTTTTTGGGAAACGAATACCAGTCGTGATGATGGGCTTTGAGAATCTATCATTTTCTCCACAAGTTCGTGCTTTTTATAAAACTCATGGAAAGGATTTTAATGATCAGGACGTGAAGTACGGACTGGGTTTTACGATTATCCCAGTCCGTTTCGATTTATTGTTCTAGTTATCTTTAAAGTGATTGATCGTGAGGTAAGTCAGACGAAGGCGTTTTTCAATTGTTTCATCTAACATTAAAAGAAGGTCTTCTAGTTCAAAAGTAAGCCCAAGATCACAAACGAATTTATCGGCCGCTACTTCGGCCATCAGAGGATCATGATCTTTATTACCTTCATGCTCATAAAGAACGAAAGCAACTTCATGGGCAAGATAAGCGACCGCTGCGCGCTTATCGCTTTTCAGGAGCTTTTGAAACTCAGGAAATACTATAATGGTATTAGCGAGAACCATCCCCTTACGGTGATGCTCTTTCATGGCGTAGCTTGGTATGAATTCCACTGGGTACTTTGTCATCATCGCTTCAAGAATCCCTGATGGGAGAAGCGAGAACAATTTATCAAAGTGGCCACGACAATCAGTTTCAAGGATCCACTGATGTTCCGGTAGCGAATAAAAATATGTGGTGAAGTTTTTACGGATTTGAGCTTTGTTAGAGCGATCAGTGCTAAAAAATTTTTGAATCAGATTCATCATGACGTTTACCTCTCACCAATCTTTTCGGCGAGAGGCAAAGTCACTGTAGAAATATTTATTGAAAAGGTTGCTCGTCAGAATCTACCATCAGGTTTACTGGACCTTGGTACTTCTCTCCGATAATGCTCAGAAGCTCATCAGGAATCTTTGAAGCACGGTATTTCTTGCCGTTTGTCGTTCTGATCCAAAAGCCATTCAAGATCTTATCAGGTCTTGAGATACGAATGGGCTTAATCGAAATGATATGATCAAGATTAAATAACACTTCAATCTCTTCTGCTTCCTGGCCCTGCGCCGGCTTAGTAGGAAAGATTGTGAACTTACGAAACTTCATAGAGACTCCTTAAACCAATGGCGCTATTTTATAGTGGATTAAACAGCTTTGGATTTTAAGGGTAACTTTTTGAAAATTTTACAGGAAACTTCAGAACAGCGCTGGCAATTTACCTCCTTCGCCCAGATGGACGGAGTAGTTAGAAGAGTGGAAAATCCAACCCAGGTTTTTCTGCTCTTGCACGGACTTCAGGAGCGAGGGAAGCGTATTTTCCGTAAGTTACTTCCCTATTTGCCTCAGAACTCTCTGGTCATCGCGCCAAATGGTCCCTTTCCCCTCCCGAGGGTGAAGGAAGGACGCATGAGTTACGGTCACTCTTGGTACTTTTATGATAAGTTTGAGCAGAAGTATTTTTTGAACCAAGACCTCGCCAAGTTTTGGCTTCGTGACCTACTTGAAATGGAGAATCCTAAGAAACTTCCACTTACCATTATTGGATTTTCTCAGGGTGGATATCTTGCTCCCCTAGTTGGAAAAGAAATCAAAGAAACTGAACTAGTGATTGGTCTTAGTTGTGAATTTAGAACCACTCTTATTCATGAACCACTTCCTTTTCCGATGGAAGCGATTCACGGAATGAAAGATGAGATCGTGACAGCGAAAAGCGCTTTAAGCGAAATTGAAAAATTAAAACAAATTGACGTTCATGTTGGTTGGAACGAAGTGGAAGATGCTGCACACGAAATTAATTCCTCAATCGGCAAAGCAGTAGAAACACTCCTGGAGAAGTATGGAAAAAGAAGTTTATAAAGGTCAGATCATTCGAGTTACCGAAGAGAAAATCAACGGCATCGTTTGGGAGCGGGCCTACTTCCCACACGGCGTGATCGTTTTCCCTATTACAAATGATGGCAAAATCATTTTAGTGGAAGAAAAACGACCTCACGAAAATCCACCATTCAGAATTAAGCCCGTCTCAGGAATTCTTGAGCACGATAAAGGCACTCCTGAAGAGAACGCTCAACGTGAAATGCAGGAAGAGATTGGTTACAAGGCCGGTGTTCTTGAACCACTCATGACCCTCCATGGTTCGGGTACGATTAATCACGCTCAGCACTTCTTTATTGCACGAAATTTGATCCACTCTAAGCTTCCTAATCCAGATGGCGAGGACACCATTATGGGGCTTAAGGAATTCACCCTGGATGAGCTCCATGAGGCCATCCTGACCGATAAACTTAAGTGGTCTATGTCCACGCTAGGCATGTTCCGCCTGATTGAAAGGCTTCGGTCTGAGCAGTAACCCTGCGAAATCACGTTTAAACAATCAAACGAATAAATATTTGCTAATACAATTGTTAGATATGCCGAACATGTGTATACTGCGGTCAATAGGAAGGCGCACGCATTATGTACGTTTGTATCTGTAAAGGCATCACTGAAAAGCAAATCCAAGACGCAATTACGTCTCGGAACTCAAATAATCCCAAAGACATTTTGAAGGCCCTCGGCGTTGGATCTGACTGCGGAACCTGCGTTGAAGATGCTGTTACTACCCTACTCGAACACAGCGCTAAATCACCCTACGAAATGAAGGATAGTTCAAACAAAGCTTAGGTCTGTTGAACTTTTTTGATTCTTCAAATCACCTCTTCTACAATGAAATTAATTACAACTCTTCGAGGTGATTATGAAAGGTTCTCCTGCAATTATTGACGCTCTTAATTCGGTTCTTACGAAAGAACTAACGGCCATTAACCAATATTTCCTACATGCTCGTATGCTTCAGAACTGGGGCCTCGAGAGAATTGGAAAACTAGAATATGCGGCCTCAATTGATGAAATGAAGCACGCTGATATGGTGATCAAGCGTATTCTATTCTTAGAAGGTCTTCCTAACCTTCAAAAGCTTAATAAACTTCGTGTTGGTACTGACATTGTTGAAGTGATCAATGCTGACCTTGAAGTTGAGTATGAAGCAGTTCCTCATCTAAAAAAATGTATCCAGCAAGCTGAGTCTGAACACGACTACGCTACTCGTGATCTTTTCCTTTCCATCCTTAAGTCAGAAGAACATCACATTGACTGGCTTGAAACTCAACGTGACCTTATTAAGGCCGTTGGCGTTCAGAATTATATGCAGTCTCAGATGGATCCTGATAAAGGTGCTGAAGATTAATTCCGATAAGGCCCCTATAAGGGGCCTTTTTTTATGACCAAACAATCCTTTCTTACTCTTCCAGTATTTAAAAAAGGTTTCCACATCATCACTGACGAAGTCCTCAAAGCTGTGGGAACTCTCCCTGATGCTGGTCTTCTTCATGTGTTTATTCTGCATACCTCGGCCGGATTAGCGGTCAATGAAAATGCCGACCAAACTGTTCGCCATGATATGGACCGAAGCTTTGATGAACTTGCCCCGGAAAATCAACCTTTCTACCAGCATACGGTAGAAGGTCCCGACGATATGCCCGCCCATATTAAGTCTTTGTTAGTTGGTAGTTCCGTCACCATTCCTATTACCAATGGGAAGCTCAACCTCGGCACCTGGCAGGGAATTTACCTCTGTGAGTTTAGAAAGAATGCCACGCCTCGTAAGTTGGTGATGACGGTTTTAAGTTAGTTTGATACTCCCATGTCATGACCATTCGCCGTCTCATTTATGCTAAGTTTTTAGTCCTCACTAGTTTGTGGTGGGGTTGGACTGTATTGGTAGATTTCTTCATCATTCCTACGGTATTTAAAACCATTGATATTTTTTTTAAGGCCGGCGATTTAGGCATTGCGGTTTTTTCTAAGCTCAACAACCTCGAAGTTTTCGTTGGTTCAGTTTTAGTTGCTCTTCTTGCCTATCAAGTGACCAAAAATAAAAAGGCACTTCCAATTTTAATCATGAGTATTGTGGCATGGTTCATTGCCATGACTTACTTTACGTTTCTGACTCCAAAATTGATTGAGATCACAGAGCTGTGGAAGACCACTGATCTTATGGGTCTCACTGGCGTTGCTGAATATCCTGATCTACAGCAGGCCCACCAGTTTTATCACAGGCTTTATATTGGCACTGATGTTTTCAAATTAGTTCTTTTAACTGTGATGCTCGCTTACGGAATTTGGAAAGAGGAAGAGTGGCGATGAGAAAACTGGCCCCTGTTCCTTACGGTTCCCTCTTCTTCGCTCCGATGGAAGGCATTACGGATGATTCATTTCGTAAGACCATTCAAAAACTTTATCCAGAGTGGGACGTACTCGCTTGTGACTTTTTACGAGTTCCATCTGCAGGAAGATATCCTAACAAGCATCTCATCAAGCACTTCGGGAAAGATCTTTTCGAAATCCCTTGGATTCAAGATAAGACGATGTTTCAGATCCTTACTTCTCATAAGGCCTTTACGGTTGAGATGGTGAAGCAAGTGGAAGATCTTCAGATCCCGTGGATGGACATGAACATTGGTTGTCCTTCTCCTACGGTCTGTAAAAATCGTGGAGGATCATTTCTTCTCACGGATCTTGTTTCGTTAAGAGGACTCGTTCGTTCTATTCGCCAGAACTATACCGGTCGTTTTACCGCGAAGATTCGTATTGGGTATTCAGACACTAATGGTTTTGAAGATTCCATCAAGATGCTCAACGATGAAGGTGTGGAAATGATCACCGTTCATGGACGCACTCGTGATGATATGTACAAGGCCCCTGCTCGTTGGGAGTTCATTCAAAGAGCGGTTGAACTTTCTCAAGTTCCTGTCATTGGTAATGGTGACATTTGGAAAACATCAGACATTGATCGCATGTTAAAAGAGACTGGTTGCCATGGTGTGATGATAGCACGTGGTGCTCTTAAGGCCCCGTGGATTGCGCAAGATTATCGCCGTGGCTATTTTGAACCCACCAAAGAAGAAACCTTTGCGAAGATCAAACACTTCTTCCATGAGTATAGAACTCTCCTGGAGTCAGAGAACATCTCAATGCGTGGATTGTTGAAGCAGAGTAAGTCTGTTTCAAGATTTATGTTGGAAGGGATTGAGGGGTCTGAGCCATTAAGAAGAAGTCTGATTCTTTCGCAAACGGTTCCGGAATTTTTCTCGATTATTGAAAATCTTTAAGGACGAAGCCAGTTTCCCGAAATATGGCCGGCGGCCACACCTATGGTGGCATTATTGGTTGTATTGTTCGTTCCGTAAAATACTTCAGCGTAATCAGTCGTTCCATTAAAATAGACGATCGTATGAATTTGAAGAGCTTGAGTAAAGCTCGCCGTATAGTTAATTAAATGATTTATTGCATGTACGATAGTGCCATTCTTATGTAATTGTACTCCGATTGTACTTCCACCATTACCAACCTGACTCAAATTTAAAGCAACATTGATTTGATAATAGCCCGCCTTAGTAGGCTGCAGTCTACTCGTTGTAGTATCCCAGCTGTTATCTGTATCAAAGTTTTCTGTTTCAAAAAGGACTTTTCTATTGCTTGTTGTTGGTGATGTGGTGGCATTTGTAGCGGAAAAAATAGGCCCAGATGCTGATGAAGTTTGAAGTGTATTATCAGGAAAACGAATTCCATCTGTTCCAGCGGTCCCAGTGATATGAAGCTTGGCAGTTGGGGCGTTTGTACCAATCCCTACCTTTCCTTCTTTATTAATTGCCAGCTCTGTACGACAGACTTCTCCGGGTTCGCATAAGGTATCGTCATTATCATCATCAGTATATTGAACGATCTCCAGACCCGTTCGGTTAACATTTCCGTATTCGTTGGCATTGATAATACTCCACGAGCGATTTGGTATTGCGGCCGCACTATTTTCAGATCTCATCATCATCCCGGACATCTGCCCAACCGAATGAAGTCGAGTTTGAAAACTTGAACCCACCATTTTGATTTCTAATGGGAATATTGGATTCGTAGTCCCAATTCCGACCTTTCCTTCATCTACGAGAAGATTGCCATCCAGTATGTCCAAATTGAGTGTTCGTGCACCTATACCGAATAGATGTAAAGTATTGGAGCCAGTGTTCGCTCCACCATCTAAAACTAAAACAGAATCACCATTGGCAAATCCGTTTCCTGCGTTGTTAGTGTCCGTAGCGACCTGAAGAGAAATATTCCGAGAGGTGCTGTTATCGGTCGCTCGACTTGTTCGAATAGATCCATCAATATCCAAACGAGATTGAGGAGTGCTCGTCCCTACGCCCACATACCCACCGTTATAATAAAGATCAGTTCCGTTCTTGCTCCAGACGCCTGAACTATCAAATGCTGTTTTATTTGCGGCGATTTGGCCTTCAAGTTTTCCAATCGCCTGACTGACTGTATCGGTAACGTTAACGGTTAAAGCAGATCCCGTCGCATAACCACTCATCAATGTGCTCAGAACCTTTGCAGGTGTAAAATACTCATTTGTCCCTTCAGGAACGACAGTGGTGTTAAGTGTTTGCCAGCTCTTGTCCCCTCGCCAGTATTGCAAGTTGGTTCCGGCATTGATGAAATCTTGCTTTGCTGTAAATGAGGCCGCTAGACCATTAATTTTCGTCTGATCAATCGCTGCAGTGGCAGAGATGTCAGCGTTAGTAATGGAACCATCAGCGATTTCCGATGAACCAATTGAACCAGCTCCTCCGCCTGCCATAGTGGCCCATGATAAATTTCCTGCGCCGTCAGTTGTGAGGACTTCGTTATTATTTCCATATGAGGCCGGAAGATTGAAAGTAAGTGTAGTTGAAAGCCCGGCGGGAGCTTGGAGCTCAACATAATTGGCCGTATTTGATTTCATGCGCGCTTTACCAGTAAGCGCAATATTCCCTGCAACTTCCAATTTTTCAGTTGGAGTCGAAGTTCCGATTCCAACATTACCGTTTGAATCAATTCTCATTCTTTGAGCACGTGCAGTGGTTCCAATGGTAGTTGTATCAAAAGTAATGAAACTACCTTGAGCAGTTGTCGTATATGGTTCAGCAGCATAAAGTTGGATCGCCACAGAATTAGTGGAGGCCCAACCAGCATCATTATAACCGGCCCCATAAAGACCTGTCAGTCTATCACCTGTTTGAACGGCCGCAGGAGTTGCGACAGTACCTCGTGCTTTCCTTCCCATGAAATCTGCACCAGAATTGGTGTCGTTATAAAAATCGCCACGAAATATCCCCCCAGTTCCTACTGCATGAACAGCGGTCAGGGGAGTCGAAGTTCCAATACCAATTTTTCCAGTAGTATAATAAATGTCACTGCCGGAAGTAATCCACTGACTCGAGCTCACTCCATTAAACTTTGTGTCCACATAAAGTTTATTGGCCGCATGATCATCAGCAGTTGGATCTGCTAGACCACTGATTCTATTATTTCCCATGGCAAGTGGACCACTCAGGGTGTCCCCACCTTTCAAAACATAATTGCCTTGAGATGTAATAGCAGAGCCCAAGTTTCCACTTAGTTTTTGAATGGCCGTAAGAACAGTATCTGCAGCAGTGATCACTCCTGGAGCTGCTGAGTAGCCTGCGAGATCTGTACCTAATACACGGGGCTCGGTGAAATAGAGATTTGTAGATTCTGTGACTGCAGCTGTATTGAGGGTCTGCCAACTCTTGTCCCCTCTCCAGTATTGATTGTTTGCTCCGGTAGCAATGAAATCTTGTTTCGCGGTAAACGAAGCTGCAAGTCCGTTAATTTTAGACTGATCAATTGCTGCGGCCGCAGAGATATCAGCATTAACAATACTACCATCGCTGATCTTTGTTGAATCAATAGATCCGTTAGCAATATGAGTATTTGTGACAGAGCCTGCGGAAAGAGAAAGTGTTGGCAGAGGAATCACTTCCCACTTTGAGTTCGTCTGATTCCACTGCAAAATATCGCCGTCTTGAATTCCCGCGATATCCACGTCTTCAATTTCAGAAACGGTTGATCCTGTAAGCTTGCCGGCCGTTTTGGTGAGCATGTCCCATGTGTAATCACCAGTCATGGGAACAACTAGACCAGTACGATTATTGAAACGAGAAACCGTGTTCGTTCCAACTGCCAGACGTTCCCAGGTTGTACCATTAAAGATCACCCAGTCGCCCACATCGAGCGAAATGATACCTGAACCTAAATTCTGAGACCCAGCAACGGTCACGATATAATACGTTCCCGTAGCACCACCTAAACTTGAAATGTCAGGTGTATCACTGGCCGCATCGTAACCACCAGCAAAGACCTGGGAGGTAGAAATTGAACCTGGAACCCAAGTTGTTCCATTGAACTGTAAGAACTGACCGGTACTCGCTCCCATGTGATGAAGCTTGGGTGAAGTAACCTGTCCATCTTGTAGTTCAAAACTAATCGGAAAAGTGGCGGCACCATAGGCATTAGAAACAATCAAACTCATGGACTTATGAGCAAGCAGAGTCAAAGCACTTTTGGCGTTCAAAATAAGTTGATTAGAAGACTTAGATTCAATTGTAAAAGTATGATTGGTATCGCCTTCAATTTTGGCGAGATTTACTTCTTGAAGATTTGATCCAGTAATAATGAGCTGATCATTTTCAATTTTAACTTTCGTAACAACAGGTTTATTGCCCTTAATATTCACGACAATGTTGCCACCAAAGTTCTTCACCATATCAACGGGCTGACATGCAGATGCAATCAGCAAACTGATCATAATAAATGAAGTTGTCTTAATAGACTTTGGCGGAGTCCTGCTCACACCTCATTATATTAAGAAATCCTAAAAGACCTTATGGGAGGCAAGTTAGTTCAATATCCGAGTAAATCGCTCACGGTGTACAATTCGCGAAGCTCGGAATTTGAGTCCAGGCAGCGGAGTTTTCAAAACTACTACAAGTGGTCACATTAGGATTTACTGTCCATCCGGTTAAGTTTTGATTGTAGGCCGTGGCATTTTGAAACATTGAACTCATGGTCGTCCCAGAAGAAGTGTTCCATGCAGCAAGAGGTTGATTAAAAGCTGAAGCTCCTGTGAACATAAATCCAAAATTCGTAACACTTGATGTATTCCAGGAACCGATTGGTTGGTTGAAGGACGTGGCGCCTTGGAACATCGAATTCAAAACTGTTGCCGAAGAGGTATTCCAAGTCGAAATGTCCTGATTGAATGCAATCGCAGTTCGGAACATTGACTGAAAAAATTGTACAGAAGAAGTGTTCCAAGTCCCAATTGGTTGGTTGAAAATAGATGCCCCACTGAACATAGAATTCATATCTGTGACTGAAGAAGTGTTCCAAGCACCAAGAGGTTGATTAAATGCTGAAGCTCCATTGAACATTCCGCTCATGTTCGTAACTGCGGACACGTTCCAATTTCCAATAGGCTGATTAAAAGAAGTGGCATTCTGAAACATTGTGCTTAAATTTGTTACACTGCTCGTGATCCAAGAATTAAGGGGTTGATTGAAGGCCACCGCTCCATAGAACATCCCACTCATATTCGTAACAGCTGATGTGTTCCAGGTATCGAGTGGTTGGTTAAAAGCAGAAGCACCACGGAACATAGTGGTCATAAGGGTGACATTAGAAGTGTTCCATGGGCCGATTGGTTGGTTAAAGGACGAGGCTCCATAGAACATAGAAGTCATATAGATAACAGCAGCTGTATTCCAGGAACTAATGTTTTGATTGAATGCTGAAGCTCCATTGAACATGTTGGACATATTCGTAACAGCAGAAGTGTTCCAGGAACTGATATTTTTATTAAACACTGGATTCAAAAAAAACATTCCGCTCATATTTATGGCGGAAGAAGTGTTCCAGGCACCGATATCTTGATTAAAAGCTGTAGTATTACTGAACATTGATGCAAAGTTGGTCACGGCCGAAGTATCCCAGGAACCGATAGGTTGATTGAAAGCATAAGCTGCTGCAAACATCCCGCTCATATCTGTAACAGCTGACGTATCCCAAGAGTTAATATTTTGGTTGAAGTTAGCAGCATCAGCAAACATATAGAACATGCTGGTTACTTTGCTTGTGTCCCAATGACCAATTGAACTGTTAAAATTTGTCGTTTTCCGAAGCATACTTGCCATGCTTACCGGTACTTTAAATACGGGAGCATCGACAGCACTGATTTGTAAATTGGTGCAACCATAAAAGGCCTCGGCCATGCTGGTCCAGCGATTCGAGCCCCACTGAGTGATGTCCAAGAGCTTTTCACGATCGCCTCCGTTATTAAAACGAAGTCTTGTGAAGATACCTTTTAATTTAACAGTATAAGTTCCGGCAGAGGCATAAGTGTGAGTAGCAGCAGCAAGATTGTATGCCGTAATGATTGTCGTCGCTCCATCTCCCCAATCAACCGTAAAGTTATAAGAAGCGCCTACGACCAAAGGTAACTGAATCTGATTACTCGCCGTGATTCCTGGATTATCAGTCTTCCAGATCATAATCATCGGGACATCTGCATTTTGAGGTCTACGCATGCGTGTACCCGTAAAGGCGTGCACACTCTCAAAGAAGAGCAGAAAAATTAAAACGGCAAAGATAAAAAAACTTAGTCTTCCTGCCATACCTTAGACCCATACCACACAGTTTCATCTGAAGGTTTTGTGAATTGTACGATAGTTATCTTATTAGCAGTCAGTGAGACTGAAGGGGCCGAGCCACTGTCCCACTTCACTGTATCCGCTCCATTTCCTACAAAGTTAGCGGTTCTCGATCCGATCGCGTCCTGCTTAAGAAATACAGTCAGTGTGTAAACTTTCGTCGCTGTTGGTGCGAAGGCCGGAAGTGAAATCGTTGCATTTCCAGTCAAAGTGATACGACGAATATTTAATGAAGAGTCAGGAATCGTATAACTAGCGGCCGAGTTCACATAGGTGGAAGCACCTTCGGTTGAAGCGTTCATAGTAGCAGTACCACTTACATCTAATTTCTCAGAAGGGGAAGTTGTCCCAATACCCATCTTACCGGAACCATCATCTAATAAGTTCCTATAAACTGGAGCCCCCGGGTTACCTGTCGTAAATGTATTCGAGACTGTTCCGATTTTTCCTGAATTGTCCCAACCTAAATAGGCCTTACTAGTTGAAACCGGAATAACTCCAAAAGCAGTAGTGGTAGTAGGGTTAAACATCCCTAACCAGCCAGCATTTACCGAATTCATTAAAAACATACCGCCTATATCACCACCAGTGTTTTTAATTCTAATTATAGGGTCCGTTTTGGTAATATCTAGAGCACTTCCCGGCGTAGCAGTTCCAATACCTACTTTGTCATCTCTAACAACCAAGGCATTTGAAAAAGTTGTTCCAGCTCTTTTGGTATTAAACGAGATGTGATCGCTAATATCACTCCAGACCATCTCTCCATAATTGTTAATATCTTCACCAAAGGCAATTCGGCTAAATGCGCCCGAGTTAACAATGTGAATTTGATTTGAAGTATTTGTGAAAAGACTTCCACCAATGGCCAGTGGAACATTCGGCGAGTTCGTTCCAATCCCTACGTTTCCAGAATTCCGATAGACGTTTCCGCTCGCAGCGGTCCATTGATTGGTTGCTGTTGAGATTTGAGTATCTACATACTGTTTATTGGCCGCATCTGTCAGGTTTATTGGATTATTGGTGAGTTTTAAAATCCCGGCAGCATTAAATTCCAGGGTGCCGGAAGCAATGGTGTCCCCTGCTTTATTGATGGGAGTAAATCCAAGGGCCGTGGTGATATCGCCGGACGACAGTGCTGTCCACACTGAAGTATCGGCCGCAGTGGCCTTCAAAAATTTTCCCACATCACCAGCCACAGGCGAAGGCAATAAAGTCGTACTTACATCTATTGTCGGATTACCTGAAACTCCATTTCCATTTGTGATATTGGTTCTGTTAGTGACTCCCACAAGACTTCGTCCTGTGAATGTATCGGTGGCAGTTTGTACGAGAATACCGTTCGTATTATAAGCAGCCAATGAAGTCAGAGTGGCATCAGCAGATTGTTTTTCAGTATCAAGTTCATTTAATGCCGCCTGAACTGTTGAGCTTGAAATATTCCCAGAAGGAGAATTTGTAACAAGAGAAGCATTATAATCACCCGCGGTTGCTGTCACAGCTCCCGTTCTACCAAAAACCGTCGTGATAGCACTTGGTGGATTAATCCAACTCAAGACTCCGGCCGCAGTCGAGGATAAAATCTGTCCGTTGGAAGGAGCAGTTAAAGGCCAGGTGTAGTTAATATTTGCACCTAGAGATGCGGGTGCCAAGAGAGTCACATAGTTGGTACTATTCGATTGAAGTTTAAGTCCACCGGTTAAAGCAATGTTGCCCGTGACATCAAGTTTTTCTGCGGGAGATGTATTTCCAATACCAACATTACCTGAAGAGTAAGACATGTTTGCGTTGCCACGATACCAACCAGAGTTTGATGTTGGTGAACCAATAATCGTGTAAGACTTTGACAAGTTTCCAAAAGATGAACTGGTGATTCCATTTTGAGTAGAAGCAATATAAGAATTTGCTCCATTACTAAGACCGGGACCCACTAGAATATAAATTTGTCCACCGGTAGCAGCAACCAGAGCACCTGCATGAACAGCGGCCCGACATGGGTTACTGTCTTCTGTGTAAATTCCGGTTCCCGAAATTGTTCCCGAACTTGTGGCGGCCGCAGTACAAGAACAAAGAATTTTTGTTCCTATTGGATAAGAACTCACATTGGCCGGACAGGCAGCGAGATCGTAAGTGCCATCCAGTTTCTTCCAGATATTATTGTCGCAATATTCAATGTTGTTTGAGTTGTATCTAAGTGTTCCGTAATAAGATCCAGCACAGGCAGCGGCCTCAGTTGAAATTTTTACTCCTCCATCTACAACTAATTTAGTCACTGGAGATGAAGATCCAACAACGACGTTTCCTAATCCATAGGACAAGTTTGGTGCTGAAGAAGTCCAATAAGATGATCCACTCACTTGCGCATCAACATAGGCCTTATTGGCGGCATCACCAGGATCTGAGGGCGAACGAACACCAACGATGAAGTTGTTATTCATGTTGATCACGCCGGACATTGTTCCACCTGTAAGTGGCAACTTTGAAGCATCTGCTGAATCATTATCAAGAGCACACGCCCAATAGGTCGGGCCAAGACCGGTGAATTGTAATTTTTCAAAGGCCGTACAGACTGGCACTCCATTTCCTGGCATAACCTGCCCTGCTGAGTAACCGATATTCGCTTCGGCCGCAGTCCCAAGACCAAGATTAGTTCTGGCGGCGGCCGCAGTATTGGCGCCGGTACCACCTTGAGCAAGAGGAAGTTGTGCCACTTGAGATAAAACACCTGAGCCATCATTTACAATGACATAATTGGGAGTTCCACCGGCCAGTTTAGCTCTCGAAATTCCAGCGGCCAAATGTGAGTCCGTCACTCCTCCATTTTCAATTGAAATAGTCCCAGTGGTTGTAAATGGTCCACCAGTGAGACCCGAACCAGTTGCAACAGAGGTCACTGTTCCGCCAGTAGCACCAGCAACTGTTTTTGGTTCCCACTTAGACCCGGTCCAGGTCAGGACTTGATCAAGATTCGCATTCATCTTTGGTAATTGATGGGCCATTTGAGCGAAAGGAACTGGATTAAGCGATTGAAAGGAATAAGTTTTACTTGCAGTCTGGTTGATCACTCGTAAAACCGCTTCTTGCCCAACAGGAACATTACCTAATACTTCATATAAAGATGAAGTCGGACATATGAAGTTTAGTTTTGCGTGAAACACACCATTTGTGAGTTGAGCTCCATTCACATCGGACGTACAAAGAATTGCTCCAGTGGCGTTTGAGTAAGCAAGTTCAAATTTTAAATCAACTGAGCCGGTAACAGGAGATCCATCACCATTAGTGAGACGCCCAGAATAGCTCAGAGTATCTGCGCCTACTTCTAGAGAGAGAACCATTAGAATGCTTGAAATGTACCGTAGATAATTTTTCAAGAAGAACCTCTTATTCTTTCTGAAATTATTATAAAAGCGGTCTGGGGAAATTGTTTAAAACGTCTTAATAATTCGCTTTAACAAACATAAAGCAAAGGAAAGAAAAGGTTTGCTTTGGCCGGGTTTGGAGGATTTTCTGAGGCTTGAATGATCACTTCGAAAGAGCTTTTTCTAGTCGCTCAAGACGGGAATTCATTTCAGCATTTTGCTTTTTAAGAGCGGCATTTTCTGCCTCTAACTTCTTAATGCGTTCATCAGTTTCGGCTTTCACCGATGCAATCTCGCGCTTGTTCTCTTTGAACAGGTCTTTAATCCCTTCAACTAGAAGTGGAATGATTTCCGTGTACTTCACAGCTAAATGCCCATCATTCTCAGTAACTGCTTCAGGAAGGACCTTTTGTACGTCTTGAGCAATGACTCCTGCTTTTCTTGGATCAGTGGCCTTGTCTTTTTTATAACGATAGGTCACACCATTAAGCTGCATGATTTTTGAAAGTGAGTCTTCAATTGGTTTAATCTCTTTCTTGAGACGCTTGTCCGAGCTGGAACTCCAAGCAGTCTGCCCATAAAGGATATAAGCGCCGGCAAGACTATCATTGTAGACCACGAAGTTACCGTTACCATTTCCATCCGGTCCAACTTGCCAATAACGAGTTCCACCAGAGTTGTATGAGTTTCTGATTCTCATCGTTCCCACGCCGGGGGAAGCAGAATATCCATTAACATCTAACATCGCACCGGGAGCATCGTTGTTAATCCCCACATAACCATTTTGGAAAATAGTCATGGCATTTGAGTTACCCGGGCCACCCACACCTGTCATGTCTCTCCAGATGGCAAAGTATCTTCCGGTCGCAGATGTATTTCGATAAAGAAGCCAGCGGTTATTACCATTAACACCGAGATTAAGGCCTTGTTGGTTTGCATCAGCACCAAAAATACTGATAGTGCTATCAGCTGTTGTTTGTACATTTAATGTACCGAAAGGATTATTCGTACCAATCCCCACTTTACCATTGGCCTTAACTGTCATCACATCATTGGCGTTTGACCCACTTGTAATTCCAGTTCCCAAAGTCAGAATGTTTCCCGTAGTGCTGGTGGTGCGAACTTGTAAACCATTGGCCGAGGCTGCTGTGGAAGTATTTACGATGGCCGCTGTATACCCCGCTGCATTTGACTTCCAGCTTAGAGACTCAACATTTTGTCCAGTGCCTGAAGAATCTCCAACGTTATTATATGAATCCGAGCTCGTAATATTTGAAAGCAAAGTCGCAGGAGAATTTGTTCCTATTCCCACATACCCACGACCAAGGGTCAATACATTGTCGTTTACCGCCGTTCCATCAATGGGATTAATATAGCTAAATACCAAACGACCTGTGGTTGTGGCCGTACCTTCTGTATGAAGTTTATAAGAGTAAGTTGAACTCTGATCAAATAAGATCCCACCAGCACCTGCAACAGATCCACTACTATGAAAGCGTGCTGTATAATCAGTAAGCAAGTTACCCGCACTCGCGACATTAAATCGTGCCAATGGATTCGTCGTTCCGACTCCCACGTTACCAAGATTATCAATTCTCATGCGTTCATTCGTACCGGCAGAAGTATTGGTATGAAACGTCATGGCCGTGTTCGAAAAAGTATTAATTTTGAGACCTAAACTTGAGCTCGATTCAATGAATGTTGTCGGAGTTCCACCGGCCGTTGGTCCCCAAGTTCCCATGGTTAAGCTGTTTGTTCCGGCCATCACTGTGACACCTGCACCACCAGTGCTATCAGTGTTCCTCATCTGAATTCGTTTGAATGTGCCGGCCGTAGAGTTTTGAATATCTAAAGTATTATTCGCTGCTGGTGCAACTCCAATCCCAACATTTCCGGAAGCACGATAAACGTTACCAGTTGCAGTTAGCCAGTGATTCACACCAGAGACGGCACCATCAACATATTGCTTATTGGTCACATCCGTTAAGCTTGACGGAGCACTGGCATATCGAAGGACACTTGTTCCCCCAAAATCAAATATTCCCGATGCAATTGAATCTCCCGCTTTATTAACAGGAGTAAAACCTAAGGCGGTTGTAATTTCACCTGATGTTAGAGCAGACCAATCGGCGGTATCGGCACCCGTGGCCTTCAAAAAATAACCTGTTTCACCAACAGTTGGAGAAGGAAGGAGTGATGTACTTACATCAATAGTTGGGTTTCCAGAGACACCGTTCCCGTTTGTCACTGTCGTTCTATTCGCCACACCAGCAATACTTCTACCAGTAAAAGTATCAGCAGCGGTTTGAACAAGAATTCCATTTGTATTGTAAGCGGCAAGAGAAGTAAGTGTCGCATCCGCCGTTTGCTTTTCTGTATCAAGTTCGTTTAGAGCACCTTGAACAGTTGTTGCTGAAATCGCTCCTGCTGGAGAATTTGTTACCAAGGTCGCATTATAATCACCGGCCGCTGCCGTAATTGCACCCGTTCTTCCGAAGACAGTTGTAATTGGAGAAGCTGCCGGAGTGATCCATGACATCACGCCCGAAGCATTTGAAGAAAGAACCTGGCCGGCCGTTGGAGCAGTCAATGGAAGTGTATAGCTAAAAGTTGTTCCCAATGAAGCGGGAGCTTTAAGTTCAACAAAGTTGGCAGTATCTGACTTAAGGCGAAGCGTACCATCAACACGAGCATTTCCAGAAACTTCAAGTTTCTCAGTTGGCATGGTTGAACCAATTCCCACATTACCAGATTGAAGCAAGGTAAATTTAGCTACCCCATCAGTAAATAAAGCAACTCCCCCAGCATTGGCCGTGCTATCACCATCACCATACAAACCAATCGCGCCACCATCAGCAATTGTATTGTGGGCCTGGACAAGTGTTAATTCTCGTCCAGCATCAGTTCTACTATAAATTGTTCCGTTGATATTACCCTGAACCCGTACAATTCCATTCACATGCAATTTCTCCGCAGGAGTTGTAGTGCCAATACCAACGTTTCCAGAGTTAAAGTAAATATCTGAACCAGTAGTGGTCCACTGAGAAGAAGAGACCGAGTTAAACTTAGTATCTACATAAAGTTTTGTGGCCGCATCAGCGTCAACCGCCGGGGCTTGAAGATTTTGAATTTTGTACCCTCCCATATCAATGGCACCAGTCATAGTCCCACCAGCAAGAGGAAGCTTGGTAGCATCAAGAGAATCGTTATCATTTACACACGACCAAAAAGTCGGGCCGAGATTCATTTGTAATTTCTGATGGGCCAAACAAATCGGAACTCCATCCCCTGGCATGACTTGTCCAACTCCATAACCAATGACGGCCGTCGCTGCGGTTCCTAATCCTAAATTTGTTCGAGCATCCGCGGCCGTGGCAGCACCCGTACCACCTTGAGCGAGAGGAAGTTGGGCCACTTCACTCATGACTCCTGAACCATTATTCACTAGAACATAATTTGCAGTACCATTCGCTAATTTTGAACGAGTGATGTTTCCAGCGAGATGAGTATCAGTAACTCCCGCTATATCAATTGCAATTGTTCCTGATGTTGTAAACGGTCCACCCGTAAGTCCAGAACCTGTTCCTACAGAAGTCACTGTACCACCAGTCGCACCAGATACAGCTTTGGGTTCCCACTTTGAACCCGTCCAAGTCAGAACTTCATTTGTATTTGCATTTAATTTTGCAAGTCCATAAGCAATCTTTGCTGAAGGTACCGAGTGAATCGCTTGGAAAGAATAAACCTTCGCACCATTCGTCACTCGAATAGCAGCGGTTTGACCTGAAGGAATTTCTGCCATGACTTGTTCAAAAGGTTTACCGGCCATTGAACAATCAAAATCAAGAGCAACGTGAAAGACACCATTGGTGAGATTCACTCCTACTACAGTATCAGTACAGCGTATTATTCCGGTTGAACCAGAGTAGGCCAATTCAAAATAGAGTGTTGGTGATCCTGTGACTGGTGAACCATTGGTGTTCACCAAACGACCTGAGTAACTTAATGATTCAGCAAATGCGAATGAGCAGAAAGCAGTGACGGTCGCCGCAAAGAAAGTAACAAATTTTTTAGACCGCCCCGACATTGAATTATCCCATTGATATTTCAGAAGTCTTATCGGTTTTTTAAGAGAATTTATTTAATTTAAGAAGAAGTAAACACACTTAGTAACTTATTGATTTTATGGTTGTTTCTGAAGAGCTTTCTCAATTCTTTCAAGTCTCTTATTCATCTCTTCATTTTCAGACTTTAAACGATTGAGCTCTTTCTTAAGATCGGCCTTCTCTTTCTCATTTTGGTCGTAGTTCTGTTTGAATCCTTCAACCAGGACAGCAACGAGGTTAGAATACTGAACTGACTTCATACCTGTTTTACTGTCAGTTCTCACTAGTTCCGGATAAACCTTTTCCACTTCCTGAGCGATGAATCCAACAGATTTCTCACCACTCTCTTTCCATTTATAAGTCACACCATGAAGCTGTTTGATTTTTTCAATGGGATCTTTAATGCTCGCGATATCTCTTTTCAAACGACGGTCAGAGGTATTCAGGAAGGCCCAACCTTTCACGTTACCCGTTACTTCTAATTTTTCAGAAGGAGCGCTGGTTCCAATCCCAACGTTTCCGTTATCATGTAAATTCATCGAAGGGCCCAGATTTGTTCCGTCGGCGGCGTATCTCCAGAAAGCAAGACCGTTATTATAACCACCAGTCATATTGTAGATCACCCATTCATTCACAAGAGGTCCCGTTTTCTGCATGTTCTGAATTCGAACTGCACCACCTTCATTACTATTATGACGAACGAAAAGGTTACCACTCTCAATAAAGGCGTTACCTGGCCCGATGTGAAGTTTATATTGAGGGCTATTAACTCCTAATCCAACAAATCCACTCGTTCCAATGACCAAGCGTTGCTGTGCCTGGGCCCCATCGAAAATAAAAAAATCTCTCGTATTATTCGGTTGAGCATCTTGTCCCACTTCCCACTGTCCAATCATCATGGAGGCGCGTTTGTGAGTGGTGGCCGTTTCATTAATTCGAATAAGTTTATCTCCGGACGTTCCATCGCCAAGAGATAGAAGAGCATTAGGAGCATTATTTCCAATACCGACATTTCCTGCAGAAGTAATCACCATGCGGTTCACATTATTGACTGATCCAGATGGCGTCGTCCTAAAATACATATTCGCGGGTGTACTAGTTGCAGAAAAATTCCCATCGGCAGCAAAATAAATTTGAGCAGCATTTGTAAATGCAGTAGATCCAGAATTCTGGTTCCCCATAGCAGTCACTGCACCTAATGGATCACCTAGAGCGATAGGAAGAGGTGCGGCCTCAGTCCCTCTCGAGTTCAGGAGATCTAAAACAGGAAAGCCCGCTGTTCCGCCGGTAAAGTTAATTCCTGAAAACCCAGGGTATCTTACACCCGAGCTCGAAGTATTTACGACCTTGACTCGAGGACTTAAATTCACAGTACTTACTTCTAATTGTGCACTTGGAGTTGAGGTTCCAATCCCTACGTTACCGGTGCTTCGATAAACATTCCCACTCGACACTGCCCATTGATTGGAAGCTCCGGAAATTTGTCCATCAACGTATTGTTTGTTTGTAACATCCGTTGCATTTACTGGAGCGTTTGTGACTTGAAGAAGACTTGTTCCTCCAAAACTAAAAGTTCCCGAGCTTAAAGTATCTCCCGCTTTATTTACCGGAGTAAATCCAAGAGCGGAAGTTACATCTAGAGCACTCAACGCAGTCCAGGCGGAAGCATTAGCACCCGTGGCCTTTAAAAATGTTCCTGTATCGCCAGGTGCAGGTGAAGGAAGTAAAGTTGTGTCCACATTTACTGTTGGGTTTCCAGAAACACCATTTCCATTTGTCACGATGGTTCTGTTAGCAACTCCTGTAATACTTCTACCAGTAAAAGTATCTGCGGCAGTTTGTACTAAAATGCCATTCGTATTGTAGGCAGCGAGAGATGTCAGAGTAGCATCTGCAGCTTGTTTCTCTGTTGCAAGCTCATCAATAGCACCTTGAACTGTTGTTGCTGCGATTGTCCCAGCAGGCGTATTTGTAATCAGAGAACCCGTATAATCCCCGGCCGTAGCAGTTACGGCACCTGTTCTTCCAAAGACTGTTGTAATCGGAGAAGCGGATGGCGTGATCCATGACATCACTCCGGCCGCATTAGATGAAAGAACTTGGCCAGCAGTTGGAGCAATTAAAGGTAGAGTATAATTAAAAGTCGCAGCTAATGATGCAGGAGCTTTAAGCGTTACATAGTTTGCATTATCAGACTTAAATCTTGCTCCTCCATCGAGAGCAATGTCCCCTGCAACATCTAGTTTCCCTGCGGCCGTTGATTTACCAATGGCCACTTCACCAGTGGCAAGGATTCTCATCTTCTCTACACCACCAGTAGTGAAAGCAAGAATGTTAGAAGAGATATTAAACATACCCGTATCGGAGTCACCATTAAAGGCATAGGCCGGGCCGGCTTCACCGTGTGTTCCTCCTCCAAGTCGTAGGTAAGGAGAAAACGAACCGTTTAAAATGAGTGTTGATGACGAAAGGTTCATGGCAAGACTACCGCCGGACGAGAATCCTAAAATACCACCGTTATTAAAAAGACCTGTATTTGTACTATTGGTGAAAGCGAGAGATGGGTTGTTCCAGGCACCATCTCCCAAAAAGATTTTATTCGACCCCATTGCTAAATTCGTAGTGGCGGTATGATTCCCAAGATTGTCACCGGGTGCAGTTGAGACTTTTGTATCAACATAGTCTTTAGTCGCAGCATCAGTTCCTAGAGCTGGAGCTGCCAAACCTGTAATCTGATTGTTCCCCATCGCAATGGCACCAGACATGGTACCGCCACCAAGAGGAAGTTTTGTTCCATCAAGGGAATCATTGTCCTGAACACAGGTCCAAGCATAAACAGGACCAACACTCATTTGTAATTTTTCATTTGGCAAACAACTTGGAACGGCCGATGCAGACATCACGTTCCCTGCACCATTACCAATATTGGCAACTGCCGAATCCCCAAGTCCTAAATTTGTTCGAGCGCCGGCCGCCGTTGAAGCACCAGTTCCACCTAAAGCGAGAGAAAGCTGAGCGAGTTCACTCATCACTCCCGAACCATTGTTCACAAGAACATAGTTGGGAGTGCCATTTGCAAGTTTTGAGCGAGAAATATTTCCCGCAAGATGAGAATCAGTCACTCCTCCATTCGCGATGGCAATGGTTCCTGAATTCGTGATAGTTCCACCTGAGAGTCCAGAACCAGCAGTAATATCTGTAACGGTACCACCAGTGGCACCGACAATTGGTTTTGGTTCCCACTTAGAACCTGTCCAAGTCAGAACTTCATTGTTGTTCGCGCCCATTTGCAACAACTGCTTTGAAGTTTCAGACAAATTAGATTTTGGAATTGAGTGGAGTTCCTGAAACGAATACACCTTACTCGCAGTAAAATTCGTCACGCGAATGGCGACATCTTCCCCTACTGGAACCTGAGCAAGAACATTTTCTAAGTTCATGCCTGCGGTAGTACAATCGAAATTAATTTTTACGTGAAACACACCATTTGTGAGTGGAACATTTGAAATGGAATCCGTACAACGAATGGTCGCGGTTGAACCAGTATAAGCAAGATCAAAAATGAGTGTTGGTGTTCCCGTTACTGGAGAGCCATTGGGATTAACCAATCGCCCTGAATAACTTAACGTCTCTGCATAAGCAGCAGATGTGATGGCCGTGAGAGTGCCAACAACATATAGAAGGGTAAGTGAGAGCTTTCCCATAAAAAGGTCTAATCCTTTGATTTCTCACATGTCTTATCGGGATTTATGAAAAGAAAATTAAGAAGTGTTTAACAAGGAAATATTATCTAACAGCTCGAAATTAAAGGCCTACTTCCTTAACATGGCCTTCTCTAATCTCTCAAGACGAGCATTCATTTCATCGTTTTTACGTTTAAGCTCGGCAATCTCTTTGTCTTTTTTCTCGTTCTCGGCCTTCACTGAAGCAATGTCACGAGTAAGTTTCTTCACCTGCTCTTCTTGCCCAGTGATCTTTTGATAAAGAGATTTAACAGCACTCACAAGCGGCGACACTAAGTGAGAATAGTTCACAGACTTCATTCCCTTCTTATCTGTTTTCACAAGTTCAGGATAAATTTTTTCCATCTCTTGAGCGATGAAACCAATTTGTTTTTCTTTATCCTGTTCTTTGTCGTTCCAAAAATAACTCACACTATTAAGGCGAAGGATTTTATGAAGATCTTCCTCTGGTCTTAGTGGAACGATCGTATTTTTGAGACGAATGTCCGATGAATCGGTAATTCCCCAGCCACGAATTGATCCACCGACATCCAATTTATATCCTGCGGATGCACCACCAATTCCCACGTTACCATTATGAGGCATAACATACATGGTAGAGTTCAGATTTAATGATGTACCGGCCTTCCCCATACGACGAGAATAAATCCATCCCATATCAGAACCTACATCATATCCCATCGAGATGCCCGGACGACCAGTAGCAAGATCTACAGGATAATTGTTATCGCTCATAGTGAACATACCTGCATCGTTCACTCCAGAAACGGGACCATTGATATCCAACATTGCGATAGGAGTTGGAGTTCCAATTCCAACACCCCCTGTGTGCCTAATCCTCATTCTTTCAATTGGGGCCGGATTTCCTGTGGCAAGATTACCGACTGAGAAAATTAAATCTCCCCCGTTTTTGCCGGGAGAACCATCCTGCAAATAACCTTGGATACTCGCAAAGAGTGCATTCACGTTTCCATTATCATTATGTCTAAATTCAATTCTTGGATTTTGGGCCCCAGTGGCCGCAGGCACTAAAAGAATATCTCTTCCAGAACCATCTCTTAGATGTAATTTACCAGCGGGTGCAGTGGTCCCAATTCCGATATTTCCACTTGAAGTCAGTTTGAATTGGTTCACTCCAGAGCCAAATGTTCCTGTGAAGATATTAAAAGATCCATCGGTCTCGTGTGTGAGGTGGTGGTTAGCTGTCCCGCCGTCATCACCTAACATAAACGCGCCATAACCAGCACTCCCTCTCACATGGAGATTTGTGACTGGGGCAGTAGCACCAATACCAACTTTTCCATCGGCCGCAATTCTCATTCTCTCATTTGTTCCTGCCGAGGTGTTGGTATGAAAGGTCATCGCAGTATTCAAGAAAGTGTTGATCTTTAGGCCCAAAGCCGAGCTTGATTCAATGAAAGTAACTGGGGTTCCGCCAGCTGATGGTCCCCAAGTTCCCATCGTTAAGCTATTAGTTCCGGCCATGACAGTTACACCAGCTCCGCCTGTTGCATCTGTATTTCTCATTTGGATTCGTTTGAAGGTTGTAGCTGTGTTAGTTTGAATATCTAATGTATTGTTCGCTGCTGGTATGACACCAATTCCGACATTACCTGAGGCACGGTAAACGTTACCACTGTTCAGTGACCAATAAGAAGCTGAAGAAATCGCACTGTCCACATAGGACTTATTGGTCACATCAGTCAAATTGGTTGGAGTATTCGCATTCTGCAGTAAGCTCGTTCCTGAAAAGACAAACGTTCCTGAAGACAATGTGTCCCCTGCTTTATTCACAGGCGTAAATCCAAGAGCCGTTGTGATATCAGCAGCGGACAACGCCGCCCAATCTGAAGCATTGGCACCAGTGGCCCTCAAAAAATATCCTGTATCACCAGCAACCGGAGAAGGAAGTAAATTCGTATCAATGTTGATCGTCGGATTTCCAGAAACACCATCACCATTAGTAACGGTTGTTCTGTTTGCAACTCCCGTAATGCTTCTACCTGTAAACGTTTCAGCGGCAGTTTGAACTAAAATGCCATTCGTATTATGGGCCGCTAAAGAAGTGAGAGTCGCATCGGTAGCTTGCTTTTCGCTCGCTAGTTCATCAATCGCACTTTGAACAGTTGTAGAAGAAATTGATCCTGCAGGAGTATTGGTGATTAATGAAGCATTATAATCACCGGCGGTGGCAGTCACTGCTCCTGTTCTTCCAAACACAGTTGTAATAGGTGATACAGCGGGAGTCACCCATGATAAAGCTCCGGCCGCATTAGAGGAAAGAACTTGTCCAGCAGTCGGAGATGTAAGGGGCCAAGTATAGGTGAAAGTGGCCCCAAGTGAATTAGGAGCCTGTATTTCAACATAGTTTGCATTGTCCGATTTTAAACGAAGCTTCCCTCTGATATTGGCATTACCATCGACGTCTAATTTTTCAGATGGATCGACAACATTGATTCCAAGATTGCCTTCAAGATAGTGCTTCTTCGCCGGGTTCGGTAGATAAAGGCCATAATAATTTGTGACTGTTCCTCCAGTTGACCCTGGATGAACATAAATGTCATAAAGATTAGTGATAGTACCGGTCTTGTAATGCGGAGATAGAAACAGACCATAGACATCAGTCGTAGTCGGAGTCGCAGTTGCCTCACTATTAAAGTGACCATACTGGAGAAACTGTCCTCTAATTGTAGCTAGGGAACCACTATCTACTGTCCCAGGTAAATTATTTCGGAAGGCCACTCCCCAAACACCAGTAACTGCGCCTGCGTTCGTAACACCACTATCGAGTGTTGTTTGTGCCTTAAAGACCCCGCCCAGAAGACTATAGTTACCACTGGTGGCAGAATGCTGTCTAAGATCCGCATTGAGGGCCCTCCCATTCGCATCAATAGGCCGAGTTTCAACTTGAAACTTAATGTCTGGGAGAAAGCTTGTAAGTCCTACTCCAACCATTCCAGAGTTGTAGTAAATATCAGAACCAGTTTTTGTCCAGATAGTAGAGCCACCAATCTGAGCATCAACATATGCCCTATTGGCAGCATCGCCAGGGTTCATTGGGTTTGCGAGATTTGTAATTGTCTTGCCGCTCATATCTATGGCACCAGTCATCGTTCCACCGGCGAGAGGAAGTTTAGTGGCATCAAGCGAATCATTATCGTTCACGCAAGACCAAAATGTTGGTCCTAAATTCATTTGTAGCTTTTGATGAGCAAGACAGATCGGAACTTCACCAGGCATCACTTGTCCAGCACCGTAACCGATTGTGGCCTGGGCCGCATCTCCTAATCCAAGATTCGTTCGCGCACCAGCCGCAGTATTGGCACCTGTACCACCGCTTGTGAGAGGAAGTTGGGCCACTTCACTTAAAGCACCAGACCCATTATTCACAAGAACATAATTTGCAGTACCATTCGCCATCTTTGAACGGGCGATATTTCCCGCAAGATGTGAATCAGTCACTCCACTATTGGCAATCGCGATTGTTCCTGAGTTTGTAATTGTGCCGCCTGATAAACCAGTGCCTGCTGTGATATCAGTCACAGTACCACCAGTCGCGCCGACCACAGGTTTTGGTTCCCACTTCGATCCTGTCCAAGTAAGAACTTCATTTGTATTCGCATTGAGCTTAGAAAGACCGTGAGCGACTTTTGCAGAAGGCACCGAGTGAATCGCCTGAAACGAATAAACCTTCGCTCCATTCGTCACTCGAATAGCAGCGGTTTGTCCTGCTGGAATTTCCGCCATGACTTGTTCAAAAGTTTTACTCGCCATTGAACAATCAAAATCAATTGCCACGTGAAAGACACCATTTGATAAATTCACGTTATCAATTGAATCAGAACAAAGAATTGTTCCGGTTGAACCCGAGTAGGCCAATTCAAAAAGTAGCGTTGGTGTTCCTGTTACAGGTGAACCATTGCTGTTCACCAAACGACCTGAGTAACTTAATGATTCAGCAAATGCGAAACTGCTCGTGATAGTCATCACGATAAGGCCCAAGAAAAGTTTTTTTAATCGCAGATTAAAAATCACGTCGATTTCCATCCTATTGATTTCCTTAAGGACTTATCGACATTTGATAAGAAAAAATTAATAGCTTAAAGTTGAGTAGGACCATCCTAAGGCGAGCTTTTTCAATTAGTTAATCTTATTTTTTGTTGCTCTTTTCCGAGGCCGTATTTCTGGCATCAAGAGGAAGTTTTCTTAGTTCTTACGACAGAAAAGGACCGCAACGTTTTTAGGTCGTGTTTCAGAGGCAATATTACCGTTTCTCATACCACCCACTTGAATATAAACATCTCCACGCACTCCAGGATTTCCTCCCGGAGCATAGGTAGCATCACCGTTTGAATCCTGGAAGGCCACAACGTCATTAACTCCTCCACCTTCTCCAGTAATATTGTGAGCGTGATCTTGAACACCATCTGCCTGATAACTTCCGGGCGCACGAGTTCCACTTGGGTCTTGTCCAGCTCCATTATCAATACCACGAAGGAAACGACCACGAGCGACAGTGTACTCACTCCATCCTGAAGGACAAGACGCTAAATCAAAGGCCATGATTGCACCAGTCGGAATTGCGGGAGAACCAATCGCTCCCCAAACAGTGCCGTTACAAAACTCCATTATTTTAAGAGTGGAATTATATCTCTGGGATCCTTCTTGAGCGGCCCCACAAGCTGTCATTGATCCTAGTTTGATACCACCATTCACTTCGAGAGTTGCCTGAGGATTAGTCGTACCAATTCCAACACTTCCAGCGGCGGTAATCGTCAGACGTTCATTATCATTGTATGTTTTTGCTGCTCCAGAAGTATTCGAGATGACAAAATTCGAGCCTTGAATCCCCTGAGTCCAAGCTGTATTACCAAGACTGTGCATTGATAAATAAGAAACATCAGTATTCGCATTCGTGTGCGCAATTTCCAACTGACCATAACCTGTTCCGTTGGCATAGATAGAGGCAGTGGCAAAACCTGCATAACTATATACAAACCGGAAAGATCCATTCACATCAAGCTTAGTCAGTGGATTTGTAACACCAACGCCTAAATTTCCATTCTCAGATAATCTCATCAACTCGACTGGTGAAGCTTCAGTGCCGTTATAAAATTGGAAGCCAGTAGAACCTGCGGCGCCACCTGTTCCATCATGGTAGCTTTGAAAAATCATTGGTTTTTTATTGCTCTCCAAGGACATACTTTTAATATAGGTCGCAGTATTGGTACCATCTCCGCCAAATAAAGAGAGGTATTGTAAATTACTTCTGGACACTCGGAGACTACCACCCAGAATTTCTAATTTATCTCCGGGGTTTGCAGTTCCAATTCCCACATTCCCATCATTGTAATAAACACTTGATCCGGACTTGTCCCACTTCGAATCATTCACTGTTTGATTGGCAATAATTTGTCCTTCTAATTTTCCAAGGGCCTGACTTAGAGTATCGACACCACTAAGCGGAGTGGCCGCACCAGTTGAATATGTCCCGAGAAGCGAAGACATGACTCTCGCTTGAGTAAAATATAAATTTGTCGACTCAGGCACGGCCCCTGTGTTGAGTGTCTGCCAAGTCTTATCACCTCGCCAATACTGAGCAGTGGTTCCCGCATTAATAATGGGTTCTTTACCTGCAAGATCGTTCACAAGGTTTGCAACTTTCGCTTGAGGGACATCACCATCTGCTAAATTTAATTTTGTATAAGTAACAGAACTGTTTGCGATTTCAGATGTCCCAACTGAATTGGCCACTAACTGAGCATTGGCAATTGTACCCGAAATATCTCCACCAACTGCCGTAGCAGTAGTCGCAACAGAAGACCAACTGAGAACTCCAGAACCGTTAGTTGTAAGAGCATATCCAGGTGAGCCTGTGTTGGGTGGAAATGTATAGGCAACTGTTGCACCTAACGAAGCAGGTGCTCTAAGTTCAACATAGTTTGCAGTGTCTGATTTAAGTCTTAACGCTCCTTCAAGAGCAATGTTCCCCGCCACGTCTAGTTTTCCAGCTGCGCTTGACTTACCGATTGCAACTTCACCGGTTGCAAAGATACGCATTTTTTCTACACCGCCAGTTGTAAAGCCTAGAATATCAGTGGAAAGGTTAAACATTCCGGTGTCTGAATCACCATTAAAAGAATAGGCCGGGCCGGTCGCACCGTGTGTTCCTCCACCAAGACGCAAATAGGGTGAAAACGAACCGTTAAAAATAAGTGATGATGACGAAAGATTCATCGCAAGACTACCACTAGACGAGAATCCTAGAATTCCACCATTATTAAAAAGACCAGTGTTTGTATTGTTGGTGAAAGCAAGAGATGGATTGTTCCAGGCACCATCTCCTAGAAAGATTTTATTCGATCCCATTGCTAAATTTGCCGTCGCAGTATGATTCCCAAGATTATCACCTGGAGCTGTTGAGACCTTTGTATCAACATAGTCTTTGGTAGCAGCATCTGTTCCGACAGTTGGTGCACCAAGATTATTAATTTGCTTCGTTCCCATATCAATGGCACCAGTCATTGTTCCACCAGCAAGGGGAAGCTTAGTACCGTCAAGAGAATCGTTGTCCTGAACACAAGTCCAGGCGTAAACCGGTCCAACACTCATTTGTAGTTTTTCATTGGCTAAACAATTCGGAACCGCAGAGGCCGACATTACATTTCCTGGACCATCACCAATGTTTGCAACGGCCGCAGTTCCAAGTCCAAGATTAGTGCGAGCACCCGCTGCCGTCGTGGCCCCTGTACCACCAAGGGCCAGAGAAAGCTGAGCAAGTTCACTCACAACTCCTAGGCCATCATTTACCAGGACATAGTTGGGTGTACCGTTTGCAAGTTTTGAACGAGAAATATTTCCAGCGAGATGAGTATCAGTAACTCCTGCGATATCAATGGCAATTGTTCCTGAGTTGGTAATTGTTCCACCCGAAAGTCCTGAACCCGCAGTGATATCAGTCACTGTTCCACCAGTGGCACCAACAATTGGTTTTGGTTCCCACTTTGAACCTGTCCAAGTCAGAACTTCATTGTTGTTTGCATTTAATTTTGAGAGCCCATGAGCAATTTGCGCAGAAGGAACTGCATGTAAGGATTGAAACGAATAAACCTTGTCTGGATCTGGTGATTCATTGGTTACACGAATGGCGGCCGTGTCGGGAGAAAGAATTGTGGCCATAACTTGTGAAAGAGTCGGAGTTCCACAATTCAAATCGAGCTTAACGTGAAAGACACCATTGGTAAGAGTGACATTTGAAATCTGTTGCGAGCAAAGAATGGTGGATGTATCAGCACTGTTGGCCAATTCAAATTTTAAATTAACAGGGCCAGCAACAGGAGAGCCATTGCTGTTCACAAGTCTTCCTGAATAACTTAAAGATTCAGCGTAAGAGCTAAATGAAATACTGATGAATGCCATGATGGCATAAACAGTTAGTTGAAATTTAGAGTGAGAGTTCTTCAATTTCAAGCAATATCCCGTTGATATTCTTAATGTCTTATCGGCTTATTTAAGAGTTCTTTTAAAGATTAAATGAGATTAAACAATCTCTTTAGCTGAAATTTTAAATGCGCAAAAATATTGGCCTTTATCGATGCCTTAATTAAGGCCAAAGAGAAAATTCTGCCAGTTTTTTAGGGACTATCACTGCCCTACACCCATCCACTTAATATAATAGCGTAAAGTGTTATGAGGAACACCAGAGGCACTACAATTAGTAGCATTGTAAGCACCACCGATGGTCACATAAAGTCTGAAGCTAGTGGTTGTCATGCTGTAAATGGATGTGGCCCCCATTGTTCCATAATGAGTTCCATCTCCATGAAGCGTCGGAAAATAATTAAAGATCGAAGAAAATCCACAAGCAGAAGTATTGATATCAAGGTAGGCCGTACAAAAGCCAGTTGAAACCGCATCTAAGTTATAATAGACCCAACCACTATTCGGTGAAGTTCCTACGCATGATCGCATTGGAGTGCCAGAAGTGTCTTTAACGGCCCCATACAAGTTACCAGTCACTTTCGCGTCACCTGCAACTTCGAACTTAGTTGTTGGAGATCCAGTTCCCACTCCCACATTACCATTGGCCTTCACTATTAATTTATCTGTTCCACCACTTACAAAACGGGCGATGGATGAGTTCGTATCAGTCGCCGCCGTTTTAACTAAAAGACCATTTCGACTAGTGGCTGTGGCATCTCGGTTTTCGAATAAAGCCGTATAACCTATACTATTAGCAGACCAAAGCAATGAAGAATTCGCGGCCCCTCCAATAGCGTTTGGATCAAGGATATTTGTGTTCCAGTTAGAGAGTTGCCCTGCAGGATTGCTAAGACCAACACCAATTAAACCATTACTAAGAACTTCAAGCATTGATTTAGATTGATTATAACTCCTTATTGATAATGCAGGCTGAACGTCCGCAGGATCACCATCAGAGGAATGAATGAGTAAACCTTGACCATCACCGCCGGCATTGGAGATTCTTGCGGCATATTCATTGTTCACAGCTCGTTCTACATGTAGCGCATTGGTGGGTGCTGAGGTTCCGACCCCCAAATTACCATCTGAGGCCAATTTCATTTTTTCAGATGTTCCAATCCAAAAGCCAATTTGAGAATTCCCGACGACGTTAAGCCCACCAGTGTCTAGTCCGCTTAAGACTGTCGTTCTGGGTTTCATAAAACTACTGGCTGTGTAGCCTGCGCCTTGGTGAGAAAAGTAACCGTATCTTGTTCCGGCCGTGGCAGTTCCCAAAAGAAGAATGGATCGAGAAGCTGTTCCGGTATCATCACTATTTATAACATAACTAGCAACATCGTTCGCGGACGTGCCGGCGACATGAAATTTTACCAATGGTGTACTAGTTCCAACTCCGACATTCCCACCATTGTAATAAACATCTGTGCCATTCTTACTCCACACGCCTGAGTTATCAAAAGCAGCATCATTGGCGATGATCTGGGCCTCAAGTTTTCCCAGGGCCTCTAACACTGTGTCCGTTGGGGCCAATGGAATCGCAGTTCCTACAACATAACTATTGATGGGAGTCGCTCGTACTCTGGCCTGAGTGAAGTATTGATTTGTGCCTTCAGGAACTGCGGTCGTGTTTAATGTTTGCCAGGTCTTGTCACCTCGAAGGTATTTTGTACTGTCACTTGTTCCCGAAAGTTTTGCGAGTGGAACGTCACCATCGGCGAGATTGAGTTTTGCGTAGGCAATTGTTCCGTTGGCAATATCAGCGTTGGCAATTGTTCCATCTAAAATTTCGGTCGTTGTCACCGACCCTGGAGCGATCTGAGCATTGGCGATTGTTCCCGTTAAGTCACCACCAACATTAGTGGCAGAAGTTGCAGCTTGAGTCCAAGATAGAGCGCCCACTCCATCCGTTGTTAAAACATAACCTGAGGTGCCTGCAGTGGCAGGAAAAGTATAGGTGGTAGTAGCGGCAAGACCATTCGGAGCTTTCAATTCAACATAGTTCGTATTGTCTGACTTCATACGAACTTTGCCGTTCACAGCGATATTGCCACCCACTTCAAATTTCTCAGTCGGAACAACTCCAACACCAACGTTTCCACCGTTGCCATTGATAACGGTATCAACAGATCCAACATCATTGATTAAAAATTTATCTGTTGTTCCGTTATAAAAAATATTAGCTTTCTTCGCCCCTGCCCGATAAAAATCTATATAGCTGTAGTTCGCGGCCGGTGCATTGAGACCGATACCTGCATGCCCACTGACAGTATTCATGTGAAGTAAATGTGTAGGAACTCCAGTTCCAATTCCCACGTTACCATTTTGAGAAATTGTCATTTTCTGAGTTACAGATGTCGTATTATCGGCACGGGTCCAAAATGAAAGTGATGTACCAAAACCACTGGCACCACCAGACCCTTCAAGCATTCCAAATATGGCTGCATCACCGAAGTTGGCCAAAGCGTCAGGGTTATTGAGTGATGTGAACTGAATGGCCCCGATACGATCACCGGCGGCCGCTGTCGGCTGGTTTCCTCCTAAGCGGAGTGCACCAAAAGACTGGTTAGAAGCGGCGGCCGTTCCAGTTAACGCTAAATATTTTGTATAAGAGTTAGAAGTCTTTCCTAAGAATGGATCAGTCGTTCCAATGGAAACATGGCCAGTATTATTGTTTGAAATATTATTACTATTCAATGTCCACTTCGAAGCAGAACTGGCGATCTGAGTATCAACATAAGTTTTAGTCGTAGCATCTGTACCTACAGTCGGAGCTCCAAGACCCGTGATCTTATTGTTTCCCATCGCAAGCGCACCACTCATGGTATCACCTGCTTTCAGCACATAGTTTGCTTGCGAAGAGGCAAGAGCAGCGACGGAAGTATTAGCCGCATTGATTTGACCTTGTACTTTTCCAAGGGCACCTGAAAGAGTATCAGCATTGGTCACGGCCGCATTTGATCCCACTGCAAAACCATTCATGACTAATGCTTGAACATCGGTTTGAAGTGAGCCCCAGCTCTTGTCCCCTTTCCAATATTGAGATGCAGTTCCTGCAGTGATTTTTGGTTCTTTGTTACCGAGATCAGTTGTGAGTCCACTAATCTTTGATTGAGCAATCGCCGCAGAAGCTGAAATATCAGCGTCTGCAATAGCACCGACCGCAATCTGAGCATTGGTCACTGTTCCAGTGAGATCTCCACCAACTGCAGTTGCACCTGTCGCAACAGTTGCCCACGAAAGATTCCCGGAACCATCAGTGATTAAAGCTTGTCCGGAATTTCCATCATCTCCAGGAAGATTTAAAATGAAAGTAGCTGCAAGAGAACTCGGAGCTTTTACTTCAACGAAATTAGTATTATCTGATTTAAGGCGAAGCTTTCCGGAAATGGCCGCATTACCAACAACATCAAGTTTTTCTGCTGGCGTGATTGTACCAATCCCCACATTACCAGTAGGACTTACGGTTAATCTTTTTACGTAACCACTGTCCAAAATATTAAACCCATTATCATCAGCACCAATGTAGGCCTTGCCCGCGGCCGCACCAGTTCTTTCCAGTGCAAGTTGAGCGGATGAGCCTGAACTTGTTAAATGCAGTTTTTGATCTGGGGTTGTTGTTCCAATACCAACGTTTCCAGAGTTGTAATAAACAATCGTTCCGGATTTCGTCCACACTGATGCTCCACCAATTTGAGCATCAACATAGGCCATATTGGCGGCATCTCCAGGGTTCACTGGATTAGCAATATTGATGATGGTCTTCCCTCCCATATCAATGTCACCAGTCATCGTGCCACCAGCGAGAGGAAGTTTTGTATTATCAGTTGAGATATCTGGAACACAGGCGAATGTCACAGTCGGTGGCGCAGTGATTGTGAGCTTCTCTGTTCCAAAACAAGTTGGAAGATTTGCCGCAATCAATTGATCCCAGCCTGCACCATAACTAAGAGTTGCAATGGTTCCAATGCCTAAATTTGTTCGAGCGGCCGCTGCAGTTGAGGCACCTGTACCACCTTGAGCGAGTGGAAGTTGCGCCACTTCACTCATCACCCCTGAAGCATTATTTACAAGAACATAATTAGCAGTACCGTTGGCAAGTTTTGAACGAGAAATATTTCCAGCGAGATGAGTATCAGTAACTCCTGCGACATCAATGGCAATTGTTCCTGAGTTGGTAATGGTTCCACCGGAAAGTCCTGAACCTGCAGTGATATCAGTCACTGTCCCACCAGTGGCACCAACAATTGGTTTTGGTTCCCACTTTGATCCGGTCCAAGTGAGTACTTCGTTATTATTCGCATTTAATTTCGAAAGATTTTGAGCGACGAGGGCCGAAGGAACAGAATGGATCGCTTGAAAAGAATAAACTTTCGTTCCATTGGTCACTCGAATGGCAGCAGTTTGACCCGAAGGAATTTCGGCCATGACTTGTTCAAAAGTTTTACCTGCTATCGTACAATCAAAATCTAAAGCAACATGAAACACGCCATTCGTGAGATTCACATCTACAGAATCAGTACAGAGAATGGCCCCAGTTGAACCAGAGTAGGCCAATTCAAAAAGCAGTGTTGGAGTACCGGTGACTGGTGAACCATTAGCGTTAACAAGGCGACCGGAATAGCTTAACGATTCGGCGTAAGTACTTAAAGAAAAAGTAATAGCTGCTAAAATGGCAGAAAAACTTAAAAGAAATTTAGAGTGAGAGTTCTTCAATTTCAAGTAGTATCCTATTGATATTCCTTAAGTCTTATCGGCTTATTAAAAGAATCCTTTTAATTTTAATCAGTGCTTAATTAGAGATTTGGGAAATCGTATAAATGACTAAAAGGACTGGGATTAAGGCAGGCCAAAGTTGGACTTAGAAGGCAGAAATTGCCACTTATTTTTGCTTATGAAGAACCTACTACCTCAAGAAGAACTCAAAAGAACAATCCCCTTTGCCGGAATAACAAAGTTCATTCCCGGTATTATTCCAGTTCGGGACGATGGCCTGAGCTCCACCTTCAAACGCGATATTGAACATATCAGCAGTTGAGTAATTATCATTCCCACCTTGTCCCGCGCAGCCCGCGGTTCGCGAAGTATGCAAAAGAGTACCCGTACAGCGAGCATTGTCGTATTCCCACAATCCCAGACCTACATCAATGTAAGGAGAGCCACCATAGGCTGGAGCTTTTAACATTGCATCTGTTGTTCCCACCAAACGAGAAAACCATTCTGAATTGATAGATGATGCCGAGTTCGCGACTGTTTGATTTATGTTTGCCGGTAAATATTTATTTACCATGAAATCATCTGGTACTGTGGTCGCAGTCACAATTCCATTAGAGTAGGCCACACGAGTCCAGCCTCCGCCTGAAGTGGTCATATCGCAATAGACATTCATTGGAAGTAGGCCACCGATCCCATCCGGATCAATAAGATAGGTCCCATCACCGATTGAAAGACCTGCATTCAAAATTTCTTTGCAACTTCTCTTTGTGAATTGTCCTTCTGCTCTTCTCGTCCAAAGTTGAGCATGAGGAACACCGACACCTGAAGTTCCTGTAATTGAGTCATAGGCCGGAATCCCTCCACCCCATACAACTGTTGAGCCAATGGCATAAAACCAGTTACCATGGTTAACCGAACCATCCATCAGCGAGGACGTACAACCATTGGCACAGTTCTTCTCCAATCCTTTCCAATAATTTGATGTTGAATCAATCACAAGCGGCACATATCCAGCGGCCGGTTGATCAATCGTAGGATTCGTCGTCTGCGCCCAGATATTTCTACCCGCATAACCTGGCCAGTTGATTTTGAAAATATAACGACCATTCGCCTTGAAATTATCGAGCTGATTTAAAATCGAATATTGGTTGGCCGTCGGTGAGGCCACGTTCTTAGAAAGAGCGTCGTTGGCATCAACAAAATATCCACCGGCGATATTGTGATTGAAAACCAGCGTCCATCCACCTCCATCGGTAGTCATGTCACAGTAGACTTGCATTGCTGTTCCTGAAAGACTCGGATCAACCCAATACAAACCATTACCCGTTGAAAGGCCGTACTCCAGAACTTCCTGACAGTCACGAGGATCACGCAAAAGGAAAGAATCATCACGAACCCAAAGCTGAGTCTGATTAACGACAATCGGAGTGCTGGCGCCACTATAAGGAAGGCCAACACCGCCATAAATCGCATAGGTTCCAATCCCATACCAATAGTTGGTATTATTTACGGAACCGTCTATGAATGCATTAGAACAGCCCACTCCACAATTTCTTTCCAGGCCTCCCCAAGCGTTGGTGCTCATATCAATCGTGATAGGAACATAACCAGCGACAGGTTGATCGACATAAGGATTAGTTCGCTGTCGCCAGATATTTCTTTGTGCCGAATTAGGTGAACTAATTTTGAAGGTAAAATTACCCTGAAAAGATCTGAACGATTCTAAATAGGACAAAATCGAATAGCGATCAGCATTGGGATTTGTAACGTTGTAGGATTGCACTTCAGTTGAATTGGTAAAGTATCCACCAGTATCTGCTTTTTGATTAAATACCTGTGTCCATCCACCGCCATCTGTCGTCATGTCACATTTTACTAAAATAGGATTATTCGCGCCCATGCCGTCAGCATCGATCCAATACAATCCCGATGGTGCCTTTGGAAATTTAGATTTAATTTCGGTGCAGTTTGAAAGGTAGTCATTTTCTCTCACAAACAGCCATCCGTTACCTGCACCTACTCCAGCTGATGTGGCCCATGATTTATCAGATCCAAGCCAATAGGCACCGTTGAAGTAAGCATTACCGCTGGCCTCACCACCACCATTTATGCTTCCACTCCAACAGGAGGTATACCAAAAAGGTGTTCCCGTAAAACTGTTCGCGCATGAAATAGAATGCAAATCATTATCTGCATCTGCTGCCGAGAAAGGAAATCCCATAAAGCTATAGATACCAGCGGTGGCAGCACTCCCAGTAAGAATGGTATAGTTACTATTAACGGAAGAATATAAATTGGAAGAACGTAGTCTTTTAAAATTAAATTTAGCGCTTTGTTCAGTCGGCTGACCATACCCAGAAGACCACTGATACATCATCTGCGTATTTTTGGTGTTTCCGGTGATTCTGTTCCACCATTCAAGGCCAACAAAATAATTAAAGCCCTCTTTGTTATTTCCTAGATAAGTGGCGCAACCTGTTCCCGCTCCTTGCGCCTGAGAACAAAGAGGAGTGGTTAAAGTCGCTCCTGTCCAACTGATATTTGTGACAGGTTTATTGGTTCCGTTTTGGGTATTTGACCAAACCAAGGTCCAACCTCCACCATCTGTCGTCATGTCACAGTAAACATCAATGGCGGGATAGCCACCGGAGGTACCATCTGGATCAATGGTGTATTTACCGGAGGTCGCTGCGGGATTAGCTCGTTTGTGATCAAGACAAGAGCGATAAGTTCCATCGCAAGCAGATAAACTCACTCCACTCGGAGGACTAGCAACGAAACTAGACCATTCAGGAGATGTTTTGGCCGAAATAAAGTAATGATAACTTCCGTGAGCATTAGTAACTCGTCGACATGTACCGTGCGCATTAACTCTTACTGCTGATCCAGAAGGAACTACATAGCCAGAATCGGGAGTTCCTACTGCAAACCCGTCCCGAGCAAAAAACAAAATGGAGGCCATTAATAATTGATACATGACTATTTTATTTTAAGATGCTTTTTAATAAGTTCTACTTCTTCTCTTAGCTTTTTGTTCTCTTCTTTAAGTGAGGCCATTTCTCTTTCAGCTTTCAGGGCGCGGGTTTCTTGCTTTTTAATGGCCTCGATTAAAAGGGGAACGATGTTTCCATATTTAACAGACTTCATTCCTGTCTGAGGATTAGTCACCACTAAGTTAGGCTCAATTTCTTCCACTTCCTGAGCGATGAAACCCAATTCGTGATTTCCAGATTCTTTCCAATCAAATTCAACACCTCTTAACATCAGAACTTTTTCCAATGAATCATCAATTGTTTTGATGTTCTTCTTCAGACGACGATCTGAAGTATAGAGATAAGCAGTGGCCTTGACATTCCCACTGACTTCGAGTTTTTCCGCAGGAGAAATTAATCCAATTCCCACGTTACCTGCTGAATCAATTCTCATTCTCTCTGTACTGTTAGTACCTAAAGCGATGGACCCCGTTGCAATTTCATTCATTATGTTTATTTGATTGGAGCCAGATGAAGGATAGCCGAGGTAACCAGATCTTACCAAAGGCGAAGCTGAGCGAGCAAAGAAAGAAAGATAAGTGTGATCATCGGTGGCCCCGGCCTTCAAAGAAAGCGCAGTAGATCCGCCGGTTGCCATAATATCTCCATTAACTTCCAATGCCACTGAAGGAGTTACAGTTCCAATACCAACATTTCCTCCTGGAATGATTGTAAATCTTCCTCCACCGCTGGCCTCATCAATAGTAAATGAACCGGCAGCACCATATACACCTCCAGCACTACCAACAGTTAATAAGTTCCAGCCCTTGGCAGAGGATGAGTTATTTATTTGCATGTTTGTATAACTGGTACTTGAACTTTGTAGTAAGACTGGTGTTGCAGTAGTCGTTACCACTTGTAATGGATAGGTCGGAGCTGATGTACCAATTCCGACGTTTCCAGCACTGTAATAAACATTCGCCGCGTTTTTACTCCAAACTCCGGAGTTATTAAACGTTGTATTGTTGGCAATAATCTGGGCCTCTAATTTTCCAAAGGCCTGACTAACAGTATCTGTCGTATTAATGGGAAGTGCTGAGCCAGTCGCATAGCCACTCATCAGAGAGGCCAATACTCTCGGTTGAGTAAAATAGAGATTCGTTCCTTCTGGAACGTTCGTGGTGATAAGCGATTGCCAGGTTTTATCTCCACGCCAATACTGAGCAGTTGTTCCGGCCGTAATCGTCGGTTCTTTGCCGGCAAGTGCGGTCACAAGTCCGTTCACTTTCGCTTGTGGGATGTCACCATCGGCGAGATTAAGTTTTCCGTAAGCAATGGTCCCGTTAGCGATATCAGCATTTGCAATTGTACCGTCCAGAATTTCAGCGGTCGTAACAGCATCTGCCACGATCTGAGCATTGGCAATGGTGCCTGATAAATCGCCACCAACTGTTGAAGCAGTTGTTGCAACGGCACTCCAGGACAATACGCCGGCACCATTTGTGGTGAGAGCATAACCAGCAGTACCAGCGGTTCCAGGAAATGTATAAGTCAAAGTTGATGCAAGAGAAGCTGGAGCTTTAAGTTCAACGTAATTGGCGTTGTCGGACTTCAATCGGAGTGTACCATCTAGAGCAATATTTCCTGCCACATCCAATAGTCCGTTGGCGGTTGTTTTACCAAGGGCCATTTCACCTGATGATAGAAATCGCATTCTTTCAACACCGGCCGTAGAGAACCCTAGGATGTTACTTGCAACGTTGAAGATACCGGTGTCAGTATCACCACCAAATGTATATGTTGGTGAAGCGGCCCCCCAAACAGTAGATCCATTTCTAATATAGCCGGCATATGATCCATTTAATTGAAGAGCGCTTGAGCTTAGATTCATTATTAATGAACCATTATGGGAAAATATTAATGAGCCTCCACTGTATGCAAAACCAGAAGTCGCTGAACTTGTAAATGAATAGGTCGGAGCATTCCAGGCACCATCGGCGACAGAAATTTTTCCCACTCCAGTAATGTTATTCGCTCCTAGAGCTAAGTTCGTGGTGGCCGTATGGTTACCGAGATTATCTCCAGGAGCGGCGGCCACTTTAGAATCCACATAGGCCATTGTCGCAGCATCGGTTCCAACAGTTGGTGTGGCAAGGCCCGTAATTTTGTTATTTCCCATCGCCAGTGCGCCACTCATTGTGTCACCGGCTTTCAATACATAGTTTGTTTGGGCCAATGAAGTCGCTGCTAAATTTCCACTTAGTTTTTCAATCGCAGAAAGAACTGTATCAGCAGCGGTTATGGCACCAGTCGTTGCTGTGTATCCAGCAAGATCAGTTCCCAAAACTCTTGGCTCAGTAAAATAAAGACTCGTTGATTCAACTACCGCAGCAGTATTAAGAGTCTGCCAGCTCTTGTCCCCTCTCCAATACTGAGCAGTGGTTCCTGCCGTGATCGTTGGTTCTTTTCCGGAGAGAGACGTTGATAGGCCATTGATCTTCGACTGATCAATCGCTGCACTTGCAGAAATATCAGCATCGACAATCGCACCTGCTGCGATTTGAGCGTTAGTCACAGTTCCAGTTAAGTCTCCACCCACCGCAGTCGCACCTGTTGCAACTGTGGCCCACGAAAGATTTCCTGAACCATCAGTGATAAGTGCCTGGCCTGAAGTTCCATTCGTACCAGGAAAATTTAAAACAAGTGTGGCCACCAGAGCATTAGGAGCTTTTAGTTCAACATAATTGGCGTTATCTGATTTCAGTCTGAGTTTTCCTGACAAGGCGATGTTCCCAGTCACATCAAGTCTTTCACTCGGTGAAGCGTTACCTACACCAACATTTCCACCGGCACCGTTAATGACCGTATTATTCAAACCCAGATCATTAATTTGTAAGGAATCGTCACTCCCCTTCAAATAGATGTTGGCCTTGCGAACTCCATTTTCAGCAAAATCCACATAGGCATTAAAACCAGTGGCCGCATTAAAGGAAGCACCACTATTAGTCGTTGAACTTGTTACGTGTAATAAATGAGAAGGTGCATTTGTCCCGATTCCAACTTTGCCTGAGTTGTAATAAATATCTGAACCAGATGTGGTCCATTGAGAGGCGCCTCCAATCAGACCATCCACATAGGCCTTGTTAGCAGCATCACCAGGATTCGTAGGAGAACTTACCCCCAAAATGCGATTGCCGTTCATATCAATCGCGCCCGTCATTGATCCACCTGAGAGCGGTAGCTTCGTCCCATCGAGAGAATCATTATCATTCACACAAGACCAGAACGTTGGCCCTAAATTCATCTGAAGTTTTTGATGAGCAAGACAAATAGGAACTTCGCCCGGCATGACTTGTCCTACTCCGTAACCAATATCTGCGATCGCCGCCGTTCCAAGTCCTAAATTCGTACGCGCACCGGCCGCAGTCGAAGAGCCAGTACCACCACTTGCCAGAGGAAGTTGCGCCACTTCACTCATCACTCCTGAAGCATTGTTCACAAGAACATAGTTTGCTGTGCCATTGGCGAGTTTCGTTCGAGCGATATTTCCTGCGAGATGTGTATCAATCACGCCACCATTGGCGATAGCGATTGTTCCAGAATTCGTGATGGTGCCGCCAGATAATCCAGACCCAGCAGTGATATCAGTCACTGTTCCACCAGTGGCACCAACAATCGGTTTTGGTTCCCACTTCGATCCTGTCCAGGTGAGAACTTCGTTATTGTTCGCGTTTAATTTTGAAAGACCGTGAGCGATTTGGGCCGAAGGCACTGAATGCAATGATTGAAACGAATACACTTTGCTGGCGGTCTCATTGGTCACACGAATGGCGGCAGAATCAGGAGCAACAATTGCACCGAGAACTTGTGAAATTGTTGAAGCTCCACAATTGAAATCCAACTTCACATGAAACACACCATTCGCGAGTGTCACGTTGGTAATTTGTTGTGAGCAAAGGATGGTGGATGTGTCGGCCGTGCTTGCTAATTCAAACTTTAAATCAACAGGTCCAGTTACAGGTGAACCATTGGCATTAACAAGTCGACCTGAATAACTTAACGATTCAGCGAGTGCGAAGCTGCTTGTGATACTAATCACAAGGCCAAATATAAGTTTTTTTAAAAACTGTTTTCGCATAAATCACCGAAAGTATGGAGCTTCCCCCATACTTCTTATCGGCAATTTTTTAAGATTTTTTAAACAATTTTAAGATTAATAAAAAATACTGAAGAGGCCACTTTCGAGTTTTTCCCCCGAATTTTCCTCAGTACTTTCACCTGCAGGCCCTCGAACAGGAACCGGATCATCTAGCTCTGGTTCAAAGAATCCATAGGCCGTGAATCCACCTGAGAATTCTCTTACGTATTGAGTTCCAGCTTCTCCATGGGAACTATCAGCTTGGAAATAATCAAAGTCTTCCAAATGCAATTTCGTTGTCTGACAAGAATACAATGGTGCTGCATTATTCGTGTTCTTAATATAAGTCGTAATAAAGTTATCACCATAATCTAAATCAGGAGCAGCATCAGCGAAGATGAGAGGAACATCAACCTGACTTGAACTTGAAACACCTGCAGTTACAAACCAGGCCAGAATATCGAAAGGTTGAGGTGCAGGATATGACACATAAGTTGTTTCAACAATTTCTGCACATGTCATATTCATGTCAGCAGGGCCCGGATCATGAGATCTCGTATTAATGACTCCAACTCCATAACCAGTTTTACCGAAGTCATTACTTGCAATGGAAACTTGGGCCAATTCTGTTGTCTGATACCAAGTTTGTGCATGAGTAACATCAAGATGTGGAAAAGTATTACTGACGACGTAGTTCTCATCTTGGATATGTGAATCAAGTGCAGTACCGGTTGATTCTCCATAAAAACTTAAACAAGAAGTTCCATCTGTTGCACCAATGGCGATTGGAGATGAATATAAAGTTCCCCCAGAAGTCGGATCACAAACTGGGCCAGGATTACATGGACCATTCGTTATACAATAATAAATATCTGCTGGACCATCACATGAGAGAGCTACAGAAACAGGATTACTATAACTACCGCCAGCAGAAACAGCAGAACAAGTTAGAGAAGTTGGAGGAGTTCCTGAAGTTGTTGTACCAGTTGATGTTCCTGCAGTTGCACCTGCGGATGCACCGGCCACAGTCACCCATCCACCTGCAACGCCTGTGGTTGTAGTTCCGCCAGTCGTTGTTGTCCCACTTGTCGTTGTTCCACCTGTAGTTGTAGTTCCACTAGTGGTCGTACCAGTTGTTCCTGATGTCCCTGTTGTTCCTGTTGTTCCGGTTGTCCCTGTTGTTCCAGTTGAAGTACCTGAACCAGATGATCCTGAAGATGATGTTCCTGATCCAGAACCAGATGATGATCCGCTTGATGTATCAGATGTTGTTGTTCCAGTTGTTCCAGCGGTTGTAGTTCCACTCGTTCCCGCTGTTGTTGATCCAGAAGTTGAACCACTAGATGTTGAGCCAGTTGTAACTGTAGGTGTAGGGCCCCAACCACCTTGGCTGAAACTCATACTTCCGGTTAAACCAACTCCTCCTCCCGTAATACTTCCACCTGACTTGGATCCTGAAGTCGTAGGCGCATTCGACACACTTCCCACTCTCGACCCAGTAGCAACACTTCTACTTCCGCCCCCGCTTCTACTAGACGGAACATACGAAGCATCAGCACTATATGAACCAACTGATAATGGAGCTCCTGAATAAGCTTCTTCTTGTCCTCCACCAACAACCATCTTCTCTTCTTCCACTGGCTCTTCAGCACGCGGTTCGAAATGCTGAATCATGCGAGGACGCTCGTTCCTCTCATGCTGTGGTTGCATTTTTGGTTTTGGAACATCAACTGAAGCGGGTCTACGTTTTTTAACTTTCCTTGGAGTGATTTGAACTTCTACTTCATCTTCTTCTACTGCTGGCTTATCTGCAGACAATTGCACCGAGGCCACTCGAATAAGAAAGGCCGCCATAAGAGCTACACCAACATAGAGTGAATTCTTAAGCATGGTTCTTTCCTTTGACGTGTTCTTTTAAAAAGCACAAGTCATCAGATCGCTGTTCCATGCGATAACTGGAGAGAGTTTTTAAAATAATCTTCACTAGGTCCATAATGATTAGCTTGTTATCCAGCTGAATTCTTAAAGGACTTATCGGATTGTTAAGGAAGATAATTTAGATTAAGAGAATTTTAATTACTATCATTGGATTAAAGAGATAACCGACTGAAATAAAAGAGGTATTTTTAATAAATCTTAAGCCTAAAAATGCTTCATCGAAAATTCTGCTCGCTCTTTGGCGAGCAAATTCTTAGGAGCTTCTAAACGGATTTTCTCTAATCGAGGAACCAGTCCGGCAAGATTTGCGATCTGAATTCCTAGACCAGGACGAGCATTGAGCTCCAAAAGAATTGGCCCACGATCAGGTGTGAGAACAATATCTGCACCTAAGTAACCTAACTCCACCATGTCATAACAACGGGCCGCGAGTTCAAGGATTTCAGGCCAGAAAGGAAGTTTAAGTCCCATCAACTGATGACCAGTATCTGGATGTGTGTCCACCACTTGATTTCTAATCACCGCATTGTTGGTCCAGCCATTAGAAAGATTCAGTCCAGCACCGATTGCACCTTGGTGAAGATTTGCTTTTCCATCAGATGATTTCGTCGGAAGACGAACCATGCTCATCACAGGAAAACCTTCAAACACAATTACGCGAATATCAGGAATACCACCGTATGAATATTGATCGAAGATGGGATGCTTATCAATCTTGGCCTGAATGATGGCCGTATCACTGTGACCAGAAAGAGAATAAAGACCTGAGAGAATACCCGAGATGTGGTGTTTCACCTCTTCGATGTCCATGAGCTTATCATTCGAGCGACGACAATAGATATGTGTCTCGCCGTTCTTCTCTTCTTTAATGATCTCTTTGAAAACGATGATTCCATTACCTTGCGAACCATTGGCCGGCTTAATCACGAAAGATTCGTATTGCTGAAGTTTCAAATGCAGGTTCTTCAGAGAGCCATAATTCTCCACCACCATGTAGTTTTCAGGAGTCGCAATCCCCCAGGCTTCTGCTCTTTGAGCAGTCAGAACCTTGTTATCCACTAGTGGATAGTTCTTACGTGGATTATGTCTCAGGATATAGCGGCCAACTCGGTTGTTAATTCCGAGAATGCCCATTTCCTTAAGATTACGGAAGATCATGAGCACCACTCTGAAGTTTTTTCTTCTGACGAACTAAATCGCGGAAACGCAGGAACTCAGAAATTCTGTAGCCCTTATACTTACCAATTAAAATCTGTACACCGATGATAGAAAGAAGAAGTTCAGGGTTTGTGAACATGAACATTTCCAGAGTCGGGATAAAGAACAATGAGTAAACCAGGATAACAATAACCAGTGTTCCCAGTAGGGTCTTAAGCGTATTCACAATTCCATCTTCCGTGATCATGATCGACAACCGTTCGATAATCGTGGTCACAATAACAATTGGGAAGAAGGCCAGGTGTTTTTGACTTGCTGTTGTGAGATCCACGCTAAAGAACGCGTACCAAATCATCAGCATAATAATAAGAGTCAGAATAATCGAAAGTCTTGGCACTGCCAGAAGATAAAACTTATCCAGGACGTAACGCTCTCCAATCCCAACTACAACAACAGTGAAGAAGAACAGAAGTCCAAAACTGAATGATGTCTCTTTGAAAAAGAGCGTCAGAAGGATCGGTGTGAAAATACCGAAGGTCGGAATACCAATGATATTTCTCGCCAGGGCCAATACTAATGTTCCAAGAGGGATAAGAAGAATGGTCGTGAACATGGTCTGAACCGGAAGCGGCAGACGATAAAGACTGATTTTAGAGAAGATTGAATCAGAACGAATCACTTCTTTCTTAAACTCAGCTTTGTTGAAACGATTGATGCGAGCACGCTCGGCTTGAATCGAATAACTTACCTTACGTTTGTTAACAATTTTCTCAATCTCTTCATAGTTGTGGTGAAGGACCAGGAAATTATCCGGACGCTCACCAAAGTAGCCACGGTTCGTATCAATCGGAATCCATTTATTTGCCAGGAACACTTCGTTCGCGAAAGTGAAACGAAGCTTGGTTTCTTCAACCTTCTGCTTCATCTCAGGCATTTTAATCATGACCACGATACGTGCCGGAACACCTTTACGCTTCACCATCACGTTAAAGAGACGAGCCTTAATCAGTGGAGAGCCTTTACCAGTATTAAGTGTTTCGTGAATGGTTTTGATATCAGTGTTACGCTGAATCTCTTCTTCTACATAGTAGTAAATCTTACGTACTAAGCTGGTCTTGTCTTCACTGCCTTCAAGAATGGCCGTTTCAAGAGTTGCAATGGCCTCTTCGTCTTCCGGAAGAAGTTCAGGAACTTTTAAATACTTCTCCAGACCTTTTGGATAGGTCTCAGTGTAGTCTTTGGGAATGTTCTTATACTTAAGTGGCTTTAGATCAACTCTTGCTGAATAAGAAACTCGTCTTTTCACTGAATCTTTTGAGGTCCAGGTAGCAAGATTAGAATCTGAATTGCTATCAATGAAAATGCCGAGATCTTTTGAACGAACTTTCTCATCAGAGATCTTCATTCCAGGCCCGGATTTAGGAATCGGGAAAGAAAACGTTGTAGCATCTCCCTTCGGCCTAACGGTCAAGTGGAAGTTCCACACATCATCAACCATCTGAGGGATAAGCGAAAGGTTTAGCACCTGAGACTTATAGAACAGAACGCCGATCGGAAAGATAATAAGAAAGGCCGTAATAAAGACGACAAATTTTTTCATTGGATTAATCACCTAGGACGTGTGAGCGGGCCACATCAACAATGAAGCGTCCCAAAAGCAAATTTCTTCCTACCAGGAATTTATAATCCATCTTTGTACGGTCATTGAGGTTGACCGATACTTCTCTTTCAATGTTACCCATCTTGATTTTTTCTTTGATTACGTAACGTTTCGTGATGAAGCCTGATGTATTGGAAACTTTTTGAGTAGAATCTACTTTGCGAAGAAGGTCGACAGTTTTCCCTTCTGAGTCCACGGTTTGAAATTTCACAAAGAGTTCTCCTCTCTGTTCAACTTCTTCAATGTTCACTGCATGCAGTGATGTTGTCTTTGCACCAGTATCGATGCGAGCTTTGTGTTTTACTTTCAGATCTGGCAATTCGACCCACTCAATTCGGCCAATCAGGACTTTTTCTTTTAAAAGTTGAGAGTAGGCACCCGGAACGAATCCCAGAGTAAAGAACAGAAAGAGAAAAATCACTTTCACTGAGGAGAACCTTTTTAAACAGTTTGAAGCCTAATCATAATCTAGCACTGCCCTTTCTAGCAACAGGGATTAAACCTCTAACCTACTAATTTTAAAGTAATAATCGGAACGGTGGCTCAACTTTTTAGAAGTTTATTCCGAAGAAGATAGGGACTATGACAAAGGGGTCACTTATGTCTTGGAAATTCACAGACTTCTGTACTTGGGCCTTCGTTTTCGCCTTCTGCTCTTTCCTGGCGGTTCACCATGCCTATATGAAGTCACCGACGCCATCTCGTGAAATTGCCAGCTGGTCTAAGCCGGCACCTATGCCCATGTATGACGCCAGCTACAAGCTTTAATCTGTAACTTTTATCGAAGAAACATTTTAAGCCAGCTCAGTTTTCCATTATAAGGTGGGTATCGGAGCGGGATATCCACCTTTGTTTTTTGAACCAGAACAGACTTCATGTGAGAAAAGGTCTCAAAGCTTCTCTGCCCGTGATAGCTTCCCATTCCACTCGCACCCACTCCCCCAAAAGGCAGATTCGGATTTCCCAAATGCATGATGGTGTCATTGATACAGCCGCCTCCAAAAGACATGTCCTGCATGATCTTTTCGGCCTTCTTGGAGTTTTCGCTGAATACGTAGAAGGCCAGAGGCTTAGAATGTTTCGCCACTTCCTCCAAGGCCTCATCCAGATCCTCATAAGGAATCACAGGAAGAATGGGACCGAAGATCTCGTCTTGCATGACCTCATCTGACCACGAGACATCCTTCATCACAGTAGGAGAAATAAACTTGTTCTCACGACTTGTTTCACCGCCAATTGCAATCTTGGCAGGGATTAAAAGCTGCTCTAAACGATCAAAGTGTTTTTCATTCACGATACGAGGGTAATCAGGAGAGCCCGCTGGACTGTCTCCATAGAAATTCTTTAAATGGAAATTTAAACGATCAATGAAATCATGCTGATATTTTTTGGGCACAAGAACATAATCTGGTGCCACACAGGTCTGACCAGCATTTAAAAATTTTCCCCAAGCACAGCGTTTAGCGGCGAGATCAATATTGGCACTCTCTTCAATTAGACAGGGGCTCTTGCCACCTAATTCCAGAGTCAACGGAGTCAGATGCTCCGCCGCGGCCTTCATCACAATCTTTCCAACAGGCGTGCTGCCAGTGAAGAAAATATAATCAAACTTTTGCTTCAAAAGTTCCTGTGTCTCAGAAACGCCACCTTCAACTATTTTCACTTCATTGGGTTTATAGGTCTCTTCAATCACTTCACGAACGACACGGGCCGTATGGGGAGCAAACTCAGAGGGCTTCAGCACCACTCTATTGCCCGCTGCCAGAGCTCCAATCATTGGACCGATACAAAGCTGGAATGGATAGTTCCATGGTGACATGATCAAGACTTCGCCATAAGGAGAAGGATGAATGTAACTCTTGGCCGGAAACAGATTCATCGGCGTAGAGACCCTTCTTGGTTTCGCCCAATTCTCTAAATTCTTTACGACGAAGCTGATCTCTTCAATGATAAACCCGACTTCAGTTAAATAAGTTTCAAAATGAGATTTACCCAGATCATCCATCAGGGCCTTGTTGATCAGAACCTCTTTCTTTAAAATGACTTTCTTAAGTCTTTCGAGTTTGAGTTTTCTTTCTTCCAAAGTCGGGACGGAGTTTTTCATAATTACTTCTCAATTTTTAAATATTTAACATAGTTCCTGATGATTGAAGATTTGCGGAAGTTTTTAATTTCCGGATATTGAAGAACAAACGAACTCTCATACATCATCGGGATCCATGGCAGATCCTGGAAAATAATCTCTTCCATCTGATGCACAATTTTATCTTTTTGATCCGGGTTCATCGTTTCTTTCAGACGCTGATAAAGCTCATCAATCTCAGCATTGTTATAGGCCGACTTGTTCACACCCGGAAAATTCGTCGAAACTAAAAGTTGTAGAATATTTTCAGCATCCGGATAATCAAATAACCAGTTGTCAGTGAAAAACATCAATTCACCTGCTCTGCCTTTTCTCAAAAAATCAGAGAACGGAAGAACTTGAATCTCAACTTTAAGACCAATTTTTTCCAGCTGCGACTTAATAAGATCGGCCTCAAGAATATTGATTCCTTGGTTTCCTCTGGTCGAATAAACGATTGTCGGCATGTTCTTCTCTGTGAAGCCCGCCATTTTCAAATACTCTTTAGCAAGAGCAGGATCGTGTTTAAAACGGAAGTCTTTGGCCGGCAGATAACCAGCAATACCTGGAACAAGAATCGAATTTGCTCTTAAATTCGTGTTTTGAGAAATGACCTGAATGTAGTCCTCATAATTGATCGAATAAGCGATGGCCCGACGAAGAAATTCATTTTTCCCAACCAGAGGGTCCTTCATATTGAAGGCCAACCAACGATTGGCGAGAATCGGAAAGTGCTTAAGCTCTACTCCGTTTTTCTTGATCTCCGGATTTAACTCTCCGTTTGCATCGTACAATCTTGGAATAAAAGTTTTCGGCACTGTTAAAAGATCAATCTCGTGATTGAAAAACTTCTGCCAAGTATCGTTCTCGGCCGTAGTGATGTAAAACTTTACGTTATCAATAAAAGGAATCTTTTCTTTAGAAGAATTCAAAAGATTTTGAACATTGGCGTAACGGTCACCAGAGGTTGGATAAAAATCTTCTCGATAATTTCTAAATCTTTCTAGATCAAAATATTGTCCATTATAACCTTTAAAACGATAAGGTCCTGTTCCGATCAAGGTATGGTCTAGATTGTTCTTTGTATGTTGAACCAGTTCCCAAGGAACCGGGCTCAAGAAATTAAGTGCCAAATAATAGATGATGTTGGGTTCAGACTTCGTTAAATGAATAATTAGGGTGTGTTTATCTTTAACTTCAATTCCTTTTAGAGGAACCGTCTCAATTTTTTGCCAATCTCCACCGACTAAATCGTTATAACCATCAAAACCTTCGATAAGCCCGACAAACAAACCACGGCCAGGACTTTTCAATTCATTCAGGGCCATCCGTTTAAACTGAGTCACAAAATCTTTTGCTTCCAGTTCTCTTGGTTTCGCAAAGGCCGCGTGAGGATGGAAGAAAATCCCTTTTTTAATTTTTACCTGAACAAGTTTTCCCTTATTCAAGATTTGCGGAAGCCCATCTGCCACCAAAGGTTGAATTTCATAAGGACGTTTAAGATAGTGATACTGATAAAGAGGTTCTAACACTTGGGCAGAAACCAAAAGTGAATCGTCACTATAAGACTTCGCAGGATCCAGACTCTCCACGACGTTATCAAGGGAAAGTCTTAACGTGGTTTCTGAGACAGGAGCGAAATTTAGTTTCTTCCAGGTCCAGACAGTTAAAAAGGCAAAGCCGGCAACTAGAACGGCCAGCACGATGGTGGTTTTTCTCATAGTTTAAAATCAACTTTTTTAAAGGCCCCGAAGAAGGACTCACTCTTTTGTCTAGTCACTAGTTCTGCGACATCCATAGCGGAACGGAATCCTAGTCCCATTCCATGACCACTAAATCCACCTACAATAAAAGTTTCAGTTGGTGCCGAAGCTTTTGCGATGAGTGGCAGTTCATGATCAGTGAAACCCATAGTGCCCGACCAGCGATGAATCACTTTATATTTTAAATTTAATTGCTCTTTTAGATACTGTTCAAGGCCTCTTTGAATCACAGGAGAGATCTTCTCAAAGTCACCTGTCTCACCTTGTTCATCAAGCAAACGTTTCCCTCCGATAACGAGGACCTTGTCCTGTGTTTTACGCCAGTAAACACGCTCAGGTGGGTCATAGTGAAGTCCCGGACAATTAAACTCGTCCTCAATCTCCACGGCGAGCATTTGAGCACGACGAGGAACGATCACGTCCTTAAAGATCGAGCTGAACTGAGGGAAGTAACCATTGAGGGCAAGAACAATTTGTTTTGCCTTAATCGTATTGACCTCTGTTTGAACACCTTCTGGAGTGAGTTCAAATGCAGAGACATTTTCTATAATCTGAACTTTACGTACTTCGAGGAGCTTTTTAATCGACCCTAATAACTGCATCGGATTGATTTTATATTCAGGAGCATTTTCAAAGGCTCCGAAGAACTTTGCCTGAAGCGGTACTGGGAGTTTTTCTTGCTCGCGCCATTCAAATTTAAAATCTGTCGGATTAAATTCTTTCGTTCCCCACTCTTGAAACTGTTTTTCATTTTGAAAAAGGGTCACGGATGATGAGCGTTCAAATTTAATTTCAGGCGAGGCCCTAAGAATATGTTGATGAACTAACTCTAATGATTCCTCAGCAAAGTTATAAATAGATTGTGCTTTTTCAACTCCCCACTTCTGAGTCAGACTTTTAAAAAAAGAAGCGCTTCCTTTAGTAAGGAAACCAGCATTTCTCCCACTCGCTCCAGCACCACACTGATTTCTTTCAAGGACCGTGATTTTTAGGTCCGGACGCATTTCCGTCAGCCAATAGGCAGTTGAAAGACCAACATATCCTCCTCCAACAATGAGGACGTCCGTCGTAATGTCGGGTGTGCGAAATGAGTGCTGTCGTAACCAGTGAGAAGTGGTCATTCTATTTCCTTAAAAGTCTAAAAGATAATTCATATTCCCATGTATTCACTGGGTGTGTGCTTTTATGGGTCTGTTTAATTTCTACATAACTTTCGCGACTTAAAATCTCCGCAAGCTCCTCTGCTTTAAAGGCAAGTGTGCCTGTCGCCTGACGATCATCATTATTCAGTGAGAGTAAAAGTTCAGTCAGTGCTTTGATCTCCTTACGAAGCTTAATGATGACCTGTGCGTTCTGCGGATCGCGACTGGCATAAACAGCAATGGCCAGATCAATGATGATGGATGAAATCTTTTGCATTTCTTTGATGTCATCACCATCAGATTCCATGATTCCATAATCGATAATGAGATGATTTTCAGGACGCTTGGCCGGCACTCCAATCAAAGGAAAAATCGCGCGATCAATTTCGTTAAAAAAGAAACTATCGCCCTGGCCCACTCCCTTGTAAATTGAAGTCACCTTGCCCGTCGGAATCACTCCGTCAGTTACAAAGAAATAAGCATAAATATCGTCCTTAAACCAGCCATCACTTTCTTCAATCACTTTCATTTTGAAAGCTTGCATGGCCATCTCAGGAACTTCTACTTTGCGTTTGACTGGTCTTTTAATCCAATGGTCGTATTTATCGTCTGAGCGTAATGGATAATTGATTCTTTCCTTAGGGACACGCTTGTCCAGGATGATTGGATCAACATCATGGTCTTCCAACACTTTCAAGGCGGCCCTTATGTCTGGCCTGAGATACAAACTCTCATCTGACGTCTGATTACTTTCAAGATAAAGATTTGTCGCTTCAATAAAGACGGGGATGATCTTAGAATTTTCTGCCCAAGCAGAATTGAGTAATAAAAACCCAAGTACGAGCCATTTCATACATTCCCCTTTGAAAGTACGAAAATGATAGCATCGCGCTTTTAGAGTGACGACAAGAAGTTAGCGAAAGTAAGTTTAAGAGGCCTTTTTCGGGTTCTTAATTTCGGGATAAAAGTCTTCCTCGTAATCACTTTTATACTTGAGGAACAACTGATAATTGGTGAATTCCGTTTCAGACATCATGCCAATCTGCTCGTCCAGTGATTTTCTGAAACACATATCGATATAGTTAAGATGAAATGGATCAAGATCCACAAAAAAATCTTCTGTCAGTGGTACTGTCTTTAAGAGGTCTTTCAAACTTTTGGCATGGTACATACAACCACTCCTTCCAAAAGACTTATCGGTTTTTGCTGCATCAGCTAAAGGTGGTTTTCATTTTCTTTTTGTTCGAAAAATTGCAGATTTATAGTGTGTAGCGTACTGGTGCGGTCAACTGAAAAGGTATTATCTGACTTATCAACTCGTCTTTGTGCTTAATTTTTTTCTGTGTTACTTCACGATGAAAATGGTGAGCTGGAAACTTACTGCTGATCGCTCAAACATCACCTTGAAAGACTTCTTTCGATCGCCTTATGTTTCGGTCCGAAGTTTAAATCACTATCCGCGCTCAAACCGAAAATTAGTCCCCAAACTATTCCTCTACTCCTTCCTGACGGCACTAAGTGTCTTCCTCGTCAGTAGGTTTTTGGGGGAACTCAATTACTGGAAGATCATTCTTATTTCACCGGCCATCTATTTTTTTACTGAGGTCATGGGCGCTCTCGGGCAGTTACTCTTTCCTTTTAAAAACTCCTGGCCCATCCATGCTGATCCTCTCAAAAGTAAAAATCTAGGTAACTTCTGGGGACGCCGCTGGAACCTCTGGGTCCAGGATTGGCTACGAGATATAACAGGTGCCTTCAGGGCCAGCGGCAGATCAAAAACCATACTGGTCGCCTTTCTTTTCTCAGGTTTTTTTCATGAGCTCATGTGCAATTTGCCCTACTGGCTGGTCTATCGAAAGAGTTATTTTGGAAATATGATGGTCTATTTTCTTATTCAGGGTCTGGCTCTTTGGGTAGATAAAAAATATATTAAAATAAGATCAACTTTATTGAAGCGGATCTATTGTTGGTGTGCTGTCATATTACCGTCACCACTTTTTATTAATGTTCCTTTGCTGACTTTTTTAGGATTGAAGCATGTTTGATTTATGGGGAAATATTTTAATTGAGATCGGACTCTTCACTCTTTTTGGGGTTCTGTATTATTTCTACCAAAAAAGAAAGATCATGCATTATGAGGCCAACAAAGGGCCAATCCTCATGGGAATGCTTCTTCAATCTTGCTTATCTGAAAAAAACGATTCCTCTCAGCCCGAGTTGGACGGCGTGATTGAGGCCCTGGATGATTATCTCCAAAATAAATCCACTACTCCTCCGCTTGCTCTTTTACAAAGTTTTGCCTCAGGAGACGCCTGCTCCCCGGAGCTTAAAAACGTCATTCTTGAAAGCATCGAAGAATATGGAAAAAAATAATTACATCACTCCCAAGGGTCATCAGAAACTGGTGGATGAATTGGACCAACTTTTAAAAGTAGAACGTCCTGAAGTTACCCGTCTGGTTCAATGGGCCGCAAGTAACGGTGACCGATCAGAAAATGCAGATTACCTTTACGGAAAAAGACGATTACGAGAAATTGATCGTAGAGTCAGATTTTTAATGGGGCGCCTGGACGCGGCCGTCATTGTAGACCCGCTAAAAATCACATCAGATAAAATTCAATTCGGCGCGACCATCGAAGTCAGTGATGAAGAAGGAGAGGCCCGTCATTTTACGATTGTAGGCGTTGACGAAGTGGATACTGCAAAAGGACGCATTAGCTGGCAATCACCTATTGGAAAGACTCTCTTAGGAAAAAAAGAAGGTGATGAAGTCATCGTCAAAGTCCCGGCCGGTGAAATAACATATGAGGTAGTTTCGATCGTTTATAAATCCATTGAATGAGGTTGCTATGAAATTCATCTTTCTTTTCACTTCCGCCCTCTTTTCCCTTTCGGCCTTCGCCATCTTCGATGAGGCCAAATGTATTGGTCAGATTCATCAAACCAGCGTCTTGGTTGAAGTTGCTCGAGGAAACTCCACAGGTACACCTTGGAGAGAATCTTCTCTCATTTTGCAAAGCAATGGCTCAAGCACCTATCAGGAATTCGACAAGACCATGAGATACACTGGTCCGAGCTATGTAAGATATGAATCTACTGGCTATACCGTCCATGTTGATTTTGCTCCTGATGAAGTTCCTCAGAGAGGTCGCATCTATCAAGGTAAGTTTTTTGCTCGCGGCCTGCACGGTGATTTAAGATGTGCCCTTAACTGGTAGAGCTATTTGATCGGCCATTCGGTTTCCGAGTGGCCGGCATCATTTTCGCAACATTTTCCCATCCCTCATTTTTCCATTTGCCCTTATCATTAAAGCTCAACCGATCTTAAGGGAGATTATGCGCTATTTTACAATTGCCACGGCGATGACATTGGCCCTGTCTTTAAATGCCCAGGCCGAAATGAGCTTTGATAAAAACGACAGCCTGAATGGAGTGACACTTAAGTCCGGAAAATCGGAAGCGGTTCGCGCTTACAGCGGCAGTATTTCAAAACATTTCCCCTTCCCCCTTGAGATGGTAAAAAACGGCATCACAAATTTTTCTGAGAAATGTAACAACGATTACAAAGGTAAACGGGAATACACTTCACAAGAAACCGATTGCAAATACTTCAATGAACATCTGGTTGAAACTTTTACAATTAAAGATCTTAAACCAGTTGATGCTTACAAGGGCATTGAACACTATCTCGTCGGCCGACAAATTTATAATCGTGGAAGCTATACATACTATGAGCTTGTGCAAGTGAAGACTTCCATGAATGAGAAAAACCAAAAAGTAATGACGATCTCACTTGAAATGCTAAATGATTCTGAAGTCAGGGCCTTCACGGAACCAAAATTCGATAAAGATTCTGTTTTCAGCAAGAGTGGTTCAACATACACCCTGACAGAAGTTGGCCCTTCTGAAACGCATATGGATTACGAGTATCACGCAGAAACTGACCACTGGATTCTTAACAAAGAAATCTCTGTTCCTCAGGTTTTCGCCTCAATTAGTAAGAGTATCAATGATTTAATGAAGACAGTCGAAGCGGAATCCTCTTCGCAAAAACGTGAACTTGCTTCCCACCAATAAAATTTCCCACGCCTAATAGAGGAGCTTGTGATACAAGCTCCTCATGCGTTTCCTAAGAACCTACATCGAAATTTCGAACATCTGTAATCTTCAGTGCACCTTCTGTCCTGAAGTTGAACGCGATAAGAAGATCTTATCAACAGAAGATTTTCGCAGCATTTTGAAACAGATTCTTCCTTACACTGAACAGATTTGTCTGCACCTTATGGGTGAACCACTTGCCCATCCGGAGTTTCCAAAGATTCTTAAAATCTGTGAAGAAGAAGGTGCCGTCATTCATCTTACAACCAATGGAACGTTTCTTTCAAAGTATGGTTTTGATACTTTCTTAAAGTCGAAGGCCATTCGTCAGATCAATTTTTCGCTTCATAGTTTTAAAGATAATTTTCCTGGTCAGGACATGCGTCCTTACCTCTATGACATTTTGCAATTCTCTAAAGAGGCCCTGACTGAAAAGCCAGAACTCTATATCAATTATCGTCTCTGGAATCTTCTTCAAACCACAGAGATGAAGAACGAAAACCAGGACATCATTGATCACGTTTGTGAGTTCTTTCAAGTTCCAGTGAATGAACGCATTGATGTGGGGTTCAAAAAAAGTAAAAATATCACGGGCCGTCTCTACTTCCATTTTGATAGCCGCTTTGAGTGGCCAAGCTATAAAGACCCAGATCAAGGAAACAAAGGTTTCTGCCATGCCCTTTCTCAGCAGATTGGAATTCACGCGGACGGAACCGTGGTTCCTTGCTGTCTTGATAAAGAGGCCGGCATCCCACTAGGCAACGTTCTTAAAGACTCATTTGAAAGCATTTTGGCCTCAGAAAGGCTCACGAGAATGCGAGATGGCTTTAAGAAACAACTCCTTACAGAAGAGCTTTGTCGGAAATGTACCTACATTAAACGCTTCGATAAGAAGCTCCGCCCCGACGCTGCCCCTATTTAAAAATCACTTTTTTTGCATTTTTTGGTTGAACTACGGAAAAAGTACGCCTATACTTATCTTCAAGTACGGAAAGAATACGGAGTTTATATGGCCCTTACTAAAAAACAAAAAGACGTTTTAGATTTCATCACTGGTTACGTGAGAGAAAATGGATACTCACCTACTCAAAAAGAAATTCAAGAACACTTCGGTTTTAAATCTCTAGGGTCAGTACAAGACTATATTAAGTATCTTACTACTGGCGGATACCTGAATAACGATGCTCACTCAGTACGTGGCCTTATGCCATCAACTGTTCAGCAAAACGCTGAAGAGATTCCTCTTCTTGGTTCAATAGCTGCTGGTACTCCCATTGAGGCCATTGAGAACACTGATACAATCAGCGTTCCTACAACAATGCTTGGCCGTGGTAAACACTACGCCCTGAAAGTTAAAGGTGAATCAATGATTGAAGAAGGTATCCTAAGTGGTGATATCGCGATCATTAAGCACCAAACTCAAGCAGACAACGGTCAAATCGTTGTGGCAGTTGTTGAAAACGAAACAACTCTTAAGCGTTACTATAAGAAAGCAAAACAAATTGAACTACATCCCGCCAATAAAACAATGAAACCGATCATTGTGAAAGACAAAGAATGTGAAATTCGAGGTCTTCTGGTTGGATTGATCAGAACCTACTAAGTTACACGCATCACACATTGAGACACACATGGCTTGAATATTCGTCAAGGAGGACGTTTATGTTGGCACACGCACGCTCGCACGTAGAACTTACTGAAACAGAACTTTTCATTAAAATTCAAACTGAACTCTCTACCCGTTACGGGATAGACGGCAGACTGGCCTCCGAGATGGCCTGGGACTTAATCGAAGTCCTCTCCGCGGTCGACGGCGACATCGACATCTTCGAGAAATACTTTCTGCACTAAGTAGTTCTCAGCAATAAAAAACCAAAAGATTTTAAGTGAACTCTCAGTAACGAATGTTACGGGCCCGGTGAGCTTTGTCTTTTTTAAACTCTCTCCCAGGAGGAATACATGGTTACAGAACAGGATCTTTGGATCAGCAAATCAATCTTAATTTTGATTGGAAGCTTCATCATCTTTAGTGTTGTCGGAGTTGTTTGAGGCCGAATTGCCCTGGCGAGGTCAACTTGCCAGGGTCATTTTCTAAGCTGTTCACCCAGGATAATTTTAAGGGACTGGAATGAATGGACTCTTCTTGCGGCAACAAGTTCAGATTCAATTTGTAGATGCTGTTTTGTTGCGAGTTTACTTTCTACTAATTTCTTGGCGTCTTCATTTAGCATTTTATAATCAACTAGCACTTCTTTCTCTACCAGAACACCGTTCTCCATTACTTTGAACTTATACAGCATACCGCTGTCTTTCAATTTTTTAAGTGCCGAGAGATCAGGATCACTTGAAGATAGTAGATTAATGAGTTCTTGGCTTACTTCTTGCGACTTAACCCCTTGAGACACTCCCTCACTACTCACAACAATATATCCATCAGAAGTATCAGCATTCTTATCAGAGTGCACATTGCTTCTTGAGGCCGCTGCACTTGAACCGCCACGACCCACTGAAGGCGCAAGGCCTCCAGAGCCAAATGAGCCACCAGTAGAGCTTCCTCCACCACTATAGTCACCTGAACCAGAACCCGATGTGTCCATCATTGGTCTAAGCGAAGCGATATCACGGGTCGGAGCTCTGAATGAATTTCTTTGCTGATTCTCAATCAATTCTTCCTCGGCCTCAACTGCTTGAGCTTGAGCAATCTGCTGTTTCTTCGTTTCAAGAAATTTGATCTTCTCTTCCAGATCTTTTAATTTTTGCTTTTCACTCTCACTCGTCAGTTCATAAATCTTCAGACGGTTTTTAAGACTTTCTTCTTTCAGGCGAAGGAGTTCTTTCATCGAAGAATCATCTGTATTAGAAAGCAGACGATCAACTTTCTCCTGATTATCTTTATTTGAAAGGGTCTCACGTACTTCGCTCTTAAGATCTGACTTTGCCTCTGCTACTTTAGGAGTAGTCACCGTTGTAGGTAGGACAACCGGCGTGGCCGCAAAGTTAGTCATATTGGCACTAAATGACGATGTCTCAGGTTCCTGAGAAGGAGAAGAGCTTGCACTAGAAGTTACAGCGGATGCCACTTGGGCGATCTCTGCCTTGCCTTCACTTTGTCCTTCTGAATTACCTGAATATTTATAAGAAGCAAGACTGCGGTCTTTTACTTCTTGTCGCTGTGATTTTGTTTCTTCCACTGCCGTCGCTACAATCTCTTTCACTTCTTCGTTTTTTGTATCGTGTAGACGACGGAAAGCATTTTTCTGTTCATTTACGGGTTTTGTCAGACGGTCTTTTAAATCCGAATTCTCATAAGGATTTACCATCGTAAGATCATTAAAAGGTTTTTGAGCAACGATTGTGTTTCCTGCTTCACAGCTTACCAACAACTCGTAATTCCTGTTTTCAGGATACCCTTTGCTTCTTAAAAGTGTCGATATGTCATCTGCTCTCACTTTGCCTAGGATGTCATCATCCTTCATACACGTGGCCTCAGAAAGCTTTTCAATTAATCCCTCACAGCGTTCCTGATATTTCTTTCCAAGAATCGCATCACTCATTTCAAGCGCCTCAACAAGAGGTTTATTGGCGAGGTTTGCCGTTTCTGTGGCCTTGAGAAAGACATTATTATCTGTCATGATTGCTTTGATTCCAGGATGAAGCCCCATTGCCACTTCAATCTGAGAAACAAAGGTCGTGTATTTTACGTCGCCATGGATTTTTTTATCGGTAAGAAAGGCCTTGGCCTTCTTTACAAAGTCAGGATTAAGATCACTATCACTTAGATATTTTCTGACAAACTCTTTTGGATCTTTGACCGCCTCTTCACTCATGAACTCAGCAATGGCCCCCAGTGGTGAGCCGTACTGTAATAATGCATCTTGAATTTTGCCGCTGTTCTTTTGATCGGCCACAAATGACCTAACAAATTTATCGAGAAGAATGACAGAAGGTTCTTTTCTCGAAAGACCAAATCTTTTCGCATCATGGGTCTCACGACGATAAGGACTGCTTCCCTCATCTAAAACTTGAATTTTCTCATTTAATTTCGAGAAACGTTGGCCCAAAGGAAGTTGGTCATTAGCGTCCGAATTACCGTAGGCATTAAAAATTTTATTAAGTCGTTTCTGTCGCTCTTCCGGATCAATTCCATTCGCCGAACATTTTTTGTCAATGGCCGACTCATATTTAGAAACATCGGAACACTCATACCCTTTTGCCGAAGAAATTTGTTTCTCTTTGTTCTGACCGAAAAATTTTGCAGCATTCACCTGGAAGAATCCAACATCTTCCATATTGGCAGCATAGTCATTGAGAAACTTCTTACCAAAACCATTTAGAATCGCATCATGCATTCTATCTTTGGTAGTGTTTTTTTCGACTGTATACTTTTCAATGTTCCAGATTTCCGCCTGTCTCATCACTTCTTTAATACACTTACATCCATCAGAATCAGTGACAGGTGCGATTCCCTCTTTCACTTCCTGAATCATCGAAGTATTCGAGGGATCAATATCAAATGGAGTACAGGACAAATCTTCTTTTAATTTTCTACAAGCGTTGGCCTTGGCATTCAGATTTTCTTGTTTTACTTTATCGGCCTCGAGTTCAGCATTTTCTTCATAACTTACGACTGAAGAAACAGCACTCATATTCAAGGCCTGAAGTTTGGCATTGGCCTTAACAGAACAATCAGCGACGATGTCTTTCTTTTCACCACGATACAATTTTATCGCGCGAACGAGATTTATGAGATCTCCATCTTGCAACTTCTGGGGAGTCGACGGAACTTCAACTCGAATCTGAGAAGCATTTGGAACATAATTATCGCCGGCACGATAATTTTCGTACGCGCTTTCACAGAAAACGGCCACATTAGATGATTGCTTAAAAGGGTTCAAAGAATTAATGATACCTTCAGCGTAGACACCAAACGAAAGCAGCAATGTAAACATCAACAGGAGCAGTTTTAACATCCCTCAATTCTCCACCAAACTGATCGGCGAGCTTGAGAAAATGTTTAGTTTGTCACCCCAAACGGCTCTAAATCATTAGAAAATGAGTATTCTTTAAGAAAGCTTTAAGAATTAGGTCTGCCAAGATCTTAGGCCACTAGATAAAGAAATAGCTCTCAACTAGCTCTTTTGAGATTCCCTGGTGCTGAAAGTGGGGCCTTAGGAACAAATGTTTCACCACAATGTGATTCTTCAGCATGAGGCCCGCGACCTTTTCTTTAAGCAGGATGAACTTGATGTTCTCCGGCCAGAAAGTTTTCCATTCAACTGAGGCGCCATTAAGTATTTCTTCTACTAAAGGAAAGTCCGCTTCGCTTACATCTTGAAACTGAAGCCCATGTTTCTTTATCGTAAAACCATAAGGGCAATGAAGACAGGCCGACTTACAACAAGTGCCTTTATTCTTAAGGTAATGGCTGGTGAATACGGTAAAGCCTTCAGGAGTTAAATAAGAAAGTTCTTTCTGCATTTTTGAATTATAATCTTTCCATGTGGATAATGCTTCTTTTTTCTCTACAAGCTTTTGCCTCTGATCCGGCCGCAGAAAAGTACTGCTTTAGTTCAGTCAATGAAAGTGCAGTTGCTCGAGAGAAATTTAAGGCGATTCAAGTTCCGAGTGATCAGCTCACAATGGATGGCAGATGCTTTACAATTCAGATGAGTGAACATCGCCATGAACTTGTTCAACGTTTTATCCGGTCCTCTTTCCCAAATGTCTCTATCAGCTTTTCAAGTGAAGACCTGCGACGAGATCCTTGTCAGCTAAAAGTTGAGAAAGAAAAAATTAAAGATCAAACTTCAACTGAGCTTTCTCTTAATGGACCTCAACAAACGTCTCACACGGCCACAGGTTCTGATGTTTTAAAAATCCAAACTCTGAAAGAGTTTAATCTCACTGTTGATCAAGATGAGATCAAGGGAAGCTGCCGGTTTATTAATCAAAATCGCTACGAAATCTCTCTTGAAGTGAGAAGAAATCCTAAACCACTCGTGCCCACAACTCTTCCTCCTGGAACTCTTGTAGTTGTGAACAATCCTCCACCAGATCAGGAGACCTCTACGCTTACAACAACACTCCAACTTAATCGCGGTGAACGAATTGAGATTGGAAGCGTGGTGAAAAACCTCCGCGACAAAGGACACGACGTCTCAATTAAACCTGACCTCAAATTTGAAACATCTTCCCAAACGAGCTCCGAAAAAGTGTTTCTTAGCGTAGATTAACTCGCGTCTTACAACTTCTTACATCAATAGAATTGAGTTAACTTTGTAGATTCACGGAACTTACACAATCTTACAAATGATATCTGACAGTTTTGCCCCTTCCCTTTTTTCCTTATGGGGCATTCTGACTACGACCTTTTTTATTTTGACGAATGGAATAACTATATCTTTTTGGGAGGTTATGACTTCTCACTCATTGGCACCACCCTTGCTTTATATGTGACCAAGCAGGGGGAACGAACTCCATAAAAAAAGTTCAGAAAATGTCCCAGGAAATGCGTAGCTAACCACTACACCTTTCCCCATAAAGCCCTCCCTTTAAATTTCCCCGTTCCTTCCCCTGCAGGTTTTAAAAAATAAAAAAAGCCCGAGTTTTACTCGGGCTTTTTTTTTGCTTAATTTAAGAATAATTAATTATTCGGCCATTAGAACAGCAGCAACAGTTCCGGCGATTTTTTCAAGATCAGAGTTAGATTCAAGAACTGAGTTGATGCCATCCATTTGAGATTGATCGGCAGAAATTTCAGCGAAAAGTTCTTTAAGAGCTGGCTGGCGAACTTCATCAATCGTTTTCACGCGACCAGCGATCATATCATCATTAAGTGCCACTAATTCGTCTTTTAATTGCTCTTTACCTGCAACACCACGTGATTGAACTGTGGCGGCCGTAGAAGCGAAAGGAGCAAGAACAGTAAGCTCAACCAAACGAGTGGCTGTCACGAATGGAGAGACTGTTGTTTGAACAAATGAAACGGCGAAAGCATTTACAGAAAGAGCTAAAGCAGCAAGCATCATTAGTTTTTTCATAAAAATTCCTCCTAAGGAATAAGTCGTGCAGTGTTTGATGGCGCCACTATATCTCAAGCAGTTTTTTTTTGTTGTTGATTGAAAAATTTTCAAAAAAAAAGGGCCCGCGGAACGGGCCCTTGAGAGAAATCTAAGAATGAAAATTGTTATTCAATCAGCAACGTAATCGTCACCGCAGTCGAGATTTTTTGCAGTTCCGAGTCAGAATGGAGCACAGAATTGATGCTTTCCATTTGCTCTTCGTCTGCAGCAATTTCCTCGAAAAGCTCTCGCAATGTCGGCTGACGAACCTCTTCGATTGTTTTCACGCGTCCTGCGATCATATCGTCGTTAAGCTCTACCAATTCGTCCTTGATCTGCTCTTTTCCGGCCACCCCACGCGACTGAACCGTTCCCACTGTAAAAGCGAAAGGGGCCAGTGTTGTGACAGTACCATACTCTAGAAAGCGTGTGGCAGTGGCGAAAGGTGATAAAGATGTCGACGTCGACATTTCCAGCACTACTTGTGCAAAAGAATTCATCGAGAACATCAGAATCACTGCCATCAAAATTTTCTTCATAGGACCTCCAGGCCGAGAACTACTCAGCAAGCATAATATAAGAAACAGCAGTCGCAACTTTATGAAGTTCATTGCCTTCAGTTACGATTGAATTGATCTGATTCATTTGTGATTCATCGGCCGCGATCTCAGCAAAAAGCTCTTTAAGGGCCGGCTGACGAACTTCATCAATTGAATTCACTCGACCTGCAAGGATATCATCGTTAAGAGCGACCATATCGTCTTTGATTTGCTCGCGTCCAGCAACGCCACGTTGTTGAACAGTTGCAAGAGTCGTTAGGAAAGGGGCCGCAACAGTGGTCTCAAGAAGACGAGTTGCTGTTACAAAAGGAGATGCAGTTGTTTCAACGAATGAAACAGCAAAAGAATTCATAGAGCTTACAGTTAGAGCAAGAGCGGCAACAAAAAGTAGTTTTTTCATAAATCCTCCAGGATTATTTAAGAACATTAACGTTTTGAACAAACTCATTAGTTAACAATTTTATTTTTTTCATATCTTCCATTTCAGCAAGTTCCTTGGTGAAGTAAGACCTGCCAAGTAGGGACTCTAAATTTTCCATTTGCTGATCCAATGACATCTCAACTGCACTCTTACGACTTTCGATGAATTTAGGATAAAGATCCTCAAACTCCTCTGTAGTCGGCACGCCATAGGCCGAGTCAACAACGTTCCATGGCTGAACACTTAATTCCTTCAGTGATTGGCCCATTTTCATCACTTCATTTTTCAGTTCCTCGTCTTTGTCCATTTTTTCCATGGCCTTCTTCGGAATCGCCATCATGTAACGAGATGTAAGGTATCTTTCTAAGTGAGAAAGCTTCATCGCAATTTGTTTTTTTAGGTTCTCATCCGTCATGCCAAGGAACTCATCTTTAAACTTTTCCAGGTCCATGAGACGAGTTCTTGCATTTGTTTTCTTCAAGAATTTATTAAAGTCAGCCTCTTTAAAAGAACTCATGTAAGGACGCAGGAACTGGTAGCTAGAATTAAAATCTTGAAACATGCTTGGGATCAGATAACGTTTTTCAATCATCTGTTCTTTCGTAAGACCCTGAATGTGGCCATCTGACAGATCACTTTCATGTTTCACGATATCGTTATAGATCTTTAGCGGAGTAATGGATGAGATCAGGTCGGCCTGCTCTTCATCAAGAGCGACCGCCAAATGTTTTTTCGTCTCAGTTCCGCAATTGTTATCAAAGAAGTAATACTTCCCCTGGTATGTCCAGTAGCGCTCAAGTGTAATGTCGATAAAATCTTTCTTTTGAACTTCCGTCATCTTAAGAGGGACACTATAAAGCTCGCGAAGTTCAAACTTAGTGTACTCCTGTTGGATTTCCAGGAAGCGCATGATGAATAATTGTGAAGGATATCCACCGAACATGCCCTTATAGTAGTTAAGGTTCATATCGGCCATATACGCGCGATAGCTCAGGGCCAGATGATGAGAAACATCATTCATACATTCAGGGCCCACAGTTTTTCTGTGAGGAGCACAAACAATCAAGCGGAACATAGCATGGCCCCAACGAGACATAAGTGCCTGACCTTTACCCGCAAACAGATAATGAATTTGGTAAATACGTTTTGGATCAATGCTTGTAGAAAGCTGGTAGTTGTCTTCAAGAAACGCAGATTGAGCGAGAACCTTGTAGTTCTTCTGACATTCGCCCTTAAGAGGAATATTCAGTTTCTTAGAAAGATAATTGGCGGTGGCCGGCTTACGGCACTCAAATTCCGAATCAAGAACGAGATACTCTACGTTTACACCGAGAGACTCTTCAAGATTTACGAACTCATAAGGATCCGGTGAAGTGACCGCATTGGAGTTCATCACTTTCTTTTTACTGCGAGAATTCACTCGCTTCATTCCCACAATACGTTGAAAGTCAGCATCAGAGCTGATTTTTTCAGCATTATCTTTAACGTGAGTTAGTTCATGGATGATGGTCGCGCGAAGCATTTCACGAAATGAACCGTGAGCACATTCAAACGAATCTGTATTCGACTGAGCAAGCTCAACAAGACGAGAACTGATGGCCACACTATGTCTCAGGGTATAACCAAATTTAACTTTCTCACCTAATTTACAAAGATTATCTGTGAAATATTGGTCTGACTTTAGTGCCTCTTCTTCAATCGTTACTTTCTTATGAACAGCATCCAGATAATTACTTGGAAGAAGTCTCAGAGACTCCTCAACTTCTCTTTTAAAGAAGTCTGAGCCCTTAATCTCAATCTTCCCTGCCTGAGCAAGAGACGCAAACAGCACTAGTGATAAAATTGCGAGCTTCTTCATATTAATCCTTGATGGAAGGATTATAGAGAAAGGGAGGAATGACAGAGGTTCAGTTGAATTATTTTCTGGGGGTGTATAGGGATTAGACAGGGCCTATGTATTGGAAATTGTAGGGTCTTAAGGTTTACTTCGGCGCCGAAGTTGAGTCCATATTAGTCAGCTCTATCTTCAAAACTCACCTGATTCTATATTAAAACATCGCTAAAAACTCTTTTCTGTTCATATTCATTAATCAACTTCTTGAGTTTTAAAATCTCTTTTTCATCCTTCCTTATTTCGTAAATTCGCAAAAGACCTTTTAAAGATTCCGAGGTGGCCATGAGTTCTTCACATTGTTCTTCTTTACAGCTCACTGTCTGACCTATCTTCTGAGATTGTGTCTTATAGGTTTTTCCATAAAGATGAATTGCCTTATCAAAGTCACCTAATTTTTCATTTACCCATGCAAGCTTAAGTTCGTCGTAAGGATGTTTATTTTGAGATAACAAAAGAGAGGCTTCGTTCAAGTATTTCTTATCCCTAACTGGTCCTTCCCAAAAAATTATTTTCTTTGGCTTATTCTCATCTTGTGGGACAAACCATCCCCAACTTTTACTAAATTTAGTATTTTTAGCAGGTGCACATATTATGATTGCTTCAGTGACCGAAGCAATCATTAATGACGTTGCTAGATCTTGATCTAAGTGTAAATTAGTAGCTTCTTTCTTAAGCCGTTTAATTTCCTTAACTAAATCGCTGGTTCGAATTTCTTTTTTATTGCAGTTTCCGTAATAACCGTAGGCTGTAATGCTTAAGTGTAAAAAGAAAATTACAATCAACTTCATTGTAACCCCTAAAATATTTTTTCAGATCAAAGCATCACTAAATATTCTTTTCTTCTCATAATACTTTATCAACTGATCATACTCTTTCATTTTCTTCTTATCGCCTTTCTTTTGATAAATTCGATGCAGTAATTGAAGTGATTCTACAGTGGCCATTAATTCTCCACATTGTCCCTCTTTACATGCGAATGACTTATCAATTTTTTGGGATTCAGTTTTGAAAGTCTCCTCCAAAAGTAAAATCGCTTTTTTAGTTTCGCCTAGCCTTTCATAAATCCAACCTAATTTTAGTTTATCATGCTCGTCGTAAGCTTTTTCCTGGGGTGTATCCTCTTTTAAATAATGGATTGCTTTATATAAATATGAGGTATTTTTAATAGTTCCATCCCAGAAAATTATTTTATGAATAGATTCTTCAGATGGAGGAATAAAATTACCCCATTCCTGCTTCTTGTTTTCGCCGAAAGGCTCACAGATAGTGTAACTTTCATGAATTGAGCCAATCATATACAATGTGGCCAAATCTCTATTCGCGCTAAGTTTGGCATTCATTCTATTAATTTCTTTAATCCTATTTACCAAATCATTCACTGCAACTTTTTTTTCATAGCACACGGGTCTGAATGCATATACTTGGGTCGCAGTGAATACTAGAAAAAAGATTACATATTTAATGCTTGTGTCTCTCAATATTCACTCTCCACATACGTTTAGTGTGAAAACCAAGCTTATTGCGGCTTCGTTTTTCTCAAATAATAAGATTTTTTAATTTATGCTTTGGGATTTTATTTTCTGAAGCTTATCGAATCAGGCCTAGCCTGAACTTTTCTTAGCCCAGGCTAACTGCCAATATAAGATACCATTTAGCAAGACTTTCTGACTCCGTCCCCCGGTCTCAAAAAGAACCGCAGACTCAATCAGGGACCATTTCAGACCTAATTACTATGGTTTTTCAGATATTTAAAATTGGCACGAATCCTGCTCTCAGCATATTGAGCTGAGGGTGAGAACTTCTAAAAAGTTCAAACAAGATCCCCGGAACCAGAAGTTAAACCTCTTCGAAGTTCCTCATACACCCACCACACACCCTACCTTAGTTCCATCCTCAGCTAGGTTTACTTAAACATTCTATTCTCAATTCTCTCAAGACGGGCCCGAAGTTCAGCATTCTCAGCTTCCAACTTTTTTATTCGATCGTTGGATTCATTAGCGTGCTCAGTGAATAACTTATGCAACTCTTTTACCGCACTCGTGATCCATGGAATAAATCCCATGTAACCAATTTGTTTGTGCCCACTTTTATCTGTGCTTACAAATTCAGGGGCCACTTTTTCTACCGCCTGAGCAATATAACCAGTGTGACGGCCATTATTGATACTCTTCCACTCATAAGTCACAGTTTGAAGCTTCAGAATATTTTTCAGGGCCTCTGAATCAGAATACGCTCTGATATTTTTCTTAAGCCTTTCATCTGAGGAACAGGTGATGTTACCGGCCGTTGCCGGGCGAATTGAACAGCTTTGTGACCCATCAGAAAACGAGGCCACTGTTGTTCCATTTGTTCCAACGACATCAAGCTTATGAGAAGGAGTGGTTGTTCCTATTCCGACAAATCCACCGTTGGCCTGAATGTTAAGATTCGGGTACATGGCAAACCCATCTGGAACTGTCTGAATGAAGCCGAAAGTCTGAACCCCGTTGGTTTGCTCAAAACCAATTCCTAAAGCTCTACTCGTATTATCGGGATCCTTAATCATGATTTGAGCATCATTGCCCGCCAGAGTTCCGTGGGCTTTAAGACTCAACAAGTGAAGAGGATCTGTTTCGCCAATTCCGATATTTCCATCCGGTTTCACAACCAATCGAGGAATCCTTGTAGTAGAACTCCCACTATTAACGATACTCACTTTGGCAGTGGCGACATCATAAACCAATCCACGTTCGTAAATTGGACCATCAGTTCCAAAAAAAAGTCCAAACTGTTGGTTAAGAATATTATTTCCAGTAAGAAATAATCCCGCAGGAACTCCAGCGCCATTGCCATCAATATAAACTTTGGCATTTCCTCGGTAGACATGAAATTTCTCATCTGGAATGTTGGTATTGATCCCGACATTCCCAGTTCCATCAATGACAAATTTTGCACTGTTATTTGAGACGACATTCATTAATTTCGTATCAGCAGCACCTAAGGCAGTACCTTTTTGTGCAAAATAGACACCTGTTCTGGAGAAACCTGTATCAACCCCACCAATAAAACCTGCACTTGCATTGTTAATGCCTGTGAAATTTTTTACGACATCCAAGGTACTCGTGGGAACATTCAAACCAATCCCTACATTACCTCCACTAAAGAAGATATCAGTTTGGTTGGCCGCATATTTCCAAATATCGCCTCCCGCTTCTCCAACCGCTGAACAAGATGTGATCTGGTTGGAAGCATTAACTTGGACATTCAGAACAATTTTCTTCGTTATGATCTTTGATCCTACTTTTCCAATACCGCGATCGAATTCAACAATGAGATGAGTTGTATTTTTAGTGGCCACATCAACATCGGCGGCCGCATCTGAAAGAGAATATCTTAAGATTTTTAAATGTTTCGACCCATAAATTCGATTTGGATCCACTGCCGAAGTAGGAAACTCATCAATGAAGACGCCTTTCACTTCCTTTTTAATCTGGGTCGCGGCATTTGGAGAATTGGTGGCAAGTTGATTTCGAAAGGTCTCTGTACAATTAAGTGGGTCTGAGAGCGCGCCCATAATACTTCTGTAGACGACCACTAGATCAGTATCTACTTCCATCTTACTAACGGCCTTACTGGAATCTTGTATAAGTTGGGCGACGCCAACTCCAAGTGCGGATAAAAGTCCAATGGACATAAGTACTTGAACTAAACTGAAACCACCTTGTCTCTTAAGCATATATCCGCCTTTATCAACAGGAGACCCAACCAACACTGGAATTTTGAAATAAGTTTTAAATACTCATCTAAAATTTTCGCTGATTGATTACGGTTTACAAGATGATAAAGCGATTTAATTCACTTTCCCAAGGTCACTCTGAAGAGGCATTTCTGACTCCGCTCGCTGGTCTCAAAAAGAACCTCAGAATCAATCTGGCACCATTCCAGACCGAATCACTACGGCTTTTCAGATACTTAAAATTGGCACGGATCCTGCTCTAAGAGTATTGAGCTGAGGGTGAGGACTCCATAAAAGTTCACACAATATCCCCGGAACTAGAAGTTAAAACCTCTTCGAAGTTCCTCTAAGGCCTGCAAAAACACCCTTCACTGTCCCACACTCAGCTAGGTTTTCTTACACTACCCTTTCATCCATTCGTACAAATGATAATGCTCATCCGTCATCCCCAACTTCTTATACACATCTTGTGCCTTCATATTGGTTTTATCAACGTAGAGACGGAGACCTCTGAGATCAGGTGACTCCTGAACCATGGTCTTTAAATGAGAATAGAGGGCCTTATAAACCCCATACTTTCTGAAATCCGGATGAACATAGACTGAATGGATCCATAGAACATTTCCATTGCGCCAATCACTCCATTCCGGAACAGTGAGAAGACATCCCACCACCTGGCCGTCTACTTCTGCTAACCAGTATTTGCCTTTTGAAGGATCATCCATCACCGCAGTCACACCTTTCTCGACGGTCGGCGGATCAAGTTTCAAACCATTTTCTGTTTCAAAGGCCATCTTCACCTGATAATCGGCGATTGTCTGGATATCAAAGAGAAGCCCGGGGCGGATTTTAATATTCATTTAAGTCAAAACTCCTCTCACTCTTTTTGAAAACTCACGAAGGGCATTGTTCACATCAAGGCCCTGCTCATCCATCAGAAAACGTAGTTCAGCGGCCATGAGATAGTCACTCATTTGGTCCCCTGGCTCTTCTGAGGTCTTTACCGGTGCCACACCAGTGTTTTCAAATTCATCCGCAAATTTATTAAGCTCATCGAAGGTGTATTTTCCTGCGAGCTCTTTCATATTTTTTGCATTCATAGTTTACGCCTTCATTTTCTGGACGAACTCACGAAATGCTTCTTCCTTCGTTACGTTCACAAGATCCTGTGGCTCACCATTCTTAAAACAACCAACCGATGGAAGCCCCGGAAGTTCTACCATCTCTTTAATCTTTGGATTTTTCTCTACATCAATTTTAAAGATCTTTACGCCCTCTGATTCAGCAACTTTGGCGAACATCGGAGCGGCAATACGGCAAGATCCACACCAAGAAGCATAGAAATCAATGAAAACCAGGGGCTCTTTTTCAATTACACCAAAGATTGTGTCATCATTAAGTTCAGTCATATATTCTCCTTAGTTAATCACGATGCGTAGAGAGTCTAGAGAGAGCTCTGCTTTGTCCATCGCCTTCACCATTTTTTCGCGGTTATGTTTCAGTAACAGAATTTCAGTCTCTGATACTGTTGGATTCACTTTTCTGAGTGCTTCTAATCTTTCGATTTCAGCATTCATGTGCTTCACCATATCGTCTTTAAACTTCTCTTTGTATTGTTTCGCGCGGGCGATACATAGCTCTTTTCCGCGCTTGATACACTCTTTAATGAAGTCTTTCGGAAGCTCTTTAAGTTGAGCACGCTTTTCTGCGTCCAAGGGCTCAACGTTCTCATCAATAAACTTCTTCGGCATCTTTTGAGTCGCGTCCTGCATCTTAGAATCAAGGAGTACGCGAAGCGGAGTTGGTGGGAACCACTTCTCAATCTGAAGTTTCTTCTCAGTCACACAGCTCAAAAGAAAATAACCTTCAAACAAGAACGGTTCTTTCGAAGGAGTCTTCCAGCTTGCGATAGTTGAGTTCCCCATTTCCTTCGAAGAAATGAAGTCCATGATACCGATCACCATTGGATGGTCCCAAGTCAGGAAAGTCGTATCATCTTTCAAAAGCGCATTGGCACGTTTAAATGTGATCTGCATCCCGTCACTCTCAAGGCCTGGAAAGTGAGGAAGATACATATTGTCGCCCGGTCTGATAAAGAACGTATAAGGATCGTTCATGTCCTCAACATCCACACCTAGCTGGTTAAACAGATTAATCATGAAATCACGAAGATCATTCGAGTCATCAACTGCTTTAAGTTCTTTTACAAACTCCATCGCTTTAGCGTGATTAAACGAGTTGATTTCAACTAATTGATCCTGACCTTCTTCAAGCTTCTTCTCAATGTCCTGATGGATAGATTGAGTCTTATCTAAGAACGCCGCGAATTTCTTCTCAGGGAAAGTGCCCTCTTCCGTTTCCTGAAGAAGTTCAACGAGTTCTGGTCTCACTGTTGCATAAAGCTCAGTTCCCCCGCGAGGTGAGGATTCAAAAGCATTAAAGCCCTCATGATACCAACGCATCAGCAGTTCATCACTTGAACCTTCAACGAATGGCACGTGAATCTGGATATCGTTCTTCTGGCCGATACGGTCAAGTCGACCAATACGTTGCTCAAGAAGATCCGGAAGTTTTGGAAGATCGAAAAGAATCAGGTGTCGAGCGAACTCGAAGTTACGACCTTCTGATCCGATTTCCGTACTTAATAGAATTTGCGCCCCTTCAGGATCAGCAAAGTATGCAGCCTGACGGTCACGGTTCATGAGGTTCATCCCTGAATGGAAGAACGCCACTTTCGCCGTGGTCTTATCTTTAAGGGCCTTCTCTAAATCCACTACCACTTCTTTATCGTGACAGATGAGAAGGGTCTTATCGTCTCTATGTTTTTCAACAAACTCGGCCAGCCACTGGGCCTTTTGTTCAAATAATTTTTTCTCTGGGTTCTTGGTCTTTCCAATTTTAATTGGATAAGAATTGAAGACACGCTTCGGGAAAAACTCCTGGTAGCTCGCCATGGTTTTACGAGTGTTTCTGAAATACACGCGACCTGTTCCGTGACGATCCACGAGCATCTGAAGGGCCTTCTCTTTGTCCTCTACCTCAACTCCAACTTTTTCTTTTAAAAGTTTTTTATCGTTGGCCGTAAGGGCCGATCCCTTAATGAGTTTATTTGCGAGATCCGTGATTGGTTTATAACCCGTGGTCTCTTCCACAAATTGATTAAAGTCATGGAAACGGTTTGGATCCAGAAGGTGAAGGCGTGCATAGTGACCCGCAAGACCCAGGATTTCCGGTGTACCAGAGAGAAGAAGAACTCCCGGAGTTCCGGCAGCGATGGCCGCCACGAAATCATATTCCATGGAAGCGTTATCAGGGGCCCAGCGTAATTGGTGAGCTTCATCCACAACTAAGAGGTCCCACTTCGAATCAACTGCTTGCTCGAGTAGCCAATCTTCCTTCATGAGGTATTTCAAAGACGCCACAAACAACTGGCCATCTTCAAATGGACGGTCGCCACGCTCTAATTTCGAGTCATGATTAATGGTCGTAAAAGTCATCTGGAATTTTTTTAGCATTTCCACGAACCACTGATAAACCAGTGAATCCGGAACGAGAATCAAACAACGCTCAACTCTTCCAGTCAAAATCAATTGATGTAGAATAAGACCTGCTTCAATGGTTTTACCTAAACCTACTTCATCCGCCAAAAGTACACGAGGACGAGAACGTTTCGTTACTTCGTTGGCCACATACATCTGGTGAGGAATGATATTTAAGCGTGGGCCTGAAAAACCGCGAATCGGAGAAATAAAAAGTTTTCTCTGATTTAAAAGAACATCATAACGAAGCTTAAACAGTTCATTCGAATCAATGTTTCCCGCGAACAAACGCTCTTCCGGTTTAGAAAATGAAAGCGTGTCAGCAAGTAATGACTCAGAGAGAGACTTCCCTTCTCCGTGATAAGTCACGATGCCTTTATCTTCTGTAGTGTTCTCTAGAATAAATACCGATCCATCCTGGGCCTTAATCTCGTCCCCTGGAACAAATTTAATTCTACGTAATGGTGCGGTTTGAGTGCCGTATCTGCGGTCCACTTTAGCTGCTGGAAAAAAACAAGTAACGGTCTTCGCTTCTACCTCAACAATAACTCCAAGCCCTAATTCAGGCTCAGATTCCGATATCCAGCGTTGGCCTATGATGAACTGCTTCATCGATCCTCCGTCAAAGGTGACAAATTCCCACGATTGGACCAAGATATTACCAAACTAGGCCGCGGGGTTAAAGCTTATGATTAAAAAAATTGCGCTTCTTTTGTCTCTGAACACGCTTTTGATGAGCTTTATGGCCCATTCTAAAACTTTAAACACCGGGCCGTGGCGTTTTGAGATGAGAGCGGCCCATGGCACGATCCCTTTCGTGATTGATATAAAGAAGGATAACGGTAAATATTCAGGTGTTCTTCACAATGGTGAAGAAAACATCCAACTCAAGGGTCTTACCTTTGCCAACGATCAACTGAAAATCCCGCTTCAGATGTATGAAATGAGCCTGGATATGAAATTGTCCGCTCAAGACTCAATGACGGGCTTTCTCATCCGTCACAATAAAAAACCTGAAGTAAAAACTCCTGTTTTTGCCCTTCACGGTGAAAAAGAACGTTTTCCGGAAGAAAAGAGCAACCCCCGTGTGGATCTTAATGGCCGTTGGTCAGTGGTCCTGACTGATGAACAAGATCTCAAAACAGACGGTATCATCGTTTTCAAACAGAAAGGGAATGACCTTAACGGAACCATCATGACTCCGACTGGCGATTATCGTTACTTTGAAGGATTCGTTTCTGGTGTGGAGTTTGAGGCCGCAAGTTTCGATGGAGTTTATAACTATCTTCTTCGCGGAGTGGTCCAAGACGGAAAACTGAAAGCGCGTATCCTTGCGAACTACAAAACGTTAGTGGAAGGAGCAAGAAACGAACAGGCCCAACTACCAGATGCTTATAAGCAAACCCAGGTCGAGGCCATCAATTTTCAATTCCCGGATCTCACCGGAAAACAAGTTTCTCTTACCGATCCAAAATTTCTGAATAAACCGGTCATCATTACTTTCTTCGGTTCATGGTGTCCGAACTGTATTGATGAAATGAACTATCTCATTCCTTGGTACAACGAGAACCACAAACGTGGGATTGAAATTGTCGCCCTTGCTTTTGAGCGCAGCCTAACTCCGACCGATGCCAAAAAACAACTCATGAAAGTACAAAAGACGAAGAAGGTTCCTTACACTCTTCTTCTTGCTGGCGCCACTAGCGAGGACAAACCGGCCCAAAAAATCCCAGGTCTAAAAAACTTCATTGCCTTTCCAACCACAGTTTTCTTAAATAAGAAACATGAGGTCGTAAAAGTTCACGCTGGTTTTAACGGACCAAGTACTGGTGAGTTTTATGACAAATGGAAAACTGAATTTACCCAAACCGTAAATGAGTTGCTGAAATAATATGTTTAAGACCATCTCTTTGCTCGTTCTTTCTAATATCTTTATGACTTATGCCTGGTATGGGCATTTAAAGACCCTGGCCGGGAAACCTATCTGGATCGCCATTGCGATTAGCTGGGGTGTGGCCCTATTTGAATACTGTTTCCAAGTGCCTGCGAACCGCATCGGATATGGTTATTTCACTCTGGCACAATTGAAAATCATTCAGGAAGTGGTCACTATGGTGGTGTTCTCCCTGTTTACGATTTTCTTTATGAAAGAACCTCTTAATCGGAATTTCGTCTATGCTTCGCTCTGCTTAGTGGGCGCGGTCTACTTTATTTTCAGAAAGTAAACGTAGCGCCTCTTGGCAGCTAGATCTGAAAGTATAGTCGCGAAGAGATTCACCTCGATAATTCATCATGAGACCTTCACGACAAAATAGACCTTTGTACTTTGCGGCCTCACCCAAAGCGGCCATACAGTTTGATTCAAAGGTAAAGTCAGCAATTCTACCACGTCTCAGTTGAATCATGTCACCGTCATCACAGAAAAGTCCGTATCGAGAGTTGCGAAGCTGCCCTTGGGCCTCCTGACACTCAGATCTGAATGTAAATTGATGGACCATTCGGCCATTGGCATTTATCAAACGTTCATCATCGCAGAAACGTCCTTGATTAAGACGAGACTCAGAAAGTGCTTCCTGACATTCAGAATAAAACGTGAACTGATAAATTTTAAGTCCGGTATTGGCGATGAGATCTGCTCCCTGACAAGTCACCGGATAAATCGCCTGGGCATTCACTCCAAAACTCAACAGACCAAGAAGAAATAGAAATTTCATTAGTCCTCCTGTTTTACTTCATCGTCTGATTCTGACTCATCTCCAGTGCCATAGTCATTGTCATCTGCTTTAAGACTTTCATTTTCGTCTACTGGCATTGGTGATTCAGAGGTATTTAGTCCTGGCGTTGGCAAAATTCCTTCTGGTTGAGACTCAACGCCCACAGCGTAAGCAGATGCCGCGCCATATTTATACACTAACTCTCCGCCTAAAGTTCCTGTGCGATAAGCAAGGTAACAAGACACGAGACTAATAACCGCCACTGCGGCCTTAATAGGTAATTGAAGTTCTTTTCTTAAAAAGAAAGCACCAATTGAAACCACCAACGCGATGACTGTAGAGCCTACAAAAATCTCTGCGGCTTCTTCATGTTCATGGATATAGTCTTTTGCCACGACCTTAGAAACAGTGTGCTCCTCAGTCTCCCCTGACTCCAGTGCCACATATCCAGTAATAGTCACCACTAATTGAAGACCCACGATGATGAGCCATCCACGTGGAGTCATCTTATTGATACGAATCATATAAGCGAAAACTAAAATCAGAACAGGCAAAATAAAAGTTAGCGCCATCGGGAAATGGGCAATCATCGGGTGAAACGGAACGTGCATGTTGCCTCCTTAGGCAATTTCAATTCGGTCAGCTGTTTCTAGTATAATCTTTAAAAGCTCACTAATGTGACCTTTTTGAGTTTGATGATTTGGGAAAACAAGGCGGAAGAAAACTGTTCCATCTGCCCTGGTGGCATAATTCACCATCGCTCTTCCATCTTTCAAAAGAGCATTTCTCACTTTCAAAGTGAAAGAGTTGATGTTTTCCACATCACGACGGGCGTGAACTTGAAAACATACGTTTAAATAGTTTGAGTGAATGAGTTTAAAGCGTGGATTCTCAGCGATCTCTTTAGTCGCAAAGCGGGCCAACTCAAGGATGTGTTCTGTTCTTTGGATAAGACCTTCGGTTCCGTATGAACGCCACAGTAACCAGAATTTTAGGGCATCGGCACGCCTTCCACATTGAAGAGAATAAGTTCCGGTGTCCCACTCAGAGTTGTCATATTCATGGAACAGATATTCGGCGCCACCACCACGGTTAGTGTTCTTTAAAATACCTGAATGCTTCGTTAAAAAGAACGATGTAATAAGTGGAGTACCCAACGTTTTATGGGCATCAAAAGTTACTGAGTCAGCAAGCTGGATACCTTTTAATAAGTGACGAGCAGAGTTTGAAAATAGCGCCCCACCACCCCAGGCAGCATCCACATGAAGCCATACTTTATAGGTCTCACAGATTCGAGCAATTTTTGGAACCGGATCAAAGGCACCTAAAACAGTTGTTCCAAATGTGGCCCCAACCATGATCGGCACATAGCCATCTTTGATATCGGCCGCAATGATTCGTTCCAACTCTTCAGGGATCATTTCCCCTTTATCGTTAGAAGGAACCTGAATTAAGTTCTGGGTTCCTATCCCCGTAATATTGGCCGCCTTATCAAATGAATAATGGGCCTCGGCCGAAACATAAACACGGAAACGGTTATGTCCAAAACCCGTCTGGCGAATGCTTGGATTGTAATCAGTTCGAGCACAAAGCATGGCAAGTAAGTTTGAATTACTTCCGCCTGTCACCATGATGCCTTCGCCTCTCTCAAAACCCATCATTTCCAAAAGCTCATTTACGATGCGTTTCTCGATCAAAGTCACCATAGGGGCAATTTCATAGGTGGCCATGGTTGGATTAAGTAGCGTACTTGCGACTTCTCCTGCCCATGCGGCCGCATCGAAACCACCAAAGAGCTGATTCAAGAACATGGGGTGAATCGTCTGAACACTATGATCGAGAATTGTTTTTAATTCTTGAACAAGTGTTTGATCATTAACACCGTCTTCACTGATTGCTGGAAGGATTTTTTTAAGAGCATCTGGTCTCTTAACAGTGACAACTTTTTCAGAATTTCCACTCTCACGAATGTACTGTTGAAGTGTCAAAAAAACGTCATTTAGAAACTGATCTTTAGAATGAGACATTCATATACCTATTTTTGTGATCTAGATGTATCAGAACCTTACACTAACTCGCAATCGTGAAAGTAAATGTTAGACAAATCAACTCGTTGGACCACTCTATAAAGTTGGCAATAAAAAAAAGTCTTGTTTTAATTTTCTCTACAATACACGCAACACCTGTAACGAGGAGAACTTAGGATGTCAGTTCGACTAAACAGTCATTTGTCAGACAAGCAACTTACGATGCTTAGAGACAAACTTTTAGCTGAAGCGGAGCGTATCCGCGCAAACTTTCAACTGAAGAAAAGCGAATATGAGAATCATTCTATCACTGGCGCGAAAGACGAAGTTGATTCGGCCAATGACAATATCCTTCTAGCAGCAGACATGCGTTTTTCGAACCGCGAAAGTCTCTACTACAAGAAGATTATGAAAACTTTAAGTAAGATCGAATCTGACCAGTATGGTATGTGTGATGAGTGCGGGGAATCGATTACTTACTCGAGACTCATTGCTCGTCCAACTTCTGAAATGTGCATTCTTTGCAAAGAAGAGTCTGAGAGAGAAGAATCTCAAAACTTCTTCGAGCGCCGTTCAAAATCACTTGGAAGAGAGATGAGTGTCAGCGGACACTAAATGATTGAATACGTTTTAGAACATAATCCAGATGACCGAATTATCGCCAAGGCCTCCCAGATTTTAAGATCCGGGGGGCTTTTGTGTTTTCCGACTGAGACCAATTGGGTCGTTGTCTGTGATCCCTTCAATAAAGACAGCGTGGACAAGCTTTATCGCCTTCGCCACATTGAGAATACCAAACACCTTACTGTCCTCTGTTGCACCTTCAAAATGGCACAAGAAATTGCCTATATCGACGATGGTGCCTTCAGCCTAATGAAAAAGGTGATCCCTGGTTCCTACACATTTATTTTTGAAGCTCAGAAGAAAATTACAAAGTTCCTGAAGGCCTCGAAAGTGGATCATCAGGTAGGAATTCGTTTTCCACCAAGTAATCTTGCCCGAAAGATCATTGATAACTTCGATGGAGTTCTCTTGAGCACTCACCTTTCTCACGAAATGGTGGAAGGCTCTGACCCTGATATGCCTCTTTACAGCGCCCTCATTGAAGATTCTTTTGGCAATATGATCGACATGATCATTGATCCAGGTGAGTTCGAGTTCGTTGGTTCAACAACCATTGTGGACTTTAGCAGTGGCGAACCGGAAGTCGTAAGAGAAGGTGTTGGGAATTCGGCCATTTTTCAATAATTTTCCTCAGCGTGTTAAGCTAATGCACACCCTCTCGTAAGCTCCACCTAACTCTGATAAAATGCGCTCATGAAAACTCCTCATGTTGTTGTCATTGGCGGCGGGTTTGGTGGTTTGGCCGCAGCTAAGGCACTTGCGAAATCAAAAAATCTGAAAATTACTCTCGTTGATAAGCGAAACTATCACTTGTTCCAACCTTTACTCTATCAAGTGGCGATGGCCGGACTTTCTCCCGCTGAGATTGCTTACCCTCTTCGTTCACTGCTTGCTTCCCATGATCAGGTGGAAATTCTTTTGGGTGAAGTAAAAGAAATCAACAAAGAGGAAAAGTGGATTCAAACCGACTCGAATAAGATTCATTTTGACTATCTTATTCTGGCCTGTGGTTCTACTTACACTTACTTCAACTCTCCTCAGTGGGAGCCTTTTGCTCCCGGGCTTAAGAACATCATGCAAGCGACAGAAATTCGTCGTCGCGTGTTTCTTGCGTTCGAGAAAGCAGAACGAGAAGCAGATAAGAAAAAACAAGAGTTCTACACGACCTTCGTCGTAGTCGGTGGCGGTCCAACAGGTGTAGAGCTTGCAGGAACACTCGGGGAAATCACCCGCTATAGTATCCTAAGGGATTTCGATCACATTAAACCCCAACAAACGAAAATCATCCTCATTGAGGCGGGCCCAAAAATTCTTCCCACTATGACAGAAGAGCTCTCTCGAGAAGCAGTGAGAGAGTTAGGTGAACTAGGTGTTGAAGTCAGAGTTAATTCCAAAGTTTCGGACATTAATGAAAATGGAATCATGGCCGGTGAGCATTTCATTGAGGCCTCAACCATCCTGTGGGCAGCAGGAGTTGCGGCCAATCCTTTGAATAAAAAACTAAATGTGGAACTGGATCGCCAAGGCCGGGTGATCGTAAATCGTGATCTCTCGATTCCAGGACATCCAACTATTTTTGTGATCGGAGATCAGGCCCACTATGAATGGGGGGCCGAGAAAAAGCCTCTCCCAGGTCTTGCACCAGTGGCCATGCAACAAGGCCGTTTCGTCGCTAAGTACATTCGTCATCAACTAGACGGAAGAAAACTTCCCGAGTTTCGTTACGTGGACAAAGGTCAAATGGCGACAGTTGGTCGCTCTCGTGCGGTGGCCATGTTCAGAGGAATCGAAATTCATGGCTTCGTCGCGTGGATGGCCTGGCTTGTTGTTCACATCTACTATTTGATTGGATTCAAGAACCGACTTTTCGTTCTTTTCACCTGGGCATGGATGTACCTAACAAATCGTCGTGGGGCACGACTTATTATTGAGAAAGAATGATCTAATCAATTTTAAGCTTGGCAGGTTTTGAGAGGGAGCAAATTGAATATTTTAGCTTACGCATGGCCTTCTCAACCTGTTCATTGCCCGTGACGGCGAATGAAACGGTCTTCTCTCTTAAACTTTTCTTTGTGGCATAGATATAATCTAATTCATTCATGGCCGCTTCCATAAGCTTCTGCTGTTCCTGAATAGACGTTTTAGGATCAATGACTTTTTCTAGATTCGGATAAGATCCTGGTCTTTCCTTCACAATATCTCGGACGTCATATCCAACATAAAATTCCACATAGTCTTTAAAAACAGCACCTTTTTTAACTTTTCGAGAATCGAAATAGCGACCCATTAAAGTTCTCGTTGAACTATCAGGGAGTTCAGAAATCGGAGTGAACTTGATTCCATCCGGGCCATCAGTAATACCCAACTTCGAAGCAAGATATTCCAGATCTTTTTTAGGGGCCCGGTGGCTTTTTTTAGGACCGTAGTATTTGGCCGCGAGAGCATCGTCCTTTGGATCGTCCCAAAGTCCTAATCTTCTTTCTAAAAGTTCTTGCATGATCTCATGGGCCTTTGCTTTCTTGGAAAAATTTTCCAGCACAATGGGATCAACCAGATCCAGAGAAGAAATCAGCTCTCCTTTAGAAGTCACTCGGTTCACGTGGGCCAGAGAGTGTTTGACCTCTCCGGGCCAAAGCTTGTCACCTTCTTCCAGAATCTCAGTCAAATAGACCATGGTTCTCAGTCGATGGTGTCCGTCTGTCGCCACTGCTTTGTCCTTACCAATCATGATGACTGTTGGTTTTTGAAGGCGATCTTCTTCTTGGAGATGAGCGATCATTTGAAAAAAAGTTTTTCTTTCCTCTTCAATCAGTCCCGTTTTCTTCAAAGTGTGAGGGACCTTCTCAAATTGAACTAAGAAGACCTTTTCTAACTCTTTGTAGTATTTTTGAATTTTGCCCTCGTCCCAACCATGAGTATTGCCATATTTAGTGACTTTCTTGCGATACTTTTCAGCTGCGGCAACATAACCGGTGCCATATTGAGTCGCACCGATGTCCTCAGGTCGCAGGGCCTTTGCGGGAAGGGCAAAAAGAAATGCAAGGGACAAGATCGACAGGTAGTACATCATTTACTCTAGAGCAATGGAAACATTATTTTTGAAACCATTTTTCTAAGGCCGCGCTTGGCACAGTAACCAATGGAAGGTTTCTTTGGAAGAACTTCTTTTTCTACTTTAACCATTAAACGTTCACGAATACGTTTGTTATAATCATCAATCTTTTTTGCTACGTTTTTATCTTTGATGAAAACGCCATTCTCTAAATTGATATTTTGCGATCGAGGATCCAGGTTAAAACTTCCTACAAAAACTTCATCCAAATCTTTCACGATAGTTTTCGCATGGAGGAAATGCCCAGGTTTCAATTCATGAACTTCCACGCCCATTCCAACCAGCTTTTGCTTTTGAAATTCCCAGGCCATACCCATTAAATGAGAATCTGTAGTTGCAGCAGAGTTTGAAAGGACTCTTACTTTCACTCCACGCTGAATGGCACGCTCCACGGCCTTCTTGGTTTCAGGCGTGAGGAGCACATAGGGATTCATAAAATCCAGCGTTTTTTTAGCGTCATCAATCATTTCCACAATATTAAAATGAAGGGCATATGGTTTTTTTGACCATTTACCATCTGAGCGGTCTGCGATGTATTTTATATTATTCGTTACGTCTAAATTTCCCGCTTCCAGCGCTTTCCTAGGAGAAACGATTTGTTGGGCATCTTCTTTCCATCTGGCCAGCTCAACCTTTGCCGCTTCTAATTCGGCATCTTTCAATGCAATACCTGCGTGTCTCATCATCTGATCAGAATTAAAGATTTCATCATAATGGTTTCTGGCATTGATGACTTCTTTACCTTTAACCAAAACATCCATTCCAATATAGTTTTGTGGGCTTCGAAGTTTAAAATAGTCACCTGTCATGTTCCGGTCACCCAGAATCATAAAGTCACTACCAATCAAACTCTTTTGGTGATTTCTATTGTTAATGGACAATATTTTTCGGAAAACGGGGTTGAACAATTTGACTTCAACTCCGGAAGCTTCAAGCGCACGCAAGATGGCATAGTTCTTAGGAAGCGTTCCTTCAAAACCATCAATCGTTAATCTTACCTTCACTCCACGTTCTGCCGCTTCAGCGAGAAGTCCAAGGGTCTCTTTACCAAAATCATCTACGTTAAATGTAAACGTATTAAGACGCAATTCTTTCGTCTCTCTTCGAATCAACTCAGCACGAGTCAGGTGCGACTCGTTCCGAGAGATCAGTAGTCCGACCTCATCTTTCGATAGGGCCTGAAGCGACCACAGCAGAATGGTGAGAAGGAGGATTATAACTCGCATGAGTTCATCATACTCTCAATTTGCTTTCTAATTTCTGCCTTTGATAACTGAGGTTGGGTCTTCTCAAGGGCGAGAATGGCGGCCGTCACATCTTTATGATGATCAGGATACAGTTCTTCACCTTTATAAAGTTTCAAATACTCGTCATCAGTTTTGTATTTTGTCATTTGAGCGGCCAGATCAATGTCTTCGTCCGTCATAGTCACACCTTTTGCAGGAGTCGCTTCTGGTGCCTTGGTACTTGCTGGAGCTTTACCTGAACTTACTTCTGAAGGTCTAGGAGACTCCACTGATGGAACAGGAGGTTTGGGTTTTGGGGATTCAACAATCACCATACCTGGGGTCGCTTTTGCCTGATCTTTAGCAATGATGATCGTAGGCTCTTTGGCTCCCACTGCTTGATCGGCGAGTTTCGCACCTTGAACGACTTTCTGTGGAACTGCTTTCGCGCCACCGTTAGCAAGATTATCCACTGAACTATATCCGAGTCGGAAAGCATCATCCATGGCATTTAAGTACACACCGATTGGTTTCAAACCAGTACCAACAATCTTACCCACTGCACTCTTAGACATAAGAGATGCTGCATTTGAGATGGCAGTCACGCTCTTACTCTTCATCATATTGTCCCAAAGATAAATCGCTCTTCTTTCTGCCAGAGTCAGAGTTGTTTTTGCAACTGAACCAATCGCTTGACCGGCCTTCGTAGTCACACTGGTTGTTTTAGGAAATGTTTTACTCATGAAAGAGGCCACGTTTTTAGCAGGACCACTTGCAAGTTTCAATGAACCAACGATCACTGATTTACCGCCGGCCACTAAACCACCGGTCAGAAACGCAGTCGCAATTTCACCGACAGCATAACCACCGATACCGCAGTATACCTGTGCTTTTTGAGCACAAGAGGCACAGTTCCAAGTTGTCATTGGTTGCACGCATTTAGATGTAAAAGGAAGACCTGCCCACTTCTCGCAACCATAATGTTCCATGGCCGCTTCTTGAAGAGATTCATAAAGCGTGCTCGCCATCTGCTTCACAGTTCCCACAGGATCATTCGCCATTTGTTTTAAGAAGCCAGGGCTCGCTTGTTGAGCGGCCATGGCACGCTCAGAGGTCTCAATCTCAGAACGTTTTACAATTCCAAGCAGCTCTCCTGTTTTTGTCACCGCCATCTTACCTAAATCCCATACCAGATTTAGAGACGACCAGATTGAATCGAAAATACCTCTTAATAGATTAAGTAAGCAGTCATTACCCTGCTTCGAGCATTCTTTCAGGAAAGCATTATCAAAGGCCCTGCCCGAAACTTCCATGAAGGCCTTCATTGGTCCCACTGCCGCCATGGCCGCACAACCAAATTTAGTCATACACTGATTTTGATCCGGAGAAGGTTTACATGATCCTGATTGCTCTATGATCTTACCAGTATCAACCGCAAGGGCCTGAACTGGACCTTTGCCATCTTCTTCACAGGCCTTTAACTCAGTAATCTCTTTATCAATTTCAATTTTAAGTTGGTTGGTAATGACTAAAAGCTCATGACACTTGAGCTTTTTACCATCGACCGTGATCTCATAACTACTAGACTTCGGATTTTTGAGACATTCCTTCTCTACTCTTTCCTGCAGTTTTTTAAACTTGGCCATTCTCTCTTCAAGGTCGGACTTACCGAAGGCATTTCCGACAAAGGAGAACAATACTAGGAGTGGTAATAAAAATGTTACTCGCATTTGAAGTCCCCAATCATCTTTTGAAGCTCTGGTATATATTTGCGATGCTCATCACGAATTGAATACTTGAGGTTATAAACTTCGTTCTTGCAGTAAAGGTAGTAACTTCTTTCAATGAAGTGGATGCCATTAATGGCAAACTCGGCACCAATGAAGTGGCCTTTTAAATCTTTTCTTGGTTCAACCTGTGTGGTTGGCTCATACTTGATAAGCTTACCTTTATGAGATTTGACCCATTCATCTTTCTCAACCTTGAAGTTCTCAAACAGCTCTTGAAAATCTTCAGGCCTATGTTTGTCCTGTTTTACGTTCGTTGGAAGAATGGAGAGAACTGGTCTTGACTCATTCGCCCAAGGTCCCAATACAGCAAGAGGAATGCCGTAAAGCTCTCGGGCCGTTTCCCATGTATCAGGATGAGTAATAGTGACTTTTTTCTTGTCCTTAAGTTCAAAGCTTGCGGTCTTTGAGTAAGCCGTCGGACAAACGATGAGGGCCAGAAATAACCATTTCATAAAATTTTTCTCCGAGCTTCTTTTCGGAAACTGTAATGAAAAACTTAATGATTTGGTTGACTGGATCTGTGAAGAATTAAGGAAATTTAATCGGCACCCGTTCCGGGTGCCGACTGAAACTTAGAAACCGTTACAAGTATATGAATAGATTTGAGGAGCGCCATCCGCTTCTTCTTCAGATTCAGAAGAGATGATGAAAGAATTCTGCCCGTCATAAGTCACAGTCTCTTGCTGTGGAAGGCCCGGTCCCTTAATCACATTAAAGTCCACACCTGGTTTCCACTGTCTCTGTGTAATACCTACCAGTGACTTCAAATTAACTTCGATGATGTCTGAGTATGAAAGCATAAGAAGCTTATCACCATCCGGAGAGATGGCCGCGTCTGTAATAAGAGGACCTTTTCCACGAGTACCCGTAAGCATCTTCGTTGTATCAACACTTGCCACGAGGCTCATTCTGCCATTCGGAGCAATAACGAAAATTTGAGTGTTGCCTTCCGCTTTAGAAAGGAAAAGAATCTGACCTTCTGGTGTAACAACCATGGCCTCAGAGTTGTTTACGCCATTTGGATATTTGGTTTCAATAACGTACTCCGGACGAATTGAACCAAAAGACCAAAAATCTTTTTCTTTGAAGATTCCGATTTTAAGAGATGATCTCCATCCCATTCCACTTCCAATATCACCAACGTAGATACAGCTCTCACCACGATTAGATGGACAAGGACCCATGGCCATTGCTTCGAAATCTGTGTTTGGGAAATTCGCCATTTTAACTTTTCTTACAACTTTTCCATCCATGCCTGTTGCATAAAGAACCGGCTCGGCACCTGAATCGTTGACCCAAATGAATTTACCTTTCTGAAGAACAGATGTAACAAGGCCGCTTGCCTCATCAATCATATTTTTATCAAGTGAACCTACACGCTTGGCAGTCCACTGAGGACAAATAGCAAATGCTGAGCTTGTCATGGTAAGAGCAACCACAGAACTCATTAACAAATTTCTCATGAGAATCTCCTTAAATACCCGATCATATTGAGCGGGTTAATTCTCGTTTTTATTTTCAGAATGCCAAGAAACTTAATCTTACACCTACGTGTTTACAGACACTTAGATCAATGCATTTGAGGATTTTCAGGAGGCTCCGATAAGAAAAGAGGCCCTTTAGGCCAGGAAGATACATGAAAATCCAAACTCGCTATCTAGTGACCGCTACTCTTTTGTTCACTCAGCTCACCTATGCCGGAGAGGCCTACAGGCGAACATGTGCCATGAATCTCCTCAATGCTCTTCACAAACTTGAATCAAAATCCAATGAGCCATTGGACATGATCGAATTCAAACACGGTCAAGATGTTGCCAAGATCATGGGTGATCAAAAATTAAAATTAGGACCTGTTCCTCTTTCACGTGAGATCACTGGCGTTTATCGAAGAAGTGCAGTTGCAAGAACGGCACAGAAAACTTTTTCAGATGTTTCATTTATCGGCCATATAGATAATCAGGATTTTGCAAAACTTCTCAAGCCTAATACTTATTACACTTATGTTTTGGATGATGAGAAGATTCGTTTTGCTCAAACTCGTCCGGGTAAAATGCGTGATTACGGATCAAAGCACGCTATCCTTCGTGATCAGAATAAAGATCTACGTCTGGCCGGAGAATTTTGGGTGGATGAAAAAGGACAGTTCCATTTCGACGGAGCTTCCGGAACTTTCCAACCAACTAATGATCAAGTGAAAAAAGGAATCGCTTTCTTCCAGGATCAGATGGGTATTAAAGATGCTCAAGTGCACTACTTTAATCCGCCAGCACCTAAACCGGCCGAAAGTCACATTCCAGAAATCAGCAAACCTGCACTCACGGCGAGTGCTGTCGTGAATGGTGCCAAGTTAGTTGCAAGCGATAAGAACTCTCTTCAAGAAGTAGAGAAACTTCAGAATGATCTTCTCGCTATCAAAGACAAGAACGGCAAAGAAATAAAATTCAAATTGATTAAGCAAAATCAAGTCATCAATGAAGATCTCTATTATGATTCGACGGATCTTGCTTTGACTCAGAAGAAAGCTGAACTGAAAGTTTCTTCATCATATCCGGATCAGGCACGAAAACCTGCCTCCACGCTTAAAGACTCAGATGAATCTGTTCGCATGGCCTTAAACTACACGAATGGAAAAAAAGTCGCACCGGTACTCTCTCAAAAAGATGAGAGCACACAGTATCTTCTCATTCCCGTCAGTGGCGACTCACCTGCTTATCGTTTGAGTACTTCGGAAATTACAGTCAAAGGATTGGGTGTGAAAGCATCTGCCGGACAAAATAAAAAGTTTGAAACCACCATTGAAGAAGTAACACCAGGAAAGGAAGAGAACCTCGTCCAGCTTTCACAGGAACTTCAAAAACGTTTTAAGCTGAAACCTAAAACTAAAGAAACAAATGCCTTAGATCTCATTGGCGCCAAGTAAAGAAACTTGTCCTTAAGTTAAGGAAAATTCATGCCGATGAGAATTTTAGTCAGGTTTTGAATGGAAATGAATTTGAATCGAAGAATGAATATTAGACTTGGAGTTGTACTACTCCTTCTTCTGGCCTTCACGCAGGTCTATGCGAAGGACTCTGTTTCTGCGGCCAAAATTCTTCGTTGCAGAAGCATGCTCAAGACTTTCCTTCAAGGAACAGTCCCGAAACGCTCACCTGAACTTAATAAAAGCATCGCTCAAATTGAAAAAGAAATCGAAGGCCTCAATTACGGCGGGGTCGTTCCTTGGAAAATCTCCGAGGTAGAAGGACTTAACCGAAATCTCGTTCGTTATCATGATGTTGAAGAACTCGGTCTCCCTGTTCCAAAATTTGATAAGAGTCAAAAACTCGGTTCTGCAGTAGTTGATGCTAAAGAAATTCGTTTCTCGCAAATTTCTGCGCAAAATGACTCTGAAGGCGGCTATACCGTTATCAATAATGCCAAGGCCCTTAAGGCCGGAACTTTAAAAGTTACTGATCTTCCAAAACTTCGTGTGTGGAGAGATGAGGACGGAAAAATCTGGACCCTAGATCACCGTCGACTTGCGGCCATGCGCCTCTCAGGTGCGGTTGATAATATCGAGGTCGAATTTGTTCCTGAGGCCGTCGTAAAAGAGCAACGATTCAAATTCAGTACTCAGACTGATGGTAAATCCATCATGATTAATTTTAAACAACCCGAGGACAGAGAAAATGTGGCCATCGTTCTTATGAGCGAAGACTTTAAAGATATGGCCGCTGCGACCTCTTCCCATACTCGTCTACCGGATTATCCGGAAAGACTCATTCCTCCGAAGACTGATCCTGAATCGATCAAAACCATGACATCTCGTTTTCCGGCAACGGAACGCGAGGCTTGGTTAAAGGCCAGAGGTCCGGAGCACATTGAGAGACTTGAAGGCTTCGCTCACGAAGTTTCTAAATCACTTAAGGCGCTCGAGAAAAAAACGGCCGATGACATCAAAGACTCCTATATGTCACTTGGCCAAGTTTCTGTGAGAAGCAAAGGTGAAGACTCAATTCTAGCGAAGCTTCTCAGAAAAGACTTCAATGCTTATCAACGTGGCGAAGCTGGTATTGATAACGTGAAAAAAGTTGCCGCGGCCATCGGTGATGGTCTAGGAACTCGAATCATTATGAAAACTGGACCGGATGGAAAAATTGCACCGGAGACGGTTCAGGCATTTGTTGACCAGATTTCAAAAGACATCAAAAACGGAACTCGGGTCACCGAAATCATTAACTACCGCGTCTTGGGTAAAGAAGGCATTCCTTATCTTTCAGATAAACAGATTGATCAAATCGTTCGCGCGGACCGTGAATACCGTCTTGCTCTCCAGAAGCAAAAGGACGCAGGTAAGGCGGTGACTGTTCCTGAGCCAATCATTGTTAAGAATGATCCTAAGACCGGTTATGAAAATGGTTACACTAGCTTTCACATGAACGTTCTTTATAAGAGTGGTGTGCAAGGTGAACTACAACTGAGGGGCCCTGCCATTCATCAGGTCTCGGAAGTGAAGCACTTGTTCTATGACATAAGAGCAGGAAAAGTTTTGAGTGATGACTATAAGAAGAATCCTGCCATCGTTAAGGCGGCAGATTCATTCAAGGCCCTTTCGGAGTCCGACAAGGCCAAAGTGGAAATTTATTTCGAGCAACAAATGACTCATGCCCGTAGAATTGAAGTAGGAGAAAAAACCGCACCTCCTCGCTTACCTGCAGGCATTCCAGCTGAATTGTCCTATGAAAACCTAAAACCATTGCTTGTGCATGATTGATAATCTTTGCCAGGAAATTAAACAGCACTGGAAGACCGGAGACCATTCATTCGTCTCAAAAGAAAACTATCACGGTTCAAAAATTAAAATCAAATTCGATCAATTTAAAGATGAGTCCGAAACCATCTTTGCCATTGCGATGGAACTATCTCGCTCCGACGGTCATAGCTCTCAACAAGACCTTACGATGGGTACGCAGGACAAGTTAGAAAAGTTTTTGTCCTCTCCCGATTTCCCAACTCTAGTAGAAAAACGTCTGGACACTCTTCATGAGGCCATCGAGGAAATGTATGATTAAGTTCATTCCTTTATTCTTCGTCAGTTTTTCGCTGCATGCGGCCCCATGTAAGGACCTCATTGCCAAGATGCTAGAGCACTATCCAAATCAAGACACTCAAAAAATTCTTCTACGTTTTCAGAACGCCAAGAACAAGCACATGTTCATGCGTGCCTTTGTCCCCTATTACTACAAAGAGGCCTTTGACGTGAAGGAAACTCTTCCGATCTATCAAAAGCTAAAAAATCACCGTGGCCAGATTGTGGGAGATGCCCATGCCGAGAATTTTGGTTTTATCGTTTCCAATAAAGGCGTTCCTAAATTCACCTTCAATGACTTTGATGACGTGGCCGAAGCTCCTCTGTTTTTAGACGTGATGAGACTTTCTCAGTCCGCATCGTATATGGGAGACTTTAAGCAGGAAAAATTCATTGAGGCCTATAAAATGGGTCTCGCTGGTACAAAGCGTCCCTACTCACCTTATGTTCAAGAACTCCAAGCGAAGGCCCAAAAAGGTGGCCACGCTTCTAAGGCCGATGTGCTTGAAACCGCTCAGGGACCTCGCTTCAAAGTGAAGGGTGAACCAAACTTCGCTTTAGCTCCAAAAGAAAAGGCCTCTGTTGAAAAAGTTTTCAAAGATAAATTTGGAGCGAAGACCAAAGTTCATGATGTCTACCGAACAATGAAAGAAAGTGGTGGCTCCGCCTTCGGTAATCGCTATCACGCTCTGGTTGAGATCAATGGGAAAATCGAATTTATCGAACTGAAACAAATTATGGATGGTGGTGTTGTTGGCTGGACCAAAAACATCAATGACAAGAAACGCGTTGAAACATCCATGAAAAAGTTTCTGGGCAATGACTTTAACCAAAGACTTGATGTGGTCGACGTCGGAACCAAACCTTATCAAATGCGCTTTAAAATTGAAGGCAACAAATCCATCGACTCGGCCGATTTAAGTGAAAAAGACATGGGAAAAGTCATTGAGGATGAGTTCTATCTTCTAGGTCAACTCCATAGAACCTCTTTGGGTGGAACCACTAAAAATGTTTCTGCCTATGCTAAAGACCTTGAAACAGTGACAACTGAAGACTGGGAAACATCTGTGAAAGTCATGAAAAAGACCCTCAAAAAGGCCTACGAAGATAGCGGAAAATAAAAAGACCAGGGTTTCCCCTGGCCCATCCATCAATCAATCAATTATAGAGAAATGTGACCGTTACCAAGGGAAAGGTGCGAAGAACCTGTTGAAGACTGAACGTAGAAGAACATTCTACGAAGGTTATCAGTGTTCCTAGAGAACACACTTCTTTCAGAAAGAAAGCCCGCTGGATTTAAAACCAGAGAATTATTCACAAGCTTAATATCGGCATCAACATAAACATAACCGTCAAATGGCACAAGGTACACTTGGGTCTTCTCGTAGCCAGGGAAGGCCTTTACTGGAAGCTCAACTGGATTGTTTTGCGGAGTCACTGTTACATAAAGTGTGTTTTGAGAAGCAAGATTCTCAAGGGAAAGATCACACTCAGTGCCATCTACAGTATGAGAGACTTCACCGAAGATCTTTTGAGTTGTTACTTTCTTCCAAGAAGAACCGTTCTGAGCGATTGAGAAAGTCATCTGACCAACTTCAAATTTGGCAGAAGTGACGCAAGTAAAGTCGTTATCGTTACGGTGAACTTGAGTTGAAATTTGCGCTGTTGATAATGATGGTTTCGAGGCCAGCTTAAAATCCACTTTATAAGAGCCAGCACTGTAGCCTCTATAAAGATTTGTGAAATCCGCTTGAACAGACTTTGTAACTGCGAATGCCGAAAGTGAGAGAGAAAATAGCGTGAGAGCTGCGATCATTTTCATAATAACTCCTGTTGGTGTTAAGTTAATGACCGCATATTTGCCAGAGATGAATGAGCTTGGGAATAGCTCTAGAGTATCTGGTCGAAACCCTAACAATCTTAACAATCCAAAGGAAAATTACTTCAATTCAAGATGCTGAAGGAGCCCTTGATAGCCATTCGCCGTGAAAAAGCGAAGTTCATTCGAAATTAAAATGGCCACAAATATTCTGACCTTCTCAGATAAAAAAAGCCTTGGATTAACTTCAAGAGCTTTTCGATAAACCACTTCGTGAAGAATTGCGACACCCTTTTGTTCAGTCGACAGCTTGTTCCAGTAGCGCTGATTTAGAATATAGCCATGCTTAGTTTGAATGATCAACTGGGCCACCCCGCTCCATTCAGGAATGTGAATGCCGGTACCCATATCAAAAATAAGTGGGAGGTCAGATTGTGAGAAGGATGCCTCGGCATAAAATGATTTAATCCAACCATTCAATTGTTTTTGCAGTTTAGGATCATACTTGGCAAGGCGGCTTGTGAAGGACATTGCGACTTTATATTCATCCGACAAATCTCTTGGCCACTGAATTCGATAGCCATATCTCGCTTCAGTTTCATAGGCATCAAAAAACATTACGGGAGTTTTACTCTCCAGATGATAAAGGACCCCTCCGCCATTGCCGACTTCGTTTCCAGCAAAAGAAGAGAAAGATAGAACAATAAAAAACAAAAGCGAAAAGAATTTTTTATTCATTCGTTATTACCTTCGAAGGCCACAGGGAAAAACTGAATATTGAGCTGATAAAGCTCATTTGAAACATCATTTTGTCTGGCAATCTGTGAAAGCTTAGCTCGAAATTCGGCCAGCGCTTTCTTATACTCAGGGAGCATGTTCTTATCGATACAAAAAGTCAGGCTCGAGACATCTCTCTGTTCAACCGGTACTTTATCCAGAGACTTCAACCCAATCGGAATAAACTCTTTATGAAATTTGCGAATGGACGTGGATGGAACATCATTCGTTGTGGTTACGCTCTGATAGATGAGTTCATAAAATCCATCTTTCTCTGCAATTAGACCTACGTCCAATAGCTTTTTTAGACCAATGTCGATCTCTTCGACTGAGAGTTTTAACTTCTGAGAAAACCAGACGATATTTGGTAAATAATCCGAGGCCTGAAACATCGTAAACACTGACCAGGTCTTCCAGTCCGAGATCCGATTAAATTCTTCTTCGTTAAGTTGCTTTGAGAAGCCCGGGCCACGACGAAGATACTTTTGAGAATAAATGATTTTTTTAAGTCTTTGTCTTTCTTCTTCTGCGAGGTTGAAGATCGAAAAAAACTTCTCGATCGTTTCATCACCTGGAATGTCTCTGCCTTTTAATAAATTTGTGAGTCTTCCGGAAGAAATCCCCATGTCGCGGGAGAAAGAGCGCAGTGAGTACTTGGCATTTCGCTGCTGGCGTTCAAGATACTTTGAATGAAGAAAATCTGCGAAAGACGTGTAAGACATGAGATCCGCACCTAATCATTGATTAAATTTTTAAAGAGTCTTGTTCTATCCAAATCCTCCATCCGCTGACTACTTGCTTTAATGAGGTGTGAAGCATTTTTACACTCGCACAACTTCATTGGTTTCAGCTACTTATGCTTAGGCCTATAAAAAAAGGCCCTAAAAAGGGCCTTCTTCTAGCTTATTTGAGATCGCGCTGGATGATTTTAATGGGGTTAGTTAACTTCGGATGTTGGCTCATATTTCTAATAAAGTCCCCACCGATAGGATCAAAATTATAATTAAAACGAATCCTTACCACTTTACCATCTAAACCAGATTGAGGACCAAATACTGCAGAACCGCTTCTATAAACATTTACAGGAGAATTCTTTCCGATGAACATGAGTGCTTTATCATACTTGCCTTCAGAAATTTCTTTGACCGATAAGGCCGGTGCATACATTTTACTTTCTAATGAAGCATTAAGGAAACGAGCAGCATCCTTATCATCGTGGATCTTTAAAAGATTTCTAAAATTACAAATGGCAGTGTTATAGAGGGTATACACGTTATACTCATGAGACACCTTTTCGAATTCATTGATCTCTAATTCTCGAACGTTTTCAAGAATGATTTTTTTAAATTTAACCAGCGTTTCTTTTCGAACTTCTGGATCACACTGTCTACATTGTTGTGCTTGAATGTAACCAAGCACATGTTTCTCGACAGTCGCGAATTGTTCTTCGTTGACCTTTTTGATGTGGTTGTTCCAAATAGAGAAATTTTCCGTCTCTCTATTTTTTAGTTTTTCAAGATTAGAAGCACATCCTCTAATTGTATTTTGAACATTTGATTCGGGAAATGTGTGGCCACTCAGATCAGCTATCGCTTCATCATAAAGGTCAATCAACTGATCGTTGAGTTCAGCATTTCGTTGAACATGCTCTGAAAACTTATGGAAAAGACTTCTGGCCTTCTCAAGCTCGAGGACAGGATCGAAACCGTTTTGTTGTCCTTCAATTCTTTCAAGAACTGATAATCTTAAAACAGTCTGCACCCTTAAATAATCAGTGATCTGAGATGAGATCTCATAATCAGAAGCAGCACCGTCGTTTCTTTCCAGTCTTACAAGGCCCGCATATTCGTGGTGAATCAGGCGATACTGACCTGATTCAGAGGTTCCCTTAAAACGTGAAATATTACACAAGATATGAGGACGTGAATTTTCCTTTGAGACAAAGCCTCTACAGGTTTTAGGCACTCCTCCTACATTGATGTCAGCTTCCTCAAAACCAATAACAACTTTCTGAGGTTGAAGAATATCTGTCATCAAACTTACATAATCTTCATGAGTAACATCAGTGGGAAGCTTCAAAGAACGTGATCCACCCGCTTTAATCCATTTTAAAATGTCCGCACGAATATCATTCACGCGCTCTTCAAGTGAATCACCACCGCCACCAGATTCTCCGCCAGCAGCGTATACAGGTAGCGTTGTTAAACATGCTAAAAAACAAAATGCTTGTAATAGCTTACTTGTTTTCATTTAGACCCCCCTCGATTAAATGAATGGGATTTCCAAATTCAGGGAATTCGACTTCGCTATAGCCATCAAAGATGCTCGAATCATAGATCATAACCATTTTGATCTTTTTTCCATTAAACTTTGAATATGGCTTAGTTCCAAGTTTTCTTGCCGTTCTTTCGACTTTAATCGGTCCATTTTTTCCGAGAAACTGAAGTGCCTTATCGTATTTGCCAGAAAGAATCTCTTCCAAGGTCAGCGACTCGCTATAGGTCGAGCCAGAACTGTGCCTGAGATCTTGCGTCTGCTTATCTTGTTCAATATTGAAGAGCTTTCTAAATGAACAATCTCTCTTATGTACGTCCCAATAGAAGTCACGCGGTCTATCGGAATAAATATAATCAGGATCTTGAGTGAGATCTCTTAAAGCTTTCAGAATGCTGTCTTTTGAGGCCAGAAGTGTTTGCTCACGAATCACTTCATCGCATTGAGTACATTCTTCAGCTTCAAAAAATCTATTTATACTTTTCTCTATGTCCTGCAATTTATTTTCGAAGTTTTTGTCGGTTCGAAGTCTCGATTGATCAAATTGCGCTGCATATTTTGGAATAGTTGCTTCAAGCTCGTCTGCACAACCGTTTACGATTTCATTAATAGTTGGATCAATGCTTTTATCTCTTAAGCTTTGCAATACTTTTTCAGATTTAACTCGAAATTCCTGAATTTCCTGTGCCCGTTTCCCTGAGGCCTCTAATCTCTTTACATAAAGAGCGCGTGCTTCTTCCAAACTTTGAATCGGGTCAAATCCGTTTCGATTCTGTTCTTTCTTCACCACTGCTAGTCGAAGAACTGTCTTTCTTCTTAGATAGTCTGTTAACTGCGATGAGATTGCATAATCAGAGGCGGCACCATCGTTCTTTTCAATTCTCACAAGACCAGCATACTCATGGTGAATCAGACGATACTGTTCGGCCTCGCCTGTTCCTTTAAAGCGAGCAATATTACAAAGGATATGTGGGCGTTGATTTTCTTTCGAAATATAACCACGGCAAGTTTTAGGAACTCCACCTACATTGATCTCAGATTCTTCAAAACCCAAAACAACTTTTTTAGGTTGAAGAATATCAGTCATGAGACTTACGTAGTTTTCATGCGTGATATCGTTCGGAAGTACTAATGACTTAGAACCACCCGCATTGATCCAGGTTAAAATATCCGCGCGAATTTCATCCACACGTTCTTCTAATGAATCACCACCGCCACCAGATTCTCCGCCAGCATAGACAGGAAGAACGGACAGACCCATAACCAGGGCCAAAGTCTTTAAAAGCATAGGAACTCCTTATTTGCATTCTATCTAGTTATTCTTTGCACTTAGGTTCATTTGTAGTTCTTTCTCCCACTGTCTAAAGTTTAGACAGTTGCCCTCTTCCTAACCTGCGGGAAAGAGGGCTGGATGAACTACATTTCGTCTTGAATTACCCAAATTGGGTTCCCATCAACTGGGAAGCGAATATTGTCGAGGCCAGTAATCACCGACTTGTCATAGGTCAGAGTCAGTCTTACCGTCTTGCCAGTGAATTTGCTCGAAGGCTCACCATTACGTTTAGAATTTCTCACGACCTTAACTGGTGCATTCTTAGCAATGTAAAGAAGACTCTCCGTATAGCGACCAGACAAGATTTCCGCTGGGGCAAGGCTATCGTGATAAGTACAACCGATGTGATCCAACTCACCTTTGGTGATCTTATCGTCCTCATACACAAAGTACTTATTGAACTTACAAAACTTGCGACTTAAATGTCTGTCCACTAGATCATTCACATCGCGGGAAGCATACTGACTCGGTTTTAGCTCTTTCATAAGAGTCAAAACTCGCTCTTGATACTTATTCATTGCTGCTTCTCGAAGCTCGGGATCGCATTTCGAACACTCTTCAGCATCAATATAACGTTTCACACTCTCTTCAATCTCAGTTAGGGTTTTTAAAGAAGCTCTCGCTTCACTTTCATTACGATTGCTCAACTCCTTTCCCGTCTCCTCCATTTTCGCATTCATGAGATTCGCACATGTAGCTAGTGTTTCTTTAAGGGCCGGATGGTTTAGATTAAATGAACGAACCTCTTCTTCAGCTCCCAGTGCCTCAGACTTAAAAGCTTCGATCTTTGCTTGATTCTCATGAATCACAACCTGAACCTCAGCATACAGAGCACGAGACTCCTGAAGCTTTTGAAGCGGATTAAAACTTGCCGCGTAGGTTGGTAGAACAACTGCACATGCTAAGAAGAAAGTGATCGTTTTCATTTAACCCTCCAAAGGTTGTTTTGATGGGAGGGTTATAGATCAGGTAAAAATAACTTTCCGCATAAAATTAATCAAAATTCATGCTATAATTTAACTACTAGTTCATTTTTAAACTTAAGTTACTGGAATTACTTATGGAAATATTTAGCTTCGATGACTACAAGGACTATATAAAAAGCGTCCTGGCCTCCAAAGGTCACGGTTCTCGCCTTTTATTTGCCGAGGCCCTCAATTGTCAGTCGGCCTATATCACCAGAGTCCTGAATCACGATGCTCACTTAAGTCTCGAACAAGCAGTAGATGCTTCTGCCTTCTTTGAACTCACACAAGACGAAGAAGATTTCTTTCTCCTTCTCGTTCAATTCGCCAAGGCCGGAACCAAGCGCCTGAAAGACATGTCGAGAAAAAAGATTAAAGAGATCCGAGAGAAGCGCGCTCTTCTTTCCAATCGAATCAATATCAAGGATGAATTAGATGAAGTGATGCAAGCGAAGTACTATTCCAAGTGGTACTACGCCGCCATTCATATTCTGATTACGATTCCTGAATACCGAGATAAAAAATCTATCAGTAGCTACTTAGGTCTTCCCATGAGCGTTGTTAATGAGGCCACAGATTTTCTCATTGAGACGGGACTTATCGCTGCTTCCAAGGAAGGATTCAATTCGGGGAAAGGACGTATTTTCTTAAAAGGTGACTCACCCTTCATTACACAACATCATGAGAATTGGCGTATGCGTGCCATCGAAAACATCAACCTCAGTGGCAAGAACAACATTCACTTCTCATCGGTCTATAGTCTTTCCAAGAAAGATTTTGAACAGATTAAAGAAAAACTTCTGACACATCTTCAGGAAGTCAGGGAAATTGTAAGGCCCTCAAAAGAGGAAGAGCTCTGCGTGCTGACTCTGGATTTCTTCAGTCTCGAAAGTCAAAAATAAGATTATTAATTAATCTTGAGGACTGGATATAGTTCCAAGTTTAAAGACTCTTTCTCCAATTAGTTCAAACTGACCTGCTGGAATGATGCTTCTTTTTAAAGTACCGTCAAGATCGACCTCCGACGTGGTCGCTCCATCGCCAGAGTCTATTCTCAAAACCGCGCCCGTTTCAGACTTACTCTTCAAAGAAGTTCTTAAACTTCCAACAGCGGCCGGATTTCTTGATGGGCTATAAATAGGAATAGAAAATTGCTGGAGTTCCTGCTCAAACAATTTACGAGGTAGCATTTTAGTGTGGCCATAGCTTGATACAATCCCGTGAGTTTCCAACTGAGTCGCGATTGTCTTTTCTCCTACCATGCCCAAAACGTTGTAAGTCTTTAGATCGTTTGTTTTAACTTCGATCGAAAATGATTTTTCTGGTTCACCATCATGTAAATATCGTCCGTACGTAAGCATTCCTTTGGCGTCGGAGATCTCCAGCTCCACACCATCGCTAGAGAGAATTTCAGAGGCTGAGACCGGGATTAGTAGACTTGTTCTCTGAATGCTTACTTGGGTTTTGTTTTGAGCTTTGATTAATGAGTTCGTTACAAAACCCAAAGGAATATTATTCATCTTAAGCAAAAAGACTTCACGGTATTCCGGTTCAGAAGGTTTCCCTTTTTTAACTTCAAGGCTCGCAGCAACTTTCAGGAATGACTCAGTAAATGTCTGGTTGAATCCTACATCGTTGTGCAGACAGACCGCTGAAGAATGATCCTTAACCACAATCATCCCTTTAAGCTTCCCGACTTTTTTGTCTTTCGTCAGATAGCTCGTATGGAGAAGCATAAAAGGCGAAGCTTCAAGGGCGACACCCGCTCCAAACAGAGCGATCTCTTTCTGAGCAATCTCTCCTACAATCTTTTTATCTGATATTACTTTCTCACTCATTCTTTTCAATGTGGAGGCCGGATTAATATCCGTCTTATAAATGTAACACTCCATTGGATAGCTTGCCCCAATGTCGATGGTCGAATAATAGAAATCAACCTTATCTGAAATGTGATTTATTGTCGGAGAAAGCTTGCCTGGGACCTCAAAGCTCACAAGCTCATCTTGAGATGTCACTTTTTGGAGCGAGAGATCAGTGCCTTCCATCTTCACGGCTTCTTCCAAAGTCATTGGCTTTTTGAAATGTGAACAACTACTTAGAAGTAGAATTGTGAGTGAAAGTGCTGAATATTTCATTGTAGACTCCGGCGTTGGTTGACCCTTCGGAATCTATGTCTATGGGATTTACTTAATTTTTCTTGTTGTTCCTAATTTCGGCCACCTGGCCTCATTTTAGGGCAAAAAAAAGCCCCGGATTTCTCCGGGGCCAAAAGCTAAACTGAATTATACAGCTTGCTCTAGAAGAATCAGGATAATACCGATAATCGAACCACCAGCGATTACACCAGCAGCAAGAGTCTCTTGGTTATCAACGAAAGCTCTGTAACCAACGCCTTCTTTGTTCTTACACATTTTCTTAGCAACCCAGAAAATAAGTGTACCAAGGGCCATTGACCAAGCATCAGCGAAACGAAGAACGAAACCTAGACCAAGACCAACACCAGAAAGTGGGAATTTGCCGTTCATTTTCTTGTTTGCGATTTCAATCACGATACCAAGAACTGCACCGATACCAGCTGCAATTTGAGCAGTATAGTGAAGGTTAGAAAGACCTTTAGTTAGAACTTCAGATACACCTTTCCAAACAAGTGCTGATGGAAGAGGAAGAGCGTCTGTTGTGAATAGAGAAATATCACCGTGGAAAATGCTGTAGAAAACTGGAACAGCAATTAGACCACCAGCGAAGATACCAAGGATGTGACCAAGGGCCTGAAGACGTGGCTTACCACCAAGCATATATGAAGGCTTGATATCCATAAGAAGGTTCGAAGCGTTCAGAGATACTTCTGAAGTAATACCAGCAGTCATAAGGTTAGTTGTCACGTTACCCGGAGCAAGAGCACCGTAAGTAATCTGAGTCAGCTTACCAAGAGCACCACCAGGAGTGATTGCTGTAAGACCAGTTGAAGTTACTGCGATTAGTGTAAATACGAAAACTAGAGGGATGGCGATGATACCAAGCCAGTAGTGAATACCGAACCAGATGTGACCTAGGTAAACAGTTAGAGCACCGATTACAGGAATACCAACTGCGAAGATCCACATAGGAAGTTCGATTTTTTCAAGAACATCGTCTTTAGTTTCTTTCTTAGAGAACATCTTTTTGAAAGACTGGATGATGATCTGAGGCTTCGAGAAGAAGCTATAAAGAGATGACGTTGTCATAACAGCAGCACCACCCCACAAGCTCCACATAGTGATCGCTTTAAAAGTTGTGTCTGTGATGATTCCCGCATCAATCATTACTGGAGCAAGAAGGAAGTAGTTAATGAAAGCACCAAGAAGAATCGACATGGCCGTCTTCATGCTCATTAGACCACCAGTACCCATCATAACGATCGAAGTATCGAATTGAACTGTTAGATCTTTAAGTGGAGTACCCATGATTGCTGGAGTAGCGAATTTATAAACGAAATCGTCCCAGTAGTGAGGGATAGCAAGGAAACCCATCTTGAATTTTGCAAGAAGAGTATCAGCACGAAGGATTTCGATAAGAGCTGAAAGACCAGCACCGATCATCATAAGCTTCGCTTTGAAGATACCTTGTTTACCGTCTTCATCGTGAAGTGAATCAAGTACCACACCTGCAGCATAACCTTCAGGGAACGGCATTTGTTCATCATTGATGAAACGTCTCTTAAGTGGGAATGCGAACAATACACCAAGAAGAGAAAGAACAACGATCCACCAGAAACACTGCCACATAGGGATAACTTGGCCAGTTACCATCATATAAGCAGGAATTGATGCCATCATCGGAGCAGTCATATAACCGGCCGATGTCGCGATCGATTGCATAGCATTGTTTTCAAGGATGCTCATTTCAGAACCAAGTTTAAGCTTCTGAATAAGTTTGAAAAACGCGAATGAAAGGATAACTGAAGAGATACCTACTCCCAGAGTCCAACCAGTCTTAATACCGATATATAAGTTTGTTAAAGAAAGAATTCCCCCAAGGATCATACCAGTTAAGGCAGAACGAACAGTTAACTGAGGCATGTCTCCTTTATAGACATTCTTCAGCCACCATTGATCTTTTTCCTCGAGCGTCATCGTGCGGACTTGCTCTTCGCTAAGCTCTTTGATCATAAAACCTCACATGAATTTAACAGTGGGGGTAAAACTACAAGAAATTGACAAGGATAGTCCATGAATAAGTCTTAGATTGAACGCGATTTTAAATGATCAACCCCAAAATAACACCATGCCACAAATCATTTCAAAGCTCTTTATTGCTTAAATCGAGCTAGCTAAAATCTATTTATCTCTTCTCGTAAATTCAGTTCTTAGGGACTTCATAAAAGCCTCCTTTTCATGAGCATGAATCGAAGTCGAAGACTTTATGGTCCCAAATTGTCCTGCAAACCAACCAGTCATTATCTGATAGGTCTGATTTAATTTTAAAGGATAAGTATTATTTAAAGAATCCGAATAAATGATTTCCAAATCTCTTTCATAATTCATTGTTGAAGGAACTAAACCCAATGATAAGAATGTAAACCAACTTAACCCTTGATTTTTTTCTTTATACTTTGCTCCAACGAGCTTTAATTTGTTTTCATTCAAAGTATTCTTGATTTTCTCCTCTATCTCCGGGAAACTCCATTCAATCCACTTGCAATCATTTTTAATATGTCCTGAGCATATATAAGAACTCCCTTCAAACCCACTACTCTTACCAAAAACAACTTTACCGTAATCTCTTTCAATCCGAACATTCTCATTTCTAAGCGAAGTGCATCCAACAAAAAAGATCATAAAAAACAATACTCTCATTTTGCAAACTCCGGTGTAGCCCACCATTTATAATCAAAAGGCGCCATGACTGCACCACTGTATCCATAAATTTCCCAGGGTTCATATCCCCATCCTTGTCTCATGCTGTAACCACCCAAGGCTGAGGCGGCATAAAAATGAAAAATATGACTAATTCATGAGGTCTCCAAACTAGAATACATATATCTTTGAACGATATTTCCTTGCAAATCTGTTACTGCTTAAACAGAACTAAGTGCATTTTTCAAAAACAGATCGCCTTTACTTTCTAGGGCCATACCACTCGTCACACCTGCTTCTGAAATATAAACAGCAAGAACATCATCAGTTCCTAGACCTGAATGTGTATAACGAATTAAAACATTGTCGTTTGCCATCAAGTTCGGCAATGATTTCATTTCCATCATACGCAACTATTGGAAGCAGGATAAATTATTTTTTCAAATATTTAGAATCGAATTGTGCTGTTTTAATGCTCAAAAAAAACTTTTCTTAAGAAATACGATGTCATTTTTCAATTCAAAATAAAACCAAATGGGAAAAATAGTTCTCATCTCACAATTAAAGAATAAGCTTTTATTAACAATTTGATTCCAAGAAACACTTAAGAAAAATTAACTACAATCTTTTATAGGCCCCACTAAAATTATTCTAATTTCACATGGAGGCGAAATGTTTAAGCATCTTATTTTGGTGTTGTTGTTCACTACTCTTTCAATTCAATCGGCAAAAGCAATTGTATTCATCGAACCGGTCCTTGGTTATGGAACAGGTAGCATGGAATTTAATTACACCGATATCCTAGACTCATCAAACTCATTTTCTGATGATACAGATTTAAAAGGTCTTGGTTACGGCGCACGTGGCGGCTTTGAATTTGGAAATTGGCAGCTGGGTGCCGAATATATGCAACATAAGTTGAAGTCTTCTGGTGGTGATATTCTTGAAGATGATGACTTCAATACCAAAGAATGGACAGCTCTCATTGGCTATCGGTTTGGCTTTTTCCGTTTATACGGCGGCTATATCTTTAGTGCTGATTTTGAAGAACTCGACGATATTGACCCGGGACAAGGACTTAAGGCCGGACTAACATTCTATGCCCTGAGGCATATGGCCTTTAGTCTTGAATATCGTATGGTGGAGGCAGATGAAGTTATTACTGAGGTTAAATACTCTCAGGTGGCCTTGCAGCTGTCTTTTCCATTCAGTATTTAATAGCAGCAATCCAAAGAACACTTTTTCAAAGGCCAGGCCCCAAACCTGGCCTTCCCACTCTATCTGTCGAATTTACAGTCGCTGTCTATTTTTTAGACAGTGAGGTTTAAACTTAGGACCTCTAACTCCTAAGATTCTCGTGCTTCACCTTTGGCCCCTTTTTCGCAGACATCTGTCCATATGATTAAGAAGGGCTTTATTTTTTTACTTTTCCTTATGGCCTCGCAGGTATGGGCGAACTCAAACTCATTGAGCTTCTCACTCGTGCCAACAAAGTCCATTCAGGCCGGTCAAACTGCTCTTCTGATTTTACCTGTTCGAATTCTGGAAAACTCTTGTCGATACGACATTAAAACTAAGGGGACACCAGATTATCCGGTCCAGGCTCCAACTGAATTAGCACAAGAGGACGGCGAACAAACTATTGTTTATCTTCCTTTCTCTGTTCAAATTCCGGCCAGTGCTCCAAGTGGCCAACTCTATACTCTAAGAGTGAGCTTCTATCCGCAAAAAGGTTGCGAACAAAAAGATCCCATTCATCATGATCTTTTTGTAAATATTCAGAGCTTTGAAAATGTTTCTATTGAAGGTGGTCCTGAAAAAATCACACAAACAAATACTGCAGGACAAGTTGATCTTGCTCTAAAAAATACTGGTAACACTGCTCTTAATTTAAATCTCCATATTGAATCATTCACTCCTAGTGTGCGAATTGAAGTTCGACCTTCTCAAGTGAATGTTGCTCCCGGTGAATTGAAGAAAGTAAAAATTTACATTGATTTCTCTGCCAGTGGTGCGGACTTCGCTTCTTTTAAAGTTCAGGCCTTATCAGGTGGACAAAAGTTTCTATCAAAGAATTATCAGATTAGACTCTTGAGATCAGGAAACGAAACAAACGACGGTAGAAGACTTCAATCACAGTTTTATTTAACTAATGATTTCTTTTCTGAGAGTGGCTCATCACGCAGATACAACACGGCCGGAGCCTCACTTAATGGTGATCTTTCCGATTACTACGCCCTCAGCACATACTTACAATCTTCTTACCTACAAGGTGAGGAAGAAACTTTTCAATACGAACTAGACCTCACTAAAAATCAAGATTTCAGAGTGACTCTAGGTTCATCACTTAACCCGACAGAATCTTCTACTCCGGGTGTACGCCAGTTAAATGGTTTCCGTGCCTCTAAATCTTTCTTCGAAGCTCTTAACGTGGGCATGTACGGCGGCGTTGATCAACAAGGTAATGATCACGTAGGCGGATTTGTTGACTATAACCAAGGTTATAAGAATCGTTATCTTGTATTTTGGGACAAAAACCTGAGTACTGGTTTTGAAGGTGCGGGATTGACCGCTCAAGATACCATCAGAGTCAATTCTCGTTTGGCCATTGCTCCTTCACTGGTTCTTGCCAGAGATGAACTACGAGGCAATTACTCTCGAATTGGAACTTCATTAAACGCCCTCATGACAAAGTATGCTCCTCTTCAAGTTGAGATGTACCGTGAAGAAGACAATCGCTACGTCACTGAAAGAATGATGGCCCAAGTGATTATCCCTTATAAAAAAGTAAGCGGTCAAATTGGAGCAACTCAAGACGATATCAGATCGAAAGGTGGAAGCTTTGATTCGATTGAAGGCATCTATCGCGAGGCCTTTGTTAAAATTCTCTTCCCTATTAGCAAAAATACTCATGGCCAGGTTCAACTAAGATATCAAACTATTCCAGATGGGACTTCAGCTGCTGCACCTGAAATCCTTCTCACGCATTCTAGCTCTAAATGGCAAGGTATGCTCAAAGTTGGACAACAGCTGAATAGAAACTCACAAAATGCTCTTTATGGAATTGATCAAGGTCTTAACTCTACAGGCAAGGCCCAAACTGAGCAGTATGCGCAGCTTGATTTACAATACCGACCTTCGACGAAATACAACCTCTACCTAAACTCCGATTACTATCGTGAGACCGACACGAATTATTACCGTTATCAATATTCGGCGGGTGGACAATATAACATCAATGAAACTTCATTTGTCCGCGCAGGTATCAGAACGAATTACCAATACAGCTTCTTTAATAAGACCGAGACAAACTCAATTGACGTTCAGTACAGTCGCAAGATTGGCAGAAATGTAGACCTATCAGCTTATGCCTCTTACAGCAAAACCAGAGGAATTGATCAGGCCGATTCGCAAGTCGGAGTAAGACTAAGCTGGACACCATCTGTTCCGGTTTCCAGAAAAGTTGAAAACGCATTTGGTGGTAGAAGTACGGCACAGATTCAAGGTAAAGTTTGCTTTGATATGAACCAAGATTCCCTCTGTGGTAGCTCTGACAAACCAATCAAAGGTGCAGAAGTTCGTCTTGAAGGACTTAGTGTTATCACCGACGAAGACGGTAACTATCAGTTTAGAAATCTTCAGCCTGGACGCAAGGAAATCGCCATCAATCCTACGACACTTCCTTCTGAAGTTAATCTAGATAAAGCGACAGCGTATTATGATCTTCGTGCCAATGACGAAATCATTAAAGACTTTGCTTTTGAATGGAGAGGCACACTTCGAGTGATTGTTTTTGAAGATAAAAACAAAGATGGCAAATGGCAGAACGATTCAGAGATGCAACTACCGGATGTTGAAGTTGAACTCAGTGGTAATCAAGTAAAGACATCAGCTCTCTCATCTAGCTTTAAACCAATCATCTTCAATAAACTGAAGAAAGGTACATACATCGTTAAGATTTCAAAACCACTTCCCGGTTCGACTCCGACCTATGAACATGGACTCAAAGTCAATCTTCCGAATGAAACTGGAGAATGGTTATACCTAGGTCTTAACTTTGATGATGCTCAAGATGAAAATGAATTTTCAGTGATTACGACTCAATCAGATAACATCATCTACACTGACAATATGAAGGCGAGCTTTCTCATCGAAGATCCTGAGAAAATTATCCGCACGATCAAACTTCACTGCGGTGACAACACCATTGAATCAACATACCCAGGTACTTCAAGCCATGAGCTGAAGGTCGACCTTGCACCATGTAAGCCATTCGTTCGAGACGGGGTTCTGAAGCTCGATATGGAAATTCTTACACGGGGTGGAGCATCTTTGGAGCAGCGTAATTTCGAGTTCTTAGTATACTAAGAGCAAGAATGTTAACCGGACTTTAAAATTTTAACTTTACCATTAAATATTGCACGTGCTAAATCACGCTTAAGAAATCTTAAAAAAGGCGTGCATGCCCCAGTTCTTCTTCATCCTATTTGCTGCTCTTCTGAGTACAAAGGCATTCGCTTGTGCGAGTTTCGTTGCCGATTCTAGCAATCAGCGATCAGGCGGAAGTGCCAAACATTTCTTCTCTCATCTCAACGAACAAAGAAGACTGATTCTTAAAAACGAAACAAATGAACCTTGCGAGGTTCGTCTTGAAGCACTCGATCTTCTTCAACGACTTGATGGCGGATATCAATATGCTGCCTTTCAACCTGGCCGCACTTTATACCGTTCACTTTCAAGCGGACTTAGCATTATTGATACCCAAGGCAATGAGCTTCTCTGGGTAGATCAAGTTTTAAGGCCCAACGAAGTTCTCGTGGCACGAATTGCGATCACTAATTCTCAACCAGGAACTAGCTACACGGCCGTGAGAGCATATTTCCCGAAGAATCCAGTTCTTTTGGCCTTAACTGAAATCTACTTCACTAAAGATATTCAGCCTCCTCGTTTAAGTTTTGATTCTCCTAAGTATGTCTCTCAAACTGAAAGTGTTGAATATACTTTAAAAGGTCGTGGAGACTCCTATACGTTTGTTCATCTTGATCTCAAACTCATTGATCCAGCGACAGGTTTTGAAGTTGATTCTTTCTTTCCTGATCAAGAAGAAAAGAAGATGTTCGTGGCCTACATTAAAAACTACTGGCTTCCGGGGATGAACAACGAAAAGATCATTAAATCTTCATTCAAGCTAGGAAGCTTTACTCGGGCCTTCATTTCCCAATTCCAATTGGCCAACCTGGGAACTCCCCTTCCTGAAAAAGTTGTGCTCTATATTCGTCCTCGATTCGGCATCGACACCGAAGGATGGAAAAACCATTTCTACCTAAGTCTTCCAGGCAAAACCGTTGAAATAAATTTATCAAAAGCAGATTCTTTATAAGGAGAAGATATGTTGAAGAAATCTATTATGGCCCTTTTATCAATTGCCTTCGTGGCCGGTTCGGCAATCGCGGTCGATGAGCAAACGACAGGAACAATCACTCTTTCAGGTGTTCTTGCTCCTAAAGCTGTTAGCATTCAATTCGCTGTTAAAGATTGCGGTGTAACGACTGACTTCGCTACTTGTAAATCGACTTTGAACGCAGCAACTTTCTCTGGTCACGCTCAAGATGTTTCTCTTAACATCGGCAACATTGCTGACGGTCAACTAAACGTACGTTACGTTCAGTTCGAAGCAAAGGCCAAGATGATGCTTTTCAAAAATGACTACCTTCAGTTCATTGCTGCTCTAACTTCTTCTACTAACGACATCAAAATTAAAGTTAAACAACTTAACTTCGTTAAGGGTGGTAAAGCAACTTTCGGTCAAACAACTCTTGGTATTCCAGGAACTTCAGATCTTTCTCTGAACGAACCTATGTTGGATGAAGTTTCTCTTCCTCTAACAACTAACGTTCTTACTGCTGTTTGGGACCAAGTTACAGACAATCCTCAACAAGTTAACGACAAAGTATTCTTCGCTACAGCTACAAACGAAGAACTAGTTGTACGTGGTGTCCTTGAAGTTTCTTTCGGTGAAACTGCTACATCAAGCACTTACAACGCAGTTGTGACTGCTGGTTTCCTAGCTAAAGACAACTAAGATATTTTTCCTCTGGGATGAAAGTCCCAGAGGATTTTTTTATGAGAACAATCATCTGTTTACTCATTCTGTTCTTCTCAATTGCTGCCATGGCCGACACGGTAGCACTTGGTAATTTTAATTGTGAACATACAGGTGATCGTTTTGATCCTAACTTACAGATTGAATACAATCTGCGCTATCAGGGACAAGCTTCATGTAGAACGGACATAGGTACCTATTACATGAATTTCAGTTCCCCTATTCCTCTAGCAAATACGACCTTTAAGATCACTTTCTATCAGGAAAACAACGGTAATCGTTTTACTCTCCGAGGAAGATTGGCCAACAATACGACGGTTAACTTCACCCGTACGAATTCTTCTGTGAGTTATGTAGGTGCCGACGGACGTACTTGGTTCTTAATGACGTATGAATATACTGGCTCCGCCTCACAGGCCGGGCAGATGACCCGCATTGAGTGGCTTTCTAGCGGGACCACTCGTATTGATGGAATCGGCGGGACTTACGATGATCCCCTCTCTAATTCCCGATACCTCAAGATGAAGACGGGATACCAAGACATTCTCATTAACTTCAACATTGAGGATGTACTCAATCAAACCATCCTTTCAAAGACCTTTCGTCTTGAAGGAAAACTCAATACTAACGATCAAGGCAACATCATTGCCTTCGACTCCACACCGGTCAATCCCTACGTTTATGTAGAGTGTTCATCCGTGGCCCTGATAAACGTTATTACGAATCCTGCTGATGCCCTTGGGGTCAATTACACGGTCGAATGTATTCCACCGACCTTAATCAATGCAGAACGTGGCCTCTTTCGCATTACCAATCATGGGGCAAAGCCGACCTTCCCGGTGGAGTTCATTGTTGAGTTTAAATCAATTCCAAGAATCACTGAGAACGCGCGTTCAGCTTCGTTTTATTTCCCGATGTCGTTAAAGACCAGAATCAATCCCTAGAGAATAATCCATTTTAATAAGATAGAAATGTAGACCGTTGAAGTGGGTCAATTGAAAAAAAGGCAAAAAAAAAAGCCAGGGCGCGAGACCTGGCTTTTCTTAAATCTATCACACGTGTTTTAGTTGCTGCTTTCGCAAAAACTTGGTGCCCAGTGAGGGACTCGAACCCCCACGCTCGCGCATTAGGTTCTAAGCCTAACGTGTCTACCAATTCCACCAACTGGGCATCTAGGTATGTGACAGAGAACCAGATTATGGAGGAATGAAAAGAATTTGGCAAGAATTTTGATAAAAAAAATTAAGAGGCTTTTTTCTTAGGAGGAGCAGCAGTTTTGGCCTTCTCGGCTTCCTTCTTCATCTTATCCGCCTGGTTCTGAAGGGCGGTCTTTTCCTGGCGTAACTTATTGGTTTCTTTTTTCATGTCGGCCAGCTGGTTCTTGGTCTCAACAAGATCCATAGTAAGTTTTTTAACCGATGCTTCCATTTGGGCAATCTTCACCTTAGAGGCCTCATCTACCCCGCCATTATTCTTCTGCGGCTTCAGGGCCTCAACTAATTTGGCCTCTAACTCAGCAATCTTTTTCTGAGCTTCTTTATTTTGCGTCTCCATAATCTGCGTTTGCGCCTGAAGACGTTTTAATTCCTGATCTGGCTGAGGGCCAGGAACAACAGAAGGAGTAGGCTCTTTTACCGTTTCCATCGCGGCCTTTTTAAGAAGTCCTTCTAATCTCGTCTTGTCTTGCTTTAAACTCGCGATCTGACTCGTGTCCTGAATCATCTTCTCCTGGACCTTCAAGAGCTCCTTCTTCGCGGCCTCAGCTTGATTCTTCAATTGATTATTAACCATATGAAGCTTCCGGACCTCTTCCTTAGAATGACCATCGTCCTTGGTAGAACTCATATTGGTGGCAAGACTTGAAACTTTCACCTTATAAACATCAAGCTGTTTAGCAAGGTTTTGGTTTTGACGTTCTAACTCTTTAATCATGATAGATTGGTTCTGGCTCGGACCAGTGGCAAGGGCCTTGGTCATCTGATCATTTTTACTTCTAAGATCGAGCAACTCTTTATCTTTCTTTTCTACCAACTTTAAGAAAGACTCTTTAGTCTTCATAATAATGGTATCTTTCGCCTTAATTTGCTTTTGCGCTTTTTCAATCTCCGCACCAAAGAAGGTCTCTTTTTGAAGGGCCTCAATTTGAAGTTTCTTCGCCTTCATCTCTTCCATCTTAACGTCGGCAATAAGTTTTGTTTCACGCTCAAGTAGTCCAGAAAGTTTTTTTAGTTCCTGGTCATTCAGTTCCTTCTGCTCGGCCAATTTTTGTTGGAACTGCTTACGTAACTCATCGTCTTCGTCACTCATCTGCATCGTTGATGCTTCAAGAGCAGCGGCCTGGGCGGCCTTCATCTGAACTTCGGCCATCTTATTTCGTGTGTCTTTTAAGATACGCACTTCTGAGGCCATATGTTTAATCTGAGTTCTGAGTTTTTCATTCTCTGCCTGAGAGGCCATGAGTTTTGTTTCCACTACCTTCATGGCCTGTGGTGAGATTCCAAGCACCGCCTGCTTCTCATTTGAAAGGGCACGCTGCTGGAGGAGTCCTGCTTTAATAATGTCAGGAAGACGTTCAAGTTGGAAACGATCCAAATCATGGTTATCCAGATCTTCAACTTGTTTATCAATGCCTTTTGCAAAATCAAAAAGACCAGTCTTAATATGCTCTGGAAGTTTGTCTCCCAGAATACGCACTTTCAGATTGTTCTCTTTGGTACTCTCATCAACCGTGGCGGCAATTCTCCAGGCAGTCTTATCAACATCAAGTTTGTCGCCGGCAATCCGAACATCATCTTTTTCTTCTTCGAACTTGCCCTTCACAGTGTTAATCAATTGCTCAAGTTCGCTTAGACCTTTTACAAGTGAAGGTTCATCTCGCGTTTCATCTTCTGTGAAGATTTCCACGGATGTATCAAGTGGATCCACTGTGCCTTTTACAAGTTGGGCCGCTTCTGCCTCTCCTGGAAGACCACTAACCACTGTTTTCTCTTCCTTGGCATCGGCCAGTCCTTTAACAACACTCTTTTCTATTACTTCAGGTGGAAGATTATCAGGAATGATCACTTTCTCGGTCAAATCAGGAATAGTGCTATTACCTTGAACCAGAATAGAAGTCTGACCTTCCATCTGATACTGAGTAATCATTCTTCCTGGAACAAGGGCCGAGAACATAAGTCCACGGTTCTCAAATTTGATTCTCTCATCTTTTGTCCACAAAGCAGTTACGATCACTTTATTCACGTCTGCCATGTAAGAGAAATCAAAGAAGTCCGCTGATTGAACAGAAATATTTAAAAAGTATTCTTCTGCTTTCTTGGTAATATTTTGCGAAAGACTGGTTGAAACATCCAAAAGATCAATTGGCTCAGAGAAAAAATGCATTTGAACGGCAAACACATCTTCATATGCACCATAAGTCACTTCGAATGGAAGTCCTACTTTGCCTTTCTTTTTTAGACCAGCAAGATACATCACTAAGTGATCGAAATAAGTTTTGACCGTTAGGGCCTCAATCCCACTCTCAAAAGCCTTCTGAACCATACGATCCAGGTACTCACCGGTATTGAATGGATTGGCCACCTGAAATGAACCAAGTTCCTGGAAAGAAGGATAGTTATCACCTAGTGTGATTCCGCCATAACCCTGGAAGTATTTATCCAGAATAAATGGACCCATTTGTCCCTGAAACCAGACATCATCCAAAACAAGGTTACCGTAATTGATGGTGAAATTTTGAATGTCATTAACTTTTGAAAGCGAAATAATATGGCGATCTTTCTCCACCACATCATAGGTCGTTCCAATTAATGAAAAGTCATGAATGTCTTTTGTGATAATGTGGGTCCAATCTGCTTCTTCCGAGGTCTCAAGCGGATCAAAGACCCTGATATTTCTCGATTGGAAATAATGAGCTAACTCCGGAGTCAATGCTCCGGTCAGATTCAAAATGGCGAGAGGTTTTAACTCTTTTTCCATTAAGTCCCTGTCTCCTTCATCGAGTTCAGATAATCAAAGGCCATACACATCTTTTTATAAACTCTTCCCACGGGAAGATCTCTTAACTTCTGGTTTTGAAAATTCAGAAGATACTTAATCACTTCTGTCTCAAACGAATACTCACTGCGAATATCAACTAATGAGTCGGCAAAAATCACAACGGCCTCCCAACTTGAGACCTGACCTTTTGCCACACCTCTTGGAAAACCCTTACCATCAGAAAGTTCATGCTGATAAAGTGCGACTTCCGCCAGCTCAGGATGGGCCAATAAGGCATGAGTCTTTAAAAACTCGTGTCCACGCTCAGGATGCTTCAAGAAGACTTGAATCTCCTGCTCAGTTGCTTTTTCATTTTCTAAATATTTTTTCCCTGTTCCTGGCTGACGATTTTCTTCGTTGCAGGCCTGGGACACATACCAACTATAACTCGTATCACACAGGCCAATATCCAGCGCCATGGTGAGGTTATAAAAATCTTTCAGCATCAAAAAATGATAGAAATCATTTGTCATGCCCACGATGATTGCGAATGCAGCTGAGTAAATAGACTTCCGAAAAAAATGCATGTCGGTTTCGTGCATTCTCAACTGATCTTCCACTGAGATCTGACAGAATTCTTCATGACAAGCGAGAGCGAAAGACAAGAAATGCTCATCACTTGAATATGTTCGATAAAAGTAAGCAACAATTTCAAAACACTTTAAGCGCAGGTCTTTTTCAAACTGCAGATAACGAAGCTCACGGAAAAGCGTTTTGAATTTTTCTTTTACTTCATCATGAACAACTGATTCAAAATCAAAGGTCGCATTATGAGGCGCATGTTTTTTTACAAAGCTTGGATCAACAAACACACCGGGCTTCATCAAATAGAATTTTCTCCCACCACTGCTGAGAAAAAGGTGACCATCGCAAATAACTTTCTTTGCTAAATCCTTCACCGGAAGTTTGAATGTAGAGGTCGCATCTTGTGTCATAAAATCCTAGTACTTCTAAGGACCTATCGGAAGATTGAGCAGGTCAGTTGAAGCTTCTTTTAGAAAACTTTTCGAGTGAAAGTGGACGGAATTGGTTCCCTTTCGGTACACTCGTTCTATTGAGGTACATCTATGAATTTTCAAATAATTGATTGGGTATTCATTATTGGTTACATCGTTGTGGTGTTCTGGATTGCGATTAAATCCCGGGATGACATGCATGAAAGTGAGCTTAAAACACCTGAGGCAATCGCTCAGGAAAAGTACATGGCCAATAGGTCCCTAACCTTTTTGGAATCGATTTGTTCCATCATCGCCACTGAAGTTTCGGCCCTGACCTTTATTGGAATTCCGGCCGTGGCCTTCAAAGGTGACTATACCTTCATCCAAATTTACATGGGTGCGATCGCCGCGCGATTTGTAATTGCAGTCGTGTTTCTGCCACAGGTCTATGATAAGGGTCTCACCATCTATGAAGTCATGGCGAAGCACACGGGTCTTCCATCTGGACAACGAACCGTGGCGATTTTCTATTCGCTCAGTAAAGTTGTTTCAGTCGGCGTGCGTCTCTTCTCTGGGTCCATTATGGTGGCAACGTTCTTCAACGTTAACATCTACATAGGTCTCACGGCCGTGACTCTCCTCACACTTATCTATATTCAAATTGGCGGTCTTAAAGCGGTCGTGCGAACTGATATGCTTCAAATGTCACTCTTTGTGATTGGTGGTGTACTTGCTCATATGCTAATTCCACAAACGGCGAATCAAAGTTGGGGCGACATGATGTCTCTTGCTCAGGCGGCAGGTAAAACTTCATTCTTAAATTTTGAGAATCCGTGGCCGTTCTTAATTGGTCTCGCTGGCGGTTTCTTATTTGATATGTCGACTCACGGAGTGGACCAAGACTTCGCTCAACGAATAACGGCCAATAAGAAACTTCGTCACGGTCAATATGCGATCTTCTTCTCATCTTTCGTGTCGATCTCAGTGGGACTTCTGTTTTTAAGTGTTGGTTCACTTCTCTGGGCCTATTATCAGACTCATCCGATGCCAAATGTGGCAGGTGCTGACTATCTCTTCCCTCACTTCATCGTGAACTACTTCCCACTTGGTCTTCGGGGTGTGATGGTGGCGGGCGTTCTGGCTGCAACCATGAGTGTACTCGATTCAACCATCAACGCTCTTTGTGCGACCTCTTATAACGATATTTTCCCGAACCGCGATAAAAAGAAAATGAGCTATTACGGCATTATTGATTCTATTATCTGGGGTGTTGGAATTCTCACGATTGCCATTATCGCATCTAAGAGTGAAGGTCTTCTGTATTTAGGTCTTAAGGCCCAATCGTGGACCGGCGGAACTCTTCTTGCCCTCTTCACATCGAAAGTTATTTTTAAGAAACAGTTCCACTACCAACTCTCGCCAGCAAGTGTTGTAGGAGCTTATATTTGTGGAATGGGCGGAGTGTTTTTAAACACTCAGGTCCTAGCTTGGGACTGGAACCTGAATGTTTATTGGGGATTTAGTTTGAGTCTCTTGTTCTTAAAGATCTACTCGGCGCTTAAACCAGCGCCGCGAGGTTAGCCTTACCTTCACCTTTTGGAATCGCTGAAAGGAGAGCTCTTGTGTACTCTTCTTTCGGGTTCTTATAGATCTGGCTCGCTTTATCCATCTCGATGATCTTACCTTTATTCATCACACCTACTTCGTCGGCGATAAAGTTCACCACACCAAGATCATGCGAAATAAACACATATGTAAGACCAAACTCTTCTTGAAGATCAAGAAGAAGGTTTAGAACTTGAGCTTGAACTGATACATCGAGAGCTGAAACTGATTCATCACAAATCACAAACTCAGGACGAAGCATAAGAGCACGGGCAATACAAATACGTTGTCTTTGACCACCAGAGAACTCATGCGGGTAACGAGTAAGTTGAGCGGCCTTAAGACCAACTTTCTCAAATAACTGCTTCGCCATATCCAGACGTTCCTGACGACCACTTCCAATATTGTGAATGTTTAATGGCTCAGTAAGAATCTCAGCAACCGTCATACGAGGGTTAAGAGATGAATATGGATCCTGGAAAATGATCTGCATTTTACGACGAAGAAGACGAAGCTCTTCAGCTCCCACTTGAGTGATGTCTTTTCCGTTATAGATGATGTTACCTGATGCTGGCTCAATCAAGCGAAGGATCGTACGACCAAGCGTTGTTTTACCGCAGCCAGACTCTCCTACGAGACCAAGGGTTTGACCCTTCTTAAGAGTGAAACTCACGTCATTCACCGCTTTAAAATGATCAACCGTGCGACCGAAGATTCCCCCTTTAATTGGGAATTGAGTCACAAGATTTTTTACCTCAAGAAGGATTTCATCAGATCTGTTTGGTTCATCTTCTTTTTCAAAAACTTGAACTCTCTCAGCTGAAACGTGTTTCTCAACTCCGTTATCATCCATGAAGTCACTCACTGTCAGAAGACGACGAGGATTAGCTCCAAGCTTCGGACGACAAGCTAGAAGACCCTTTGTATAAGGATGCTTCGCTGTATAGAAAATTTCTTTGGCGTTATTTTTCTCAACCACATTCGAGCGATACATCACCACTACGTCATCAGCAATATCGCCAATCACACCTAGATCGTGAGTGATGAACATCATACTCATGTGATGCTTCTGCTGAAGACCGTGAAGAAGGTCCAACACCTGCTTCTGAATTGTTACGTCTAGTGCAGTTGTCGGCTCATCGCAGATAAGAAGTTTTGGTTCACAAGCAATGGCCATGGCAATCATCACACGTTGCTTTTGGCCACCTGACATTTCATGCGGGTATTTATGAGCTGAAGCAGAAGGATTAGGAATCCCTACTTGGTTCATCAAATCAACCGCACGGTCCCACGCTTCTTTCTTAGAAACGTGACGGTGAATACGGATTGTTTCCGCAATCTGATCCCCTACTTTGAAAACCGGGTTTAAGCTTGTCATTGGTTCCTGGAAAATCATTGAGATCTGATTTCCGCGGATATCACGCATCTGAGCGTCGTTAAACTTCAGAAGGTCCTGACCGTTAAAAAGAATTTCCCCTTGAGGAATTTTGGCCGCAGGCTTTTGTAGAAGTCCCATCACCGCAAGTGACGTAACCGACTTACCTGAACCAGATTCACCTACGATACCGATGGTTTTACCGGCCGGGATATCAAATGAGATGTTATTCACTGCTCGAGTCACACCCTCACTGGTGTGAAAATCAACCACGAGATTTCTTACTGAAAGAAGTGGTGAAGTTGTCATTGCTATTTTCCTTTTAGCTTTGGATCAAGGGCGTCACGTAGAGCGTCCCCTAGTAAGTTAAATGCTAATACAACGATGAACATGGCGGTAGTCGCACCAGCAAGCTGCCACCATACTCCGCGCGCGAGTTCAAGTTTAGCGTCATCAATCATTGTTCCCCAGCTAGGCTCACCTTGAACACCAAGACCAAGATAAGACAGGATCACTTCTGATTTAATCGCGAACTGGAACTGAAGCGACGTATTGATGATCACAATGTGTGTTACGTTTGGAAGAATGTGGATGAACAGTTTACGAAAATGTCCGCCACCAATCGCACCTGCTGCTTGAACATATTCTCTTTCTTTGTGCTTCATTACTTCACCACGGATAAGTCGGCAAAGGGTCACCCAGCTTGTTGCACCGAGAGCGATGTAAACGGCGAAGAGTCCCTTTCCAAGAATCATCGTGATAGAAATCAAAAGCATGATATTTGGAATCGAAGAAAAAGTTGTATAAAGCCAAGTGATCACGTCATCAATCCAGCCACCGAAGTAACCAGCAAGGGCACCCAGGATCACACCGATTGGAATCGCGATAAGTGAAGTCGCAAGCCCCACTGACATTGCAATCTGTGTACCGTGAAGAACTTTCGCCAATACATCTCGACCGAAGATATCTGTACCAAACCAGTGCTCAGCACTTGGAGGAAGATTCGAAGCACCAACTTCTTTCGCCCAATCCGCGGCCAGTAAACCGGTAGCAGCAAGAATCGCCACAATTGAATAAATAGCGACGATGATCAATGAACCAAAGGCCCATTTATCTTTAATGAGTCGCTTAAAAGCATCTTTCCACAATGAATTCTCTTTCATAATTCTCTACTTCAACTTAACTCTAGGGTCAGCCAGGGTATATAAAATATCTGTTACTAAACTCATGACAATGTATAAAACGCTCGAAAGAATCGCCATCGCCTTAATCACCGGGAAGTCCGAAGAGTTAAGAGCGTTCAGGGTAATTCCACCTAGACCCGGAATACTGAAGAAGTTTTCCAGAAGAAGCGCACCCAAAATCAACGACGGAATCTGAATCACCACATAAGTAATGATCGGAATCAGTGCGTTTCTTAAAACGTGTTTAAGCAGGATCACAATTTCGCCAAGACCTTTAGCACGAGCAGTACGAACATAGTCCTGATAAATCTCATCCAACATGATGGTACGGAAGAAACGAACATCAGGTCCTAAGCTTAGAAGAATCCAGATAATCGCAGGAAGTGCGATATAAGGAACAAAATCCGGGAAGCCATATTCAAATCCAGAGATTTCAAACCAACCTAACTTGTAAGCGAAGAGGTATTGGAATCCTAGGATGTAGGCCAGGGCCGAAACACTCACACCAGCGATACAAAGGATACGAACAAAAAGGTCGATCCCCTTACCGCGATAGAAAGCAACCACTAACGAAATAATGAGCGAGAAAATGGTCGCGATGATAAATGCTGGAACAGTCAGAACCATTGATGGGTAAGCACCTTGCTTGATCATATAAGTGATCTCTTGCTTAGTGGCCCATGATCGACCGAAATCAAATGTGAAAGCAGACTTCACAACGTCCAGGTACTGATCGAACAATGGCTTGTTAAGGCCCAGTTGTTCTCTGAGTTCTGCCATTTGCTTGGCAGTTGCGTTCTTACCTAGAAGAACCGCAGTTGGGTCCCCTGATACCAGGTTAAAGAGCACAAAGATAATAAAGCTCACCCCGAGCAGTACTGGGATGAGGTTGAGCAATCTTCGAATAATGTACTTAATCATTTTTCCTACTAAAACTTCTTACTAAGTTCTTTTTTCACTTCAAGGTCAACGTTCAGGTATTGGAATTGTGTATGGTTGAATTCCATAAATTTAAAGTTTTTGAGCCAAGCTTGTACAAGATACATACGAGTACGGTTAAAACCGAATACCCATGGAGCATCAATGGCCGCCATCTCGTTTAGCTTTTCATAAAGCGCAGTTCTCTCTGGAGAATCTTGCATTACAGTTGCTTGCTTATAAAGAGCATCAAACTCTGGGTTACAGTAGTTAGCACCGTTTGAACCTGGAGATTGGTTTGGACAGTATAGAAGACCCAGGAAGTTTTCAGCGTCCGGATAGTCTGCACCCCACGCCATAGTGTACATCTGGTGTTGTTTTTTAGTTACTTTGTTCACAAGTTCTGGCCATGTGTTCATGCCCACATTGATCTTGATCCCAATTTTATCCATACATTTTGCGAAGAACTCAATTTGCTGACGAGCAATTGTTTCGTTACGAGTTTGGATGGTGATTTCAGGAAGACCTTTACCACCCGGGAAACCTGCTTCAGCGAGAAGCTTCTTGGCCCCTTCCACGTCATATTTCACGTATGGATTTTTGAATTCTTTACGGTATCCACCCATTCCTGGTGGGATCACGCTTTGAGCTTCAATCGCCGTGTTCTCGTAGAAAAGCTTATTGGCCTCAGCGCGATTGTAGGCCATGTTCATGGCCTGACGAAGCTTACGATTCTGGAATGTTTTATCTTCGTGGTTAAAGGCAAAGAAAGTCACATCAAGTTGCGGCTTAAGAATTAGACGAATGCCTTTTTCTTTGTGCTCAGAACGAAGTTCTTTTTCTTTTGAAATGGCCTGGTCAATGTTGTTGTCTTTAAGCTCAATCACATCATCTTTCGCTTTTTGGAAAGACAACCATTTTGGCTGAGACTCAACGATAATATGAACGTTAATACGATCAACGAGTGGAAGCTTCTTACCTGCATCGGCCAGAAGACCTAGTTTGTCATCGCCCTCTTCACCTTCAGTTGGATAAAACTTATCACGAAACTTTGGGTTACGGTTATAAACAATCATGTTCGACTGATCGAATTTAGGAAGAATAAATGGTCCTGTTCCCACTGGGTGGTTCAAGAACTCTTTCCCGTACTGATCAACAGCTTCCTTGGCCACGATGAATGAATAAGGCATCGCTAGAGCATAAAGGAACTGAGGATAAGGAGCTTTTAATTTTACTGAGAAAGTATAGTCGTCGATTTTTTTAAGACCTTCGATTTCTTCTTCGTAAACTGTTGCATCTAACGCCGAGTACTTTGTTCTCCACTCGTTCAACCCAACAATACGCTCATCAAACAACCACCAGCCTTTTGCCATCAGTTTTGGATCGGCAAGACGCTTAAGTGAGTAGATCACGTCATCAGATTTCAATTCACGGCCAATGCCATCTTTGAAAACAGGGCTATCGTGGAACAGAACGCCCTTTCTTAATTTAAAAGTGTAAGTCAAACCATCCGGGCTTACAGTCGGAAGACTTTCTGCAAGGTTTGGCATTAATTCGTATGGGCGCTTTAGTGGATGGAATTCGAACAGACCTTCGTAAACTTTACCAGCTTCATTTCCTGAATATTGATCAGAAGCATGAATCGGATCGAAGCCCGCGATTTTTTCTGGAGAGACGAGATTGATTTCCCTTTCATCGAAATTGTCTTGCTTGCTACAACTTAGAGCAAGCAACAGCATCAAACTCAACAACGGGACCAATCTCTTCATAATGCTCCTATTTTAAAATATGGAATATTGTATGCCATTAGTTAAGTAATCACTATAAAAACAATACACTTTTGACAATAGGTGCAATTTGATACCAAAACACTCAGAGAATTAGTTTTGCCAGAATAGTTCGAGTGAAAGTGAAGATTCTTTTTTCTGTGAATGAGACTCACTGGAATAAAGTCGAATGTCGGTGCGATCAAAGATAGAATTCGTAAGATTTTGAGCATTCAAAACAAGGCTTCGTCCCTTTCCGAGAAGCTTTATGATGTTGATGTCCTTCTCTGAAACCTTCACAAGAAATTTTTCCCCATCCAATTCGCAAATAAGATCATCGCCCTGCTCTGCACAATCAGGCTTTTGTCCCCAAGCTTTGGCCAGATTAAAACGAACTAATGAACGGAACTCTTTTAAGAACTCTTCCGAGGTCAAAATCTTATCTAATTTTAATCTATCGAACTCTCGATCAATGCGGGCCTCAAAGGACTCAAGTTCCGAGTCCGGCATATTTTTTTGTTTTAGCTCAGGTAAAATCATGACTTCTTCGCCATGAAGTGGAATGGAAACGGCCAACAACCAATCAGTGTTTTCTTTCATCAAACTTTCAAAACTAAAAACGTACTGACTAGCACCTAAAGTTAATCGTCCACGACCTTCACCTGTGAGTCTGACGGCATCGAGAAGCTTCATTTTATTTTCTGATTTAAGCGAAGGAGCGCTCTTGAATAAAGCGCATGAGGTCAGGAAAAATAAAAGGGCCATGTGTTTAATGAACATGACCCATATTGAAATCTATTTCATTGAAACGCAAGTTTAATCGAGCTTACCCGAAGCAGGAAGACGGCTTGTATCCAGCTCTTCCATCGCCGTCATGATCTCTTTACGATCTTGCTGATAGCGCACGTGCTTTAATGCTGACTCTAAGAAAGTTTTTGCACGCGAGTAATCTTTTAATTCCTTATGCACTTCGGCCAGGTGTTTTAAAATTTCCACATCATCAGGCACTTTTTTCTGGGCAACTTCCAACTCGGCCAGGGCCTTTTTAATGTTACCTTGCTTGAAGTAATACCAGCCAAGAGAGTCACGGATATAACCGTCATCCGGACTGATTTTCAGAGCAGTCTGGATATACTCAAAGGCCTTTTCCATTTGTTCGCCACGCACGAGAAGTGAGTAGCCAAGGAAGTTCCAGGCATGGGCGTTTTTTGGTTCTTTTTCAATGATGCTCATGATGAGAGCAGTCGAAGCATCAAACTTCTTTTCTTTCTCATAGAGGTTCGCCAGATAGTATTTGTGCTGAGTAGAGAAACTCTTCTCGTCCTGCACGACCATCATGGTCTCCATCGCATCCTTATAGTTGGCGACACCTTCAAAATAGCCCGATTTAATCACGCTGAATTCAACACGCATGTCTTTGAACTCTTCGATCTTAGTGTTCACGTGTTTAAGGAAGGCCTCTTTCCATTTTGTCTCGCCTTTATCGTGATGCTCGGCCTGGGCAAGAGTCGAAAGCATATTGGCCATCTGAACTGAACTATCTGTATAAAGACCGCTCGAAGATGGGATTTGATTAAAGTATTCAATCGACTCATGGTACTGACTCATCTCTTGATGAATGGCACCCAGATAATAAAGAATTTTGTCTGACTGCGGAGCCGCCACTAACAAATCTTTAAAAACTGAAATCGCTTCCGGATACTTCTTAGCGTCCGTATAAAGGATGCCGAGTTTAACTTTTAAGTTCAGATTTTCCGGCTCGATATCACTCAATCTCTCAGCATAAGGAATGACTTCTGCAAATCTTTCCTTCAGGAATAAGGCCTGAACCATTCGAGTCAAAATCGCCGAGTCTTTTGGCTGAGACTTTAAATACTTCTCATATAATTTAATGGCCGAATCGTGCTGCTCACGCTCTTCCAATAAAATACCTAGAGCGCTTACGGCCGTGCCAAGAGTTGGTTGGCGTTCGTGTGCTTTAGTAAAGGCCCCTACTGCCTTTTGAACTTCACCCATATCGAGGTAAATTTTCCCCGCATAGTAATCATACATTCCGTTCTTTTTATCTTTATCAGCACAGCTTTTGAGCTGATTCAGCGCCTTAGTGGTTTCCTTAGAAACTGCCAGGGATTTACTTAAAAAGACACAGGCATCTTCATTCTTAGGATTAATCGAAAGCAGGTCGCGGTAGATTCTGCGAGCATGCTCTTCCTGATCCACGCCGGTATAAACTCCGGCCAGAATAAGTCCTACTTTTTCTTCTTTTGTTTTCTGATAGAGGCGCTCTAAAACCACCTGGGCCTCTTGAAGGTCACCTGTGCGGATCAAGCTAATCGCATATTTTTTCTGAAGGAAATCATCATTGGGAACCAGGGCAACCACGTGCTTAAACAGCACCGACGCCGTTGAGTAGTCCCCTTCTAAAAGTGACATATTCGCCTTCAAAAACAGGTCCGTTGCTAAATAATTTACGCCTGATTGACTGGCCTTGGCCTGAATCACCATCTCTTCTAATCGTTTCGAAGCGATCGCCAGAGCGTCCCTATTCATTTGTTCGATTTGTTCTGGGGAAAAATCGGAAAGCTGAGGGGCCTTGTGTTCAGTTACATGAGCACAACCTACCAAGAGCGAGCTTACGAGGAGAACTGGGGCAAGGGCTGAGACAAATTTCATAAAACTTCCAGCTGTTGAAGAAGGGGACCTTCAATGGTTCCCCTCTATGACTTTTATCGGCTTCCACAGCTGCTTTTTTAGGAATTGATTTTTTTGACGCGTAACAAATCTAGGCCCATTTTAATTACCTAAGCCCATGATTTTTAAAGAATAAGCTTAATGTGATTGGGAAAAAATTTCCCCATGGGACCATTTTTTTTCATCTTTAGGATTTTTTATGACCATCTGGGTTGACAGCCAAGTGCGGTATTAGTAAAACCCACCCGAAACTACGGAGCGATAGCGCGCAAAAACAGATTTCTTTGAGTGCGCTGTTTCTTTTTGCCAATAAAAACTATTAACGTAAGTACCTTTAAAATGATTTAAAAGGGTATAACCACAAATTAGGGGAACAACATGAAAGACGTACGTATCATCAAGCGTTACCAGAACCGCAAGCTCTACGACACTTTCCAAAGCTGCTATGTAACTCTCGAAGAGATCGCTCAGATCATCCGCGAAGGTCACGAAATCCAAGTTATCGACAATAAGTCTAAAAACGACATCACTTATATGACTCAGATCCAACTTCTTTTCGATCAAGAGCGTAAATCTCTTAAGCCAGGTAACACTGAACTTCTTAAGCGTGTTATCCGTTCTGAAGAAGGCACTCTAACTGGTTATATCGGTGCCCTAGAAGGTAAGCTAAACCTTACTTTCGATATGCCAGCAGCTGTTGTTGCTGAAGATTTCAAGCCTGCTTTCGTAGCTGGTCTTAACTCTTCTATGGAAAATTCTGCTACTCTGAACTAATATTGGTTCATGAGTAAAAAAAATTCTGTAATGCTCATGGCCGCTTTTGCGGCCATGTGTTTTTTAAGCCCTTCCCTTTCTCTTGCCCAGGCCTCTGAGCCGAAAGCATTTACCCCAAAAATTAAAACGCCGAACACTTCACAGGAACTTTCTTCTGAGCCCGAGATCAAAAAATCTAATGTGGTTCTAGAACGTGAAGCGGAAGAAAAAGCGGCCGCTCACCACGCCGGTGCTCCAAGGCAACTGCGTCAGCACGGACTCGGCATTGGATTGGGTCAAACTTTCCTAATGGGGAATTATGGCAAGTACGGCGATGACAAAATCACCGCAGACCTGTTCTATTCATATGCCGCCAGTTATTCATTCGATTTACTGGTGAACGCTCATATGTCTGAGCACAAAAATGATAATGAGAGAATGAAAGTGATGGGTCTTGCTGGATCAATCAAAGGTCGCTTCGTTGAATACGACAATCTTTCTCCCTACTTTTTGGGCGGTCTGGGTTTTTATGCCCCAAGAGCAAAACGTGTGAACGATCAAGGCAAGGCAAAATGGTCTGATCAGAAAGTCACTTTTGGAGCTAACTTTGGTGCGGGTGTGGATCTTCGCCTCAATGAACACTACGTTGTGGGTGTTTTGGGACAAATGCACTGGCCATTCAAAGTACAACAGGACAATCAATCGGATCTGAAAGGTTACTACTTTAAAATGCTCATCACCGGGATGTACCTCTTCTGATGGAACAACAACCACGTCGTCTTTATATCTTTACTGGGAAAGGCGGCGTGGGAAAAACAACCCTCGCTAGAACTTTCGTCAAATATCTTACCGAACACGATCACGAAGCAGTCTACTTAACATTTAAAAATCAAGCGATGGGTGAAACCTCGGCCGGTTCCTCTGAACGCATGCATGAGGGTGTTAAAGAAATTGCTCTCGATCTTGAAGAAAGTGCACGCGGTTATATTGAACGCAGACTCAATTCTAAAATGATCGGTTCATGGATTGTAAAAACTCCGTTTTTCCGCGCGCTGATCAACATGGTTCCAGGTTTTAGTTACCTGATTTACCTCGGAAAAATTCTCGAGATGGGAAAAGAAAATCCTCGTCTCATTGTTGTATTGGATGCACCCGCCTCGGGCCACGCTCTTACCATGGTGGAATCAACCACAAACTTTAAACAAATCTTTGAGAGTGGAATTGTCTTTGATGACGCCACTAAAATGCTTGGCCGCTTGAATGATCCGAGCTATACGAAAATTCATGTGGTGAGTTTGCCAAGCCTCATGTCTTGGCAAGAAGCACAGGAACTTCGATCTGGTCTTCGGGAAAGAACACCAGTGGAAGTAGACATCACTGTGAATAACTGCCTTTATCCTCTTCTCGAAGGAAAATTTGAAGAAGTGCCGCAAGGGCTTCGCGAAAAGGCCTTAAACGAAAAACGCTTGGTTGAAGAGCATCAAGCGGATATGCAATGCATCCTTCCTCATTCACTCGGAAATGACACTAAATCCATCGAGTCGGATTTAGTTGGGTCTCTCTCAAAACTCATATAGAATAGAGGGGCTTTCAAAGGATTGAATGTGGGCCTCGAAATCAAATCGTTCGAGATTTTTTGTGGTACAGGAGGAGTTGGTAAGACAACTCTAGCGACCTCACGCGCCCTCAATCTTTCTCAAATGGGAAAACGAGTTCTCCTGATCACTATTGATCCGGCGAAGCGCTTAAAAGATCTACTGGGTCTTAAAGGCGAACACGTTGGCGACGTAACTCCCGTTGAACTTCAAGGCCTAAAGCTTGATGCCCTTCTCATGTCGCCGGAAAAAACCATTCAGCGAATGGCGAGTAAATACAACACTCCTGATCTCGCTAATAACCGCATTGTTAAAATTCTCTCGCGCCCTTATGGCGGAATGAATGAGATTTTATCTTTGGTAGAAGTGCAGATGCAGTTTGAGACCGGAAAGTATGATGTAGTGGTTTTAGATACACCACCGGGTGCACACTTTCTGGACTTTTTGGAAGGTGTAGGTAAAATCCGTTCTTTCTTTAATCAGAACTTTGTGGAGATTTTTAGTTATCTTTCACAGAAGACCGCTTCGGCCGGTAAAAAAGTTTTTGGTTTTGGTCTCATCAATAAAATTGTTTCCAGTGGTGTGAGAAAACTTTTGGGTTATCTTCAAAACGTCACTGGAGCAGAATTCATTGATGATTTCATCCAGGCCATTCACATTATTTATCAGTCCCGTGAAGCATTCATGAAAGGACTCGCTCTCCAGGATAAATTGAAGTCACGAACTGAATGTAACTGGTTTTTAGTGACCTCAGTAGAGCAAGGAAAGGCCCAGGAAGCAGTAGAAATGAAGTCCCATGCGAGTGAATTTATCCATCAGGATCATTATCTCGTGCTTAATAAATGCCTAGAGCAGGAGCTTAGAGGCTGGTCTCCGAGTGATGAATCGCTGAATAATGTAAAAAAATCCCTCGAGGATAAAGAAATATCTTTGAAACAACAGCTAAGAGGGTTATTCCCAGAGGTACTGGAATTCCCTGAGGTGATTAGTCTCTCGCCTACAGATCATATTCAACATCTTACAGAAAAATGGAAGTCCTATGTCGTTTAAAGTGAACACGAAGGCAGAGCTAGAACAGTTCTTCTGCCATAACCTGAATGCCATCAATGAATGGATTGATAAGGCCCAGGCCGCTCTCCCCCAGCCCCTTACTTCAAGTGTTGATGTGAGAGAAAGTAAAACAAAGTTTGCTCCCGTGGATCACAATATGTATCCGGCCGGTTTCAACAACCTTTGTAGTAAAGATCTTCTTTTCTGCGCTGATCACTTCCGTGAAAGATTTGATCAAATTAAACCAAACTTAAACCGCGTGGGAATTCTTCCGGAATCTCATACCAAAAATAAGTATTATCTGGATCACCTTTATAAATTGAAATCGACGATTGAAATGTCAGATGCGAATGTGACGCTCTTTTCTCCGGACGCCAACCTCTTTGCTGAAGTTGGCGGGGACGTTGCGGTTCTAGAATCTTTCTCGGGCCATAAGATTGAAATTCACCGTGCTCAAGTGCAAGACGGTCAATTCATCTCTTACACTCCAGGTGTGAAATTTGATTTTGAAGCGGTGGTTTTAAATAACGATCAATCGGTTCCGCTTGAAGTTGATTGGAAATCTATCAAGACTCCTGTGCTCCCATCTCCTTATGTGGGATGGTTCAAGCGTCAAAAGATCCACCACTTTAAGCATTACCGTGAGACTGCGAATAAATTCGCCAATCACTTCGGCATTAATCCTGATCTTATCCAGGCCCACTTCTCTTACGTTGAAAATATTGATTTCAACACCAAGGAAGGTTTGGATGAGCTTGGAAATGAAGTAGATAAGCTTCTGGCGACACTTCCACCTGGTTCTTCAGTATTTGCCAAGGCCTCACAAGGAACCTACGGCATGGGGATCTCAGTGGTTTCAAGCGGCGAAGAGATTCGTTCAATGAACCGCAAGGGCCGTAACAAAATGGACGTTGGTAAGAACAACCTCAAGTTCACATCAGTTCTGATCCAGGAAGGTGTGGAAACCGTCGTTAAATATGACGACGCTCCGGCCGAAGTGACTATTTATCTGGTAAACGGCAGAAGTTCAGGGGGCTTTATGAGAACAAATCCTCTCAAAGGCACCCAGGCAAACCTTAATTCACAAGGTATGATTTATCAGAAACTTTGCCTTTCAGATGTTAAACAAGATTGCGATCATAAAATAAAAGAAGCTGTGTACTCGGTGATTGCCCGCCTTTCGACCCTGGCCGCTTCGTATGAAATGAAAGAATTGATGGAGTAAGTAATGAGTATGAAAGAAATGAAATTCGAAACGAAAGTTATCCACGTAGGCGGCGAGCCGGATCCAACAACGGGTGCGATCATGCCTCCTATCTTCCAAACTTCAACTTATGTGCAAAGTTCACCGGGTGAGCACAAAGGTTATGAGTACACTCGTTCTCACAACCCAACTCGTACTCGTCTTCAAGAGTGTCTTGCTTCACTAGAAAATGCTAAGCACTGTTTCGTAACTGCTTCAGGTCTTTCGGCCTCTTCTCTTATCATGCATATGCTTCCCAAAGGTTCAAAGATCCTTTGCGGTGACGACGTTTATGGTGGCACTTACCGTCTTTTCTCAAAAGTATTTAACGATATTCACCAGTATAAATTTGTGGACACAACTGACCTGGTAAAGCTTGAGAAAGAAATCAATGAGACAAAGCCAGCACTTGTATGGCTTGAAACTCCAACGAACCCACTTCTTAAGATTTCTGATATCAAGGCAGTGGCCGCGATGGCGAAAAAAGTCGGTGCTCTGACAGTGGTTGATAACACGTTCATGAGCCCGTTCTTCCAGAACCCGCTTGATCACGGTGCTGATATCGTTCTTCACTCAATGACAAAATTCATCAACGGTCACTCTGATGTCGTTGGTGGTGCATTGATGTTTAACTCTGACGAAATCAAAGAGAAAATCTTCTTCTACCAAAACGCCATTGGCCCTTCTCAGTCACCATTTGATTCATGGCTCGTTCTTCGTGGGATCAAGACTCTTGCGGTAAGAATGAAGGCCCATCAGGAAAACGCGATGAAGATCGCACAGTTCCTTGAGAAGCACCCAAAAGTTGAAAGAGTTATTTATCCTGGTCTTAAGTCTCACCCTCAGTATGAACTTGCTCAAAAGCAAATGAAGGGCGCCGGTGGGATGATTACTTTCTTCATCAAGGGTGGAATTGATGAATCTCGTAAGTTCCTTGAGAACGTAAAACTGTTTGCTCTAGCAGAATCACTTGGTGGAGTTGAATCTCTGGTAGATCATCCAGCAATTATGACTCATGCTTCGATTCCTAAAAACGTAAGAGAAGGACTAGGTATTTTTGATAACCTAATCCGTCTCTCAGTTGGTATTGAAGATAGTGATGATCTAGTGAAGGATTTAGAGCACGCTTTTAGTCGCGTCTGATGTTGTTTTAACGGGAACTTCAGGAGGTGTTGTTAACTTCGCCTCCTGATTTTCTTTCTTAGGCTCTGCCGGTGCCGTTGGTACAACCGGAGCTGGAGTCACTTCCTTCGCCTTCTCAGAGAAAATATCCGGAACTTCTGTATAACGGCTAAACACCACAGACTCATTCAAATATTTCTTCATTAATAGATAAGTACAAAAAGTCTTACCGTGATCTGAACTTAGATTATCGCGATCACCTTCGGCAAAAATCAGACCGTCGTCCTGAATCACATCCATCATATTGAAGTACTGTGAACAAAAGTCTGATGTGTCTTTCGATTTGTCCTGGTGAATACACTCGGCCTCTTTCTTAGCAACATCAACACCTGTGGCAGAAGTTACTTTGATGTGAACCGGTTCACGACAAACGTCCACGATCCACTCTTTTGGAAGGTATTTTTTGTGTGAGATATGAACGATACAGTTCTTCTTATTAATCACGAACTCTTGCTTCAGAAGACCAAAAAGGGGCCCTTTCTGAATCATTTTCATTTTGTAAGTAGCATCCAGACAGCTCTTCGAACTAAATCGAGTTTGAGCAAAAGCGCTGCTTACTAAGAGAACAAAAAAGAAACTAAACTTTATGAATGCCATGACGGTTAACCTCCATCACTACTACGGTCGCGTCTTTTGTTAAGAACTGACTCTCCTTCCCTTCTTTAAGTTGGAAGAAAAGCTCTGATAAGGTCTCAGAGGCGTTCAACTTCTCATGACTTTTTAGGAAATCATGAATGTTTTTGTTGGGATGTCCTTCTTTCCAATTAAAGATGAATCCCGGAGAGAAAACAATGAATTTCTCTCCTTTAGAGAGCTTGTATGCTTTATCGCGGTCCAGCTCAATGCGACCATTCAACTGACTATGAAGCTCGGGTTTATTGGCAGAATGTAATTTAAGTTCCAAAGTCCCAAGATCTAATTCCAGAACCGTGACTTCTACCTCTGACTTTTTCTTTTTCGCACCATTGATGGTCTCGATTTCAGCCTGAGCATCATTTAAGAACGCAGCAGGATTAAAATCCTTCTCACGGTGCTGGCCCAGAATTCCCAAGAGCGCACTTGAAATCAAATATGACTGGCTGGCCACCATGATCTGAAAGACCTTTGATGGAGTTTGATGAAGATCATAAAACTCTCCACCACCACCTTCTCCCGCGGCATATTTATTTGTAAAAGAAACGCCTTTAATTTCATCCGTACGGCGAGGAATCAGCATCTCATGGATCTTCTTTGCTTTCACCATTTCCACTTCAGCGTTTTGTAGAACTTGATCTAGTTCAACGCTAAATTGGGCCATGTGTTTTTGAAGCATGCGCTGATCTTCGAGGAGATTCCAGAAAAATTGCAGCTGATTAGAAAGCATGGTCCAGTTCAACTGAGGCATGGGAAGTGAATACTCTCCAATGATCTTTGTCAAAAAGGCCGCTTCGTTCTGCACCCATTCATGGGCCTTCACATTACTTTGTTCATGAAAAAAAACCGCGCCTAAGAAAGTATTCATGACGGCCTTAAAGCCCTCCTGAGCACTTGGAGGCTGGTTCAAAATAGTTTGCGTATCAACGAGTAAAAACTCTCCACGTCGTTTCAGTTCAAGAGCATTGAACGTTTTAAGGTCCATCACCTGATGATTTTCAAAGAAGTCGAAAATCGAAAAGCCCTTGGACTCGAGCTCAGGTTTCAGATAGTTGCGTTCATCCAAAATGATCATTTGCGGCACCTTCATGGTATCTAAATCACAATTATTTTATGTACTTAGGGCTTATTTAGAGGACCCCCTCATTTTACCGTTTATTTTTCTGCAAAACAACCGAAGAGAATTTATCAAGTGGAAGGTTCTTTCACTGTTTTTTTAGTTGGATGAAACTATGAAAAAAAATAATGTCTTCGAGCTGCCGACAATGAGTACTGCTCTTTCCTTACTGGGAATGGCAGCACAAGTAGAAGCATTAAAAGATGAAAACAAAAAAATCAGTGAACAGGCCGCTCGCACTATCCTTAAGGCCCTCGACGCTAAAGATAATTATACATTTGGACACAGCATGCGTGTTGCTTACTTCTCGCTAGTAACAGGCGCAGAAGCAGGTCTTTCACCAGAAGAAATGTATGAGCTTGAACTGTCTGCAATTTTCCATGATATCGGCAAAATCGGAACTCCCGATGCCGTGTTAAATAAGCCTTCTCGTTTATCTGAAGAAGAATTCCAGATCATGAAAAAACACCCGGAGAATTCTTACGAAATTCTGAAAGATTTTCCGATGTTCGAAAAAATTGCTGATAACGCTCGTCTTCACCATGAGCGTTTCGATGGTAAAGGTTATCCTCTTGGTCTTAAAGGCGAAGAGATTCCAACTGCCGCAAGAATCATTCTTATTGCAGATACATTTGATGCCATGACTTCAACTCGTCCTTATCGTAAAGGGCTTCCTTATGAAGTGGCCTTCGAAGAACTGATTCAGTTCTCAGGCACTCAATTCGATCCGCATCTTGTTAAAATGTTCATTCAAGGTATGAAGAAGGAAGCGCTTAAAGGCGAAGACCAATTTTTCATTCCACTTATGGACAAGAAATTCGACAAGAACGCCGCTTAACTATTTCTAGTTACAGAACGCCGTCTTCGCACTACTCGACACCATTCTATTCTGAGTGCTTTCACAGCCCTTTTGTGTTTCATAGATATTCACGGGATGACATTCAACCGTCTTCTTTAAGAACTGAGTTGAGGCCGCATTGTCTTCGCAGATTTTGTAGCTTGGAGCATCGATACAGGCCCAGTGTTTGCCAGCACAGTTATAAACAAGACCGCGACCACGATACTCATAATCAGGTGGGGCCACGTATTCTTTGATTGTTTTCTTAGGTTCAGTGTCTTTCGCCTGCTTCTCAAGGTCCTGAAGAATTTGATCAGTAAGATTATCTTCAGATGGTGTGACTTCGCCATCAATCGTGTCCATAGAAACGGATGGAGTTGTTTCAGACGGAGTTTCAGTGATAGTCGTATCCGGAGTTGTTGAAGGCTCTTCAATAGCAGGGGCCGTGTCTTCCGGAGTCGCTTCAATTGGGCCGGATGGAATTTCGGTCGACGTTACATCAACCGGCGAATCAGGAAGAGTCTCAGTTGTTGTCGATGGCTCCGTCGCCACTGTCTCACTCGGTGTAGTTTCTGCTGGAGTGGTTTCTGTTGGCGCCACTTCAGTTGGAGCAGGAGTTACCTCAGTTGGAGTTGCCGCAGTTTCAGTTGGTGGCGTCGTTGCTTCAGTTGGGGTCGCCGGAGTTTCAACTGTGGCCGGCGGAGTTGTTTCCGCTGGTTTGGGCTCTGGACGAGGACGCGCTTTCGGAGGTGGAACCGGTGTATTGTCCATCGGTTCTTCTTTTGGAATGATGTAATCTTCCGCCAGGAAGACAACAAGACCCAAACCAATCACTGCCTGAATAATGCGACTGCGTTTTTTCTTCTTGGCCGCCTCATCATCGTCAGCGGGACCTTCCGTCGCTTCAACACTTTCTTTTTTTGCCTTAGAAGGCTTGGTGCTTAGAGACTGAATTTTTGCTTTTAACTTATGAATAAGAGAGGCATTCGAAGCAACTGCTTCTTCATCTTCTTCAATGTCTTCAACTGAAGACAAATCAGTAGCACCCGTCACATCCTCTGAACGTGATGACTCATCTGCTTCTGAATTTTCTTCTAACTCGTCGCCTTCATCCTTCTTTTTAAGAAAAGGAAGCTTGGCCTTCAAGTCATTGACGATTTTATCGAGGATAACCGCTCCTATTTGAAATGGGTCTTGTACTTAGACTATGTTATCCAGTATTCTCATTATAAGGGAGCCTGTGGCATTTGCAATCAAATCCCATAGGAGATCAAGGACTTATCTGTGAATACCAATCGTGACGAAGGCGTCATCAAGTTCAAATTAACACTAAAACGGGCACCGGCCCCTGAAATGAATCAGGTCATTGCCTTAGAAAAGTGGCGGGCGCTGTTCTTTAAGCTGGGTCTGATTGGGGAGTATCCGATTGATAAAATCGGCTATGGAAACCTCTCTTCGCGCATCGGAAAGAAAAATTTCATCATCACAGGCAGCCAAACAGGTCACTTGGCCCACCTTCAGGCCCATCATTATTCGAAAGTGATTGAATGTGATTTAAAGAAAGGATCTGTAACAGCAGAAGGACTTATTCCTCCTTCAAGTGAATCACTCACTCATTACGGCATGTATGAGGCGAATCCAAATATTCATTATGTGTTTCACGTTCATCACCAAAAACTTTGGGAGATGATGTGTAATGGTCCATTTGATTATATTTCGGATGACGTTCCTTATGGAACTCAGGCCATGGCAGAAGCAGCTTCTCAGCTAATGGGAACTAAGACATCTGGAATATTTGTGATGAAAGGTCACGAAGACGGAATCATTTCCTATGGGGCCACTCCAGAAGAAGCAGGAAAAATTATCCTAGAGCTCTACCGAAAACTGGCAGTCAGGCAGTAATCGTTTTAATTCTAGAAATTTCTCTTTTCCACCAGACAGAAAGAACATTTCAAATCGAGTATCTCCTGGAGACAATTGGATCAGATGAGGATCTACGGGAACCTGTTTGTGATTAAGCGTTTTTCCTAAGAGAAAACAACTCCAACGGTTGCCATATTTCTGAGCAAGCTCATGGGCCACAAGACCCATCGTGCGGCGATAATTCACTTCACTCATCACGCGGATTTTGAGTTCTCCTCTCTCCAAGTAAACAAATGAATCAATCGAGAAACCATCAGTCGCGCCGATTGAGCGATAGTGCTTAATAATTGCTTCCACTCTCTCTTGAAACTTTTTCCATTCTGATTGAGAAACGTCAGAGTAAAAGCTCAGATCCTGAATTGTAGTGCCACCATTAAAAACGGTGCCTCGGTATTGAAACTTATCATCCACTAAATTCTGATAGCAGATGCGTTTGCCATCTGAAAAAACGTAATGAGAGAAATCATATTTGCGGTCAAAGAGTGGTTCAACAATGACTGCTCCATGCTTTAACAAAGGCTCCACTTTATTTACGGCACACTTGTTAAACGTCACAAAGTTCTGGCCAGACATTCCGAAAGGATTCTTAGCGAGATAAAGACGATCATCCAAGTTCTGGAGTTCATCTAGAGAATGAATAATAAATGTGTGATCGTCCCAGCCTTGATCAATCAGAAGTTTTGAACTTTCAATTTTAGAATTAAGGCGTTGCTCGAGATGAAGATCTGCGAGCTTCCCCCACCAATTTTCAGTCGGGCCAGAAGCCACAATAACTGGTTTATGTCCTGAGATGGCCTCGACATAATCCAGATAGTCCTGAGAGTACTTTTTGGTAGAAAATAAAGGTTTCTGTTCTAAAAATAGCGCCAGGAACTCCAGCGATTGATTCACGATTTTAGGGGCCGGACGACCTTCAAACAGAGCGATCTCATAATCAGCATTCACTAACAGGGCCTTCATTTAGGTCCTCTTCGTGATTTGAAATTGATCGTCGTAGTTTTTAAGTTCCTGAATGAAGTCCTGATCACTCATGGCCCTCTCATGAATCTTTGGATCAAAGCCAATGCCCTTGCTGCGTGCTGGAGTCAGGGGCCATGGAAGTGAATCCATGTAGTACTGCCAAAGAGTTTTATCCTCTCTCCATTTCTTCATCCAGTGGGCCCCAAAGGCCACATGCCCTATCTCATCTTCTAAAACTATTTCTAAAATCTGAGCGGTCTCAATATCACCGAATTCACGGAAGAGTCTGGCGTAGTGTTGAGCAAAATCCAAATTCGCGGCCTCAAAAGTAAGGGCCATCACCGCCGCATATTGAGAAGGAGTTTTGAGCTTTTCCATCTGACGCCAGAAAAAATCATTCAGAGGAAAATCGCCAAACTGATATCCCAGTTGATTGAGGCGACCAATATAAAGCGAAAGGTGTTTTTGTTCTTCTTTAAGGGCGGTCAAAATTCCGCGCTTAAAACGAACATCGTCCTCGGTTTTATGCGGATAAATCAAAAGGGCCGCGGCCATCATTTCAATCGCGAGTAACTCGTGATTAGCAAAACTATGGAGAGCAATTGCCTTCTTATCGGTCTCATTCAAACGAGCAGATTTAGGGAACTTGATTTGTTCATCAGAGAAAGCAATTTTCCCCGTACGCCCCGGAAGTTTAGGCAGCTCAAAATCTTTCCACTCCGACCAATCAATTGTCGGAGATATGAGCTTGTCTTCCAGGTTTTCACCTAGAAGGACAAGCTTCGCGAAATCATAGTATGAAATTTTATCGGAATTTTCGGAAAGCTTTTGCGGCATCTTTCTTTCCTCCGCCACCACTCTTTCCATGAGAAGGCTTAGAACGATTTGGTCCCTTGTTACTACGTCCACTGCCACTGCTACCGCCGCCTTCACTTCTTTGAGGGCGTGGTCCACCGTGCTTTGGTCCTCCACCATGGCGGCGAGGACGGTCCTCTCGTCTCGCTTCGCCTTCACCTTCAGGGCGAGGTCCACGACGAGCAAAACGACGTTTAGAGAAACACTCGTCACAGATATTGAAGCGAGCATTGGCCGGCATCTTACATCCGCAACTTGAACAAGTTTTAGAGATCTTGTCTGAAAGAAGCTCGTTCAGGCGCTCAATCGCCTTGGCCTTGTTCTCGAGAAGCTGTTTTTCATCGTATTCAAAGTTCTTCTGATTGAAGTGACGAGATAACCACTGGAAGAGCTCTACGCACTTAATTGAAGTCTCGAGGTAATCAATATTGTCCGATTTTTCATCAATCGGTTCATTGAAAATACTTTGGTTACTCACGTAGTGGTTAAGAATCCACATGTAGTACTGAACGTGCTCCATAAGACCCAAGTTCACTGGGGCACATGCGAATCCGAAGATCTCAGCATAAGTAAGTGTTCGGTTCTCATCGGCCGCTTCCACCATCTCTGCGAGCTCAATCATTTCTTTCATATCCACGCAATAGAATGGCTTTTGGAAAGTCATGGTATTGAATAGGCGCAGGAACTCAGAAAGCGAAAGAATTGGAAGTGAATTCGACTCAAGGGCATGATTCACGGAGGAGAAGATATCCAAATCCGGACCAACCATCGCTTTATCACTCTGACCTAAGTGGTGAGAGAGAGCATTTCGAAGAATATGAAGACCGTCTTCCACACGGTTAAGTGTGGTCACCTCACCTACCGGAAAACGCTTAAAACGTCCGGCACGGCCAGCGATCTGTTTAATCTCTGAATATGTGAGAGGGTTCTCTTTGTCGTCTACAAACTTAGAAAGGGCAGAAAAGACGATACGTCTTACAGGAAGGTTCATCCCCATGGCGATGGCATCAGTTGATACCATGATATCGGTTTCACCTTCATCAAATTTACGGGCCTGCTCACGACGAACTTCCGGAGAAAGACGACCGTAAACAATCGACACTTTAAAATCAAGTTCTTCAAGATCTGCTTTATATTTCAAAGCATTTCTACGAGAGAAAACGATCAGAGCATCGTTCTTCTGCATTTGCGACAATGGAATCTGATGATTCAGAACATTGAGTTCTGTCATACGAGTGTACTCACGCACTTCCAGGGTATCACCACAAAGAGCGAGGATCTTTTTCACTAGCTCCAGAACAGAGTGATCACCACAAAGGTGAATTTCATCTGCTTGGATGTTCACCAGAGCGCGGGTCCAGGCCCAGCCCCTCTGAGGATCAGTCAGCATTTGAATCTCATCAATTACACAACAATCAAACTTACTTTGAAGTTTGGCCATTTCAATGGTTGATGAGAAATGAGTTGCATCAGGGACCTCGATCACTTCTTCACCGGTAAGAAGTGTGGTCTTAGCACCCTTAGCATTCATGGTATCAAAAAGCTCAGAGGCCAGGAGTCTTAGAGGTGCTAAATAACAACCCTTCTTCGCTTGAACCAGAGCTTCGATAGCGTGATAAGTTTTACCAGAGTTCGTAGGGCCCATGTGATAAATCACACGACGATTCATACGACGGGCATCAGCGTGTAGCCAGAATTGCCCTAGATAATCTCTCAGAATCGACGAAGAAACGTCTTTACGTTTAAGAGCAAGGATCGCTCCTGTGAAGCGTTCAAACTCTTTACGGAGGAAAACTTCGCCTTTCCAGATATTAGTTTCCAATTGAAGGTAAAAACGATCATATTCTTCCGCAGAAACAAGTTCGGGTTTTAGTCCTTGTTCAACTAAAAGCGTGTTGAAGAATACAGTGAGCTTTTCTTTATAAACTTTCCCCAGTTCAGACTTAGAGCCGAACTTAGTACGAAAGTGGTGCTTCACTTCGTTCTCAAGCTTATTCACCGAAGAACGTTTAAGCTTATTTCTTAATTGATGAAAATTTTTATCCAGGTTCTTTTTAAGATCAAACACCGCGTTTGAAATATCGCTGATTCGCTTAACCAGGACCCAGTCATGGAGTTTTTCTTCAATCTTATCAATCAGGGCCGTTTGAGTCGCGAATACCGCTTCTCTCACCTGAGTACGATAGTCCCCAAGACACTGAACACACTGACAGCTTAGATCGCGGTCATTGAGCTTAATATCAAAGTTTAATTTAACCAGATTTTGCGTCTCAAGGTGCTTAGTGATCTTCTCTTCTGTCCAGGCCTTGTAAGTGTCCTTATAAGACTCGGTCATCTCACGACTAAACTGGCCGTCTACCACTACAGGATAAGTTGAAGTCACTGGGAAAATAAAATCTTCCACCAATGCTGTTTCAACAATCGCCTCGCGGTCGAAGACTTCACGAATTCGTCCGAATGATTTTTCAAAAAGAGATTCTAAAGATGGATGGGCATCGAGCATTGCTCGAGTATCAACTGCGATAGATTCCAGAGTATCTAAAACAATCTCGGAATCCTCGAGAGGTCGCATTCTGGAAGACTCATCGTCTCCCAGAATACTAGTCGTTATTAAAGCTTTACGTGAAGTTTCTAAATTAGTGCGGATGTCCTGATAAAGGGACCTAAGTTCATTGCTCAAATTAATTTAATTTCCTATTAGTTTGCTAATTCTACCACAAAAGCTGTGGCCAACTTAGCAAATTTAGCAGCGTGCTTCGCATCACCGCCAGAAGTTTCTAGAGTATCCTGAGCAGTATGGATTTTTTTATTGCTTTCATTCATTGTCGATTCATGAGGCATTGAAGCCGGATAACCATTGGCAGTCCATGAAGCGTGATCAGAACAGCCATAACCACAACGAGAGTAGCCCCAAGGTACTTTTACATACTCATCCACCAGTTTTCCGATAAATTCATTTTGGGCCTGGTTAGAATAATCCGACATAAGCACGATATCTTTGTCAGCGCTTCCCTTATAAAGAGTCATATCCAGTTGCATAACTCCCACTACCTGGGTGCCTTTTTGCTTATAAGATGTTGCGATATCTTTTGAACCTAGAAGACCAACTTCCTCGGCCGCGTACCCCATGAACTGGATCGTGCGTTTTGGTTTAAAGTTGTTGTTCATCAAAATTTTAATGACCTCAGTAATTGTGGCAATTCCTGAAGCATTGTCATCAGCACCTGGAGCGCGTCCTCCACCGCCGAAGAAGCCCGCGATTGAATCAGCGTGACCACCAACAATCACAACTTCATTCGGACGCTCAGAGCCCGGAATTGTCATAATGATCGAGGCCTGGGGCCAGTTTTTATGTTGGTAAAGCTCTACCTTCACATCATTTCTGTTACGAGCGAGAGCCGCCCAAGTATCACGAATGAACTCTGAAGATTTAACACCTGTTTCTGATTTGTAGAAACGAGTGTTGAAGTTTGAAAGCTTAATGATCATGTCACGAATAGATGGTTCAGTAACCTGAGAGACCATCGGACGAACCATCGCTGCCTGGTTAATTGTGTAATCAGAGAAGATGGCGCTTTTAGCGAAATACATTTCACCTTGCTGAGAAAGTGATGTAACTGCCTCTTCCTGAGTTTCATGGGCCATGAAACCACCACAACGGTTAAGCTCGTGGTGAATTACCTCAGAAAGTTGCTCAACTTCTTCCGCCGTTAGTTTAACGACTGAAGCACCTTGTGCTGAGAAAACTGTTTGAACTGATTTGTTAAGTTTTGGACGGATTTTGGCGAGAACCTGGTTGTCGACTGTCAGCCATTGAGCCTTTGGAGCTGCGAACGCTACGGTTGAGAGAGTAAGGGCCAATAATCCTGACAATTTCTTCATTTCATCCATCCTTGTATTAAAATGATTGGTATAATTAACCCATAATTCAAAGTTGTTTGGGAAGTGAAACTTCTATGACTTTGCCTTACAATGACACACGTGCCCAATCCCCATAGGAGAAGTATGAAAACGAAGCTTACAGAGATGTTGGGAATAGAATTACCAATTATTATGGCCCCAATGTTTCTTGTCACAAACACTAAGATGATTGTGGCCGCGGCCGAAAATGGAATCGCTGGTTGCATTCCGGCCCTGAACTTCCGAACCATCGAAGAACTCGAAGCGGGCATTAAAGAAGTTAAATCTCAAACTAATAAACCCTTCGGTGTAAACCTCATCGTTAACAAATCAAACATCCTGGCAAAGAAACAACTTTATAAGTGTCTTGATCTCGGTGTGAATTTCTTTATCACTTCTCTTGGTTCTCCGGAAGAAGTCATTCGTGAATCCAAAAAACAAGGCATCAAAGTTTTTTGTGATGTGATTGAAGAGACCTACGCGAAGAAAGTTGAAGACCTTGGTGCGGATGGAATCATTGCTGTGAACTCAGGGGCCGGCGGCCATTTAGGAAACATCCCTGCTTCCGCTCTCATTCCGAGTTTAAAATCAGTTTGTAAAATACCTGTGATCTCGGCCGGCGGAGTTGGAACAGGTGCCGGAGTTGTTTCTATGCTCGCCCTGGGAGCGGATGGACTTTCTATTGGATCTCCATTTATTGCAACCAATGAATCACCTGTTTCGCAAGAGTACAAAGACGCCTGCGTGAAATACGGAGCTCATGACATTGTCGTAACAACAAAACTTTCTGGTTCTCGTTGTACCGTGATCAACACTCCGTACGTGCAAAAAATTGGGACCGAACAGAACATTGTGGAAGAAATTTTAAACAAGAACAAACAGCTTAAAAAATATGCCAAGATGATCACTTACTATAAAGGGATGAAGGCATTAGAGAAGGCCGCCTTCAGCGCTTCTTATAAAACGTTATGGGTGGCGGGAAGCTCAATTGAATTCACTAAAAAGATTGAACCGGTAAAAGATGTCGTGACTCGCATCCGCCAAGAAATGAAAGACGCTCAAGAACAAATCAACAAGGTCATGGGGTAATTTATGAAGGCCGCTTACAAGCTCATTGATAAACTTCTCGCGAATCCAACTCCACTCAACATCATGGCATTGGACAAGGTCCTCAAAGTGGGAATTCCATTCAATGCTCCTCATGGTTTTAAAATTAAAACATTGAATCGCGATGCTGTCGTCATTGCGCTTCCGAATAGAAAATTAAATCACAATCATCTCGGTGGGGTTCACGCCTGTGCTATGGCAACGGTGGGCGAATACGCAGCTGGTTTATCTCTATTGCAATCATTCGGCATTAGTAAGTATCGCCTTATCATGTCTGACCTTAGCGTGAAATACACTTATCAAGGACGCACTGACCTTGAGGCCATGTGTTCCCCAACTCAGATTGACGTGGAAAAAGTTCGCGTAGGACTTGAGACCGAGGGAAAATACTCTCAGCCTCTAAAGACCATTATCCGTGATTTAAATGGCAAAGAAGTGGCAGAAGTGACCACGATTTGGCAGTTAAAGAACTGGGAACAAGTTAAGACCAAAGGTTAACAATCGTTCGTGCGAGAAATGCGAAGAGATAGGCCAGCGTCAGAGTGTAAGTCACCATGATGATCGGCCACTTCATCGAATCCGTTTCTCGCTTCATCACCGCAAATGTAGAAATACATTGTGGAGCAAACACAAACCAAATAAGAAGCGCCACTAAAGTGCCGAGACCAAACTGCTGAACCAGAGCGGCCGACATGTTCTTCTCGAAACCTTCTGCACCCTCTTCAATTGAAAGCACCATTGAAAGCGCGCTCACCACAACTTCTCTCGCTCCAACACTTGGAATAAGAGCAGTGGTAATTCTCCAATCAAATCCAAGCGGTTTAAAGACCGGCTCGAACACCCGACCAATGCTTGCAGCATAAGATTCTTCGATATGAGAAACACCATCTTTCTGTGGGAAAGTCACAAGGACCCAAATCACGACGCTAATGACAAGAATGATTCCCCCGGCCTTCTTCAAGAAGATCATGGCCTTGTTCTTCATGACCAAGAGAAGATTTTTAAGCTTCGGAACGCGATAAGGAGGAAGCTCCATCAAAAGCATCGAAGGAGATGAATGAGGTAGAGTTTTCTTAAATACGAGGGACACCACTAAGGCGGAAACAAAGCCCAGCATATAAAGTCCGAAAAGAACGAGTCCCGGAAGTTTCAACCAAGGCAAACCAAAGACCGCCACATTGGGAATAAGAGCACCAATTAGAATCGCGTAAACCGGAAGACGGGCCGAACAAGTCGTGAGAGGAATCACCAGCATCGTGATTAAACGCTCACGATAGTTATCAATCACTCGAGTTGAAAGAATGCCCGGAATGGCACAAGCGTGAGAAGAAAGAAGTGGGATCACTGATTTACCAGGAAGACCAATTCTTCTCATGAATGAATCCATCAGGAATGCCGCACGTCCAAGATATCCAAGATCTTCAAGGAACTGGATGAATAAGAATAGAAGAACAATTTGTGGAAGGAAAACGAGCACGCCCCCTACACCACTAATAATACCATCAACGATAAGACTCTTGAGAAGTTCATTACTAATGTAAGTTGATGCCAGTTCACCCATCGAACCAAACATCGCCTCGATCATGTCCATTAATGGAGATGCCCAAGTAAAGAGAGTCTGAAAAACCAGAATTAAAAGAGAGAAAAGAATCACAATTCCCCATACTGGATGAAGAACCAGACCATCAATGCGCTCACTGAACGTATCAGGCCTCAGCGGACTAATGGTCACATCTTTTAAAAGACCATCAATGCTCTTAAAAATTCCATTCACATAAGCAGGTGAACGAAAAACTTTCTGAGCATGCTCAGGAACATGCAGCTCCACTTTTTGCTTTTTCCCAAGTTCAACTTTCAGGGCCTTCACCAAATCAGCAACGCCTTCTCCGGTAGATGCACTGGTTGGAACCACAACTGCATTGAGTTGTTTGGCAAACTCTTCGAGATTTAAAGAGAGCTGTCGCTTCTTCGCCTCATCAAAAAGATTAAGTGCAATGATGAGTGGGTATCCCAACTGTTTTAACTGGAAAGCAAGAAACAGTGACTTCTCTAAGTTAGTCGCATCTAATACCAATACGAATAAATCAGCGCTGCTTTGAGATTCTTTTTTAAGTAGAAAGTCTTTCGTGACTTTCTCATCAAGAGTTGTGGCATCTAATGAATAAATCCCTGGAAGGTCGATCACTTCAATGATCTTTTCTCCACCCTCACTTATCCATCCTGTTTTCTTTTCAACTGTTACACCGGGAAAGTTCGCTACACGTTGAAAACTTCCAGTTAGTTTATTAAAAAGAGCAGTTTTACCCACATTGGGCATACCGACGAGGGCAATACGAGGGATCATTTCAAGACCTCAACTAGCACGAGACCTGCTTCTTCAGCTGACAAGGCCACCATTCGACCGCGCACCTCAACCAGAATGGGTTCTTTAAAAAGCGGGGCCTTACGAGTGACTCGAATGATTTCACCGTGGATAAATCCTAAATGCATCAATCGAGATTCGATATCAGATATCTCTCGGTCTTCGTGAATAGGGAAAGAGCGAACCAATAACTTTGTCAGCATCGGCGCTTGGTTGATTGTCATGTGGTTTGATATATCAAACATCCCGGCATTTGTTAATCAAAATCTCCACATTTCTGAACTGGCCAAAATCGTAAATGATTGGATAATCATCAAGAATCCTGGAGGAACCTATGAAATCAGTCCTGTTACTTGGTCTCATCACTGTTTGGGCCGCCCCTGTTCTCGCCTATACCAAAGGCAAAACATATAAACTCACCATTCTTCACACAAATGATCACCACGGAAGATTTTGGTCTAACCGTGATGGCGAAGTTGGTCTCGCTCCTCGAGCGACCCTCATTAAACAACTTCGTGAAGAAGCAAAAGCAAATGGTGCTGATGTTCTTCTCCTAGATGCAGGTGATGTAAACACAGGTGTTCCTCAATCAGACATGCTAAATGCTGAGCCAGATTTTAAAGGTATGAATGCCATCGGTTACGATGTGATGGCTGTTGGTAACCACGAGTTTGATAAAACTCTCAAGACCATTTATCAGCAAAGAAAATGGGCCGGTTTTCCATTCATCTCTGCCAATATCTATGACAAGTGGACAAAAAAACGAGTGTTCCCTTCTCACATCACAAAAAAATTTGGTGATTTAAAAGTAACGATCTTTGGTCTTACGACTGAGGACACTCCCCTTAAATCAAATCCAAAAAATACGGCCGATCTAAAGTTCACAAAATCAGTTGAAGAAGCAAAAACACTCGTCCCTACTCTTCGTCCAAATACTGATGTATTAATCGCGCTTACTCACGTTGGCCACTATCCAAATGAACAGCACGGCGCGGACGCTCCAGGTGACGTGACACTCGCTCGTCAAGTGAAGGGCATTGACCTCATCGTTGGTGGTCACACTCAAAAGCCACTTTTCGAGCCAGATATTCAAAACGGAACGATCATAGTTCAAGCTTACGAATGGGGAAAATACGTTGGTAAAGTTGATCTAGAAATTCTAGATGGAAAAGTAACTCTCAAGAGCTACAAATTGATTCCAGTGAACCTTAAAGATTCTGCAGAGAAAATTAAACCAGATGAAAAAGTAGAGGCCCTTCTTCGTCCTTATAAAGAAAGAGGAGATAAAACTCTGCTCGTTCAAATTGGTAACGCAGATGCTGAGTACATCGGCCGCCGTGATGTTGTTCGCTATCAGGAAACAAATCTTGGCAACTTAGTCGCTCGTGCTTACAGAGAAAAGTTCAAGGCCGACATTGGTCTCACGAACTCTGGGGGAATTAGAGACTCAATCTACCCAGGAAAAATCACAGTTGAAACAGTAGGAATGGTTCTTCCATTCGGTGGAGAAGTTGTTTCGACAGAAATGACGGGAAAAGAATTAAAAGAATTTTTCGAGCACGTGGTGTTCAAACTGACTCCTGGTTCAGGAAGTTTCGCTCAAACTAACAATGTTGATATCGTAGCTGATAAGAAGACGAGCAAGATTAAGTCGTTCAAAATCGGTGGCGTGGATGTTGTTGAGTCGAAAAAATATCTCATGGCGTTACCAGAGTTCATTGCCGCTGGTGGAGATAAATATCCGGCAGTTAAGTTCCGTAAATATGGCTACGTCGATGCAGATTTATTAAAAGAATTCATCGCTGCTCAAAAAGAAATGAAGTCTTCTGACTTCGCTCCAAGAGGCAGCATTAAATTCGAGTAAATCTCTCAAGCATACTCTGTTAGGAGATTTTTCCTTTATCATTTATTCTAAGTAGGATGAAAAACACAAAACTGTTCATCCTACTTTTTTCCTTCCCTCTTTTGGTTTTCGCCCGAGAGGAAATCATCAAACGAAAATACTACACACTCAGCTATAACGAAGACCATGAGGTCGCAAATTGGGTGTCGTATGAGTTAGAGAAGAACAATCTTCAGAACTGCGCTAAACGCAGTAACAACTTCCGAGTGGATCCTAATGTCAGCACTGGCTCCGCCACGCTTAAAGATTATGCGAACAGCGGATATGATCGCGGTCACTTAGTTCCGGCCGGAGATATGAAGATCACCTCAGAGGCCATGAAAGACACATTCTTCATGAGCAACATGACTCCTCAACCAGGAAACTTTAATCGTGGGAAATGGAGTCAGCTTGAAACTCTCATGCGCGCTTGGGCATCTAAATATCAAAAGATCTGGATCGTCACTGGCCCAGTTTTAGAAAAAGGTCTTCCGACCATTGGTCGTGATAATCAGGTTGCTGTCCCAGATAAATACTTCAAAGTCATTCTAAGACAAAATGGCGGCTCATATACTGGTATTGCTTTCTTGATGGAAACAACTGTTCCCTACAATGATCTTAAGGCCTATACCATGAGTATCAATGAGGCCGAAGAAATCGCGCAAATCGACTTCTTCCAATTTCTCGATAATCGCATTGAGGAACAAGTTGAAGGAAACTTTGACGTAAAGAGCTGGGACTTTAATGCGAAATTTGAGTACTTGCCGTGTCAAGCTTCGGTAGCTCAATAACGAACGTCGTATTAGGCGCTTCGTCCTGATAGTAAAGCTTCCCTTTGTGCTCTTCGATGATCCCTCGTGAAATACTAAGACCCAAACCGGTACCCACTCCGATATCTTTCGTCGTAAAGAACGGTTGAAACAATTTCTGACGAATGGTCGTAGAAATCTTCTCACCGCAATCAATGATCTGAATACGGAACATAGTTGGAAGCTCTTCCATCTTAATTTTAATCCACGGATGCGGATAAGAAGATGTGGCCTGATAAGAGTTATTGATAAGGTTCAGAAGAACCTGTGAAATCTCAACCGGGCGGCAATAAACCGCTGAATCATGCTTCAAGAATTGAACATCAACCGCTGTTCCGTTGTTGTTGATTCGCTCCTGACAGATATCCAGAGTTTCTTCTACGATCTTATTAAGAGAGTAATTCACCTTCTCGTCCATTGAAGATTCACGAGAGAAGCGTCTCATACCATTCACAATTCTTGAAATACGTCCTACGGTCTGATCCATCTTCTCAATATACTGAAGAAGAAGTTCCGGACCCAAGGTCTGTCTTGAAGAGTGACGACGAAGAAGATCAATATAACCTTTAATAATACTCAGCGGGTTGTTAATCTCGTGAGCAATACCACCAGCCATTTCACCAAGTGCAGAAAGTTTTGAGGCCTGAGTCAGCTTCATTTCTGCTTCTTTACGACTAGAAATATTTTCGGCCATGACAATCACGCCACCAATTTCCTGGTTGGCGTTTTTCCAAGGCTGGATCGCCCAGCGAAGCCATAGTTCGTTGCCAGGAGAGAACTCAATCAAATCCTCATCACGGCTTAGGATGGCACCTTGAAGGGACTTTTCCATTGCCGAAATCCAATCCGGACGGAAGTCTGCGCGAACGTTTTGCCCTTCACGAGCACGACCGAAATTCTGCCACTCTTCTGCCCAGCGCGAACTGAAAGCAAGGTACTTAAGATCTCTATCAAACATCGCAACTGGAGTTGGAAGCGACTGAATCATTGCTTTTAGTTGTTGCTCAGAGATGATGACACTTTGTTCCCACTTCACAACCGGAGTTACGTTAACGTTTACACCGATCACGCGAAGAGGTTTGCCATCACTTGTTCTATGAATAATACAACCACGATCAAGACACCATTGAATGTCACCGGATTTTGTAATCATACGGAAACGGCATTCGTAGAAGAGGGTCTCCCCTTTTAAATGTCGATCAAGTTCTTCAAAGACTCTTGCAACGTCTTCCGGGTGAAGACATTTTTTGAAGGTCTCCATGGTCTGAGGAAGCTCGTTATAGTTGTAGCCCAGCTTGGTGTACCAAGTCTTATTTAGAAGTAATTTATTCGTGCTTAGGTCCCAGTCCCACTTACCTACCTGAGCACCTTCAAGGGCAAGATCGAGACTGAGTTTTGCTTCGTTTAAGTCATCAAGCTTTCGCTTGAGATCGTTTTCAAGATAGTTAATTCGATGACGAAGCTCTTTTTCGTAAGTGTGACGTTTTTCTGATTCAATCAAGCGGCCGATAAAATCAGAACTACTGGCGGCGAAGTTTTTATCCTGAATGTCCCACTCTCTCGGCTTCCCTATGTATTCACAGCAGAGAATCCCAATCATCTCACCGTCTGAAAAAATCGGAGCGTCCATTAACGCTCTTACGTTCAGAGGTCTCATATAAGTGTCGACCATCTCAGAGGTGGCCTCATCGACAAATGTATCGTTGCTGATCACAACTCGTTCAGCGCGAAGGTGTTCAAAATAGATAGGCAATTCAGAACGTTTGAGAATTGAGCCCTGAGTAGGAATTCCACCCACGACAAAGGTCATCTCTTCGTACATCGCTTCTTTATCAATGGTATAAAACCAAATGCCGATGCGTTGAACATCCATCACTTCAGAAATTTTTTTACAGATGATTTCAAGCGCGCGATAGCGACTAGAACGGTAGATCTCCGTGTTCTTAGCAAACCAGCTTTGAGCGGCGTGATAAAGTTCAAATTTATCTACCATGAGAGGGCCATCCTGAGACGAAAGGTTCGGGAATTCCGCAAGTTAACGCTTAATTAATTGTGAGTAAACTCAAGAAATCTTTAATTCATAGTGAGGAAGAGTACGGGTGCCTAAGCACCCGTTTTCTTTAATGGAGACCGGCCCTTCTGAGGAGAGCTCCAACATCTGGTTCTTGCCCTCTGAACTTCTTATAGAGTTCCATAGGATGTTCAGTGCCACCTTTCTCGAGAATGAACTCACGAAATTTATTGGCCACTTCTCGATTGAAGATACCCGAAGTCTGGAAGAACTCGAAGGCATCTGCGTCCAGAACCTCGGCCCATTTGTATGAATAGTATCCAGCTGAATATCCGCCGGCAAAGATGTGTGAGAACGAAGTTGAAATACTTGTTCCCGGGATCTTTGGAAGTAGTGTCGTTCTTTCAACTGTCTTCGTTTCAAACTCTCCAATGTCCTTAATCGAATTTGGATCAGTCGTGTGATAGGCCATATCAAGGAAAGCGAAAGTTAACTGTCTGAGAGTTCCCATACCTTCCAGGAATTTTCCGCTCGCTTTAATTTTCTGAACTAGATCGGCCGGAATTTTTTCGCCAGTTTCATAGTGAACAGCGAAGATATCGAGACACTCTTTTTCAAGTACCCAGTTCTCCATAATTTGCGACGGTAGTTCCACGAAGTCCCAGTACACATTTGTCCCTGATAACTCACGATACTTAACTTTTGAAAGGAGACCATGAAGAGCGTGACCAAACTCATGATAAAGAGTCAGCACTTCATCAAGAGTCAAAAGCGATGGCTTTGTTTTAGTGGGCTTCGTGAAGTTACACACGATCATGATGTGCGGTCTTTCCACTTTCCCTTGATACATTCCCTGCTCTTTGATGCCAGACATCCAGGCACCCCCACGCTTCGTTGGACGAGGGAAGAAGTCAGTGTAGAAAAGACCCACGAATGCATTCGTTTGCTCGTCGAAGACTTCGAACGTTCTCACATCAGCGTGATACTTAGGAACATCAAAAACTTCCTTGAAAGAAAGTCCATAAAGGCGTTTTGCCACCTCAAAAATTCCATCAACAACATTTTCCAATTTAAAGTATGGGCGAAGCATTTCATCGTCCATATCAAGCTCACGCTTCTTTAAAATTTCAGAATAATAGGCAGTATCATAAGACTGAAGATCATTAATTCCATCTTCGGCCGCAAGCTTCTTCAAGCGAGCAACGTCCTTCTCTGCATGGGGTTTTGCTTTGCTTAAAAGCTCTTCCAGAAAATCCATCACCTTCTTAGGTGACATGGCCATTCTCTCTTCTAGAACGTAGTCAGCGTGAGTTTTAAAACCTAAAAGCTGAGCACGCTCTGTACGAAGCTTCAGGATCTCTTTTAAAGTTTCCTGATTGTCATATTTTGTATTGAACGTTTTTGAAGAACTCGCAATAAGAAGTTTCTTTCTTAAATCACGTTTCTTGGAGTAAGTCATAAACGGAAGCATGCTTGGAACGTTCAGATCAAAGCACCAACTTCCCGCTTTGCCTTTTTTCTCTGCAAGTTCAGCGGCGGCCTCAATCACACCTTCCGGAAGTCCCTCAAGATCTGCCTTATCAGTGATCTCCATTAAGTAATCATTCGTCGCCTTAAGAACGTTCTGAGAAAACGTCAGGGTCAGCTTCGCAAGCTTCTCATCCATCACTCGCATTTGGTCCTTCTCGCTTTCAGCAAGAAGAGCACCATTTCGTACGAAAGACTTGTAGGTCTTTTCAATGATCGTCATCTCTTCAGGAGTCAGTCCCTGATTCATACGAGTATCGTAACAGGCCTTGACCTTCATAAAGATCTTAGGGTCCAGTGAGATATCATTTCCAAAGCGAGTCAGGATTTCTGAAACTTCTGGAGAAATTTTTTCTAACTCATCTGAACATTCTGCAGAATGAAGGTTGAAGAAAATGCCAGCGATGTAGTCCACTTGTTCTGTGATGTCACTTTTCTCAACAACCACGTGCTGAAAATCAGTACGCTTATCGTTTTTAAAAGTTTCGAGTTTGCCCTTCGCTGTTTCAATGGCGGCATTCAAGGCCGGGAGAAAATGCTCAGGAAGAATTTTATCAAATGGATAGGCCCCATGGCGTGCCTTGGGTGTTTCTAAAAGTGGATTCTGCATAATTTCCTCAACTGAATAGTTTACGGTGAATTCCGAATAACTTGATGACGAGGATTAACCATACCAATAGGAATGAAATCATCATCATATTAAGGATGAAAGAGGATTGGAGATAAATCAAGACTGCGGCAATCAAGGCTTTTGATGCCCTATACACGAGCATATCAGTGAGATATTTGGCCCCATATTTTTGTTCAGGAGTAAGCGGTTGATATAAAAGCTCCTTTCCACCACTAAACAATGAATAATCAGAGGCCTTTAAATAAATATAAAAACCGGCAAGAGGCAGAAGCATAGTTCCACCTGACAGAATAAGGCCCATGGTCAAAATCAAGTAAGAAACCGGGATAAACAGATGGAGCGTTTTCTCTGAGATTCTTGGCAAAAGCAAAGGCATGCACAAAAACTGCAGAATGAAAGTTAGTAAGTTGGTCCAGGTATAAATCCAACCCAAATATCCTGTGCGGCTGGCCGAATCAGGAATCGCGGCCTCAAAGGCCAGATTGAATTTAAAGTCAGCAATGTTGATGATGAACTGAGAAAGCATCACGACCACAGCGATGATAAAAACGTATTCTTTGATGTCCTTGCCCTTCAGGCTCTTCATGGGAGAAACGGGCTTCTCATTGTTTTTTGCCGCGAGATCAGGCGTGTAAAAGAAAAGTACCGCAGGCGAAAAAATAAAAATGAGAGAAAACCACGCAACAAAAACAGTTCCCCACTTGTGGCTTAGATAAGAAGTGAGGAGACCACCTAGAACCCCACCTAAACTTCCAGCGGCACCTACTACTCCGACGATCATCTTGAACTCATCTTTGCGGAAATAAGTATTGGCGTAGGCCAGGAGGAGATGGATTTGAATGACGATATAAACTTCTTTCCAGATGAAAGAAAGAAACGTGAGTTGCTTAATGCCAGAAACAAAACCCAGAACACTCAGTCCAAATAAAGCAGTCGTGAATGATGAGGCCCAGAAGAAGACCTTATGTACACTGTGCCTGGCCTGAAGATGATTACAAAGAAAAACTGAAACAATGAGGAAGGCCACCGACCAAAGCCACGCTAAGGGCGTAGATTTAGCACCAAAGTCCTCGAAGAACATGGTGGTAGAAGCTGCACGGACTAATGGATAATTGAATAGAACAAGGAAATAAGCACCCAGGAAGAACCACAGATGACCCTTAAAACGAGGATCATCACTTTTCAGAATCTGGAGAATGTTCATTCAGTCTTTAAGTAAGTATCGCCCTTCTGGATTTCTTCAAAATCGTGCTGATGCTCAAACTGTGAAAAATCAAAAGAAGTTGAATAAGGTGTTTTCTTAAAATCTTCAGTCGTAAGGTTTTTCATGAAATTGAAAAACTTCTCACGAGTTTCAGAACTCATTAGGTGTTCCATAAGACACGAATCTTTATGGGCGACTTCTTCATCAACACCGATAATATCTTTTAAGAAGTAGTATAGTAGAGTTCTTGAAGACAAAATTCCGTGAACCGCTTCGTGACCAGACGGAGAAAGAGAAAGAAACTTGCTTTCATCTTCCAGAACTAGCTCGCGCTTTTTCAAGTTAGTTAAAGCGGTTGAAACTGAACCCTTTGTAAGTCCCATTTCGTGAGCAATATCTGTTACACGAGCATAGCCTTTCGCCTCTTTCAATTTATGGATCGCCAATAGGTAGTGAACCATAGAATGGGTAAGGTCGTTATCATGCGTATGCTGAATAGTAGGTTTTTTGTCTGACATGCCTATAACTTACTTATCCCCTAGATAGCCGTCAAACGATAAATATTTGTTGCAACTACCTCACTCAGGTGAACTTGGTACCAGATCCCTAACCTATTGAAATTGCTTCATCCTTAGACTGGCAAGAAATTCACTCCCTTGGAGAGAGAAAGCTCCATGATAAAATTCAACTATACCAAGGGTTTATCTATGAAACGACTTATCTGCCTTCTTATGGCCTTATTGATGTTCACAACGACTGTTTTCGCGCAGGAAACAGAATCGATTGATTCATCTTTTTCCAACCCGACGAACATGACAGATAAGCAAATGGAAGATGCGAAGAACTTTAATCACACTGGTATTAAAGACCGTGCCTACAAAGAGGGCTGTGCCAAACTCAATGACTGTAAAGCCGATGAGGATGGACTTCCACTCGAAACAATTATTGGTAAAGCCTATGCTCTTATTTTCGGTGGGCTGCTGGGTGGAATGGGCGGACCTACTCTGGCCATGAAATCTAAGGGCGCAGAAGCTGCTAAAACAGGAACCGAAAATGCCGCCGCTGGGGCCAACGCCACTAAAGCCGCAGAAGGTGGCCAAGCTGCCGCACAAGGAGCTGATGGCGCTACAAAGGGTGCTGATGCTGCCAAGGGCGCCGATAAAGAATCTCGCCCTGACTACTGTATGTATGCGGCCATGGCCTGGGAAACTTTGGGTGGATTCATTCAAAGTGATTTACAAAAAAAGGCCGAAGGTAAGGCCGCTGGTGTTGGCGATGTTCAACTTCAATCTCTCATTAGTTTAAAAGAAACTCATAAAGCGAGAAAAACCACAGCAAGTTGGCAGGCCGGTATTTATGGAGCTGTCTCTGCTTGTTATGGGGCAATGGCCTTTACTGGAGTTCAGACTGACTGGAAATATTTTGCCAAACTTGGTGGCGCTGTCGCCCTGACTGGTTTGTATGCAAAGAAGGCCGCCAAACACGCCAAGGCCTCAAAGAAAGTTCAAGAAGTGATCGACTCACTTCCTAAAACTGGTGAGTGTAATCCGTGGACCAATACTTCGTGTTTCTGTAAGGAGCTTACTTCAAAAGACTACTTCCCTGCTGAGTATCAGGAAGTGTGCGTGCTCAACAACGGTAATATCGAAACACCAAAAGTCGCTCTTGGTTGCGGAACAGTGGTTGAAGGAAAAGTGACTTACGATAAAGAATGTAAATGTAAACAAACCAATTCTTGTATGAAGTCTACACTGAAGGCCTATAATCCTCAGTTTGATCTCAGCAAAAACTTCATGAATACAGCGAATGCCGGTTTTGACCTTTTAGGATCAGGTGAATTCGATCAAGCAAAACTTGATTCTTATTCAACCAGCTCTGCAGCACTTGCCGGAAAAATCCAGCCTAAAAAAGGATCTATTCCAAGTGTGAGTCTCAATGATGAACAAAAGAAAATCGCGGACTCCATGGCCCAGCATATGCCGGCCAATATCGCGGCCCTTGCAGCGGCCAGTGGTCGTTCTGCTAATCCAAGTGGGATTCAAGATGGAGCGGGAAAAACATCGGCCATCAGTAAGCTTTCACCAGAACTCAAAGAAAAGTTAGCGGACGCCATTGATGTGGATTACAAGGTCGGTGGGTCGGGCTTTAGTCAGGCAGATGATGAACCATCATTCACCTTTGCTGGATTACCAGGACAAGCAGCTGCCACTTCCAATGGAACTGAAGTGATTAGTTTCGCGGAACAGGCCATCAGCAAGGCCGATGTCTCAAATGCTCCTGATACTCCGATTTTTGATATTATTTCGAATCGCTACCGTCGTTCGGGTTGGGACAAACTCCAAACACTTGAGAAGTAACTACTCTCCAAGATTGTTGAACTGATCAACTCGTGTCTGATGTCTTCCACCTTCAAAAGAAGTGGTAAGAAACACGTCAGCGATCTTCTTCATAAATTCTGGATGGGTCTTTCTTCCAGCGAGGCAAAGCACGTTTGCATCGTTATGCTGACGAGTCATACGAGCATCGTCTTCATCACGGCAAAGGGCCGCACGAATGCCTTTAAACCGGTTTGCGGTCATGCAGACACCCTGACCAGATCCACAAAGAAGAATCCCAAGGGTCTCCTCTTCCACCACTTTCTGAACCAATTTTTTGGCCCATTCCGAGTAATTGGTGGACTCCGTTGAATGCGTTCCAAGATCCACAACCTCGTGGGTCTTTTTAAGGTATTCAACCAGGAGTGTTTTTTCATTGTAAGCGGCATGATCTGAAGCGATGAAGATTTTCATGCTCATATGATAGCAAAAAAGAGGACCCTATAGGAAGGGTCCCCTGCTGAGTTTTATTGAGAAATAATGGTCATTACGCGTCTGTTCTCTGCGCGCCCTGCGGCCGTAGAGTTATCAGCAACTGGTTGTTTCTCACCAAATCCCTGAGGATTAAGCCGTGACTCGTCGACGCCGTTATTTTTTAAGTAATCTGCAACTTCCTCTGCACGCTGTTGAGAAAGTTCCTGATTAAGTGATGCTGGACCAGTGTTATCCGTATGGCCCTGAATCTCAACTTTAGTATCAGGATGCTCTTCCATGAACTGGGCAAGTTCATCTAATGCTGGCTTTGGGCCCGTGGCCAGTTGTGCGCTATCAGTATCAAATAATACCTCAATCTCAGTGCTCGCAAATTCATCTGGAGTACATCCATAGGCATTTACTTCTAAACCTGGGCGCGTGTTAGGACATTTATCGTCAGTATTTGAGATACCGTCCTTATCATCATCAACGGACGAGGCCACTGCTGCAGCACCAGCACCTGCACCAACTGCCGCCGTACTCGACTGAGCACTACTTCCAAAAAAGTAAGTGAGGTTTAATTGAGGAACGAGTGCATGAATTTCACCTGTTGGCATTTCACCACTGCCCGCTCCAATCATCTTGGTGATGTATTGATAATCAATGGCCGCAGATAACAAGAGGTCATCATTCAAGGCCATCTCAATCCCGGCACGTGCGCGGGCCGCAAATTTTAAATTATCTTCCGGATCAACTTCTGAAAGATTGGCCACACCAGCACCTAGACCCCAAATACCACTAAACATCCCAGTCGGATTAGAGCGATACAGGTACATAAGGTCATAAACTTGTGCGTCCACATCCGTTTCTTCCCAACCGTGTCTTGCCCAGTTGAACATCACCCCGTGAGCATCTGTGAATTGATACCGAGCATGGATGTTATACATAAATCCAGAATCAGCATTATCGTCAAAACGGTTGTTCCAGATAGGAGCACTAAGCCCGGCACCAGCTCCAAGACCGAACCTCTTACCTAGATGAATGTTGTCTTCAGCAAAAGCATACGATCCTAGAAGGAGGAAAGGCACAATCAAAAGTTTTTTCATAAAAACCTCCCGCATTTGGTTTTTATGGTCGCAACTGATGAAATGAATGTGAACTTGAGATAGCTTAAAGAAAAAGGCCCGTCTATTAGACGGGCCCAGTATTGATTAGTAGCGATAATACTCTGGCTTGAATGGGCCAGAAGCAGAGATTCCAAGATATTCAGCTTGGTTCGGAGTTAAAGTATCAAGCTCAACGCCGATCTTCTTCAAGTGTAGACGCGCTACTTTCTCATCTAAGTGCTTCGGTAGCATATACACTTTCTTCTCATACTTGTTTGAATTGGCCCACAATTCAATCTGCGCAAGAGTTTGGTTTGTGAATGAGTTCGACATTACAAAGCTTGGGTGACCAGTAGCACATCCAAGGTTCACAAGACGGCCTTCAGCTAGAACGATAACTTGCTTGTTATTTTCAAGAGTATAAAGATCTACTTGAGGCTTAATTGTGTCTTTTGTATGACCGTAGTTTTTGTTCAACCATGCCATATCAATTTCGATATCGAAGTGACCGATGTTACAAACGATGGTCTTATCTTTCATTGCTTTGAAGTGCTCACCAGTTACGATGTCACGACAGCCAGTTGTCGTAACAACGATATCAGCTTCTTTAACTGCATCGGCCATCTTCTTAACTTCGAAACCTTCCATTGCAGCTTGAAGAGCACAGATAGGATCAATTTCTGTTACGATTACGCGAGCACCAGCACCACGTAGAGAATCTGCAGATCCTTTACCTACATCACCGAAACCAGCAACAACAGCAACTTTACCAGCGATCATAACGTCAGTGGCGCGACGGATAGCATCTACGCAAGACTCACGACAGCCGTATTTGTTATCGAATTTAGATTTTGTTACAGAATCATTTACGTTGATACATGGAACTGGAAGTTTTCCAGCTTTCTCAAGTTCGTAAAGACGGTGAACACCCGTAGTAGTTTCTTCAGAGATACCTTTGATGCCTTTGTAAAGCTCAGGGTATTTAGAAAGAACCATCTCAGTTAAGTCACCGCCATCATCTAGGATCATATTTAGAGGCTCTTTCTTCTCGCCGAAGAAAATAGTCTCATGGATACACCAGTTGAACTCTTCTTCAGTCATGCCTTTCCAAGCATAAACTGGAATACCAGCAGCAGCGATAGCGGCAGCAGCGTGGTCCTGAGTTGAGAAGATGTTACAAGAAGACCAAGTAACCTCTGCACCAAGCTCCACTAGAGTCTCAATAAGAACAGCTGTTTGGATTGTCATATGTAAACAACCAGCAATACGAGCACCTTTTAGTGGCTTCGATTTACCGAATTCTTCACGAAGAGACATAAGACCTGGCATTTCTGCTTCGGCAAGTTTGATCTCTTTACGGCCCCAATCGGCCAGAGATATATCTTTAACCTTGTACTTTAAACGAGTTGAGTTACCGTAGGTACCCTCTGAAAAAGTTGCTTTCATCGACAATTCCTTTTCCTAAACCATTGCGGTCTGGTAAATAAGCCCAAATTAACAATAAATTTGCCCTCAAAACTAACACTCTTTCCCTAGGGACTCAAGTGTAACATAGGCGAATCAAGGGTTTATCTAAGGTCTTTATATGAAAAAATATCGCTTCGAATACTTTGCCTCTTGTTCAATGGGGTTAGAAGAACTTCTCTCACAGGAAATTTTGGCGTTAGGTGCCAAAACAACCAAAACAGTAAGGGGTGGAGTTCAGTTTGAGGCCTTTCACGAAGTTGCTTTAAAGGTCATCCTTTACTCGCGCCTGGCAAGTCGTGTGTTTAAATATCTCTTCACTTTCGAAGTTATTAACGAGAAAGATTACTATCTTGAGGCGACAAACATTAAGTGGAAGAGCTTAATGGATGTAAATCAGACCTTCCGTCTGACAACGATCTTTGGTGATCTTCCGGGTGAGCGTGAAGATTTCAGAAACTCACAATTCGCAAACCTAAAACTTAAAGATGCTATCGTTGATTGGTTCAGACATCATGAAGGCAATCGCCCAAGTGTAGGACGTGAATTTCCTGACATTGCTTTCCTTGCTCGTATTGATCGCGGTGATGAGAAACCTTATCAAGTCACTCTCATGTATGATCTTTGTGGTGATCCACTTAACCAACGTGGTTACCGTTTGGCCAAAACCGAAGCTCCTGTTAAAGAAAACGTTGCGGCCGGTATTTTAAAAATGATTAATTGGAATCCAGCAGAAGAAGGCCTGACCGATGCCATGTGTGGCTCTGGAACCTTCACTATTGAGGCCGCACTTATGGCGGCGAACATTCCACCAAGCTACTTAAAAGTTGAACGTTATTTGAAAAATTCACAATTCAAAATGTGGACTTTCCTAAACTATCCATGGTTCACGCAAGATAAGTTTCTCTGGGACAACTTCAATAAGCTTCTAGCAGAAGTCACCGAAGCAACAGAAAAAGGCCTTGAGTTTCTTCGCACTAAAAAAGGCTTTATTGTTGGGAATGATATTTCTGAGATGGCCCTGATTTCTGCTCGTGAGAACGTTAAGAAGGCCAAGCTTGAGGGCATTATTGAACTCACAAAGAGAGATGCACTTGAATTATATCCTCCGACTTCGAAATCTGTGTTCCTTTGTAACCCACCATACGGTGAGCGTTTAGAGCATGGAGAAGAAGAAAAACTTAAGGCCCTCTATAAAGGCCTGGGTGACCATTGGAAACATGCCTTTAAGGGACATAGAGCTGCTTTATTCACAGGTAATCTAGAGATGTTAAAAGTCGTGGGTCTAAAGACCTCTAAACGTCACATTCTCTTTAACGGTGATATTGAGTGTAGATTGGCCGAGTACTCGCTTTACTAAACTTTCTTCTGGCCCTTTTGAACAAGGATGTTCTCTTCACGAACTTTGATCTGATGGTCCCAGGCCTCAATTTTGGGTTTGAGATTCGTTAAGTGCGTATTGATCGTACCTGGTTTAACCGTATCGTTCCCCCACACTTTTAGGATCAAATCACTACGAGTGAGGGGCTCTGGATAAGAGCGAAGAATATTGCTTAGCAGACGAAGCTCAAGCAGAGTAAGATCAGCATTTTGACCACCTACTGATGCCTTCATTGTTCTCACGTCCATCATCAAATTCCCAAGCTCAAGCTTCGTCGACATTTGAAGATAGAACTTAACTTTGTTCACCAGACGAATGGCAATTTCATCAGGGGTCAGATCACGAGGAAGAAAATCAATTCCGCCTTTTTCATAAGAGCGAAGCTTGTTTTCATCTGACTGATCACCCGAGATAAAAATAATTGGGCAACCGTTATAAAGTGGATGATCAACGATGTTTTTATAAAGCGCATGTCCATCAATAAGAGGCATGTGAACATCAAGAAGAATGACGTGAGGATTGTTCTCCTGGAGAAGCGTATTTAATGTTCGTGGATCATTACTTCCAATCACATTAAATTTGTCTGAGAGAAACTCCTTATAAGCTTCGATATTCTGAATTTGATCATCAAAATAAATAAGGGTCCACTTCATAAACTTATGCTTTTTTCATTAATTGAACGCCCTTGGTCTTTAAGCCGTTAATTTCATAGTCCCAGGCCCCTAGCTTACTGTTTAAGTTAGAAACGTGAGTATAAATTGTGGCATCAAGGACGTGGTCTGTTCTCCAAACTTGTTGAATGAGTTGAGCCTTAGGGACTACATCAGGATAGTTTCTAAGCACAAGACAAAGAATCTTAAATTCAATGAACGTCAGAGGAAGCTCTTTTGAATCCAGATATGCTTTGAGTAAAGTGAGGTTCACTTTCAAGTTTGTAAATTCGATAATGCTACGGTGCTTTTGAAAGAACGCAATCTTCGACTTGATTCTCGCAATCATCTCATCTGGGTTAATAGCACGATTTAAGAAATCAACCGCACCCATAACGAAAGATTTAATACGAGCACTGTCAGAATCATCAGATGAAATAAAAAGAATTGGACAGCCATTGTAGTGCGGATGCTCAATGATCTTTTCATATAATGAGAAACCATTTAGTGTCGGCATATGAATGTCGACAAGAATTGATGTATACGATGTTGATTCAAATTTAGTTAAAAAAGCCTCAGGCTTCTGAAAGGTCTCAACTTCAAAGTCTTGATCTAGAATAGTTTTAACGCATTCAAGATTAAGTTTATTATCGTCAATGTACGCGATTCCAGCTTTCAAACGATCTCCAACAAGTTATGAGCTTAGCTTACTTTAAACGATCTTCTAGTTTCATCGCCAAAGTTGGGCTAGCAAATTTCAACAACGCCGTTTTGTTTACAACTTTGTCAAAATGCTTGTCGGATTTACTGAAGAAATATCCTGCGACGTCCTGATCCTTTAGAAAGATCGTGTGACCTTTCGTATCGAACTTGCGCAGAATGAACTCAGAATCCAAAAAGAGAATGTCTCTAATTGTAAAGTTCTTGGCTACATACATAATAATGCAAAAATCAGATAGTTCAGCTAAAGATTTTTTGATTTTAACCCCTTTCGGTGAGGTCGAATCATGCCAATGAACTTTTACTTCAACGGTGCTGCCATTTTCAGTCTTAAAATCGAAGCCACGCTGAGAGGAACTTTTAATTTGGTGAAGGCCAAAAATAATCTTCGCGTACCACTCACCTAACTGAATCGGTAAGTTTTTGCCATTCATCAAAACCTTGTGATCCTTCAGGATCTGAAAGGTCTGGTGAACAACTTCTACGGTATCGAAGATGGCCTTTTGGTCAGGGAGGTGCAGAATGCCAATGCTCTTCATCGCCTTACTAGGAAGGCGCTTATTAAATTGGCTCAGATACCATTGATCGAACTCATTGATTTCCAGGAAATCATAAGAACTAAAAACGAAACCTTCTGACTTGAGCTTATTGATGGAATCAATTTCAGGCACTTCTTTTTGAAGGTAGCTGAAAGGGACATACTCCCGATCACTGCTCCCTCTAACAAAGATATGATCTTTGTCGTAATCGGAACTGCCATGAGTTGTCCCAGAAAACTTCTGAGACAACTCAAAGACTTTATCTTTTAACACGGTGTAACCTTTTAAACTTAAATTACACGTATTCTATCACGAACTGGATCAAATCTCCAGCGTCGTCATATCTTCAGTGAACTCAGTGATTGTTTTGGCAGTTGAAAGATTGTAAATCAAATAATGAGCGCAATATACTCTGAAATCAGTCACTTTCGACTCATAATATTTCTTATCATCGCCAGATGCCGTGGCCAGTTTCTTATCAGCTAGAACCGCTGACTCAAGAAGTTGCCATGCAATAACCATCTGAGAAGCAAAGTTGAGGAAATCGGTACAGTTCTGAAGGATCATATTGAACTGATTATTCTTCGCGTAACCAGAAATGTGCTGCATTACACCCTGAGCACTTAGAAGAACTTTGTTGAAGATGTCCTTCTCTTTCTTGAATTTCGCATCATCCAGTCCTTGAACAGCAGCTACGATTTCAGAAGTCAAAGCAGTAAGAGTTTTACCACCATCTTTTAGGATTTTTCTCATCACGAAGTCGATGGCCTGAATACCATTCGTTCCTTCGTAAATCATCGCGATTTGAGTATCACGAACATATTGCTCTACTCCGTATTCAGTACAGTAGCCGTAACCACCGTGCGCCTGAAGAGCATTTGAAGAAACTTGGAAACCAGTCTCTGAACAATACGCCTTACAGATCGGAGTAAGAAGGCCAATGATGGCCTCAGCTTTAGGATCCTTGTGAGCTTTATTGAAAAGGTTTGCAGTATAAAGACATAGAGCACGCATACCACGGGCCTGAGCTCTCATCGTAAGAAGATTACGACGAACATCTGGATGATGAACGATTTCTTTACCAAACTGAACGCGTTCTTTTGTATATTTCTCTGCCATCATGTAGGCCGCGTTTGCTTGTGATTCACCTTGGATACCACAGTAAAGACGTGCCTCGTTCATCATGATGAACATAGTCGCCATACCATCAAACTCGTCACCAATTAGCCAGCCTTCAGTTTCACCATCTGTACCAAACTGCATCTCGCAAGTTGCAGAAGCGTGAATACCCATTTTGTGCTCAATCTTAGAGCAGATCACGTGGTTTGTTCCACCCATTGATCCGTCGTCATTGATCTTGAAACGAGGTACGACGAAAAGAGAAATCCCTTTCGAACCTTCTCCACCATTTGGGGTACGAGCAAGAACCAGGTGGATATTGTTTTCATAAAGATCAGACTCACCAGAAGAGATGAAGATCTTTGTTCCTTTGATTGAATATTTGCCATTACCAAGGGGCTTGGCAGTTGAGCGAAGAGCACCAACGTCTGAACCGGCACCTGGCTCAGTTAAGCACATTGTTCCGCCCCATGTACCTTCCATCATTTTTGGAATGATGTTGGTCTTCATAAAGTCATTACCTTTAAGGTTAAGAACGTTAAGAGCAGCACGAGAAAGACCTGGATACATGGTCCAAGCACAGTTTGCACCTGTCGCTAAAGACATACAAGCGACGTAAAGAGATTCAGGTACTGGTGTACCACCTACTTCGGCCGGCATACCAAGAGCAAACCAACCATTGGCGTAGAATGATTTTTGTACTCCGTGAAGTGATTCAGGAACAATCACCTTTCCATTAACATGTTTTACCCCAACGTGATCTGATGGTTCACGAGTTGGGAAAACTTCGTTTTCAACGTACTTGTTATATTCAGCAAGAATGCCTTTTACGTCATTCTCTTCAAGACCGAAGTCTTTCCAATCTTGTACTTTTAATAGCTCTGTAAGGTTAAATTCGATGTCGCGAATATCAGCTTTGTAATAGCCCATAAATTACCTCGTCCTTGGCAATAGAAAATTAGTACTAATAGGATAACGTGAAACTGGATTTTTAGTGAGGATAGATTAAGAAAAAGTGAAGAAATAAAATCCGACAATTCTGCTTAAAACGAAAAAGGGCGGCCGAAGCCGCCCTGGAATTTAATCAATGATTAGATTTTTAATATGCTTCATATACCTTTGTGATTTGGTCATTCGAAGTTTGAATCGCAATTGGATTGTAAATCGAATGCTTATTCACATCAATCGTGTAAATCGCAGTTGTTGGTGTCGAATAGCCTTCAGGAACTTTAGCACCTAGTTCAATTACATAAACTCCATTGTATTGACTGTAAATTCTTAAGATTTTCCCCTTCTGGAAAGATAAAAGCTGATTCAACTCAGTGTTATTAGCAATATTGTATACAGTTGAACTGCCAGTTGGAGTACATCCTGAACTAGATAAACTAGTAGCTGTCATATATGAAACCTGCAGAACATTATTTACATATGACTGGGCCGTACATCTTTTTTCTAGAACACTAATTGGTGTTACGACAGGCTGAGTTTGTTGGCCAGTGTTCTTACACCAATAAATCGGGAACGAATCCCAGCCGATATTTTCACATCCTGCCGGAATAGATGGAGTACTCGAATTATTAATTGCAATCACACCTTTTGCATAACCGCGACCGTAGCCCATTAAAGGTCTCTCTTGTCCAGGATTGGATTGCAAATTATTTTTCCAATTCACAAGAACGTTATAGCCCTGGATGGCCGATGAAGAAATATTCTCATTCCCTTGGCCAGAATTAATTGGGTTTGTTGTATAGTTATTATTACCACCACCGCTACCGCCGCCACCATCTTTACCGCAACCAACAACGAAAGCTAATAGTAATGTCGTGAAAAACAGATTCTTAAGTAGTGTGTGTTTCATAAAAATTCCCCCCTCAGAGAAATGTATAAATTTTGACTCTATACATCCAAGAATCGTGCCAAGCCTCATAGAGTATTTTTGGTTAGTTAGGAGGGAAAAAGTGTCTAAATTTTAGACACTGATGAAAGAATGACTATCATTCTTTTTGCCAACAGACCTGGAGAAAAATTAAAATCGAGACATTGGAGACTCATATGAAATACACGCTGATTGGATCCCTCACTTCGCCTTTTGTTCGTCGTATCCGCATGTTAATGGAAACGATTCCGTACGAACTTGCAGAATTAAATATTTATGAAACTGATGACGGCATCAAATTGAACAAAGTTAATCCTATTAATCAGATCCCTGTTCTGGTGATGGGTGAAGAAAAGATTTGGGACTCACGTCAGATCTTTTATTACTTAAATAATAAGTACAAGTTTCAAACCATGAGTCTTGAAGATGAAAATACTCTTACAGCGATTGAGGGGGCCTTAAATGCAGGCATCTCTTTGTTCCAGTTTAAGCGTTCAGGCATAAGCATCGACGAACCTTATATGATTGTGAATCGTCATAAGGACCGCATAGATTCAGTTCTCGATTATCTAACCCCTTTCACTCAAACAGAAGGAATGAAAAACTGGAACTTCCAAAGCATGACTCTTTATGCTTTCCTTGATTGGGGACAATTTAGAGGTATTCTTAATCTCGATAAGCGCCCCGTGTATCAACAGTTCATGGCCCAACATGCGAATCGTGAGATCGTAAAGCAAACATCTATTCCAAAGGTATAAAATGAAATTCAACCAATACATTGATCACACTTTACTAAAGGCCGATGCCAGTATTTCTCAGATTGAAAAATTGTGTGCTGAGGCCAAAGAATATGAGTTCTTTTCAGTTTGTGTGAACTCATATTACGTAAAAAAGGCCCTCGCCCTTCTTTCTGGAACTAATGTGAAAGTCTGTACCGTTGTCGGATTTCCCCTTGGTGCCTCGACTATGGAAACAAAACGTTTCGAGGCCATGAAGGCGGTCGCAGAAGGTGCTCGTGAAATTGACATGGTCATCAATTTATCAGCCATCAAATCAGGTGAATGGCAATACGTTCTTGATGATATGTCTTCACTTGCTCAAGTCTGTCACCAACAAGGAAGTCTTTTGAAAGTCATTCTTGAAACTTGTCTTCTTACTCAAGAAGAGAAAATTAAGGCCTGCGAGCTGGCCGTAAAAGCGAAAGTTGATTTCGTTAAGACCTCTACCGGTTTCTCGACTGGTGGTGCAACGGTTGAAGACGTAAAACTTATGCGCTCAATTGTAGGTTCAATGGGGGTCAAGGCCAGTGGTGGAATTCGAGATGCTGAAACGGCCCGTAAAATGATCGAGGCAGGTGCTACCCGCCTCGGAACTAGTGCTAGTGTGGAAATTGTAAAAGGTCTAACATCGACGGCGAGCTACTAAGCTCGCCTTTTTTATTCGCCGATTAGTTTAACCATTCTGAGTTTACCGATTTTAAGAATTAGCTCCTGCCCTTTTTCGAGGTTAAGAGTATCGGTAGTGTGGTTCTCAAAATTGACTTTAACTGCGTTCTGCTGAATCAAACGACGACCATCTGACTTCGATTTGATAAGTCCAAGTTCTAGAAAGAAATCTAAAAGAGCGACCTTGCCAGCTGGACGAGTAATCGTTTGGATATCATCTGGAATCTGCTTCTTAGAGAAACGAGCTTCGAATTTTTCTCTTTCCTCTTTTCCAGCAGCTTCACCGTGATAATAGCCAGTGATTTCTGATGCCAGGGCCTTCTTTGCTTCCATCGGATGAATTGAGCCATTATTAAGGCCATTAATCATCGCCTCAACTTCAACCGCCGGACGGCGACAAAGAAGAAGATAGTACTTCTTCATAAGCTCATCGGAAATCGACATAAGCTTACCGAACATGTTTGTTGGAGTATCTGTAAGCCCGATATAGTTATCAAGGGACTTAGACATCTTGTTTACGCCATCAGTTCCCTCGAGAAGCGGCATAGTAAGAATACACTGAGCTTCTTGACCGTAAGCATACTGAAGCTGGCGACCCATCATAAGGTTGAACGTCTGATCTGTCCCACCAAGTTCAACGTCCGCTTTTAAGTGAACTGAATCGTAACCTTGAAGAACTGGATAAACGAACTCGTGAAGATAAATGGCCTCACCAGTTGTATAACGTTTATTGAAATCATCACGCTGAAGAAGAGCACCAACAGTTGCTTTCCCCATAAGCTGAATAAGCTCAAGACCAGAGAATTTACCCAGCCAGTCTTTGTTGAAAACAATATGTGTTTTGCTTAGATCAAGAATCTTTCCGATTTGTTCAGAATACGTTTTAGCGTTTTCTTTAACTTCTTCGTCAGAAAGAATCGGACGAGTTTTATTTTTACCAGTCGGATCGCCAATTTGTGCCGTATAGTCACCAATTAGGAAGTAGATTTCGTGGCCAAATTCCTGGAACAAACGCAGCTTTTGTAAAACAACAGTATGTCCTAAGTGAATGTCAGGGCGAGAAGGGTCAGCGCCTAGTTTAATTTTAAGCGGCTTCTGAGTCTCATATGACTTCTTAAGCTTTTTAAGCATTTCTTCCTCAGGAAGGATTTCAAATGCTCCACGCTTAAGTTCAGCTAGTTGCTCTTCTGGTAGAACGGTAATACGGGCCATGGGGTCTCCTTTAACCCGTCCATTTTAACCTTGTGAGGGAAATTAGTGAATTATTTTAACGACAGACGGCCGGAATTCTTTGTCCCTGAATGAACATATAGTTCTCAGGAGCTGTTTTTGAGATTTTGGCAAAGAGGGTCATCTCACCGATTGAAGAAAACCGGGCCACTAAATCCACCTGCTCATTATCCAGGATACCATCGGCGAGAACAGTTTCACCTCTAAAGGTCACTTTTAATTCCCGCTGAGAAACGTTTTCAACAATTACCTTATGGGCACCGGCAACACACTCTACCCTAGAACCGGCAAAGGTAGAAAAAGATGTGAATAATACGAATAGACTAAAAAGCTTCATTCTTATCTCCAAAACCTAAGGTCGCTGTTCCTCTGCCCAATCCATCAGAAAAGAACTCTAAATTTGTGAAAGTAGTCCCTTCTAATTCTTTCATTTCCAGATCCACTAGGATCTCGCCCGCGAAATCATCTACTTCCTCATGAATCGCCGCCAGAACTTTGTTCTGGAAACGAACTGAATTTACAGTAGTCGGAAGACCAAATTCTGGAGCTCCATTTATGAGGAGCTTATCATCAGTGGCCACTTCCTTCACTTGGATTAAAAAGTGAGGAACACCCTGAATCTCTTCAAAACTTAGAGCAATTTTGAATCTAACAGGGAACCGAAGTTCTGATCGCCCTACTAAAATTCTTTGAGCACCAGAAAGTTGATAAATAATATCGAGGTATAAAGAGAAAGTCTCGCCCTTCTCTTCCGCTAAAACAAACGCATGCTCTGGCCCAAGTTTGAACTTGCGTCCTTTAAGCTTTTCTTCCCATAGGCCGCTGTTCACTGTGGCAGCAACCAGCTGGTTTAGATAATCCTCACTCACGCTCACTGCAATGTTGGTTTTCTTTTCAATCAGGCTACGGTTGATTTCACGAATAGATTTCTGATAATCGGCCAGTTCGATCTTACGGCGAAGCTTCGTTCCTATTCTTTCATTCGCACAAATGTCTTTTGTCCCTGAAACCTGACGAGAGCAGAAATGTCCATCCACTTCAACTTGAATAATACCGGTCTGGTTGGCACTCATTTTTTGCAGATCAAAGACACCGTTAATCTCTGATTTAATCCCAAATGTCTTCGGAAGCAGAAGTTGCTGTGGGCTATCTTTAATTATGTTCGAGAAACGATCTTTCATGCGAACGTTCAGGAGATCAAGAATCCCTTTTTTAAGCTCGCCCTGATTCTTGGAGAAGAAATTTTTGATCTTATTCTTATCAAATTTAATTTCTTTATTACCAATCCGAACCGAAACATTTGGCATTGTTACATCTGCCACATTCAAATCAATCAGATCGGGTCGCCGTACAATTTTTGCCATCAGTTTCTCAATATCAACAACTGTAAGAGATAACTGGAAATTTTCTGGTAGGATTGAAGTCATCCATCCTAGAGATAATTCAGCAGTCAATTCAGGATTTACGATGAATTCAGGTCTAAGTAGTTCCACTTTAAAACGAATTGGCTCTTTTGTTTGGGTCTTTTTTAGTTCAACTTGGAACACAACTTTATCGGCCCGCAGACAAAGACCCTTAACATAACTTACGGTCACATAATCGACCCGACCGACCGATGCAGTGTCAGTCTTGAACTCCGAATTAAACTCATTCACCGTATAGCTGAGTTTTTCAACGATCATCTGATAATCAGATTCAAATACATTCACACTAAGAACTGATTGAAGTTCGCGAATCCAGGCCTGAGTGTCAGGTGGAATTTCATCCAAGGCCTTCGCTAAATCGACCTTGAGGGGTCTGGCCAGCTCCTGCGAATATGGATCACCAAAATTATTATTAACCAGAAAGATTCGTAATTGATTGATAAATGCTTCAGAGGACTCCAAATCAAAACGAGTCTTGATAACAATGTCCTGAGGCACTTCTGCGGATGCCAATGTCGAACATAAGAATGGGATAGTAAGCCATTTTAAGCATTTCATGGGCCGTTTTTATAACATTAATGAGCGAGAGAATGTATGGAGGAGTAAAAAATACAGATGGCCTAACTGGCTGATTTTAAGGAATCCAGCCGACTCTACGCTGCCATTCTTTGAATTCGCGGAGCTTTTTCTCCGGATCTTTTGGAGGTCTTTCTTCACCTGCAGGAATCGGGACTCGAGATATTGGTGGCAACCCCAAAGACTTTCTCCTCTGATCCAGAAAAGCTGGATCAGCAATTGGTGTTCGCTTGAGTTCACCTGCAATCCAATCCAAATTTGTTCCGTAAAGTTGAGGACGGTCTTCAAAGAAAGCTATTCGATCATCAGTGTAGGCCAAAAGTTCTAAAAGGTAATCATGTTGAGCGGCCGCCAATCTCATTTGTGTCAGGCACTCTTTCATAAAGTCCGGCCAGGAGATCGCATGTTGAATAATAAGCCAGGAAAGTCTCACACCTTTCTCTCCGGCATTGCTCAAAACAGGAAATCCCATTTTCTCAATCATGCTCTGGAGTTTTTTAGCATTAGAGAGATGAATCTTTTCCATCTCAGGATGATAGGTGTCGCCCAATATGCCCTTCTGAAGAAGAACCTCTCTCATTGCATGATCCTGTTGAACCAAAAACGAAAGTTTTTCTTCCCAGACAGGATCTATCATAATCAAACTTTGACGGATGTTCGAAGATTACCAAGCATGGCACTTGCTTCAGTCATGCGCTTTAGTAAAGGTGCTACGTCTTCGCTTTTCTCACGCTGACCGGCCTTTAGGCTCTTTAAAATGTTTTCGAGAATCTTCACCAATTGAGAAAGTAGACTTTGCACAGTGAGAAGTTTACTGATTTCTGAGACCTGACTGGATTTATAACCTAGTTCCTTGCCTAAGCGACATAACTCGCCCATTTCATTTAATGAAAGAGTAAAAGCAGCGCCCATCACTCGATCGACCTGTTGGCCAAATTTTTCAAAGCAGCTGTTTTGAGATGGCTCGGTAAACTCGGCAAGAAAAGATTTTAAATTTTCAATGACTTCAGATGACTCTCTTATAAAGCTGTTCAAGAGATTTGGATCAATTTTTTCGCCGTCATCATTTAACATATTTTACCTGAATGAATTAAAGAGCATGAAATTTGAAAGTGGATTACGTTGCTCTCGGGGTTTGTCTTCGTTACTGATTCGATATTTACAAGAAAATGGAGTTTGCCCTCTTTTGAACAACTCCACAGAATGGTTATAGCAAAGACGCAGATAAATATGTCGACCACTGGTTTGATAAACCACATCAACATAGTCGGCCATTGCCATTTTTCCTTCATGTTCGCAAGCAACGCAATTCTTCATAGGCTTATTTTCGGATAACGCATGCTCAGTCTTGAGTGTGAAGCCAAGAGAAATAAGATAAATTAAGCTGGAACTCTCATAAAGAAAGCGATAATTGACTGAAGAACACGGTTTCCGGAGGCAAGATGGAACAGAATTCAAAAAACTCACAAGTCATTTTCTTCGATGGTGTTTGTGGCCTATGCAATGGCTTCGTTGATTTCGTTATTTCTGCCGATAAGAAAAATCATTTCCTCTTCTCGCCTCTTCAAAGTGATTACGCTCAGAAAGAACTTCCAGCTGAAATGACGAGAGATCTGACTTCAGTGGTCCTTCTCAAAAATGGTAGAACATTCCGAAAATCAGAGGCAGTTCTTGAAGTCCTAGGAGATCTTGGTGGCATCTGGAAGATTTCCGCTCTCGGAAAAATCCTTCCCGTTGTCCTCTCAAACAAGGTCTACGACATGGTCGCAGAGAATCGTTATCGTTTGTTCGGTAAAAAAGAAACTTGTCGTCTTCCAACTGCTGAAGAGCGCAAAAAATTTATCCTCTAACTAAAGTAATTCTTAAATTTAAATTTTTCGCTCTGAAACTAACGCAAAAGCTGCCCTTAAACTTCCCATGTGAAGTTAGCTGAATCAGATTTCAAATCATAATTCATTAAAGTCATCCTCACAAAACAAGAAAGTTCGTTCCTATTATGCAAACACTCAGGCATAAAGGGTCAAATTTTTTTGGGAGGGTTCCATATGAAAAAAATTGTCTTGTTACTCGCCTCAGTCCTGCTCTTAGTTACCAACGCAAATGCTTTCGACGTTAGGCTACTTGCCAATAACAAAGAAGCTAATTCGCGTCTGCTTTCGACCGATGATCTTTCTAACATTCAGCAATGGGTTCACCAGCACAGATTAGAAGAAGCAGAACTAAAAGTTCGCGCGCTTAAAGTTCTGGAAGAGACCATGAACGAAGAAGAGAAGATCGATACGACATGTGAGGTTGGTCTGGTTGCTCGCTTGACCAATAAAGCACGTTCACAAGATGTCCTTGGACCAGATGAAGAGCTTTATACTTTCTTGTTGTTCCTAAGAAAGAACAACATGATTGATGACATTTTTCTGAAGCTCCTCAAAGACTCAACCAACGTTCGACTTGACCTCATTAACAGAGTGAATGCTCGTCTTCCATTTGTCAGACCAAATGGAACCGGCATGGAGAATGGCCTTGACATCAAAAAACTTTATGAGCCATTCCAGACTTGGCCGGATGATATTAAGACTTGTACTCTTGATACCTATTTCAACATGGTGGTAAAGCTTACTTGGAAAACGGCCAAAGAACGTGATGCCAAAGTTCAAAAGCTGAACTACCACGCTTATCGCCAGGGTGTTATCAACCTCGCCATCTACAATAAGCTTGAATCATTAAGAAACCGAGGTGTTCTTGAATGGCCCCTTACTTTCAAGCGTTACGTTGACATTGTTAACAACGCCAAAGATAAGCTGACAAAGTCTGCAGAAACCAGCACGACACATACATTTTCTGAGAAGTATGTTTCTCGTAAAGAACGCCTAACTCAACGTGGTCGTCTCTTCAAGAACTTCAACAGTACTCAGATTATGATGCTTGCTCAAATTATTGAGAGAACGGCCAAGCGTATGGATGCCAAGCAAGTTTCTCTTAACTGGCAGTATACAGAAGATCCTCAGGGTGAAACTGAAGTCTATATCTTCTCGCCAATGGAACAATATCGTGCGGCAGTAAAAATGCTTCGTAAAGAAATGGGCGAAGTCATGAGATCAGAGGCCTTCAAAAATACAGGTCTTGAATATGATGACCTCATTGCTGCTGCATACGAAACAGGTTTCATTAAATCTGAGGAACTTGATTATGTTCTAAAGTTTGAAGACTTCTGGAATCCGCAAAATCCAAAGTGGAAGACCTATGCAAGCTTCGCTTTCTCTCTTGCAGGAACTGCCACATTCTATCTTCCACCTCCTTGGAACATTATCGGTGCAGTGGCCCTAGTTCTTACTCAGTCAAAAGTGATGAACGTTGGCAACCAACCTGACCCTGATGACAACTGGAACGTGATTATTTAATGAGGAGAAGAAACATATGAAAAATAAATTTATTATGGCCCTGGCCCTCCTGGTTTCAGGAGCTGCTTTGGCAGAAAACGGTCCGCAATTTACTGTACTTGTAAGAAGAGATGGTCGATCAACAAAACCATACTACACAAAGATGGAAATGCCTGATTTAGAAAGTAACAACTCTTTTGATGGTAAGTACTTCAAAATCGTAAAAAGCAAAGGGAAAGAGGCCGTTTCATTCGATGAAAAAGATGAAAAGCTTCTTCTTAAAGCCGCCAACGTTTATTATCACTTGAACAAGGCCCGTCAGTACTGGGTAGATCAAGTGAAGTCTGAGCATGCGGCCTCTTTGCCTAAAATCACGATCCGTCTTGAAATTTTTAACCAATTTGATGAGCTCGGACATTTTGCCAATGATAATCGCGCTCCTCAATACAACAACGCTCTTTCAGTACCGGCCGGTGAAACTCCATCATGGGTCCCTGCTGAAAAGCAAGACAAGTGGGAAAAGGAGATCTGGTTCAGACCAATGAAGTCTATTCCAGCAAAGGATCTGGCCCCTTCTGGACCAAATCCTCTAACCACTTCTTTAAATGCACTTGAACGTCCGTTAATTAATTACACGGCCAATTCTTTCAACCAGACTCTTATGGAACATATGTTCTATCCAACCTATGCTGCCCGTCCATTACATGAGGACGTGCTTCGTTTGGTAGGAACAATCGCCATGACAAAAGCAATCATCTACGCTTCAAAGTATGCTGATCCTCTTTTCATGGATAAGTATTACTATCTTGAGACAGCGATGATTCCGGAAATTGTTTATCATGAGTATTCCCATCTCGTGCTAAGCGATCACCTTCAAATGTCACACTCTACTCCAGTGAACGAAGGGATGGCCGATTACTTCGCAGCTGTTATGTCTGATAAGAGAAAAGTCTATGCCAAGGTCAAGGGTTACAGTAACTCGGCCCCTAAGGACACACAAAATAAACGTCCTTATAGCCACTGGGACGAATCGAACCGAGCGGCCACAGCAGATTTCACATTATCAGTTCTTTGGGACGTGAGAGAGACTTTAGGTGAAGAGATTGGTGATAAGGTGGTTTACGCAGCAAGGACTTTCTTAAAGACCGAAACTGCCACTGTAAGTGACTCCTTACTGAGATCAATCCTTAAGGCCTGTGATCTGAAGTGTGAAAGTCCTAGAAAAGATAAGTTAAAACTTTACGAAACATTCTCTAAGAAAGGTTTCTAATGATGAGGTCCCGCTTTCGAGCGGGACTTTTTTTGCTCTTTAATCAAACTTTTCTTGTCCCTAACCAACCCACCGAACGCTCATCAAAGAACACAATAAAGACAAATGGACGTGATTTTTGGACAAAAAAAAGTGGGGATAAACCCCACTCTAATTTTTGACCAACATTCGTTCAGGAAGCAATCGTTTAAACCGGGTGGTGAACCATTTGATCTCTCCAGGCTCCAGGAACAAAATATATCCCGCAATCATGACCCACTCAAAGAAACCGATACTCATGGAAACTTCGATGCCCAAATGAAGAAGAATTCCCGCCAATAAGACCCAAACTCTCAGTTCCTTGATCCAAACCAATGTTCCCATGGCAAATTCAATGAATAAGGCCGACCAGGTGGCAAACTTAACTAACGAAGGGAAATCAAAAATAAATGGAAGGACGATCCTCTGAAAATTGACCAGTCGGGAGGTGTAATAAACAGCCGTTCCATCTACCCAGTCGTATCCCTTCAATTTAAAAAGTGTCGTTGCAAAATAAACCAGAGAAAACTGCAATTGCATTAATCTCAGAGGCAGAATGAGAACGTCAGGCCTATAAGGCTCTCCTGCCCTTTCCCTTAAATAGGCATCGACGGAAAATTTGACCTGAGTAGGAGCAAAGATCATCAGAAACAGCAGACATCGCATAATAGTGTCACCGCTATTTAAAATGGCGTAATTTCGATTCTGGAGAGACACCATTAAAATAAAACAAACAATCGTCGAGATTCTGGTCTTGAAACCAATCATGACACCAATCGCAGACAGGATATAAGTAATTAAAACAAACCATCCCGAAAGCTCAGTCGGTGAAAGCCATTTAAAAATATTGATTCGAGTATCACCATAAAAAGAAAAAGAATCAAAGAGAGGCACCAGAGCATTATCACCCACACCATACCAAGCTTCGAAATCCTCAACTAAACTGATGCCATTTAAAAATAAAAAGAACCCAAACATGATTCTAAAAAAACACAATGCTGTCGCATCAGTTTGAACGTAAAAAAAACGGTTCCAACCGTCTGTAAATCCCTTTAGAGAAAACATACTTACCTCTCAACCTTTTGAGTCACTAAGATCTCATTCATTTCTTTTCTAGGAGTTTGGTAAATGGAAGGAATTGATTTATGAGAGAAAGGATGTACCTCGGCCCATTTACGGTTAATCTTTACACTTACGACTGGATTTTCTTTTGAATCATACTTCCAAACAAAATGGCGGATGGCCGGACCAAGCAGTCCTTTTTGCTTTGGATTTCTTAAATTGTCCTGAGCATACTTCATCCAGCGTGCTTTTCTAAATGGTGCGAGAATACCAGTTGTTTTTTCTTCCACATCATATTCTTTAACCTCGCCGTTCTTATAAGTCACTTCCACATAACTTTTAGAATCAAATTTAATTGGGTTCGGTGCAAACATTGACCAACTCGGCCAAATTCCCAAGACCATGGCAACTGACATCGTTTTTTGTTTTAAACGCGAATTAAGAGTGTTTGTTTCAGGAACACCAGTGAAGTAAATGATGGTCAAATAAAACACAATAACGACGTTTAAACAGTATCGAGTGAAACGTTTCATATCTGCCCTCTCAGAGTTCGAATCATTTTTTCTTTAACTGTTGTTGCAAGATTAGTTTCTTGAATCCCGTAGACTAGGGCCTCGGTCTTTCTCACTACAAAGGCCTTTAGCTCTTCCGGTCGATAGAAATTAATGAGAAGGGCCATCATATAGAACTCAAACCAGATGCCCATTACGTAAAGGAGAATCAAGTGGAAGAACAATCCAATAATGATGAGAGGTTTTCTTAATTTCCTATGCCAAATAAGAGTCCCTAAAGCGAACTCTATAAGAAGGGTCCCCCAAGTCATAAGCTTCAAACTTAGAACCGAATTAAAAATGAAAGGTAGGGAGAAATTTCCCAGACTTTCTACTCGAGTAGCGTAGTAGACTGCCGTACCATCAAGCCAAGTCTCACCTTTTAGTTTATGCCAAACGGTCCAAAGGTAGACGACGGATAGTTGAATTTGGATTAATCTCAGTGCCCACACCGGCCAGTCTCTCTTCTGTTTAAAGCGTGGAAAATATTTTCCTAAAATCGAATCCAATGATAGCGTATGCCCGCATGGTGAAAAGATCAGCAACAAGGTAATCGTTCGCATAAGCACTTCTGCTGAACTCAAATACCAGATTGTACGCTGGTGAAAACTTGTCATACAAAGCAATGCCACAACCAGTGAAGTTCTTGTAAAAAGTCCCATCATTGAAGTCACAAGTGACAAACCATAGACAATAAAAAGAGCATATGTAACTTCATAGCTTGGATTGAAAAGGTGAAAGAGATTCGCATGCATGAAAGGGAACTGATCTTTTACTGTTGAGAATGAGATCAGAGCATGGGGCCCGTAAAAATCATGGATGTTTTGAACATCAAAGAGATATTGAATAAAAATCAGCCCGATCCAAATGATTCGAAACAGGGCGATTCCTTCAGTGGGTTTTTCAGTAAAAAAGAATTTGTCATATGACCGTAGGGCCCGTCTAAGAATAAACATTACAGCACCTCATAGGTATAAAATTTGAAACTTTCGTAAGTTTGATTATTCGACAAATGAGGCAAAAACTTTTTTTCCAGACGAGGAGTAAGATACCAATGCTTTACAAGGTGAACTTTCATTGGAATTTTATGAAAGTTTTTCGCTTTAAGTTTTCGCAGAACGAATTTTGCTGTGTCCTTCCAAAGGAAGTCATGGTCATCTCTATAAAGAGAACTCGTCATGAGTTTATCGTAACGCTCACCATAAGCTACATTTTCAAACATACCAAGATCCTTGGCCCTCGGAAAGTCGTATGAATCCTTAGAACCGTCTTCAAACTCTACCTCCGCAGTAATAAAAAGATTTAACCTGGAGGGATCAGGAGCAAACATGGTCCAAGATTGATAAATGCTAAAAAAAGACAGATAAGAATCAATTGGTTCATAGACTTTTGAGACGACTTTATTCTCAAGAGGCATATGAACTCTCAGCATGATGAAGAAATTAAAAAGAATAAAAAAACTAATCAGAATTTTCTTAGTTATGTTCATGGGTATGCCTTAGTTAAAAAACCACCATTGAAAGATGGGCCAATCTAAAACAGATTTTTTGAAATTACTATTTCCCCTCTCATATCTTCAGAATGAGAAAAGGTAACTTTAGATTTGCTTAATGATCAAAAGGTAAACGTCAATTCTAGACGAAAAAAAAGGCACCTCTTTCGAGGTGCCCATTGGCCAATATTCTAGACGGAAGATTAACCGTTACGGCCGCGGCCGTTGTTGCCGTTGTTGCCGTTGTTGCCGTTGTTGCCGTTGTTGCCGTTGTTGCTGTTGTTACCATTGTTACCATTGTTACCGTTGTTGCCATTGTTGCTGTTGTTACCGTTGTTGCCATTGTTGCTGTTGTTACCGTTGTTGCCATTGTTGCTGTTGTTACCGTTGTTGCCGTTGTTGCTGTTGTTGCCGTTGTTGCTGTTGTTGCCGTTGTTGCCGTTGTTGCTGTTGTTACCGTTGTTGCCGTTGTTGCTGTTGTTACCGTTGTTACCGTTGTTGCCGTTGTTGCTGTTGTTGCCGTTGTTGCCATTGTTACCTGAACGGCCATTATCGCCATTGTTACCATTCTTGCCGTTGTCACCGTTGTGACCATTGTGTCCAGAACGGCCATTGTCTCCATTGTTACCATTCTTACCGTTGTCACCGTTGTGACCATTGTGTCCAGAACGTCCGTTATCACCGTTGTTACCATTTTTACCGTTGTTACCATTGTTGCCAGAACGGCCGTTCTTACCGTTGTTGCCATTGTTACCATTGTTACCGTTATCACCCGTTGTAGATGAAGCAGTAGATGTCGAAGTAGATGTTGTAGTTGAAGCATCTACAGAAACAGTTGTTGTATCAGCTGTCGTTGTTGTTGTGGTAGTCGTTGTTGAGTTATCCACAGTTGTTGTTGATGAAGTATCAGAATCATCTCCGTGGTGATCATCGTGACCATCGTGATCGTGGTGGTGCTTGATGATTAGATAAGTTACAACACCTACGATAATAAGACCTACAACGATCATCACTTTACGGTAGCTTCTTGAACCACCACCTGTGAAACCTACACCTTGAGAATAGTTCTTCTCCATGTAGTTCATAGCAACTTTAGAAGCTTCTTCTTCAGTAAGATTTTGCTTCTTCAAAGCATCCAATAGGCGATCGTAATCTTTCTTCGCCTTACCATCTAGGATGTTCTTCTGCATGTAGGCCAAGATGTCAGCTTCTTTTACGCCATCATCTTTTAGCTTAAGAAGGGCCTCTTGAAGTTCTTGTTGAGCATGCTCTTTGAAATAAGGATCACGTTGGTCCCATTCAACAGTCATGTCATAGCGGAACTTATCGAACGCTTCAGCTACTCTGCTATCAGCTGATTTAAAGTTCGCCTTGTAATCTGTAAGCGTACGAGCTTGTAGATTGTGAGGGATAGTTGTTGTTGCAAACAACGATCCTACAAGAAGAAGACTTACGTTCTTTTTAACAAATTTCATTTTTACCACCTTTTTTAGGTTAATAGTTACTGGCGGTGATGAAGTTACTTTGTTAAGAAAATTTTAGTCACACAAAGATTTCTTAAAGAGGTTTTTAACATTTCGAGAAAAAACGTTGGAAAAATAAAATGACAGCAGCATATTTGCTTAAACTTGCATTAGAACTGACCACGCTCTTTGTAGAATCTGAAACTTAACGTGCTTGTTAAATGATTAAGAGACGCGAAAACATACTGGGCCAACGCTTACCCACCCTTAAGAATAATTTTTCCTGAAGGGCACTACGTTGAACAAATGTTTAATTTTATTGCGAAAAAAGTAAAACTATCAACAATAAGGGTCATATCCCCTCGACAACTGGTTGGAGTAAAAATCCAAAGCCCCACTCAAGAACTTCTTTCAGAATGTCGAAAAATACTTCATGAGTACGGCAAAGAATTTATCTCCCACAAACTCACACCATTCCGAGATTACAAATCTTCTGGATTCGTTAGAATTTGATCAGGGGGATGTTGAAAAGTTCTTCCAAACCCTGACCGCTTCATTAACTGATTTCTTTCAAGTGGATCGGGCATCTATTTGGTTATTCAACGATGATCAGTCCGCCATCATTTGCAAAAGTCAATTCGATAGAACAACAGGGACACATACTTCTGGTAAAACATTGGGAGTAAACGATTATGTGGTCTACTTTAAATCACTTAATGCAAAACCAAATCTAACGGCCACAAGCATCCATCACATTCTAGATGTGCCTCTTAGTTCAAACGAATATACGATTGGAGTTTTATGCTTGGAGCAAGTCGAAAATAAAAAGCCCTGGCGTCAGTCAGACAAAAATCTTTTAAAGATTGCATCACACAGCGTTTCGAAGACGCTTTACTCAAAAGAAAAGATTAAACATCTAGAGACTCTTCTTGAAGAAGAAAGAACGCAGGACCATCATCCAAGACAAGTGGCACATGAAATTAATAATCCACTCACAATCATTCTCGGGAATGCTTATCTTTTGAATTCTTTGGCAGAAGAACACTCTGAAGACATCGAGCTACAAAAAACTGCCATTCGAAAAATCGTCGATGCGGCCCATCGTATTGATAATATCATTCGCGGAATTAAATCTACGAAATAAAGTCCTTCACAAAACCAAAAGTGTCATCGACGAGGAAGAATACCTACAGTTTTGTAGACGTTATCCAAAGTCACGCGAGCACGAGCGGCCGCTCTATCAGCACCCTCTTTCATGAGTTGATCTAAATAATCTTTGTTCTTCATCAGATCATCATACTTCTCACGAACTGGTTTAAGAGTAGAAACAACCAAGTCAGCGAGATCAACTTTAAGGTGACCGTACATCTTCCCTTCATAATCTTTTTCAATCTGTTCTGTGGTTTTGCCACTGAGAACTGAATAGATCGTCATAAGGTTAGAAAGACCGGCCTTGTTTTCTGGATCGAACTTTATTTCAGTTCCAGAATCCGTTGTAGCACCTTTGATCTTTTTTTCGATTTTTTTGAAGTCATCAATGATCGAAACAAAGTTCTTATCGTTGTCATCCGACTTAGACATTTTCTTCTCAGGGTCCTGAAGGGCCATGATTCTTGCACCCATCTTACCAACGTAAGCATCAGGCATTTTGAAAACACCTTCGCCATAACGATTCTGCCAGAAGCCCACGATGTCACGAGTAAGCTCTAGGTGTTGTCTTTGATCTTCACCCACCGGAACGAGGTCAGCTTGATAAAGAAGAATATCTGCGGCCATAAGAACCGGATATGTATAAAGACCAGCGTTGATGTTCTTAGGATGTTTCTCAGACTTGTCCTTGAACTGAGTCATACGATTCAGATATCCCATTGGAGTGAGACAAGTAAGAATCCATGAAAGCTCAGTGTGCTCGTGAACCTGAGATTGTACGAAAATAATATTTTTCTTTGGATCAAGACCAAGTGCCAGGTACTGAGCAAAGAAACTAAATGTTCTCTCTTCAAGAACTTTTGGATCTTGATAAACCGTCAATGCGTGAAGGTTGGCAAGGAAGTAGAGACAATCATAATCATCTTGAAGCTTGGTCCAGTTATTGATCGCTCCAATATAATTTCCTAGAGTAAGATCACCTGTTACTGTACTGCCGCTTAAGATTGTTTTTTTCATGCGATGAGTATACTGACTTCGCAATTATTGGTGAAGCCTAAAACTGCAGAGTTTCTGAATTACAATGCTTTACGTTAGCCTAAAAGTCCTTTGAGTTTGCCCATTTGAAGACAGATATGCGGGTCTTTCTCCAGGGCCTCAGTCAGACGGGTATCAAAATCTGAGCTCCCCTTTTCCAAAGGAAAAAACAGATTCTTTAAATCGCCTCGGATTTTGGTAAAGATTTGAGGGTCTTTATCCTTGGCCTCATTCAGCTCATCCATTTCCACAATGATCTCGGAAATCTTACGAAGCCAAACGAAGTTTTCATCATTTAGAGATAAATGCCATAAATCATAGGGTCCTAAATGTTTCTCAAGTTTAACCTCCATAATCCTTCCCTGATACTGAAGAAGAGTCTTATGCAGTTCTAAAAGTTGTTGGTGTAGTTTGCCGAATGATTCCATAGTTTACCTCCAACCTATAATCCCGAATTTTTCACTCTTTTGAAAGGCTCGTTACGTAAAAATCCGTCTTAGTCAGTTGCTATTTTAGTTTCATCCTGAAAGGGGTAAGATGAGGTGTTTATCAAAGGAGCCCACCAATGAAAAAGCTACTTTTTTCTCAACGAAATAATGAACGTCACTGGGTCGGTGATGGGTTTCCTGTCAGATCCATTTTTAGCTATCACAATATTGCCAAAGACATTTCACCATTTCTTCTCATGGACTACGCTGGGCCTGCCAATTTTAGTCCTTCGGATAAGAAACGTGGTGTTGGTTCTCATCCCCATCGTGGTTTTGAAACAGTAACTATTGTCTACTCTGGTGAAGTCGAGCATCGAGACTCAGCGGGAGGTGGTGGAATTATTCAAGACGGAGATGTGCAATGGATGACGGCCGCTTCGGGACTTGTTCATGAAGAATTTCATGGTCCAGTTTATTCAAAACAAGGCGGACCATTTGAGATGGTTCAACTTTGGGTCAATCTTCCTAAGAAAGATAAAATGACGAAGCCTCGCTATCAAGGAATTAAGAATGAGGACATTCCAAAACTCGATTTACCAGACGGTGCAGGCTCCATCAGAGTCATTGCAGGAAGATATGAAAGTGCTCAAGGGCCGGCCATTACTTTTACTCCCATTAATCTTTGGGACCTCAAATTAAATGCAGGTAAAAGTTCTACTTATACAGTGCCCGCCGGCCACACTGCGGCCATCTTTGTTTTAAGCGGTGAAGTCCAAGTTGAAAGTGGAGAAACTATTAAGGAAGCAGAGCTTGGAGTCCTTGATCCTGAGAATGCTACCTTCACCATTAAAGCTCTCGCCGATAGTAAAGTTCTCTTCATGGGTGGAGAGCCTATTCGTGAGCCAGTTGTTGGTTATGGTCCATTCGTCATGAACTCTGAAGCGGACATCCATCAGGCCTTTATGGATTTCCAGCAAGGTAAAATGGGTACCATTGGAGATATTGAAGGTTCGGATCACGGCCATTAATACGATTCAATTCGCTTATACTGATCATTGCTAAAGCCAGGAGGTAACTTCTGGAGGTATCCAGGAGGAAGATCGAATTCTTCCTTCTCTTGTTCTTCAGCAACGGGTGCTTCTGGCGCAGCTGGTGTTATATTGAAGACTGCATTATCAGGGAAGATTTGAGGAGGAGCTTCCTGTTGTTCGACCTCCTCTTGCTCTTGAGGAGCAGGAGCTGGACATACACACTCCACTTGAATTTTGTCCTGCTGCTGTTGTGGACGACGTTGGGTATCACTTGTTTGTTCTACGGCCGGCCTTTCTTGTTCTTCTTGATTATTGTCATCACTTCTCTGCTCTTGGGCAAAACTTAAAGTTAATTTAAACAATAACAAAAGGAAGATTAGGGCCTTCATGACATCTATTGTAAATAATCACGCAAACCTCCATGAACTTAAACTTGTCCTAAGAATAGAAAAGTAGATCACTATCGCCATGCTACTTTACTGAAATTTGATTTTGCGAAAGTCTACAGAAGCAGTTCTCTAGCAAAGGATTCTTGCATGAAATCAATCGCCTATTTGTCTTTTCTTGCTCTTCTAGGTTGCGCCTCAGAACCGGTCACCTACAAAGAGAGCACTGGAAAATCTGGTTATTCAGACAAAATGATTGATCAAAATCTAAGAGTGTCATCTTTCCAGGGAAACTCGTCGACGAAGAAAGAGAAGGCCCAACTATATGCTAAGTTTCATGCGATTGAATTATGTAAAGAAATGAATAGTCCCTACACTCATATTCTCACAATTAGAGACACTACATTCGATAAAGAGGTCACTCAAACCAATACCTATGCACCAACTTATTACTATGGGGTCTCTCCCTATTATGGAAGATATGGTGCCTATGGTGCGGGCGTCAGTATGTATGGGGCATATGGGCCCATGAACACGCAGACAACCACAGATGTAAAAACGATTCCGCAATTTGATGTTTATTTTGAATGCGTGAATAAAGCACAAGATGCACGGATGTCTTTTAAAGGACTATCAGCGGCCGACATGAAAAATCTCATGAAAGATGTTAAAGGCGGAGTTCAAATTGAAGAGATTCTTCCGGACTCCCCTAATAAGAAAACACTTCAGGTAGGAGACATCATCATCAAAGGAAATGGAACTCGTGTTGAAAAAGTGGTTGAACTTTATCAATCTCATCGAAATTCAAATGCCGAAAAGTTTGTGATTGAGTTTTTTAGAGATGGAAAACGAAAGACTGCTGAAGTTAAGTTTCTCGATGTAACAGAGATGGTTGGTTCTGCACAAGAAGAGATCATCAAAGAGGCATGCAAAGATGATAGCATTAAGGGGACCGCGGCACTCTGTAAAAAAGACAAATAAATTCGACAAGTTAGTCGCATCATAGGTTTTGTCTATCACCTCATAAAAATCAAATATTGGATGAAAAATCTGATTTGTACGAAGATCAGTCCTGTGAACATATCCAAAAAACAGGAGGATCTACATGAACACAATTATCAATACAAAAGTCCCGGAATTTAAAGCACAAGTATATCACAAAAACGAATTCAGAACTGTTACTAATAAGGACATCGAAGGCAAATGGGCCGTGTTCTTTTTCTATCCCGCTGACTTCACATTTGTGTGTCCAACTGAACTTGTGGACGTTGCCGAGAAATATGAAGAGTTCAAAAAGATGGGTGTCGAAGTTTACTCAGTAAGTACTGATACACACTTTACGCACAAAGCTTGGCACGACACTTCTGATTCAATTAAGAAGATCAACTACCCTATGTTAGCTGATCCAACTGGTGCCCTATCTCGCGCCTTCGGTGTTTATATCGAAGAAGAAGGTCTCGCCTACCGCGGAACATTCCTAGTGGATCCAGATGGAAAAATCAAACTAGCAGAAATTCAAGATAACGGAATTGGCCGTAACGCTGACGAGCTTCTTCGTAAGGTACAAGCGGCACAATTCATTCGTAATCATCCAAACGAAGTATGTCCTGCTAAGTGGAAGCCAGGTGCAGAAACTTTAAAACCAGGTCTAGACCTCGTTGGTAAAATCTAAGTTAAAAGATGAAAGAACGAGGCCCCGAACGGGGCCTCACTTTTAAAAGGTTTGTTATGTTAGACAGTAATATTTTAGAACAACTAAAGAACGTTTATAAGGCGCTTGAGAATGAAGTGACACTTACTTACGCTCAATCAAGTCATGAGAAGCAAAAAGATCTGCTCGACCTGATTAAGTCGTTAGCTTCAACATCTGACAAGATCCTCGTAAAGGAATCTTCTGAGAATTCTGAAGTACCAAAGCTAACTTTGGGTCATGGTGGTCGAGAGACTGGCATTACTTTTTTAGGTGTTCCTGGTGGACATGAGTTTACTTCCCTGGTTCTCGCAATTTTAAACGCTGACGGAAAAGGCAAATTACCTGATGATTCCATCCTACATCGAGTAAAACGTCTTAAAGGCAGTGTGGATATTCGCACTTATATTTCTTTAAGTTGCGAAAATTGTCCTGAAGTCGTTCAGGCCTTGAACATCATGGCCCTTCACAAACCTGATTTCAAACACACCATGATTGATGGTGGCCTTGTTCAAGATGAAGTTCAAAGACTTGGTATCCAAGGGGTTCCAAGTGTCATGGTTGGCGATAAGCTCGTGAGTTCCGGAAAAATCGGTCTTGTGGATCTTATTACTAAACTAGAAAAAGAACTTGGTATTGATGAATCAGTTTCAAGCGATCCAAACTCACTTGATCTTGGTGAGTTTGATGTGGTGGTTGTAGGAGCCGGTCCGGCCGGCGCTTCATCGGCAATCTATTCAGCACGTAAAGGTCTTAGAACAGCGATCATCGCTGAGAGGATTGGTGGTCAGGTTCAAGACACTAAGGGAATTGAAAACCTTATTGGGATTAAATATACCGAAGGTCCACAACTCGCGGCCCAGCTCATGGCCCATATCTCGGATTATGATATTAAGATTCTTGAACACCGTCGCGTAAAGACTGTTGGTGAAGGTTCCAATAAGCGAATCGAACTTGAAAGTGGCGAGTTTCTTCATACTAAGTCACTAATCGTAGCAACTGGTGCGAAATGGAGAGAGCTAAATATTCCAGGAGAGAAGGAATACTTAGGTCGGGGTGTGGCCTTCTGTCCTCACTGTGATGGCCCTTACTTTAAAGGTAAAGACATCGCGGTAGTTGGTGGTGGTAACTCAGGTATTGAAGCGGCCATTGACCTCGCAGGCATCGTGAAATCTGTGACAGTCTTCGAGTTCATGCCAACACTCAAGGCGGATAAAGTTCTGGTTGATAAATTAGAATCTCTGCCGAATGTGAAAGTCATCAAAAACGCTCGTACGAATCGTGTGATTGGTGATAATGGCAAAGTAACTGCTCTTGAGTATGAAGATCGCGCTACAGGCGAATTGAAAGCATTAGAGCTTGATGGTGTGTTCGTTCAGATCGGTCTTGTACCAAACAGTTCATTTATAAAAGACGTGGTTGAAATGAATAAGTTTGGTGAAATCCTCGTGGATGACAAATGCCGAACTAACGTTCCAGGTATTTACGCGGCCGGTGACGTAACTGATGTGCCTTATAAGCAGATTATTATCGCTATGGGCGAAGGTGCGAAGGCCGGCTTGGCGTCGTTTGAAGATATCATGCTAAAATAGAAAAGCACCTTCGGGTGCTTTTCTATTATAATGCGACTCAAAAAGAATGAAGCACCCGACAATTCGTCAGACCTTTCTACACATCTTTATTCATTCATAAGAACGCTCAGTCTTCTTTGACAATCAAAGCTTCAATCTCTAAAAGTCATGTGCCCTAACCAAAGTCCTATACAAATAGTCTTTTGAATATTTTGAATAAAATTTTATTCGTATTTTATTAGGAAATTTCATGAAGAAAATTTTGATATCTGCACTTCAATTGCATAAAAACTCCGGCTCTGCACTTACAGTCTTCGAGCACATCAAGTACTTTAAAAGTCTTGGTATGGAAGTTCATGTTGCCTCTATGACAATGAACAAAAGTCAGCTCATGGAAATGGGAGCTCATCCCCACAAATTGCTTCCATGGCTTAAAAGCACCGGATTAATTCGCCGCCGTTGGTACAACTATCAATTTCAGCGACTCAAACGTTCTCTAAGGCCAGATCTTACTATTGGTCACGGAGATATCAATGAACAAGATGTGCTTACACTTCACAACAGTGTTTTTTTAGCAAGCGAGCTAATTAATAAAAAACCTTTAAATCCAGATAGTGAAATGGCGATAATCCATGGCGAGATATTACGTAATAAGAAGTTTAAATATATTATTGCAAATTCTCAGTTGATGAAAAAAGATTTAATGAAAAGGTTTGGTCTTCAAGACAGTCAAATTAAAGTTGTATATCCTGGTCTGAATAAAAATATTTTCTTTAAACAATCCGCGGAACAAAGATCCATTCTACGTAGAACTTTTAAATTTCCAGATAAAGTTATTGTGGCGCTTGTGACTTCCGGAAATTTTAAAAAAAGAGGCCTGGATAGGTTTGTAGAGACCATCAACTGCCTTCCCGCATCTATAAGAGAAAAGGCCGATTTTAGAATTGTTGGGAAAGATGATATTGGCATCAACTTAGGTTCCGTAATTACCCATGATCAAACTATCAGTAATATTCAAGATTACTACAATGCCATTGATATATTTGTACTACCTGCTTACATTGAGGAGTTTGGAAGAGTTGTATTAGAGGCCATGGGTTGTGGTTTACCAGTCATTACAACCTCCGAAGTTGGAGCAAGTGAAATTATAGAGGGCGAAAGTAGAAGATTTATTTTAAAACCATATTCTAGTTCTTCTTTTAGCAATTCATTGCAAGAACTTATCTCGTCCCCAGAATTGAGAGAAAAAATTGGAGCTTTAAATCGTCAGACAGCGATTAATTCATCTAATGGTCTCCAGTCTAAGTTATACGAAACCTTTCGAGATTTTCTTGGTAATCAAAGTAAAGAAGTTCGTTCTTTAAAAGTAAGTTAAAGAGCTAATCACCATTACAATAGGTGAAGGTTGCGAAAGCAGAACTTACCTAACTTGATAATCTGATGATTAAATTGATTTGATTAAGGCCATACTTTAAGACCCCTGTTTTTGTTTTCTCAGATATGAGAGTCAACGAAGTTTATATAATTCGCTCAAGACCTTTAGATATAAACGCTTTTAGTTACTCGCAAGAATATTCCAAACTACTTGTTTTTTTATCAATTCCATCAAAACGCCTCTTAGAAGTGGCAATCCAACTAATCCGCTAAATTGAACAAACGTTTCAATGAATGTTCTAACCCGTTAGTAAAACTTCAATTGAAGAATAGCTCTCAACTCACAATTTGTCTTTGACGATAATTTGTCGGCGAGCAACTTCTAACGGGGACAAACCAAAATGAAAAAGCAGTACGTAAATTCGGTTATCCTAGGCACGACTCTATTACAACTCATAGGTTGTAGCGGCCAGGTGTCATCAGGAAAAATAAGTTCAGGAAACATTATTAGTGGTGTGGCCGCAACCGGTGCACCTATTTCAGGTGGATTAGTAAGAATTAAAGGTTCGAACGGTCAGATTGTAGAAGACACAACTTCATCAAGTGGTACCTATTCGGCAAATATCTCTGCCCTTCAAGAACCATACCTTGTTCAAGTCATTGCACCATCCGGAGAAAAATACATTTCAGTGGCAAGTCAAAGTGCCCTGGCCGAAGGAAAGAAAGTAAACGTTACACCATTAACCCACTCTATCGTGGCAAACGTTTTTGGAAATGCTGATGGAGATGCAATCTTTTCAAACTTTCAAAACGAGGCCTCTGAATATAGCGATCAAAAGCTAGAAGATGAGAAAACAGAATTAGTTCAAAAATTCATCGATGCTGGATTATTAGGTGATGGCAAGATCGCAGCTGGTAACATCGATCTTCTTAATGGAGATTTTGTTGCAGGATCTGGCCAAGGAATCGATGGTCTCCTCGACGTAATATCTGTAAACCCCGATGCGTCCGCCGGAATTGAAATTTCTCTCAAAGGAAGTAACACACCTATCATCACAGATGTGGTGACAGGTGCATCAGATCCGATTGTTGTAGCGATCACTCCAACAGAGTTAACCACGGCGAAGGAACAGCTTTCAGTGCTGGATCAAATCCGTGCACGAATGAACTCGCTCGCAGCTCTTCATTCAAGTTTTGTTTCTTGTAATGGTGCTCCAGTAGATAATGGTGGCGCATGTGATGTGGACACTTTATATGCGGCCTTTGCCCCTTATTTTCATGCCAATTATCAAGAAAATGGAAATAGCGGTGATGCCGGAGTTTGGAGCTGGTTTTGCCGAGATCTAGATGACCACGATGAAGCGGAATCAAGATCTGAATGTCTTGACCCTGCATTCAAAGGAGCCATTAAGTTCGAAAATGTGTCATTGAAAGACATCACACTGATCAAATACGATGAAATCAACAAAGTTGCATTAATTAGTTTCAACTTCTATCTCAATGGTGTGTTGAAAGGCTCAGAAGACATGACACTGAAATATGATAACATCGAATTAAAATACGATCTTCTAGGAAATAGAAGAACATTTGATTATTGGATTGAAACAGAGGCGCTCTACAATACTGCCTATAATAAAACCTCTAATACAGGCGTAGATTCATACTCGATGAATTTAAACTTTTATATGGATGATGATAAGGCCCATAACTTTACAGGCAATGAATCACTCACCCTAACCGCCGCAAGTGGACACCAGATTTTTCCAGGTAATTCATCTTCGATGACAGTTTATCTGGTAAAAGGACCAATGTATGACAGCAATGGTCAGTGTACTTCAGGGGTGACTTTCTCAACGACTCAAACACCGTATCGTTTATTTAATCCGAACACCGGTGCAGAGACATTTATGTCATACGAAGAAGCCTGCCCAAATAATGGTGATCCTTGTAACAATGGCTGCGGAATGAGTTACTATGATCACGACCGAGCAAGAAAAACATCGCTTACTGACGCACAAATCATGCGTATGGATAAAATAGAACGCATCACAATGGTTGGTGGGTCAGTTAATGACGAGTTTGTGATTAAAAAGCCCCTTATCATTAATGCCTACAATGCACCAACATACATTCCAACTTTTGGAATGACGGCCGCAAATTTTTGCGAGGAAGTGAACTTCACTACCCAGCTAAATCTTAAAGTGGAATCAGGACTACTTAACTACGTGGGGCTGAGCCATAGCTACAGTCTGGACAATGTGTGGGCAAATGAGAACGAAAATGAAGATTTCTGGGACCAAAACCTTTCTTCAAAATTGTACTCTCCTAGCTTTTCAGCATCTCCTGGCGCGACTATACATTACAGCTATCTTCATATCTCATCTAGAGATGAATTTGATCGACAGTTTGTTAGACGTGTTATCTGCAGTGAAAACCAACAATAACCTTGAGAGGGGCCTTCGGGCCCCTTTTTATTTTTAATAAATGAATGATAAAATTTCCTGTTTCAATTTCAAGTCATTGTTCAATTTATCAAAACTCATCATTCGCCCAGACAGTTCATACACGAGGATCAGAGATTCCCTCTCTTTGTAGTCTTTTAGCTTTTTGAACTCTATTGAATGAAGCTTGAAACTTTCTTCAAGCACAGTACTAGCATTCTGTGCTGGCGTAAATTTAAGAACAATTTGGTACGACCGAACCTGGTGCCACTCTTCTATCAGGATCTGAAATCTCCCTAAAAGAATCAAAACAAACATGACAATAATGGAGCCAAAAATTGAAATAAAGTACTCTCCGGCGCCTACTGCTGTTCCCAGGGCCGCGCACATCCAGGTAGTTGTGGCAGTTGTAATTCCCGTTACAGTCAGACCTTCCTTGAAAATAACTCCCGCACCTAAAAAACCAATACCTGTCACAATCGAAGCAGCGATTCGATCTGGACTACCATTAGCGCCCATATGAAGTGATAGTGCAGAAAATATGGTGGACCCTAAACAGACCATGATCATTGTTCTAAGACCGGCCGCCTTACTATGATACTCACGCTCAAGCCCAATCGCCGCCCCTATGCAAAAGGAGATGATCAATCTAAGGGCCATTTCAAAGTTAACACTCAACTCCATAAGAGTTCCTCACCAAAGCAATATTGACTTAAGTAGAAAGCTTACAAAATTTTATATCGGCCAAATTTATGAATCTTGGTGTATTTACTTCATTTGTTCTCACCTCCTATGATCTCTGCATGATGCAAGAACTTACCGCAAAAAGGGCCATTGCATTGTTCGAACTTCTCAAGAGCGCCCTTGTTTTAGTTGCGTATCTGGCAGTTAAAGACGACAAGCTCTCCTATCTTGCAAAAAAGTTTAGTTGAATTTATTAAGAGGCGCGACCTCTTAAAAAGCTTGATTATCCTCTTCAATTTGGGGTTGTTATTTTATTTATGGGGTGGTCTAAAACGAACTGAGATCAAACGTGTACAGGATTTTTAGAGGCCTTATTGTCATTTAGAATTCTCTTAGTCATGCTATTAAGAGGAGAATACATATGCGTCTTTTTTTATTCATTGCACTCTCATTAGTTATAGCAACGGCCCAAGCTCAGTCCATTGAATGTACGGCCCAGGTTTTTGAAAGTTTTCCTGATGGATCAGCGAGACAGGAGAAAAAAGCTCTAACAGTAGAAACCGAAAATCCAGTTCATATTTCTCTCACAACAGATTTAGATGGACGTGGATTCACTTTAAGTGGAAATAAAAAAGACGGCCCATATTTTGCCAGCATTACAGAAGAGCCAGACTATACCAGAGGGTCGATTAGTACGGCAGAATTCTCCAAAGATGGTCGCTTACAAATTTCGACGGTCGATGGGCGTTTAGTTCATAAGCTGGAATGCTTTAAAAAGTAGTTCTACTTCCATCTAGTGAAAGTAGAACCATAGAGAGATTAGATATCTTGATTCTTCTTTTTCACCATCGTGAGAATCGTCGCAATCGCCACCGAATCACCGGTCTCATCGTAAACATCCACCAGCCACTTCACGATACCTTTGGCGATATCCTCCGGCGACTTCTTCTCTTGATCGACTTTCTCCTTGCAAGTGAAGCGCACACCAATCGTAGCACCCGGATAAACTGGCTTAATGAAACGGCACTCATCTAGACCGTAATTTAAAAGTACTGGACCTTTCGGTGGATCAACAAATAGACCAGCAGCTCTTGATAGGATGAAATAGCCATGAGCTACTCGTCCCTTGAACATAGTACCTTCAAGCGATTTCTCATCCATGTGAGCATAGAACTTGTCCCCTGACAGATCAGCGAAGTTCTCAATGTCTTGCAACGTCACATGATGTTTTTCAGTAATGAGAGTCTCGCCCACTTGCAATTCTTCAAAGTATTTGCGGAATGGGTGAACTTCGGAAATCGCCTGCTTCGCCCCATACTGATATTGATTCGTAATTTTAGTTAGAGTCGTTGGACTGCCCTGAATGGCCGTACGCTGAAGGTAGTGCATAACCCCGCGCTTACCACCCATCTCTTCACCGCCACCTGCGCGGCCTGGCCCACCGTGAACCATCATTGGCATCGGAGAACCGTGACCTGTGCTTTCTTTGGCACATTCAGCGTTCATCACTAGAATACGTCCGTGCATACTAGCAGCACCTACTACGAACTCACGAGCGATGTTATCGTCAGCAGTTGCAATTGAAGACACTAGTGAACCAAGACCCATACGAGAAAGCTCGATCGCATCTTCTGTTGTTTTATAAGGCATAAGAGTAGAAACCGGACCAAAGGCCTCAATGTTGTGACAGTCCGTTTTCTCAAATGGCTTCTCATTTAAGAACAAGATCGGCGGCATGAATGCACCTTTTTTGGCATCAGCACCAATCACATTAAACTCATCCAAATTACCGAAAACAATTTTTTGAGAAAGAGCTAATGCATTTACTTTCTCACGAACTTCTTTACGTTGAGTCTCACCAGCAAGTGAACCCATACGAACATCCTTATTTTCAGGGTTACCAATCGTCGTTGTGGCAAGACGTTTTGAAAGTCCCTCTTGAACAGCTTCGATTAGATTTTCTGGAACGATCAAGCGACGTACGGCCGTACATTTTTGACCGGCCTTAATAGTGATTTCTTTCGCGGCCTCTTTAATGAAAATATCAAACTCAGCTGAGCCTGGTTTCACATCGAGACCAAGAACCATGGCATTCAAAGAATCTGCTTCTAGATTGAATGACACTGACTCTTGCACTAAACGAGGATGCGACTTAAGCATTTTCCCAGTCGAAGCCGAACCAGTGAATGTCACGACGTCTTGATTCATGACATGATCAAGAATTCCATTGGCCGAACCACAGATAAGCTGTAGTGAACCTTCCGGCAAAATTTTTGAAGCAACGATTTCTTTCACAACTGCTTCTGTTAGAAAGCTCGTGATAGTCGCCGGCTTCACAATCGCTGGAACACCAGCAAACAAGTTAACCGCGATTTTTTCAAGCATTCCCCAAACCGGAAAGTTGAAAGCGTTGATATGAATCGCTACACCTTGCTTAGGAACAGCGATGTGGTGACCAACAAAAGTGCCGCCCTTAGAGAGCTTTTCCATATCGCCATCTACGTAATAAGGAAGATCTGGGAACTGACGACGAAGAGAGGCATACGCAAACAAGTTACCGATACCACCTTCAATATCAATCCATGAGTCTACACGAGTGGCACCTGTGAGATAACTGATCTTATAGAACTCTTCTTTCTTCTCATTGAGATGAAGTGCCAGGGCCTTCAACATGCGCCCACGTTCTTGGAAGGTCATCTTACGAAGCTTCTTCCCACCAGTTGTACGAGCATAATCCATCATATCGGCAAAATTCAGACCGCGAGAGCTAGCTGTATAAAGAGCTTCACCAGTCACAGCATTAAAAAGCTGCTGACCTTCACCAAGGCCATGTGTCCATTTACCGAGAGCGTAGTTTTCTAATTGGCGCATATGTCTTCCTTAAACGTTTAGGCGTTTACTTTAACATTGCGGCCTTTAGAGTACAAGTTTGAGTCATTCGAATAGCTGACAGGGTGACGCGGTATTCTCAAAACTGGGCCATTAATATGTTACTTGGTATTAATATACTCTCCGATGACTTCTAAAAAGGCTTCGCCATAGGATTCAAACTTACTCTGTCCAACCCCATGAACCATTAAAAATTCATCTTCATTACGAGGAAGAAGGCTGCACATATCATGGAGAGACTTGTCATTGAAAACGATATAGGAAGGCAGCTTCTTTTCTTTGGCGATACTATTCCTCAAATTACGCAAGGCTTCGAAAAGATCATGGTGATCATGCCTGATATCCTTCGACCTAGAAGTTTCTTTCTTATCAGTTTTGGTTAAGGCCAATTTTTGTTTTCTTAGCTGTAGCTTTTGGCCACCTGTTAAAATTTCCAAAGACTTTTGATTCAAACAAAGACCTCGATACTCCCAATCCTTAATAGAAACGTAGTTCAAATTCATCAATTGTCTAAGAATAATGTCCCAATGCTCTTTAGGTTGATTCTTTCCAATCCCAAAAACAGAGAGTTCATCGTGCTTTCTCTCAAGAACCTTTGCACTCTTACTTCCTCTTAGAACATCAATGACATGCCCGGCCCCATAAATCTGTTTCGTTCGATAAATGGCCGACATAATCTTCTGAGCATCAATGGTTGCATCCCACATGACCGGAGGTGAAATACACGTATCACAATAGTTGCAAGAGTTCTTTCCTACCTCACCAAAATACTGAAGAAGAAATTGACGACGGCAACTAGCGGCCTCACACAAAGCGAGCATTGAATCTAATTTATGTCTGGCAATTTTCTTATAGTTCTCATCCGCTTCAGTCGTCGCAAGCATCTGAGAAAGCTTAACCACGTCCTGCAATCCATAGATCATCCAAGCAGTCGATGGCAACCCGTCTCGTCCCGCACGTCCAGTTTCCTGATAATAGCTCTCAATACTTTTAGGTAAATCTAAGTGGGCCACAAACCGCACATCAGGACGATCAATACCCATCCCAAATGCAATGGTAGCGACAACGATGATTCTATCGTCCACATTGAAGCGTTCTTGATTGCTTGTTCTAATCTCTTGAGAAAGTCCCGCATGATACGGTACTGCCGGATATCCCATCTTCTTAAGAGCAGCAGCAACTCTCTCGACCTTTTCTCTCGAAAGGCAATAAACAATGCCAGTATCTTCAGGATGGTAAGTTTTGATGAATTTATCTAGTTGCTTAAGCTCATCATCCCTATCTTGGATCATGTATTTAATATTCGGACGATCAAACGAAGAAATAAAAATCGCAGGGGAGTTCAATCTCAATTGATCCGAAATGTCACTTCTTGTCTTCGCATCTGCAGTGGCCGTCAAAGCGATTACTGGTACATCCGGAAATGAATCTTTGAGTTCACCAAGTCTTGTATAATCTTTTCTGAACTCATGCCCCCACTGGGAAACGCAATGAGCTTCGTCGATAGCAATAAGTGAAATTTCGACGTCCTTAAAAAACTCCATCAAATTCGGAGATAGAATTCCCTCAGGAGAAACATAAACAAGTTTAACTTTACCTTGTTTAACTTTTTCTTTTGCTTTTCTTGATTCATGATAACTGAGAGACGAGTTGAGAAAGACGGCCTTGACCCCTACTTCTTTTAAATTCATTACCTGATCTTGCATCAAGGAGATGAGAGGAGAAATCACGATCGTAATTCCATTAAGGTAAAGAGCAGGGATTTGATAACAAAGCGATTTACCACCACCAGTGGGCATGATAGCGAGCGTGTCTTTACCGTCTAAAACTGAGTTAATGATTTTAAGCTGCTCGAAACGAAATGACGTATATCCGAATGTCTCTTTAAGAATTTTTAGAAGTTTTTGTTCTCTCATACAGACCTCTTTTCGCTGTATTTACCGAAAGGCATGACGGTTCTCAAAACCAATTCAAAGTCAGTTTGATCATTATTCATAGATGGAATATTAACAGGTGGTTTTGTGTATGCGAAGGTCTTACAACCTACGTGTTCCGATTCACTTTCGCTGGCGGAAGTAGACATTTTCGTTCAAGCCTCTGATATTACAGAGGCTGCCTAGATATTAAACAGTCACCTCTTATTTACCAGATAAGGCCTACATGCCACGAATATATTCTAAAATAAGACATAAACTTTATTGGGAAACTACAAATGAAGGCACTAGGATTAATTATCCTGCTCTTGAGCACTAACTTTACCTTTGCCGCTATCTCTAAAAAAGAGTTTGAGACGACTATTAGTAAGGTTCAAAACGAGTTCGCCCAAGATGTACAAGAGATGGGAGCGAAACTAGCCATTCTCGGCAACTGGAGCAACTCTACGATTAATGCTCACACAAGTAGATCAACAGATTCAAAAATTTGGAAAGTCCATGCGAATGGTGGATTTGCTCGATTAAAGTTCTTAAACCAAGACGGCTTCACTATTTTGTTATGTCATGAATTAGGGCATCACTTAGGAGGATATCCAAAAGTGAAAAAGCACTCTTGGCTCTCTGTTGAAGGTCAGGCCGACTATTTTGCCACTCTTAAATGTTCAAAAAGAATATTCAGTGACTCAATTGAAAATAGCAAAGTTGTTAGTAACTTAAAGGTCTCAAAATTTGTCACAGATAAATGCACTGAGGCCTATGCGAATGTTGATGAAGTGAATGTTTGTATCCGCTCTGCGATGGCGAGTAAAAACCTCATCGAAGCTACTAACATTGAAGTTAATAAGATCTACAATGAACCACTTCCTCGTATTGAATTTGATATTAACGACAGACCTTATGCAAAGGGACACATTTACCAAGCTCATTCGGAACTGCAATGTAGACTTAATACTCTATTTAATGGAAGTCTTTGCAATAAAGACGTCAAAAATTCTTTATCAGACACAGAAGAATCAAGTGGGAACTGCTCTCTTTCTCAGGGAGATATTTTGGGAGTTAGACCAAATTGTTGGTATTATCCAAACGAGTAAATCATTCTATAGCAAAGAGACGTAAAACATAAGCTTATCCACTTTCGCTGGCGGTCCGCAGGCGTAGTGAAAGTAACAACAATTGAATTTTAAGGATTTTGGTTGCGGGAGCAGGATTTGAACCTACGACCTTCGGGTTATGAGCCCGACGAGCTACCAGACTGCTCCATCCCGCGATTGATAATGAAAGTCTTGGAAATTAAAGTAGTTATACGCTCCTCAACCCAGCTTGTAAAGCTAAAACCCGAAATCTTTTACTCCGGCATAAATAGCTAAATTTCCTAGGGATTATCCCGATAAAGGTCCTGATGGTGCTTAAAAAGGATCAAAATATGCAAAGCCTAGGTCAAAAGAACAACGAATTAACGATGAAGCTTGATACAGAAGAACTAACTTCAACTCAAGTCCGTCTGATCAAGAGTGTTCACGCCCTACTTGCTCATGTATTAGCTTCTGAAGAAGAAGGTGAATACTTCGACGCCAGTGCAGAGCTTATGAGAAAAACTGCTGAACTTATCAAGCACGCGAACTTCGCTGTTGATCACAAGGAAATGGCCTATGGTGATCAGGCCGTAGAATTCGCCGTAGATTTTTTAACTGAATCTATGGATGAGCAGAACCTAAACAATATCGACAATTAGTTCTACTGCGAGAGGTTGTACAAGAAAGGTACAACCTCAATCGCAATCAACACGATAATAATAATCTCTAACGTCTGATTTCTCGACTCACTCACCTCTGAATGCAATAACTTTGAGATCTCGGCCAGGTTGCCAAGCTTCTCATTAATGCTCTTCTGCCAATCATCGAAACGGAATCTTTTCGAAGAAGCACGGAAGATTGTGGCGAGATAAAAATCCCCCACCGTCTTAAATGAGTTTTCTACGTTCTCAACGATCTCTGAGATCTCGAGATAAATCTGTCCCGCATCTTCAGCAAGACGAGAGTATTTGTTTGAAAGAAGACCACGCTTCTTCCCCACAACTTCATTGTAGAGCGTATTTAGACGCTGATCGAGAAGATCATCGTAGTAACGAAGTTCAAGCAATTGGTTCAGAGCAAACTCAATAACCAGCGGCACATCCATTGAACCGTTTGGTTCAACGACAAGTGCTGAGTTCCAATCAACAACAACTAGATCATCTCTTGAATACTGATAAGTGTTCTCTAGGATGTTCTTCTTCACTTGCTCAGAAAGAATGTCTTTTGATTCAGCTAGAATAAGTGCAGGCACATCTACTTTCTCAGTCAGAGTAGAAAGTGGGCCTTGCAGGCCATCAAGTTCCTGAATGAAGTACGTCACATAATCTTCATTCATGCTCCATTCATTCAGAACCGGAATGGCGTTCTTAATATCGTTCTGGAACTGCTTCGCCTTCTCACGAGCAAGAACTTCGATCTCTTCGTCGTTCTCGATCCAGCTCGCGATCTTCACGAGTTCAGGCCAGTTTGTATTTTCAGGAATAGGAATCTGGAAACAAAGAGAGACGGTTCCGAAGTACCAAACTTTTGCAATCAATTCGGCCGCGACCATCTGGTCTTGTAATCTCATGTTCACCGATCCCAACTGAATTGAGAGCGGTGAACTCGAGATGATAAGGGACATGTTGTGTTTACGATCTAGTTTGAAGCGGCCTTTGAGTTTTTTATCTTCAAAAAGGGCCTCAACTTTTTCAAGGTCAATCTCTGAACCGATGTCGAAGACTCGGTAAATGAGGATTTTCCCTTTCTTAATTTTTATTTCCATAACCTCTTGGCTTCGAAGACTTCTTCATAGACTTAGCGAAATGCGCAGCTCTTTCTTGTGCTTCTGCCTCTGCTTTCTTTGTAGCCTCTTCTTCAGCTTGACGCATCTTAAGATCTTTAATTGACGCAACTGTCTCGTAATAACTTTCCTTACGGAAGCTATGGAAACGTTTGTCATCAGCTGGACGAGCTGTTTTAGAAACGATCTTAGCAACTTTTGTCGTGTTAAGGGTCTTCTTAGCAGATACGAACTTACGAAGAGCAACTTTCTCACCGTGCTCGTTAAGACCTAATGCTTTAAGAAGTTCTTTACGAGTTGTGAACATATATTGGCCAACTGGAAGAGACTGAATGTTCAGACCTTCGATGGCAACACGACGAAGTTTATCTACAGTCAGATCTACAGCATCACAAATCTTACGAATCTCGCGGTTCTTACCTTCGTTAAGGCGGAACTCAAGCCATGTCTTATTTGGAAGCTGTTCAATCACTCGAACTGATTTCGGCTTCAATAGACCGTCCTCAGTCATTACCCCACGCTTGATTTTTGCAAGAAGTGCTTCGTTAACGTGACCGAAAACTTTTACTTCGTACACTTTCTCAACTTCGTAACGAGGGTGCATGATCATGTTGGCAAGGTCACCATCATTCGTAAGGATCAAAAGACCTTCAGAAAGATAATCGAGACGACCAACAGGGAAAATTCTTTGTTTAACACCGTAGATAAGGTCCATTACAGTCGGACGGCCTTCAGGATCTGAAAGAGTTGTCATATAAGCACGTGGCTTATTAAGTACAACATACACTTTATCAATCGCTGCTAGCTCTAGAGTCACGCCATCCACTTGGATGATGTCTGTGTGCGGGTTCACTTTTGTTCCAAGCTCAGTCACTACTTTCGCGTTAACTGTTACTCGGCCATCAAGGATATAGCCTTCAGCTTTTCTTCTTGATGTAACACCACAATCTGCAATTACTTTTTGTAAACGGATAGAAAGGTCTTGATTAGACATTTTTGACTCCAATCTGCCTCCCGGCAGTTATAAGGTTGAACGAAAAGAGCGACGAGACCTATTAGGTATTCTCGTCGCTATTCTCTATAGCTGGTACAGGTACTTCATTTAGGAACGCCAGGTCAAGATCAAAATCTTTACCCTTGGTAATAGCTTCATCAATTGTGAAGTCTAAGTTGTTGATATCACCATCAACATCAAAGGCCATCTCGCCCTCTTCAAGCTTTTCGCCAGTTAGGTTTTCGAAAGCGAGGTCTAAAGCACGCTCTAATTCCTCAGCTTCTTGGGCAAGATCCATTGATTCGAAATTCGAAACTTCTTCGGCAATGTGAACTGCTTCAGCTTCTTCGATTTCCGCAATTTCTGCTGCTCTTAGGGCCTCAAACTCCTCATCAATTTCAGGAGCATTGAAGATCACACCCTCTTCAGCGATATCGACAACTTTCGCGTCGATGACATTCATAAGTGTAATTGAATCGGCCGCGGCCTTCGTCTGACGAACAGACTCTTCACGGTTTACGAAGTCTTCAAGAATATCGAATGCAGACTTACGAACAGTTGTTTCGCCATCTGTTTTTCTCTTCTCTTCAGACTTAAGAAGGGCCGTGAAATTTGTATCGGCAGCGATAAGATTGATGTCATTAGAAAGTCTCTCAAGCTCATCAGACTCATCAGCGCTGAACTTAGAAAGGTTCTCAGAACGGAACACCACTGATTTAATGTCAGCGATTGTACCAATCGTGTTCTTAGTAGCCATTTCTTCAAGCTCATACTCAGGTGGAAGACCAGAGATATCAGCAAGGTTAAAGACTTCAAGGAATTCATCAGTCGTACCAAATAGTGACGGACGACCTAGCTCTTCCGAACGGCCAGTGATTCTCACGAGACGCTTATCCATAAGAGCGCGGATGATGTGAGATGAATCCACACCACGGATTTTTTCAACTTCAGTCTTAGAAACTGGTTGTTTGTAGGCAATGATCGCCAACACTTCTAGAGCTGTTGGAGTAAGAACAAGTGAATTGATCTTAAATAGGTTCTGAACGAATTTCGAATAAGTCGCCTTCGTACGGAACTGGTACCCTTCAGCAACTTCTACCAGACGAATACCATGGAATTTCTCTTCGTAACCGGCCTGAAGCTTAGAAAGTGATTCGTGAATAACACGAAGTGGAAGTTCGTTATCAATCTGGGCCTTGATCTTTTGGATTGAGATCGGGCGGTCAGACATGAAAATGATAGTTTCGATAGCACCACAAAGAGTGTCTGCATTTAGACCAGTACGTGCCTGCCAAAGCATGTCTTCCTGCTCTTTCTCATCGTAGTGATTGAGATCAAGCGAGAAGCCTTCTTCTGCTGGAGTTTCTGTAGCTGCAACTTCAACTGTTTCAACAGTCTCAACTTCCGACACTTCTGCGATAGCTTGCGCTTCAACAGAAAGATCCCATTCGTAGTTGATGTCGTTCATCGAATCCATAGCACTTCCTTATTGGATAGGGGCCGCTGCTTCCGCAGGGGCTGCCGCTTCTTTTGGTTTGTTTGCTTCGCCTTCCGGATCGAAACCATTTGCTGTTTCTGGATCGAAAGACTCTAAACTTTCCTTAACCTCGATGTAAATGGAGCCCTTGTCCTCGTTTTGGAAAATTTGTAATTTTTTCAGACGAGCAAGCTCAAGAAGAGAGATAAAGGTGATTACTTTATCAATAATTCCTGTTTCATTTTCATCTAGAAGCTTATCAAATTGAGTTGTGTCGCCTTCCTTAAGCATAGACTTAAGACGAACCAATTTCTCCTTAATTGAGAGACGGTCACGCTTCACAACCGCATATTTGCGCTTCTCACGACGAATAAGATCCATCATGGTTTCTGTTAATTGCTGAAGATCAATAGGAGTAAGGATTGAATCTTCAATCGCCTTACGATCCACTTTGTTTTTAACGAAGATCTCGTGACCTTTTTTTGGAAGGCCCCAAAGACGCTGACCAAGACGTTGGAAGCGTTCAAGCTCCTCAAGACGCTTAATCAACTCTCCACGAGTCTGAATCTCTAGGCCCATTTCACCGGCCGTAATCTTGATCAGGTTTTGATCCTGAGACTCGTCGGCAATAGTCTGCGACTTCAAATAAAGAAGAGTCGCGGCCATATAAAGATACTCACCTGCCACATCGAAGTTCAGGTCCTGCATCTTTTGAAGATAATCAAGATACTGATTAGTGATCGTATTGAGCTCAAGCTCCTGGATGCGCATTTCTTCTTTCTGAATAAGGTGAAGAAGAAGTGCCAAAGGACCGTCGAAACGATCTATCTTAACTAGGATTTCATTCTCGGTCATACGATTCCTCCGAAGAGTCCTACAAAGGTGAACATTAAATAATTAGCGATCATTTGGGCCGGCATAAGTACGTAGCTCAGAGTGTGAATTCCCATAAAACTTAGGGCCATCACCATGATGAAAATCACCGGTGTATAACGGGCGAAGTTCTCATACTTATAAAGCGCCTGACCTTTTAGAAAAGATGAAACCATTTTCGAACCATCAAGTGGCGGAAGTGGGATCAAATTGAAGAAGGCCAAAATGAAGTTAATGAATACTGAGTACTGAAGCATGCGAATAGAAATACGGTAGTAGCCCCAATCAGGAGAAACTTTCGTAGCAATCACAGCGAGTATCAGGGCCGAGAGTGTTCCGAGAATAAGGTTCGATAGCGGACCAGCGAAGCTTACCCAGAAAATCCCAGAACGAATCTTTTTAAAATTACGGATTTCGATTGGCACCGGACGGGCCCAACCAATCATGGCGAAGTTTGTTACTGCGGCCAGAAGTGGGAAGAAGATGGTTCCCCATGGATCATAGTGAGCAGCAGGATTTAAAGTTAAACGACCTGCGTTTTTCGCAGTTGGATCTCCAAATTTATTCGCCATCCATGCATGGGCCGCTTCGTGAGTCACGATAGCAAGCAAAAACCCTGGCAGGGACTGAGCTATATTGAAGAGTATCGTATTTAAATCATTCATCTATTCTTCATATCAAATCCAGCTATATGACGCAATTTATAAGTTGAGTTTTAAGGTCGGCTACGCGGAGCAAACTACCTAAAATCTCACTCGAGTTTTTGGACAATCCTGATCTTGTCGCTCATAATAAATTATGAGTTCAAAAACCAAAAAAGCTCAGGTGGTCCTGGCCGCTCTTGACCAACCTAGTCATAAGTTTCAATTTTTACTCCTTAGAACCAATGAACGTCGTGGTGGCTTCTGGCAAAACGTGACGGGCAAACTCGAGGACAGCGAAACCTACGAAGAAGGTGGACTCAGAGAGGCCATTGAGGAAACCGGTCTTAATATCGAAACCATCATGGATATGCTGAACCTTGGACTTAAATACGAGTTCACTGATCAGCGTGAAAGAAAATGCCATGAGGAATCTTTCCTCATTATTCTTGATCAGAAGTGGGAAGTGAAAATTGATTCTCACGAACATCAAGACTTCAAATGGATCGGCATTGATGAGATTCACCGTGATATCGTAAAACACGAATCAAATTACGAGACACTAGTTAAAGCACAACATCTTCTGAAACATTGGGGCGGCTAAGATGTGGTGGATGCTTCTTCTTCTCACTCCCGTGGCATTTGCTCAGACGCAGTCTGATCTTAAGGCCATTCAGGATCTCGACGAGGAACTTCCTACTTACAATGACTACCAAAGCTCCGAAGATGAAATTAATATCAACAGACAAGGCCGTAACTACCAACCTCCCAAAAAAATCGTTCACTTTACGACGATTGTTAATAGCGGAACTCAGATGGGTGCGGTCAATGCAGGTGTTCCGGTTCGAAATTTAGAAGACAACAAGAACTATACTCTTTCTCGCAATTCTTATATCCGTTACTTCAACCTGGAAGATGAAAACGGTTTTAAGTACATTCAAAATAAAAACGGAACTGTGACCTGGAGAATCCTAAGTCGTTATGTGGAACCTATTAAAGGTGAACTCGCGATGTATGAGCCCCCTCTAAAGTACACTCCAGCTCCGGACAATATTGTTCGCGCAGAATACGATACAAAACTTTCTATTCCACCAGAGTTTAGCTTTTATGCCGGTGTCGCCCAAGGTGATTACATGGCAAAGCTTTTTAACGACACCACCATTTCAAATGGAAATACCACCCAATATGGGATGCATTTTTTCACACAGTGGAGATTACCTATTAAAGTTGGGGCCGTTCTTCACTTCGAACAAACCGCCTACGATGGTGGAAAAATCAAGTACACTGCACCATCTTTCGGCCCGCAATTTAAGACCAAAGAATTTGAGATCCTGGGACAACCTCTACGCTTTCAGACTCAGTTTCGCGTGAGTCCTCTTGCTCGAGTTCAAGCTGAAAGACCAACAGGAAGTATTACTCAGAAGTTTAATTCGGCCGATCTTCTTTCATCAATTGAGAGACCGATTCAAAACTCATGGGGAGAATTTGTGATCGGTGTTTTCTATCAGGCCCAATGGCTTAATATGAAAGATCAAAGCAACACCTCGACGCTTCAAGCATCGAATGAAACGAATAAGAGTTTTGGACTTTCTTTCGCACAGGTCTTCCAATGAAAAAGTTACTGTTCCTGACTTTCTTTTTTTGTCTTGAGGCCATGGCATTAGATGCGGTCATTACAGTGCTTGAAGCGCCGATGTTTAAGTATCCAAGCTATGATGCTCCGGTGGTTCAATATAAAAGAAAAGGTGATGTGATTAAAATTCACCCATCCATTGCGAACGAAAATCGTTTTCAAAGGATGGCGCCCTCTAAGGAAAAGCTTCAGGCGCTTAAGTTGAAAATGAAGAGCAGTCCTGAGTACAATCAGGATCCACTTTTCCGTGGTGAGGCCGAAAACACTTACTATCTTGAAGACGAGTTCATTCCGACTCTGGATCGTCAGGGCAATCAGGTCTACGTTCTTTCTGAACATATTTATGTTTACTTTAATGACTCACGAGAATTTACTCAGTTTCAGAACACAAAAGATCCGACTGATTATCGCTTAGAGGAACCTCTTCCGAAGAACTACCCCATTAAAAACCCAACCGGCTATCGTGGACAATTTCTCATTGGTCTTACTCAGCCTTATTTTGAAAGCTACCCTTACAAGGACGATGTCAGAACCAAGGGCTATCAAAGTCCATTCGATGCAAACTTGACCCTACTTAGAGAGGCCAAGGGGAACTACCATAATCGTCTCTTTATCGGTGGGACCCTAAATGTACGCTCATTTGAAAACTCTTATACCTTCTTCACGAAGCGCTATTCAGAAGAAAAAGGCATTAAGGTAGGACTTGGTCCTACGGTCAGTTACGACGCTTTTAAAGGCGAGAAGAACCGTATTAACCTGTCTCTCAATCTAATAGTAAATCTTTTTAATCAGCTATCCATTACCCAAACTGATGGTATCGCGACTGATGCCAGAAAATATCAGGGCTATTCTTTCAGCCCTCGTCTGGCCCTCCAATATCACCGTAAAAACGTCCTGGAAGAGATAGATTTCGTCTTAGGAACCGCTCTTGAGATGGAAACGGCAACTTCTTTCCAGGCAAAAAATGGTGGTAGTCAGGCTTCTTGGTGGGAAAACCTCGGTGATGATAAATTTAGTACAGGAACAACATTCACGTTAGGCGGGTATATCGGTATCCAATCCGCGTACTAATTAGCTCGGGAATTGTGCAAAAAAATTTTTCATATTTTTTTCATAATGCCTAAAGTTTAAACAGCCCCTACCGAAGAGTTGATCAAATGAACTTACAGGATGTGAGTTCGCTAGTCGAAACCATGGAGGGTAACATGACTACATCAACTGCTAAAAAATCAAACACAGTAAAAAACAACGTGAAAGACGTTCTTTTCCAAAAGATCGGTAACACTTGGTTTATCTTCTCTGAAGTAAACAATGAAGTTGTGTACTCTGTAATGCCAGAAGGCATGGACCCTAAATCTACTAAACTTGAACTTTACGAAATTATCGAAGAGCATCTTACAAAAGTTGCTTCCCACAAGCGTCGCGCTCCAGAAGCTGTGGCCTAATAAGAAGATTCGTTATGGCCGCACCGAAATTAAGGCCTTCTGACTATGCGAAGCTTTATCAGGTAGGCGCAGACGACAAGAACCTCCATGAAAAAAAAATCGTTGAGTCGCTTCAAAAACGACTCAACGATATGATTCAGAGGGATCCTAATTTGGCCAAGAAGGCCGCGCTCGTAATTGAGCAGTGGCTGAAAAAGACTAGGCCTTAAACGCATTCACCTTCTCAATCACGTAATCAATCTCTTCTTGTTTCATATAGGCGAAACATGGAAGGTTGATCACTGATTTTGAAATCCACTCAGCATGACCGTGAGAGATTTTTCCACCGATATGAGCAGCAGCTCCCGGTTGAACGCTCATTGCTCCCGGATACACAGTCCCGAAACCAATATCATTTGCCTTTAGATATTCAGTGAACGCTGGACGAGTTTCAGGAGTCATTAGAGCAACTGAAAGGTATCCGTTTTCCCAAACGTCTTTTGATGGTGCCATCATTTTAAGTGCCGGGTTTTTAATTTTCTTACGGTACTCTTCTACCACATGACGACGGCTATCAAGACGAGCATCAAGGTGTTTTAGAGACTCAACCATGAACATCGCTTCATAAGCACCAAGACGAGAGTTCCAACCAATCATTCCGTGATCATAGTGACCAGTACGACCGTGGTTAAGAAGAATCTTAGTAGCGGTTGCAACTTTCTCATCAGTTGTGAATACACCACCAGCGTCCCCACTCGCTCCAAGAACTTTTGCAGGATAAAAGCTTGTTGTAGAAACAACTGCGTTTGTTAGAAGAGACTCACCTTTGATTTTTACACCAATGGCCTGAGCACAGTCTTCAACCAGGATTACATTTTTTGATTTACAGTATTCACGAATCTCAAGTGTTTCAGGACATGCCCATCCGTAAAGGTGAACCATAAGGATCGCCTTCGGATTGAACTTCTCTACACCCTCTTTCACTGAAGCAAGAGTCAGGTGAAGAGTTTCGCGAGATACGTCGATTGTGTATGGAACTGCACCAACGTTTACGATTGCTTCGAATGTCGCCCAGAAAGTCATATCTGGAAGAAGTACTCTATCGTTCTTCTCTACACCAGCTGCTCTAAGAGCAAGTTGAATAGCGTCTGTACCGTTAGCACAACCAAGAGCATATGCTGTTTTTGTATAATCTTTGATGGCCGATTCGAATTGACCAACAACTGGACCACCTACGAAGTGACCGTTCTTTAAAAGCTCAGCGGCCTTTTCAGATACAGTTGCAAGGAAGTTGTTTTCGTAACGAAGGATATCAATAAAAGGAACTTTCATTTCACTCTCTCTTTGAAGAAGAATTTTTTTCGGAATTTTACCTAAATTAAAATGGCACGTCGAGAAAGCTGACTGAAAATAAAACTTATTAATTACCTGACTCAGCAGGTCAAGCGCTCTTATTTTGTCGCTAACTTAGAAATATCTAACCATATTACTCTCCATTTTTTTTCTTACTTTTTAGGCAAAATATTCCTCATGTTTCATCAAAAACGCACCGAAATGCTTGGTCAACAACGGCAACATCATGGTGATGCGGCCTAAAAATAAAAACAGAGCAAGGTTGCTCAATGATGGACACGAACAAATCCATCATCTGACTTGGAGGTTGGTAATGATTTTAACCGGAGGATAGTCTATGGGTTTCAGAATTAACACAAACGTTGCTTCACTTCAGGCGCAGAACTCAGTTGGTAAAGTGAATCGTGAGACACAAGAAAGTTTCGCAAAACTTTCTTCAGGTAACCGAATCACAAAATCAGCAGACGATGCTGCGGGTTTGGCGATCTCTGAGAAATTAAAAACAGAGATTCGTTCAGCTCAACAAGCTAACCGTAACGCTAACGATGGTATCTCAATGGTACAAACAGCGGAAGGTGGTCTGAATGAAACATCAAACATTTTGACACGTATGAGAGAGCTTGCGATCCAATCTTCTTCTGATACGGTAGGTGATGTAGAAAGAGGTATGACGGATCTGGAATATCAACAACTAAAATCTGAGATGGAACGTATTTCTCAGGTGACACAATTCAACGGTAAAACACTGCTGAATGGTGAAGGTGAAAAACAAGAATTCCAGGTTGGTACAGGTGCAGATGAGTTTAAAGACAGAATTGGTTTCGATCCAGGCCAACTTAACTCTGGTGTCGAAGCTCTGGGTGTAAGCTCACTTTCTGTGAACAGTAAAGAAGGCGCTCAAGATAGTCTTGCATCTATTGATGCTGCTATCGAGAAGGTGTCGGGTCAAAGAGCGGTACTTGGTGCCCTTCAAAACCGTCTGACATCGACTTCGAATAACTTGCAGACCTACACTGAGAATATGAGTGCTGCTAACAGCCGTATTCGCGATGTGGACTATGCTGAGGAAACTGCTAAGCAGGCCCGTAACTCGATCATCGGCTCGGCCGGTACTTCGGTACTCGCTCAGGCCAACATGAATGGTCAAAGTGCTCTTAAATTGATCGGCTAAGACGTTAGAATCTGAAAAGACAAGGCCCTTCCTTAACCGGAAGGGCTTTTTTATTTACTGCAACGTGTTTTTTTGCTATTTCCCCTCTATGACAATTGAAAAACCTGCCAGAAAAACCTTAGAAGATAACTTCGCTTATCGTTCTGATTTTAAGTACACCCACGATAACCCTTACCACGACAAGCTCGAGGTCTTTGATTCTTTCGTTCTTCGTGACGAAGAAGCTGAAAGCAATGTTGGTAAGTGGGGCCAGCTGTTCAAGAACGAAAAACCTATCGAAGTTGAGATCGGGACAGGATACGGCGAATTCATGATGGAATATTGTCAGAAATATCCGGACGTGAATTTCATCGGTCTTGATCATCGTTTCAAGCGCAGCTTTAGTGTTGCGAAGAAACTTGATAAACTTGAACACAAAAACTTTCGCTATCTTCGTGCTCGCGGCGAGCGTCTCGAGTTCATGTTCCAGGAGAACGAAGTACAATCTGTTTTCTACTTCTTCCCTGACCCATGGCCTAAGACTCGTCATCACAAGAAGCGTCTGTTTCAAAAACCATTTCTCAATGCCTGCCACAAGGTGCTTAAGCCCGGTGGTACCCTATTCGTGAAAACAGATCACGATGGCTATTTTGAATGGATGCTTGAGCATCTTAAAGATGAAACTCGTTTTGAGGTTCTTCTTCAATCTCGTGACCTGCGCAATGAATATCCAGAACATTTCTTGTCGCAATTCACGACGAAGTTTGAAAAGATATTCCTATCTCAGGGAACATTGATTAAATCGATCGTACTACGCAAGATCTAAGGATAGCCGTGGCCTTTGAAGAGTTGAAAGACCGGATCAAAGAATCGCCAGTTTCAATGGTGCTGTCGCACTATATGTCCTTGAACAAACGTGGTGCCAATTTAGAAGGGATTTGTCCTTTCCATCCTGATACAAAACCTTCTCTCAAGGTGAACGACACTAAGGGCATGTACAAGTGCTTTGTATGTGGCGCCGGCGGAGATGCGATTACGTTCGTTAAAGAATTTAAACGCATTGAGTTCGTGGATGCTCTTCGTGAGATCGCGGGCATTCTGGGTCTTCCATTCGAAGAGCAGAAAGAAAAAAAGAAGAATCCAAAAATTGAAATGGCATTCAGAGTTCTGAATGCTTCGGTTAAATTATATAAAAAAGTGGCCACTCAAAATCCTCCACCTTATACGGAGTTCCTGGCCAAGCGTAAGCTTGATCCAGAGACAGTTGAGAAGTGGCAGATTGGTTACGCCCCTGGGAACAATGCCCTCTTTTCATATCTAGATTCCATTCCAGGTGCGGATGGTGATTTCGCCCGTTCAGTCTCGAAGGAAATTGGAATCATTCGTTATAACGAAAACAGAAACAGCCATTACGATTTCTACCGTGATCGCGTGATGTTTCCGATTCATGATCACTCTGGGCAAATTCGTGGATACAGCTCACGTGCTGTTCTCCCCGATCAAAATCCAAAGTATCTTAACTCGGGCGAGTCGTTTGCCTTTGATAAAGGTTCTATTCTTTTTGGTTTTTATTTCGGAAAGAATACTATCCGTCAGGCAGATCAGGTCATCATTGTTGAAGGAAACATGGATGTGATCATGATGCATCAGTTTGGCTTTCACCAAACGGTGGGGACCATGGGAACTGCGCTTTCCGAGCATTCAGTTCGCCTACTCTCCAACATGACGAAAAACGTTTACCTCGGCATGGACTCAGATGCTGCCGGTAAAAAAGCGATGATGCGAATTAATGCTGATTTCCTGGCCGTAAATGTTCTGCCAAAGTATCTGACCTTTGATCCATGTAAGGACCCGGATGAATTTCTTTTAAAAGAAGGCCGTCTGGCCCTTTTAGAGCGTATCGAGAAGGCCCCTATCTATTTGGACGTCCTGATTCAGGAACTCATGCCGACGCCGATTCCGGAGAATACCGATCTAAAACTTAATACCCTGCATCGCATTTTCGAAGTGGTATCGCCTTTGAAGGAACACCTTTCTGCCACAGAAAGAATCGTGAATGCGGCAAAAAGCCTAGGATTAAGATCGGACTCTGCGACGATTTTAGAGAGCTACAAAGAATTTCTAAGTCGCCAAAAAGAAAAGGTTCCTCAGACGATAGAAAGACCGAAAATTCAAGAAAACGAAGAAATTCTTTTAGAAAATGAGGAAGAGGCCCGAAAATTGCATACTCAAAATGCAAGTCAAGTACTCCTGCCTCCTAGCAAGAGCGAGAGGGTCTTCATTCGAGAAATCCTCTGTCATCCCGAGTTCTTGACGCACTTAAATGCAGATGAATTTCTTGCCACTATTGGGCATGTTGAGGTAAAAAAACTAATTCAATGGCTCGTTAAAATTTATTTGGAAATCGACGATGCGGAATATGTGTCGATTGTTCAAGATGAACTTCAGTACGGCGGCTATTCAAAAGAAATGGTCGATATAGGAACTGATGCTCTTTTCCACTATGGAAATAAATATAACGAGAAAGTGATTCAGCGGATGTTGAAGGATTATCACTTAATGCTACGGATGGACCAGTTGAAGTTAAAGCGCAAAGAGCTCGTCGTTCGTCAGCAGTCCTCGCAAACGCAAAATGAAGTTGATCTTATTTTGAGCGAAATCTCAAAGGTAGATAAAGAGATTTTGAATCTCAAAAATACAGTGCCCTAAGTTCTAGGAGATACTATGTCAGTAGTTGTCGCATTTTTAAACTCACGGGAATTCTCTCGTCTAGTCATGAAAGGTAAGGATCAGACGTATCTGACTCCTGAAGAAATCAATGACGCTATTCCAGCGAACATCGTTGATCCTGCTTCACTTGACCAAATCATGGACAAAATCGAAGAGGCCCGCATTCTGGTGAAAACACCGGAAGTTGATGAAGAGGAAGCTGAAAAAACCAGCACAGAAGTTGCTGAAGATCCTCTATCAGTTGACGAAGAGGCCGAGCTTCGCGCGTCTTCCAGCGACCCTGTTAAACTATACTTGAAGAAAATGGGTTCTGTTGCCCTTCTTACTCGTGAAGGCGAAGTAAAAATTGCCAAAGAAATCGAGGAAGGTGAAAAAGAAATCGTTCTTTCATGTCTTAAGTCGAAACACGCTCTGGAAGAGATCGTTAAACTTAAAAACAAAGTGGTTCAAGCTGAAGAGCAGAACGAATTCGTAAAAGATCTCGTTCGTGGTCTTGATGATGAATCAACTGAGAAAGAGATTCACGAAACTCGTGATCGTATCTTCGCCGTTGTTGAACACGTGAAAGAGCTTCTGACTCAGATCGTGAACGAAGACGGTACTCTGAAGAAGATGGAAAAAGAAGAACAGAAGATCATGGACAAGGTCGGTAACGAGCTTGTTGATCTAACGTTCAACCGTAAGATCATTAACTCGTTCACTGAACCGGTTAAATCTTACTACCTTCAGTTCCGTGAACTTTATGAGCAACAAGAGCGTATCTACAAGTTCCTCGAAGTTGCTAACGATGACGCCTATAAAGTTCTTTACGACCGTCTTATGGAAGACGATGCGTTCAAGCGCGAGCTTGCTCGTAACCTCTTCACAACAGACGCGAAGATTGAACAAATGATCCGTACTCAGGAAGATATCCTTCGTAAACTACGCCGTCTTGCTATCGACGCAGGTATGGCCTTCGAAGATATCCAACAGGTGTACAACATCATCGTTCAAGGGGAAGAAAAAGCGGATAAAGCCAAGTCTCAACTTGTTGAGGCCAACCTTCGTCTCGTGGTTTCAATCTCTAAGAAATACACAAACCGTGGTCTTCAGTTCCTGGATCTGATTCAGGAAGGAAACATTGGTCTAATGAAAGCGGTTGATAAATTCGAGTACCGTCGTGGTTATAAGTTCTCAACTTATGCTACTTGGTGGATTCGTCAGGCGATCACACGTGCTATCGCGGATCAGGGTCGTACGATCCGTATCCCAGTTCACATGATCGAAACAATCAACAAGCTTGCTCGTACTTCTCGTCAGCTTATCCAAGAGCTTGGTCGTGAACCAACTCCGGAAGAGATCGCTGAGAAGATGGAGCTTTCAGTAGATAAAGTTAAAAAAGTGTTCAAGATCTCGAAAGAGCCAATCTCTCTTGAAACTCCAATCGGGGAAGAAGAAGATTCATCACTTGGTGACTTTATTGAAGATAAGAAGATCATCTCTCCAGCTGACGCTGTGATGAGCGTGACTCTCTCTGAACAGACTCGTTCGGTTCTTTCTACTCTTACTCCAAGAGAAGAAAAAGTTCTTCGTATGCGTTTCGGTATCGGTGAAAAATCAGACCACACTCTTGAAGAGGTTGGTCAGGACTTCTTCGTTACACGTGAACGTATTCGTCAAATCGAGGCGAAAGCACTTAGAAAGCTTCGTCACCCGTCGAGAGCAAAATTGCTTAAATCTTATTTGGATAACTAATGGAAAGGCCCTCGAAAGAGGGCCTTTTTTATGGTCAGGAAGTTAGCGTACCGAACGAGACCGGTATGCCGACGGTGGCAGCGGGGCGCCCCGTGGCGATGCCAAGGAGTCGGCGTTGGCAAAAAAATTAGAACTGGTAGTTAGCACCGATCGTGAAGTTCCAGCCAGTAAGATCATCAATTTGACCAGAAAGCGTATTTACTTTTGTATAATCAACGCCAACTTTCGCCATGAAATCAGATGAGCAAATATGCTGATACTGGGTACCGATTGTATAAGTTGTCGTAGATGCTGTTGTGTTATCAGCATTATCGTCAAACTCTTCTGTGAATCGCATATCCAAGTGAGATCTTAAATAAGACTTTTCACCAAGCTTATTCAGGATATCACCACGAAGTAATAGTTCATTATTAGCATCGTCTTTAACATCACCGAACCCTTCAACATCTGTAGTTGCTTTGAAGTTATGTGTAACTTGAGCAAGAACAGCCCATTGGAAAGCCTCTGACTTCTTACCAACTTGAGCACCTAAGAAAAGAGAGTTACCACCTTGCAAATGGTTAGAATCACCATTGGATTCAACATCTGAGTCGCCAAGACTTGCAACTCCACCACCAATTAAATCAAGACGAAGGTCTGAATCAATAAGACGGTATTTTGCAGAAAGAGTAAGATCTGAAATACCAGTCTCATCAGTTGTAGTGTCACCTTCTGGATCAGATTCGATATTTGCATAGTTCAATTCTGCGGCCAAAGAAAAGCGATCTGAGAGTGAATGACCAAGAGTTTGTGAAAATGTATAACCAGAGATGTCTGTATCAGCATCAGACTCCAGCTTCACAGTTGTATAGTTTAGATCTGTGAAACCAAAAGTCGTTCCAGCATTTGGTAAATACTGAATGTCATAGATTGCTCTGTCAGCAGCTAGAGCAGCTGAAGTAGTAACAGCAAGTAACGTCAACGTAGCAAGAAACTTCATAAAACTCCTAAAGAAGGTTGAAATAAAATTCTAAAATGAATTAAAAAATTTTCAAGCCTTTGTATTTATAGGGGCATTTGTTAGGAGTTTTTTAAAGAAGGGGCCAAGAAATTGGCCCCAAATAAAAAAATTAGAACTGGTAGTTAGCGCCAACTAGAAGCTTCACGTTCGTATTCTGATCCGCTTTGTCCTGATAGATTTCCTGAACATTGAGACCAGCACGGAAGAGGAAGTTTTCTGTGCAAAGATGTTGATACTCACCACCTACAGTGTAAGCGGTCGCTGGAGCTGTTTTACTAACATCACCACCAAAACCATCAGTTACATCCACTCCTAAAAACAGGCGAGCAAAATTTCTTTCGCTGAATTTTCCAAGAAGGTCCCCTCTCACCTGGTAAGCGTTGTGAGCATTGCTATCTAGTTTACCAACGCCACTAAGGTCTTCTGTTGCTTCCATATTACGAATATATTTTGCAAGAACCGCCCATTGGAAGTTCTCTGACTTAAGGCCATATTGGGCACCAATCTTATAAACAGCACCACCCTGCTTATTATCTTCATCACCATTAGATTTTGTTTCTGCATCACCAGTTGAAATAAGCCCTTCAGCAATTAAATCTAGTGAATGGGAGTCATCAATTAAACGGTATCGGGCAGTCACGGTTGGGTCGCTTAGGCCTTCTTGATCATACGATGAGATTCCAGATGTACGAACCTTGGTCTGTAACCAGTTCACGTCAGCTTGTAGAGAAAATCTATTTGAAAAGGCATAACCAAGGGTCTGAGTAAATTGGTAGCCATCTCTCTCAGTTTTTACCTTGTCCTCAGACATGAAGTTACCTCTGATGAGGTTGGCCTCAGTAAAGCCATAAGCAGTTCCAGCGTTCGGTAAGTACATGATGTCGTAGATGTCTCTCTTAGTTTCAGCAACCGCAGTTGCAGACACAGTTAGAAGACACGCAGCAAAAATAGCTTTCATTTCATTCCTCCCAAGAATGTATCAATTAAAAAATTTTATGAAGCCTGTCATAACAATGTAAAGTTTTGGTGAGCTGAATTTATCAGCGATTTTAGAGCTACCAATGAGCGTATTTTCCCCTATACTAAGCTTTTAGATACAAGGGTTTATGGAATATACGAATAACACTTCTCCGGTTCAAGCACTCATTCAAAGAAGCTTTGAAGCTGCGACAGTTTTTCTTGCGCAGAAGATGGTTGAACAAGGAAGAGTCTCTCTCTCCTTCATGAAAGGAAGTTTCGAAACATACTTCATCGTTTCGGGGATCGTTGCTGAAAATAACACTAACTATGAATCCAAAGTCAGTTTCAAACGAGTTGATGAAGTTGAGAAGCTTACAACTCAGTGTACTTGTAAACTTTGGAGTCCTGAAAAATCTTGTCATCACGCCGCCAGTCTTCTGATTAAATTTTCCGATCTTCAAGAGAAGCAGGAGCAGACGAGTGGTCAGCCTATTTCTCTAAGCCTCATGGCCCAGGAAGGTGTTCACGTAGAACGCTACGGAACACTGATGAAGGCCGCACCAAATATTCCTGGTGCGAAGATGAACTCAACATTTAGTTCTCTTCAATACACTCTTACCAATCGCAAAGTCGTAAACTTCCCTGCCCCATCTAAATGGAAGGGAAAACTTCTAGTTAACATTATCCGCGCCTCAGAATTTGAAGAGTACCGCGATGTCCTTTATATAGATGAAAAGTTCACTTATCAGTTTAGCTGGATTGATGGTGACACTACTGTTAAAGAAGTTTCTCTCTTTGACGTTCTCTATCTTTTTAACTGGAAAACCGGTGAGGCCTTTGATCTTCCCAATGAAGTCAGAGAACTTGTCTCAAAGCTTAAGCTCACTGATGTGATCGGTGACGTTCAGGACCTGATCCGTTTGTTTCTTCCTCTACGCGAGAAAGGCACCGGTGATATTCTGATTGAAGGTGAGCCATGGAGTAGTTTCCCGGTGGAAGACATGGAGTATCGCTTCTCCATTAATCCTTCTCCGAGAAAGAGCTTCTTGAACCTTGAGCTGGAACTTTTCACGGCCGATCAAAAGTTAGTTCCGATGCCTTCGCCATTTCTTCTGTTCGTCAGTGAACAAGGTTGGGCCGGAAGCTTCAGAACAAAAAACGATGCGATTCTTTTCTTTAAAACTCTGATTGAAGACTTTGAGCGTGAGACTTTTTTCCACAAGAAATATCTCCATACCGCCTCTAAAAAGAACCTGATGTCTGAATGGATCTCTCTCATTATGAAAGACGATGAGCTTCCGTTCTTTGATCCGGCCTTCAAAAAAATCTTCATGCTCAATACCAAGACCTTCCGAAAGGTGTTCCTGGCCTTCTTGGATAGTTTTGGAGAAATTGGTTTTAAGACTTCTTTTTATTTTAAAGAAGATCGAAAGGTCGTGTTCCAGATTCCCAAGAACAATCTTCTTGAGGGTGTAGCAAACTTTTATCAGCAGCTCACTCCACTTAAAATTCCTATCTTCTACGATCAACAGCAAATCCGTACCTGGAAGAGCAGCATCCGTTTCGAAAGAAATAAAGAGAAGCTCGATTGGTTCCAACTGGATCTTGTCGTAAGTGATGACGATTTAGATGTGATCAAGAACGCTGAGATAACAGATAACTTCATTCTTTCAAATAAGGGTCTGATTCTTCTATCAGATGAACAGAAAGATCTTCTGCGCTTTATGAAGCGCTATACGAAGTTTGAAGGCGAAAAGAAAGAAAGCTCTAAGGGCCTTTCTCGTTTCGGTCTTTTTCTACAACGTTCACGAATCTTCGAGTTGTTTGAATTAAAACGTTTGGGAATCGAAGGTGCTCTAACGGAAGAAGAAGAGAAATTCTGTGAAAAGATCATGACCATGCAGGACATGCCTCAGTATGAGGTGCATGAGCGCTATAGAGAGATTGCTCGTCCTTATCAGTTAGGTGGCTATAACTGGCTGCGCTTTCTTTATGAGCATAAATTTGGTGCTTGTCTTGCGGATGATATGGGTCTTGGTAAAACTCTCCAGACCATTATGCTTCTTCAGACCTTGAAAGAAAAAGCGAAGAAGATTCTTATCATTTGTCCGGTCTCCATTCTTTATAACTGGAAAAACGAGTTAGAGAAATTCTCTGATCTCACCTACTCTATCTATTATGGAGATGAGCGCGAGTTTAATACCGATTCTCAGGTTGTCCTTACTTCGTACGGCCTCATGAAAAAAGAGTCATTTTCGACTCTGGGCCAGGAAGAATTCGATATTCTGATTTTCGATGAAGTTCAGCACTTAAAGAACATCCGCTCCCTTGGTGCCAATGCCGCCAGACAATTAAAGGCGAAGTTCCGTATTTGTCTGACCGGTACTCCGGTAGAAAACGATCTTTCAGAGTTCTATAACATTATGGATCTGTGTGTTCCTGGTGTCTGGGGTGATTTGGGAGTGGTGAAATCCACTTCTAAAAACAAGAACCGTCTTCTCGCTCGAAGAACGGTAAAACCTTTTATCTTGAGACGTACCAAAGATCAGGTACTAAAAGAACTTCCTGAAAAAATTGAAAATCACGTGTTCCTGGATTTCTCAACAGAAGAGCGCGAAGTTTATCAGCAAAAACTCAATGCCGTTCGTGCCAATATGATTGCACCAGGTGCTAAACGCTACGGCGAAGTTCTGAAATCTCTGCTTGAGATGAGACAACTTTGTCTTTGGCAGAAACAAGGAAGTCTAAACTCCACAAAGATTGAGTTTTTGATGGAGAACCTTGAACAACTTGTAACTGAAGGTCACAAAACTCTCGTGTTCTCTCAGTTCACGACTTATCTTGATTTAATTGAGAACAAAATCAAAGTTGCGGGCTGGAAAATGGCCCGTATTGACGGTTCGCAATCCATTAAAAAACGTGGCGAGCAAGTTGAATTGTTCCAGAATGGCGATGCCCAGATTTTCTTGATCTCTCTAAAAGCAGGGGGATTCGGATTAAACCTTACGGCCGCAAGTTACATCTTCCTCATGGACCCTTGGTGGAACCCAGCAGTTGAACGACAAGCAATCGACCGTGCCCACCGTATCGGACAGGAAAACAAGCTCACAGTTTATCGACCGATCATTAAAGAATCAGTGGAAGAAAAAGTCCTTATTCTCCAGCAAAGTAAGCGAGAGCTTTTCCGCGATCTTATGGCGGAAGATGACGACGAGTATTTCAGTGGAAAACTTAATATGGAAGATTTCCAGCATCTCCTGAGCTAGAGATGCCGGAAATCTATCTTTAAAGCTGGGCTGAGTCGTCTCGGAAATCTTCTTTAAAATCTTCCAGACGGGTGTTGAAGCGAGAAAGAATTTTATTCAATCCATCACGAGCTTCATCTTGCTTCATGCCATAGCGTTGCTGAAGCAGACCACCAATGGAAGTGAAATTACCACGCATGCCTTCCAGCTCGTCATCGTTTAGTTTGCCCCAACGAGAACGAATTTCGCCTTTAATCTCGTTCCATTTACCTTTTAGAATGTCTTCATTCATATTGCACTCCTTTGCAAAATTTGACGTTTCTTTATGATGCAGGAAGAGTGCCAGAGAAGGCAGAAGTAATTACAATGTTTTAAATAATTGCGTTAAATTAACTGGGGAATTATTGAACTATGGGTATAGGCTTGGACTTATAGGTTTGTTCTTCCATAGTGCCCAATCAACATTATCTTTTTCAAAATTTTCGCAGCCTCCAAAATAGCCGACACATTCTTTTTCGTTTCTTAATAAATCAAAGAATGAATAATAATTCCCCTTTCCTGCTTTAGTTCCGGAATCTCCTATAATTTCAACATGAGAACTCTTCCCAATTATCTTTCGAGATTTTTCGGTCAGATATAAACATTCGTCATAAGAAAGTGCCCTCCTTGAAATAAAGTCAAATTTCATGGCAGCTGAATTTACTTCAACCCAACAAATTGTCTGCCCATCGATAGGCTTATTCAACCTGGCCTTTACCAACTTAGAAGGAGCCTTAATCCAGACGAACCTTTCATTAAAATACTTAACTTCTATTTCTTGTTTCGCGGAAAAAACATTCAACGGAAAGATAAAAAAGCTAGTTAGAAGAAAGAGTTTCATAGAACTTCCTTAGTTTGGATTTAATATGAGTTGGTTTCTTTGAACTCTGCAGGGTAATTCCTTTATATTCTTCAAGCGTATCCAACCAATCTATATCTTTCTTTTTCCTAACTGCGAGTTCTCTTTTTCTAAATAACCATCTGATTGAAGCACTTATATTTACATTTGGATCAAATGCATCTTCCTTACTTATTTCAAGAAAATGATCACGAAGTTCATTTGATCTTGAGGACAAGAGATTAATTGTTTTTGGCATGAGCTGAGTAATGCCAATGGCCGTATGCTTCTCATTTCTCTCTGGATTGATCCTAAATCCAGACTCTGTTGCAATAAGAGCTTTTACATGATTTGGATGCAAGGGAGGGGTAATCTTGAAAACATCATTCCAGTAAGCACACCATCCGTTAATTAAACCATCAAAGCTGTTTCCATCTTTATAGCCTAAATTATCGGTTGTTGCCTTCACTGCAGGGGTTTTGAAAATATCAAGTTCCGAAATTTTTTTAATTTCATCCGTTTTTAAAATATCTTTCTTAGTAGGATTCTTGCGACAATGAGGATCAGTAGAATCCAGATTCCCAGTTTTTAAATGTTCGCTTACCCAATGATATCCAATCGGACATAACCTCCATGGGGAGAAGATTATGGCATCTTTTTTACTCCAAAAAAATTTTTTCTCTTTTTCAATCTTAGGCAGGTATTCTTTAAGAAGATCATCCCATGCTGCAATGTCGATTTTGTAAGGTAATGCGGAATTTTCAATTTTATCACGAAACAAGGTAATTTTCTTATCGAGCTTCAGGTCTTGAGACTTTATCGCAAAATCAATGTCAGAATTTCTTCTGTGTTTACCAGTCGCCCTCGATCCAAAGATGTAGACCTTCGCATCAGTCTCACTTCCAAAGACATCTTGAATGATCTGCTTGATCAACTTGATATATTTGTCAGATAAGCCAAACTGATTCATTTATTTTTTTCTTCCAAAACTTTTAGTAAGGTATCGGCATCAACAATAAAATCTTTGATCACATTAAAAATCTTTATAGCAATCTCTTCGTTATATATGTGACTCTTTTCATTACGCTTTTCAATGTAGTCGATCCATTTTTCAGGATTACTAATCCAACCTAAACTTCCCATTTCACGTATGACATTTTTTGGCGTATCAACATCAATTCCATTGAACAGGAGAATTTTTTTAGATGTTTTCCAACATAACTCCAACGTGTATTCAAATCTTTGGATCAACCCATCTCGCTCCAGCTCCGAAGGTTTTTCCTTATATCCGTTCTTCAAAGATTCTAGAGCCTTAACAAGCCTAGTCAATACGATCGCGCTCATTGCCACTCCATTTCGAATAAGACTATACAATTATAAGTAGAAACCTGATGGAAGTCTCGTGCTAAAAGGTGCGCAGTAGAAAGGAGCACTCATGTCAAAATTAACTAGTTTTCTGGACCATGCTCACATTTCCATAGAAGAATATCCCCTCAGAAATACATCTCCAGAAGCGTTCGACAACATCATTCAGAACCGTCGCTCAGTCAGAGTCTATACCGATGAAAAAGTGCCTGAAGAAGTGGTACAGAAAGTTTTAGAATGGGGCCTTTTGGCACCAAACTCTTCTAACCTTCAATGCTGGGAATTTTATTGGGTGAGAAATCCAGATAAGAAAAAGTCACTGATTGATGCTCTTTTTAATCAACCTGCTGCTCGTACCGCCCAAGAAATTATTGTGGCCGTTGCTCATCCTGATCAATGGAAGAAGACCAGAGTGCAGATGCTTGAGCACTTCCAAAAGCAAGGTGACGTCCCGAAATCAGCACTGGCCTATTATCAAAAACTCGTTCCGATCGCCTACTCCCAAGGCTTCCTAGGAACATGGGGAGTTCTGAAAAAAATCGGTATCACCGCCATTGGATTTTTTAAACCTATCCCCCGTGAACCAACATCATGGTCTGATATGAAAATCTGGGCAGTGAAATCAACAGCACTCGCTTGTGAAAATATCATGCTGGGCTTTTCGGCCTACGGTTATGATACTTGTCCAATGGAAGGCTACGATTCTGACCGGATCAAAAAGATCCTGGGTCTTCCGAGAAAGACCCAGGTCGTAATGGCAATCAGTGTTGGTAAGAGAGACAAAAAAGGTGTTTACGGTCCAAGAATCAGAATGCCTAAAGAGCAATTCATCAAAGTGATTTAGGCCGCTCTACCTCTTACTTCAGTGGCAATTCGGTTCACCATTTCCTGCAAGTTCTTTGCTTGAGAAGACATTTCTTCTGATGTTGCCGCCGTTTCTTCGGCCGCCGAAGCAAAATGGTGAGACTGGTCTTTCAAGGCCGCCATCGCCTCTTGAATTGAAGCAATTCCTTGTGTCTGCTGTTCAGTCGATTCTGAGATTTCCTGGTTAAGCACACTTACCTTTTTAACAAACGAAAGAATATTATCCAGGGCCTTATCAGAATTTCCCGCAAGTTTAAGTGAAAGATGAGATTGGTCCACACTATTCTGAACGATGGTCTGTACTTCCTTTGCGGCCTCTGCTGATTTAGAGGCAAGGCCACGAACGGCATCGGCCACAACCGCAAAACCTCTTCCTTGTTCACCGGCACGAGCTGCCTCGACTGCTGCGTTTAAAGCGAGAAGGTTTGTTTGGAAGGCAATATCATCAATAATTCTCATGGCCTTAGTAATCTCTTCAGAGGTCTTGGCCATATCATTGATGGCATCAATTAATTTCTTCAACTCAATAGCACCTTGATTAGCACCGTCTTCTGAGCTTTTAGCAAGTTCGGCCGCTGCAACGGCACGGCCCTTATTGTTTTGAACAATACTATTAAGGTCACTCACCGACTTTAGGGACTCTTCAATACGAGATGAAGACTCGGTCGCACCTTGAGCAACGTTATTACCAGCGGTCGCAAGCATTTCTGAAGCAGTTAAAACTTGTCCACCGGCCTCTGTCGTATCTGCCACTGTTTGAGTCAGCATATTCATCAAACGACCAGTGAAGACATAGAATATGGCGTAAGCCGCAACGAAAGCAAAACCAAAACCTAGAAGAATTTTCATTCGGAAAGCCGCAATGGCCGTTTCAATATCATCAACATAAACACCGGATCCTACGATCCATTTCCATGGTTTAAACTGACGAACAAAACTAATTTTTGGTTCAGGTTTTGGTGAGCCTGGCTTGGGCCACATATAATCTACAATGCCTTCTCCGACCTCAGTTTGAGCGATCTTAGTCATTTCGACGAATAGGGCCTTACCATTAGGATCTTTATAATTAGTAAGATCACTTCCATTCATTTCAGGTTTAAGTGGATGCATCACCATTTTTGGATAAAGGTCATTGATCCAAAAATATTCTTTACCAGAGTAACGAAGCTGTTCCACTAATTTCAAAGCACTCTTCTTGGCCTCTTCTTCTGACATAAGATTTTGAGTATAGAGTGAGTAATAGTGTTCAATTCCTTTCGTCACCACATCAACTGTTTGTCGAACGGCGGTCTGTTTGTCTTCGTACATGTTCTTTTTCATCAAAGGCAGAACATAGAAAGAAACAATCAACCAAGGAGGAATCATGGCCGCCACTAACAGAGTTAGAGTCTTTTTACGAAAGCTAAAACTTTTCCAGCTCAGGTTCATATATTAAGTCCTCATTAAAATTATGATAAAGGTCAGTATTTTATCGTATGGAACCTTCAGGAAATTTAGGTGAAACTGCTGTGGAGCTATGCGGTTGAAATCACTAGTGTTTCGACCTACCATAAGGTATGAAAATCATTCCAATTCTAATAATTTCGAGTGTTTCCTTCTTAAGCTACGCCAAACCTCAAATGCCAGAGGTGTTGGTCAATCACGATGATGTCATCTGGGGTTTCGACTTTTTAAAAGACGGCAGAATTATCTTTACCGAAAGATCCGGGAAACTTTTTGTGGTCGATCCAAAGACCAAAAAAGAGATCGCGATTACAGGTCTTCCAAAAGTCTATGCTGTCGGACAAGGAGGTCTCTTAGATGTGAGAGTTCATCCATCAAATGGTTTCATCTATCTCACTTATTCAGAACCAGTTGGTGAGAAAGCAACCACTGCTTTTGCTCGCGCCAAATTGCAAGACAACAAACTTGTTGAGTTCAAAAAACTTTTCTCTGCTCATGAACCAAATGACAACGACATTCATTTTGGTTCACGAATTGAGTTCGATGGCAAAGGTCACATCTTCGTTACTGTTGGTGATCGCGATAATCGTGAACGTGCTCAGGATTTAAAATATCATCAAGGAAAAATTCTTCGCTTTAATGAAGATGGGACAGTTCCAAAAGATAATCCATTTGCTTCAACAAAAGACGCCAAACCTGAAATCTGGTCCATGGGGCACAGAAGTCCACAGGGTCTAGCGATGAATCCAGAAACAAAAGAGCTTTGGGAGGCCGAGATGGGTCCTCGTGGTGGAGATGAAATCAATCTCATTAAGAAAGGTGCAAACTATGGATGGCCAGTGGTGACCACTGGTCGTGAATACTACGGCCCAAAAATTGGTGAAGGTTCAACAAAGACAGGAATGGAGAATCCAGTTGAGCATTGGGTTCCTTCAATTTCACCATCAGCTATGACTTTCTGGAATAAAGATATTTATCTCGCCACTCTTTCGGGACAGCATCTTCATCGTCTGGAGATGAAAGACAATAAAGTAATCAAACAAGAAGAGCTTTATAAAAATCTCGATTGGCGTTTCAGAAACGTTAGACCAGGTCCTGATGGAAAACTTTATTTTTCAACGGACGAAGGTAAACTCGGGCGAATCTCTCAATAATTATGGCACTCCTCTTGCTTTACTTTAAGCAGGAGGAGTTATGCACTTTCTCATCTTCATTCTCTGTTTCGCAATCGCTTGCAGCAACGAGGAGTCTGGCAGGAATGCCACCCAGACCCAGACAGAAAACTTTGAATTAGAAGTTCTAGTAGAACGCTCTGACGTTATTTGGGGATTTGATTTTTTGCCCGGCGGCCAAATTATTTTTACGGAAAGATCCGGACGACTTCTTATATGGGATCAGACCTCAACCTTGGAAGTTTCTGGTCTCCCTCCTATTTCTGCTGCAGGAGAAAGTGGACTTCTCGATTTAGAACTTCATCCCAACTTTGAATCTAATCAGCTGGTTTATTTTTGTTATTCAGAACCAGGAAGAACCATGGCCCTAGGGCGTGGAGAATTAAATGGGAACACACTCGAGAATGTACAAAAAATATTCACGGCCAATGCAGCTAACACCTCCGCTATTCATTTTGGATGCCGAATTGAATTTGATGGATCAGGGAAATTGTTTCTAAGTTTGGGAGACCAGAATGAACCAAGTCGCGCTCAGAACTCTAGTTCCTTTTTAGGTAAAATTGTCAGAATGAATGATGATGGAAGTTCCGCGGAGATTTGGAGTTCTGGTCACAGGAATGTTCAAGGACTCGCCCTTAGACCAGGAACCAATGAATTATTTGAAGTTGAACACGGTCCTACTGGTGGAGATGAACTTAACATCATAGAACAAGGAAACAACTATGGCTGGCCATTAGTCACAAGAGGAGAACCAGCGGGAGAACTTGGACAGAGTGCGCCTGGTTTCATTGATCCAATAACCAGTTGGACTCCAGCGATTGCTCCTTCCGGAATAGCATTCTATCAAGGTGACCTCTATGTCGCTTGCCTTCGAGGCCAACAAATCAGACGCATTTCTCTTGATGGAACAACTGTGACTAATCAGGAAGTGCTCTTTTCGAATGCGGGTTATAGATTTAGAAATCTCCGTCCTGGGCCGGATGGTTTTCTTTATTTCTCAACTGACAATGGATTACTCGGAAGACTCGTTCCTAGTGGATCGTCGCCATGACTCTTTTGATTTCAATGTCTTCAGCGCACTTAAAATGTCCAAGCGGGCAGGCCTTATAGCCGTGAAGACCACAAGGGCGACATGACAAAGAATCGCCAACATCTACTACCACAGAATCATCCGCTAGCGGAGTGTAACCGAAGCCAGGAATAGTAGAACAGAACACAGCAGTTGTTTTAGCATTTACACAAGAAGCGAGATGCAGAGGAGCTGAATCGTTTACAAAAACTCTGCGTGCATTCTTCATCAGAGCGGCCGAATCGAGAAGATTCAAACCACCACACAGGTTCACCGTATTTGGGTTATCTTGTCTGATGCGATCACAGAGATCTTTATCAGAGGGGGCCCCGATAAAATACACTTTCCCGAGCTTCGCCAGTTCCACTGTTAGCTCACGATACTTGTGTTCACTCCAGGCCTTCGTGAACCACACAGAAGCAGGCGCCACGACAAAATAGTTGTCCGTTACATACTGAGAAACTTTATCAATGTTCTTCTGCTGAATCGGAAGTTCGGGTTTGTAATTTTTGGAGTTATCCCCAATCTGTAGTGTCGGTACAGCTTGCTTCAAGAGTTCAAGATTTCTCTGAACTTCATGCCACCCTCTCGGATCCGGAATTTGGTGATTCACTTTATGAGTGTAAGCAAAGCTCATAGGATTTTGCTTAAAACCAACCTTGATTGGAGACTTCATGAGGGACGTCACCAGCCCAGAATTAAAATGCCGGTGAAGATTGAAGACCATATCAAACTTGATCTTACGAAGCTCAGAAATGAGCTTAAAAAGATTTTTCGTCTTTCCACCTTGCTTGTCCCAGATCCAGGTTTTTTCGATGGTAGGAAGCCCCTGAATCACGGATTCATTACCTTTCCGAAGAAAAAAATGAATCTTGGAATTAGGAAACTGTTCTTTGACAGCACGTGCAAAGTGGCTGGCAAGGATAGTGTCTCCAATGAAAGCTGTTTGGATAATAAGAATATTTTTAGACGAGGCGTCAGTCATAAGTTACACTCATTGTAATCTGACAAGAGTGCAAAAACTATGGAAAAAATCACAGCTATCATCCCTACTTTTAACGAAGAAGTTCACATTAAGGCCGCCATCGAATCTGTTCTTTGGTGTGACGAGATCATTGTTGTGGATTCTTTTTCGACTGATAAAACAGTGGAGATCGTTAAGTCTTTTCCTCAAGTGCGCCTCCTTGAGCATGAATATGAGCATTCAGCGGCCCAAAAGAACTGGACCATTCCTCAGGCGAGCCATCCTTGGATTTTCCTTTTAGATGCGGATGAGCGTCCGACTCCGGAACTGGTTGAAGAAGTTAAGGACGTGGTGAAAAAGGGTACAAAGTACTCTGGTTTCTGGATCTATCGTCGAAACAATTTTATGGGTAAGAGAATCAACTACTCTGGCTGGCAGTCGGACAAAGTGATTCGTCTCTTTAAGCGTGATGAATGTAAATATCAAAATAAGCACGTACATGCTGAGATTGAGTCGAAAGGCGAAATCAGTATTCTGAAGCACAAGCTCATTCACTACACTTACAAAGATGTTACTTCATACCTTAAAAAGGCCGATCGTTACACCACATGGGGTGCTCTCGATCGCTATCATAAATGGGAAAAAACCGGTAAGAAGATCGGTCTCGCCTATCTTTTCTTTCGTCCTTTTGGGCGTTTCGTTCGTCACTATTTTTGGCGTCTGGGAATTCTAGATGGAACTCATGGATTCGTTGTTTCAGCACTTGCGGCCTACAACGTTTTCATCCGTGCAGTAAAAATCTGGCGTCTACAGAACGGTGAGAAAATCGAAGATCCGTTTAAGAAATAAACGAGATTGCTTCTCTAAAGAAATAGAGCAACAAAGTAATTTTCGTGCCCCAGTAAATCATGTTCATGAATGATGCTACGTTTTTCATAAAAACCTCGGGCCGATTATGGCCTTTTAAGGTTTAGAGGTGGGAAAAAAGGCCCGTTTCTGGTAATAATTACCGAAATCTGAGAGGGCAATCCCAATGAAACTTCAAGAACTTATCAATCAAACCGACCTAAATATGACCGCCGAGCAAGTAAAGGCCTTCTTTTTAGGAGTTCTCTGCGCTGAAAAACCAATGCCTTTTAACAAGGCCCTGGAAGAGCTTCTTGCTGAGGCACCAGAGGCCAAGAAAGACCTCGAAGTAGACCTTCGCACACTTTGGGATGAACTTAGCCGAAACACCAAGAAGGGTCTTTCAGAAATGTTTCCTCAAGAGGAAGACACACGCACATTCATTGAGATCGCCAAAGATCAATTAGACTACTTCCTCACGGCCATGACTCTCTCGGGAACGAATTCTGAGAATTGTGAAGATGAAGAGTTGGCCGAGCTCATTGATGAACTAGAAGATACTGTCGCCGATATGGATGATTATCTTTCCGATGAAGAGCCAAATGATGACGATGGCGAAGACTTCAAAGGATTTTTACTGGACACTTGGAAAGAGTTCGTCGCAACTAAGCTATAAGATTCAAGATCTTCTCTTTATAAGAGTATTTCAAATCCGGATGCTCTAGAGAGAAGATCTTTAACCCTTGGTTACGAAGTTTACAGGCCGGACACTTCATACATCCTTCCTTCTCTACTCCCTCATAACAGGTCACAGTTTTCTCTAGAAGATATTCTAAAACACCAAGCTTATACCCAAGCTCCATTGATTCTTTCTTATTCATAAGAACTAATGGAGTTCTGATTTCGAAAGTATCGTTGGCAAAATCCATACGAAGAGCGGCTTGAACAATATCCATATAGGCACGTGAACAATCACGGTAACCAGAGTTCGCGGACTCTAATTCCATCACTCCCATATAAATGCAATTGGCACCTAGAGTGTGTGCATGAATAGCGGCGAGACGGGCCATGAGGCCATTTCGGCCAATCACGATGGTATTCGGAGTCTCGCCTTTCTTATGTTCAATGGCAGTGCCGTGGCCAATCAAAGCACTCTCAGTAATTTGCGAGAGGCAACTCAGATCAAGTTCCACGTGATCCACTCCAAAGTGAATGGAGATCTCAGTGGCTCGAGCAAGTTCGATGGAATGACGTTGATTATAAGTAAAAGAAAGCGAGAGCACATTCTCTGCGCCAAATTCTTTAATCGCCACTGCTAAGCAGAGACTTGAATCCATTCCACCTGAATGTACAACGACGGCCTTCTTTTTCATTAGTATGGTCTTTTCTTTTCCCACTCGTAAGCGGATTTTATGATGATATTGAGATCATCGTACTTTGGTTTCCAGCCAATCACTTGCTGAATGCGATCTGCTTTCGCTGTTAAACTTGCTGGGTCTCCAGCACGACGAGGACCTTCAACCACAGGGAAGTTCACACCAGTGATCTCTTTCACACGAGAAATGACTTCTCTTACGCTGAAGCCATGGCCATAACCACAGTTTAGAACTTCTGACTTTCCACCTTTTGCTAGGTACTCAAGGGCCTTCACATGAGCATCGGCAAGATCAGAGACGTGAATATAATCACGCACACAAGTTCCATCCAATGTTGGATAGTCTGTGCCAAAGATGTCCATCTTTTCGCGTTTACCACAGGCAGTTTCCGAGGCCACTTTAATTAAGTGAGTAGCTTTAGGGAATGATTGACCTACTCTTCCCTCAGGATCAGCACCGGATACGTTGAAGTATCGAAGTGCCACATAACGGAAATCAGACGCAAAAGAGAGATCTTTCAGCATATGTTCAGTCATAAGCTTAGACTGGCCATAAGGATTGATAGGGGCTAGCGGAGAATCCTCGCGACAAACACCATCATCTGGCATGCCATATACAGCGGCGGTTGAAGAGAAGATAAATTTATCAACTCCATACTTCTGACAAAGAGTCAGAAGGAAGTGCGAGTTCACAGTATTGTTTTGGTAGTAACCAAGGGGATCAGAAACACTGTCCGGAACGACGATACTGCCAGCAAAGTGAAGAACTGCTTCAAACTTTCTGGTTTTAAAAAGCTCGTCCAACTTTGATTTGTCGGAGAGATCTCCTACAACGAGATCGCCAAAAATAATGGCCTCGCGGTGACCAGTTGAGAGATTGTCATAAACTGTAATGTCGTGGCCCAAAAGACCTAAGGCCTTCACAACGTGAGAACCAATATAACCTGCGCCACCTGTAATTAGGATTTTCATGTCCCCAATATTACGAAATAGGGCACTCTACGTCTACTCATGACACCCCGCCCGAGGTATAATCTCAAGAATGAAGGTGAAGTTTATTGCCATTGCGGCGCTCGGAAAAAATCGTGAAATTGGACTCAACGGGAAGGTTCCTTGGAACATTCCTGAGGAGTACGAAAACTTTAAGGAAAGTATCCGAGATCAGGTCGTACTGGTAGGCCGAAAGAACTTTGATCATCATGGCCAAAGAATTGAAGGCGCCAAGAAGGCCTTAGTCCTGAGTAAAAATAATTCAGCTTATTTTCAGAATATGAATCAAATTCTTGAATACGCTGAACAAAACGACATCACTACCATTTACGTCATGGGTGGTGCCGAGATCTATGAGCTCACTTTGCCTTATATCTCAGAATTCCTATGTTCGATTGTTGATTATGAAGGTCCGGCCGATGCATATTTCCCAGAATATTTATTCTATGAATGGGAAGTTCTAGATCAAGAAATTCATGATAACTGGACCTTGTATCACATGAGAAAAATTCCAGACTTCTAGAAATTTTTCTCACTAACAAGTTCACCGTTTTTATAAACTCGTCTGATAGTCACTCTTCCGTGTTCTCCGTAATAAATACTTTCACCATCTAACTGACCCTCACTATTATGATTCTCCTCATAGGCGAGACCCGTGATTTCATAATACGTTTTACGAAGACCGATAGGTAAATCGTAGCTGTGCTTGGAGTCGCGTTTGAATTTTCCTTCTACTTCAGGATTGCCATTCTCATAGTAAGTTTTTTTGTCATAAAAAACTTCGCCGTCTTTGAGTTCATACTTAAATTCGGCCTTAAGCTTGCCGTTTTCATAGTAATCTTTTTCAGTTTGAAGTTCTTTAGAGATGAGAAACTTTTCTGACTTTAATTTTCCGTTTGAATAGAACGTTTTGCGAGTTTCATTCTCACCTTGATAGATGTTTTCAGTCTTGAGTTTTCCCTTAGCAAATAAGTCCTGAAACTTGATGAGCTTACCCTTATCGTAAGTATAGTTTCGACCGTTGACGGTTACACTTGAGACATTGTCCCACCCGCAAAGTTTTTTATCCTCTTCCAAGTAAGCTTGAGAAGCACAATTTAGCTGAATGATTTTTCCGTCCTCAGAGTAATCAATACGCATGTCCGGATAATAAATTAGTGATTCAATTTTCCCGTTAGGAAAGTAACGTTTATGAAGTCCATACTCTTTGCCTTCCTCAAACTTGCCTTCAGTAATGAGATAACCTTTGGGACTAAATACCTTTTTCGTACCAATGATGTTGCCCTTCTCATTCTGATTAAATACTTCTCTGTTGCCCTGATTATTGATCAGCGTGACTCTGCCAACTTCAATACCATCCTTCATGTCCGCTTCTCGGATGAGTTTTCCCTCTTCAGTTTTACAGACCAGCTTTCCGGATTTTCCGGCAGTTTCTTTGCCATTAGCGATGTTAATAGGTTTACCATCCAGCCTGCATACGGCCGCAACTGCAGAAGTTGTGAAAATGGTTAAAGTCAGAGCAAAAGTGAGGTTTTTCATACTTTATATCCTATACCGCTCGCGGTAGACTCGAACCATATTTTTTTAGCTTTAGGACAATTATGACGACTCCGATGAAAACAATTTGCTTCTTTAACTCTAACAAGGCCTGGGGAGGCGGAGAGAAGTGGCATTTTACAACGGCCAAGGAATTCACACGCAGAGGAAATCAGGTTCTTCTGGTGACTAATATGCGTTCTGAGCTTGGGAACAAGGGAGTCCGTGAAAGTCTGAATGTGTTTCGTTTTCATGTAGGAAATCTGAGCTTCTTAAATCCGGTTAAAGTTTTAACTCTTGCTGTTTTCTTTAAAGTAAAAGGTGTTGATGCCATCGTGCTTAATCTTCCAGCGGATTTAAAGCTTGCTGGTCTTGCGGCCAAGATCGCGGGTGTTAAAAAAATTATCTATCGCCGTGGGATGCCTCACCCACTTCGTAATACTTGGCTGAACCGCTTCTTGTTCACAAATATACTTACTCATGTAGTGGTGAATTCTAAAGAAATTGGACGAAGTCTAAAGCAAGGAAACGAGTCTTGGTTTCCTGAAAACAAAATGGTCCTGATCTATAATGGTGTTGATACTTCGAAGGAAGTTGATAAGAGCAAGAAGCTTTATGAGAAAAAAGGCAATGAAGTTGTTATCGGAAACGCTGGGCGCCTGACTGAACAGAAAGGTCAGAAGTACCTAGTTGAGATGGCGAAGCTTCTTAAAGCAGAGGATATCAATTTTAAACTTCTGATTGCTGGTGAAGGTGAACTTCGTAAAGATCTTCAAAAACAAATTGATGAAGCCGGACTTCAAGAACAAGTGAAGCTTCTTGGTCATGTGAGTGATATGCCAGCGTTCTTTAATTCACTTGATGTGTTTGTGTTCACAAGTCTTTATGAAGGTTCTGCCAATACGCTTATTGAAACTCTTCAATATGGTCTTCCGACTGTTTGTTGGGACGTTAGTTCAAATCCAGAAATTATCGAAGATAGTAAGACTGGTTGGTTAGTTAAGCCGTTTGATGTAAAGGCGATGACTAAGATCGTGGCGAGCTTTAAGGATGGGAATCCGAATCCGGCTGTGGTTGCGAGCGGGATTGAGAAAGTGAAGAGAGAGTTTGATTCGATGAAGAATCTGAACTCTCTCTCTGAGATTGTTAAAAATTAGATTATAATAATAAAATTCAAATTGGCGTGAATACTGAAACATCCTCAACAGAGTCGCTAGAATAAGTTTTAGGAAGACAAATTACAACACTTGTCCCTACACCAACACGAGAACTAATACTGATCTTTCCGTTCCAATTTAACAATGTTTGCTCAGCATGGTACAATCCAAGACCGGAACCTTTCGATTTTCCATAAGTAAATCCTTTTACAAAAACTCGATTTAATACTTCGTCGCTCATTCCTGGTCCGGTGTCATTTATAAAGATATAATTTGATTCTCCATAGCTCATTAAACTAACAGTGATTCTAATTTTTTCTTTTGTAGACTCAACGGCGTTGTTAATTAAATTGCTAAGAATTCTTTTAAGAATAATTGAATTTGCATATGAATAATCACACATAGGATTAACTACAGATTGAATTTCAAGATTTTCTCTAGAGAAAAACTCAAGTCTTTTTTCGTGACAAATTTCTTGTATCACATCATTTAACTTTACAAGACCAGGGATTAAACCTTCATTGTCTTGAATATTCTCTAAGTCCAATACCGTAGAATTAATTCGCTCAAAAGATAATCTTATTATTTTCAATAAATTTTCATCCTGAATATTTAATAAAGATATCGCAGTCTCTAGAACAGAGAGAGGAGATTTCACGTCATGTGCAATTTGCTGGGCAACAAAGGTAGTCTTCTTTAATTTTTTTACCGAATCGATCTCATGTTTCTGAGTTTCAAGAGCCTCTGCTAAAATATTCCATTTTTCTTCTATCTTCGCTGAATTGAACTTTGCATCTGTTATTTCGGTCCCAACCAGACTGATTTTCAACGGAGAGATTATATTGTTGGAAAATTTCATAATCTCTTTTAATAAAACACTAACCAGAACTTTCGAAACAAAAATGAGAGCCAAAAGAATGATAAATAACTCCGTAAATGGAACATTCCCTGACAGATAGAATTCACCTAATTGTTCACCAGAAAAACTATTAAGAATTGACTTCTTACTTACTAATAGTTTCCCCTCGTTAAAGCGTATTGAAAAGTTATCAGACAGCCGAATCAACTCTTTTCCAATATAATCCCCAGCTGAAAAATTATCACTTTTTACCCAAATTTTCAGACTCGATCCTTTATCAATATTTAAAATTGCTCTATTAACTTGAAAAGAATCACCTACGGCCATCCAATAAGAGAAATTGGGTCTCATTAATGATGAGATTTCATTAAACTTTCTGTAAGAATCAATTATATAAAAGATTGAACAAATTATTATAAATGACAACGAAACAGACAGAGCAGTCATCCACTCTAGCTTTTTAACACTTTTTTTAAAATGGCTTTTCATCAAGCGACATCCTCTACAGAGTATAAACTTAAAGCCAAAGCCTCTCTAAGAATTTGCTCACCGACATTCGTCAAATCAAGAGATCTTAAATCTTTTAAAGCTACTGCCAATTGGTTCTGCAAATCTCTTTTTCTGGTTTTAAGATAATTTTCTTCAACCATATTTCCTAATCGTTTTTCAAATGTGACGATAAAATCCAACATAAACATAACTGCGACCATTGCATGAAAACTTAAAATTGCAGGTCTTTTAGTTTCTCTAACAACTGAATAAATAAGCTTGTCATGACTATCCTTAATTATTTTATCAAACTCTTGATAAGTCATTAAAGCTTGATGTCCAGTTTCATGAGCTAAATTGAGAGCCAACTCGAATTGAGAGATATCAGATGTCTCAGGCAAGCTTAAAAAAATACCTTTCCTATATTTTCTTGAACTTAACCCTGCTCCATTCTTTCGCATCTTAACAGAGGAATCTCTGCCTTTCTGTGGGATTATTTCTTTAACCAAAATCTCCAAACGTCGTTTCCAAATTATATTACTCTGAACGAGATCTAAGATCTCCTGCATTGCAAACAAAAAAGGAGTAAACTCACGATCATGAACTCTAACAATTCGGTTATCGTATAGCTGACTTTTATCCAATCTACTTAAACCAATTTCATAATCATTAAACATCTCACCTCTAATATCCAATCCACTTGCACATGGAATTAGATGGCCCTCTGATGGAATTCTCCAGCCAAAATTAGTGGCGCGATCTAACGACATCCACGGATGATATTCAAATTTAGCTTGGTTTAATTTATTACTCAATTTAGAGATGCAACTCTGATCGGCTTTCGCAGATAAGATAGCCAAGTTCGAATTGCCTTTTACACCGAGCAAACAATTTCCAGAAAAATTCATATTCATTCTCGTAGCTTTATGTTTTCAATATTTAATGAAATCGGATGAGGCTGATTTCCTACATCTACAATCTTCTCTCTATTAAAGTAAAAAGTTGTTTTTTCTTCAGCGATAGGAATAATAATCGAATTATTTTTAACATAAGAACTTAAATCACTAACTAGCGAAATTCTTTCATCAAACTTTTTTGCATTTGCTGCTTTCATATATCTTGCTTCATATTCATTAATCAGTGTGTCGCTAGGAAGATAGTAATTGGCATGACTATTCTTTCTATAGGCCGAAAACATAATCAATGGATCAATATAATCACAAACCATACCAAACATTGAAATTGCTGCACTCTCTGCAGTTGTTTTACTTATAAACTTCTCATCATTAGGAACGAATTCAATATCTAAGCCATATTTATTCAAGAGATTTGTAATCTTAGTCACATAAAATTTATTCTTTTCAGATAATTCAGGACCACTAAAGACAATAGCTTTTAACTTCTTCCCCTTGTATTTATTAGGAAGTTTTTCCAAAATTTCTTTTTTACTTTTTGCAAAAGATGCTTCTTGCTTTATTCTTCCCCAGAAATGACTTGGTAACAATTGATTGATAGGTGATATACCAAGTTCTTTATTGGAAAACTCTTCGCGGTATAAAATTGAATCAAGAGCTTTTTTAAAATCTTCATCTCTACTTAATTCATTGATTCTACTAAATTCAAGTACTCTAACATTTCCAGGTAAGCTGGAGCTAAACGCCTCCAAGTTTTTTTTGTCTATTGAATGCCTTTCAAGCGAAATATCGGGTCTATTATTTTTAAGGTTGGCCAAAAACCATACTTCTTTAGGAGAAGCACTCTGATCACTGATTTTTTCTATAATTGTTTTTTCCCCATCGAAGGGATGCTTTACTCGATATTGCCCAGCCCCTACAGGGATACTCTTCCAAGTTAGATAATCATCATGAAGTTCTTCTTTCGGGACTAAAGAAAAATAAGGGACGGTAAGAGTATGCAAAAAAGCTGGATTAGGAGAACTCAACAGGACACTGATAGTTGTTTCATTTATTAGTTTTATTCCACTTACAATTCCAGAATAAAACTTATCGCCGGCTTTAATTTTATCCAATCCCTCTATTTGGTATAGATACGTGTTAAAAAAACTTTTATCTGGCGAGAAAAAACCTCTAAGCAATGAAAATTCTAAATCTTGAGATGTAACTTTTCTACCGTTATGAAAATATAAGTTATCTCTTAACTGCAGTGTATATGTATTAGATTTATAATCGAATTTGAAATCCTTCAAATGAGAGGGCTTTAAATTCAGTTTGTCGTCTACCTTAATAAGCTGTCCTCTCACCGCGGAATTAAATGTAGATAATACAATACCACCTGCATGGATATGATAAGGAGCTTTCGAATCTTCTCCAAAATAAAGCTTAAGAGGTGTACTCATTGAATAACCTTTCACTGCAAAGAAAAGACTAAACTTTAAAAGAAAAAGTACTCTTTTCATCTAGATATTCCTCACTTAGAAAGTACGAATCAATATCAAATTCGAAACATCCCTTCTCTTTAAGAAGTTCATGAATAAGATTCCTACGTTCATCTCGTGATAAGTATGCAAACTCATCTAGCGGGAAATTTTCCAAAACATCACGTATATTAAGATGCCCCTCCTCTATGCAACTAAACAAACCATCACTTTTAGCCTCCATTGCCTTTACTGCTTTAAATGGATTAATTAAAAGCGCCATGCTTGAAATAAAGATCGAAATTTTTCTCATCATTGCTCCCTTAAACCTTTGGTTCGAATGATCTATTAATAGCCTCTAAGATTTCTTATAGGGAGTTTTTGTAGTTTTTATATGTTAGGAAACACTTTCAAAATATCGTTTCCAAAGCATGCTATTGATGGGTCATGATAGTTTTAATCGACAACGACATTTTAATTCATTTAGGTTGGCAAGTTAAGGCCTCAAAAACTGGATTAAAATTAAGAACATTCTCTTCAATTCAAGATTTCTTAAGACAAGCAAACGAGATAAAAGAAGATGTAACCATCTACATAGATTCTGATCTGGGAAACGGAATTCAAGGCGAATTTGAGGCAAAAAAACTTTTTGATATGGGTTATCAGAACCTATATTTAGCTACAGGCTATTCTGATCTAAAGCTTAAAGACTATCCCTGGCTTAAAGGGATAGTCCCTAAATCTCCACCTTTTTGATTACTTAATCGCCTTCCCAATCGCATAATACGTGAACCCCATCTCCAACACTTTCTTCGTATTGTAGAGGTTTCTTCCGTCGAAGATGATTGGAGTCTTAAGACGTGACTTGATCTCTTCGAAATCCGGAGCGCGATACTGCTTCCACTCTGTAATCACAAGAAGGCCATCAGCACCGTTAAGGGCGTCATATTTGTTTTCGAATTGATCAACGGGGATTCCCATTTGGCCCATAAGCTTCTCGAAGTTATCGGCAGCTTCTGGATCGTGGAAACGAACTTTAGCACCAGCTTGATGAAGAGCAACAGCTGTATCAATCGCTGGAGTTTCACGGATGTCATCAGTGTTCGCTTTAAAAGCTGTTCCCCAAAGAACGAATGTTTTGCCTTTAAGATCATCTTTGAAATGCTTCTTAACTTTAGAAACAAGATACTTCTTCTGCTCTTTGTTTACTTCTTCAACCGCCTCAACGATTTTAAAACGAGCGCCGTTTTCCTTAGCTGTGAAAACCAAGGCCTTCACGTCTTTCGGGAAACAAGAACCGCCGTAACCTGGACCTGGGTATAAGAATTGAGAACCGATACGAGAATCTGTTGAGATACCGTGACGAACTTCTTCAACATCTGCGCCAACGATGTCACAAAGACGAGCAACTTCGTTCATGAACGAAATCTTCGTAGCAAGGAAACAGTTAGCTGCATATTTAGTCATCTCAGCTGAGATGTTACTCATATGAATCGTACGTTTCACCTGACGATTGAATGGTTCGTAAAGCTCTTCAATTCTTTCTGCTGCTTCATGCTCTTGAGAACCAATAATAATACGCTCAGGCTTCATGAAATCTTCAACAGCTGAACCTTCTTTAAGAAACTCAGGGTTATTTACAACGAAGAACTTCTTATTAGTTTTACCTTTCAAGTGTTCGCGAACTTTATTACCTGTTCCAACTGGAACTGTAGATTTAACAACAACGATTGAACCATCTTGGAGATACGGAGCGATTGAATCACAAGCCCCGAAAATATATTTAAGATCCGCTTGGCCATCATCAGAAGAAGGAGTTCCTACTGCTAAAAAAATCGCCTCCGCTTTTGTTACTGAATCGTAGTTATTAGCAAAGTGAAGTCGGCCCTCTTTGTAGTTTGACTGCATAAGCGGCTCAAGACCTGGCTCATAAATCGGACACTCGCCTTTTTTCATACGCTCAACTTTCGCAGCGTCGATATCAATACAAGTCACATCGTGACCCATCTCTGCAAAACAAGTTCCTGTTACAAGACCGACATATCCAGTGCCAATAATGCTTAGCTTCATTTTTGAGCTCCAATAAGAGTGAAAAGTGGGGACATTTTCGTTAATTTTGGTGCTTTTGTCCATTGTGAGGAGGAGAATCTAAGGAGATTAGAAACAAGGAGGGTTATATGAGTCCTCTGGTAAAGTTTTTCATCGTCCTTCTCCTGTCCTTCCCAGTACTTGCTCAAAGCTACCAGTTCAAATTGGAAGGCTCATTTTCAGCCCAAAAAGACACTGAGATCCCAGTCACGGTCAATTATACCATCGACTGGAATGAAACTTCTTCGACCATCCAAGGTGTGTACAAGGACAATTTCTATGCTCAGAAAGGTCCTCAAGTCGTTTCCGGAACTGTGACAACCAATGGCCGTACCTTCAACACTATCCTTCCCGAAGAAATGGAAGGGGTAAAATCCATCGTTATCAACATGCAAGCAGCAGGAATTGTCAGTGGTACAGTTCCCGTAACCTTGCGAGCACAAGATAATCTCGGAACAGTGATTGAACTCGCCAACAATCCCGGCATCATGATGGCAACGGACAGAGGAAATCCTCAAACTGGAAATTGTGTCATTGGCTTTGGTGCTCTCACCGGATACTGCGGTTTGTACGCGGGAAGCTTTAACGAAGTCTCAGACAATGCCAGTCGCTGTGATATTAGTTCTTCAGGACAGGCAAGAATTGAATTAGCAACCAATACTGAGTTTCATTTGTATTCAAATTACATCAATGCCATCAATAATGAATTCACAACGATCGGAACTTTCCTTCCCTCACCTCAATCAAACAATGTAAGTATCACAGGGAGAGAATGTGGTTCGATTCCCGGAACGACATTTATTACAGGAAACTGTAAGACACTTAACCTATCAGGAGTGTTTTATGATCAAGCGGACAATATCACGTTCACAGGAACACTAAGCATGAATGATGAAGTCACAGGCGAAACATGCAGCTATAGCTTGGCGCTCACTCGAGAAGTAGTTTATTAAAAATCTTTTGTTTTCGCTTATTAATGCTGAAATACTGTTTTTTAAGACCAAGTTTTATAAGTGCTTCAGCTTCTCGATCCAAAGTTTCATTTAACCAAATATACTCTCCCTCATGGCCCCCGAACAAAAGAGGAATAAACGAATGCAAAGGGAACGAAACAGGATGCAGACTGGAAAAGGGGTAGTCCTGAACCTTTGAAACAATCTTGACTCGTAATGGGTTTTGGAAAATATAACGATACACTTGATAATAATGTGTTTGCGATTCAATTAAGCTCCACTTGTAGCGTCCGTCCCAAATCGGATCACGAGAACGTGAACGACGTTTAATTCGAACCGATGTATTTCTCATTAAGGTGTGCATAATCTGATCAAGGTTACCTTTTGGTGTATGACAAAGAAGATGAAAATGATTTCCCATCAAAACAAAGGCGTGGATGCAAAGTTGATAATCAACATGAACACGCTTTAGTTCATCCATGAAAATCATCCATACTTCATCGAGCGAAAGTGGGAAAAACTCCCTGTCGGATGTTCGCGCCACGACGTGATAGGGATGATTTTCTGATTTAATGAAATAAGGTCTCACCATTGTCCTTTCCTCTACTTATCTCCTCTCAACTGCCCACCTTTTGGACATAGGCTTCATTCAGAGAATGAGTTAAAATACAAATAAGGAAGGGTAAGACCCTGGAGTTTGCCAGGGCCCCAGGTGCTGTAACACCAAGGGGGTCACGTTAACGATGAACTGGCAGAACGAGGAACATGAACTTTCCCTTCCCTACTTTTTCTTATGAAAATTTTGCGCCAAGTTTTGAATTCGCAAACTTTTGTATTCATTGGTCTATAACCTTCTTGTGAAAAATAATTTCTACACTCTATGGAAGAAATTACTACCGCTGGAGAAAGTGCTTACCTGGCACCTTTTGGACATAGGCTTCATTCAGAGAATGGGTTAAAATACAAATAAGGAAGGGTGAGACCCTGGCGTTTGCCAGGGCCCCAGGTGTTGGTAGCACCAAGGGTGAACGTGTAACTTTGAACTGAATCAGCGGGGTACATGAACTTTCCCTTCCCTCCTTTTTTTCTTAATGAAAATTTCGCGCCAAGTTTTGAATCGCAAATCACTTGAATTTCTTCAGATCAACACTACAGATCAAAAAAATTACCCGGTACACCTACAGAATTTCTTAAATTGCCCTCTTCGAGACTGGCTTTCATACTTTCTCTATGAAGACCTTCGAAAAATCATTGCAAGTAGCCGAGTCAAGTCGAGATGAGTGGGAGAAGACAAGTTTCTTAAAAGAAATGTTCATGGGGAATTTCTCCTATGACCTCATTCACCCCTTTCCAGAACAGAAAGGACTTAAAGATGAGTACTTTTTGGATTTCTTGGCTCGCTACAAACAGTTCCTACAAGATGAAGTAGATTCCGATCTTATTGATCGCGAAGAAAAAATCCCCAAACACATTATTGATCACTTAAAAGAAATGAAATGTTTCGCTCTGAAGATTGGAAAAGAATATGGCGGACATGGATTTACTCAATCCGAATACAACGAAATCTTAAAACTTACTGCCACGAAAGACGCCAATCTTGTGGCCCTTCTTTCTGCTCACCAATCAATCGGTGTTCCTCAACCTCTCATCATGTTTGGGAACGAAGAGCAGAAGAAAAAATATCTGACAAGAATTGCTCAAGGAGAAATCTCGGCCTTCGCCCTGACTGAACCCGATGTAGGCTCAGATCCAGCGAATCTCGAGACAACTGTTACAACTGAATCCGATCATTACGTACTAAACGGCCATAAACTGTGGTGCACGAATGGTACGATAGCTGATGTGATCATCGTCATGGCCCGGCATCCGGAAGACGATCTTATTAGTGCTTTTATTGTTGAGATGAAATGGGAGGGAGTAAAAGTTGAACATCGTTGTCACTTCATGGGACTGAAAGCACTTGAAAATGGAGTTCTAAGCTTCGAGAATGTAAAAATCCCTAAAGAAAATCTTCTCTGGGAAAGAGGAAAAGGTCTAAAGCTCGCTCTTATAACTTTAAATACTGGCCGTCTCTCCCTACCTGCGGCCGTTTCCGCAAGTTCCAAAAAAATGCTCGAAATAGCGCGCCTTTGGTGTCGAGAACGTGAACAATGGGGAAAGCCCATTTATAAACATGAGGCAATCGCTCAGAAGGTTGCGGATCTGGCCTCTTCCACATTTGCCATGGGAGCAATCTCTGATTTAGCAACCGCGCTCTATGATAATCACCACGACATTCGTCTTGAGGCAGCGGTTTCAAAACTCTTCTGCTCTGAAACCGGTTGGAGAAATGTCGATGATCTTCTACAAATGCGTGGAGGTCGGGGTTATGAGACCGCCGATTCATTAAGGGCAAGAGGTGAAGCCGATATTCCAGTTGAGAGAATGATGAGGGACTTCAGAATCAATCGTATCTTTGAAGGAACAACAGAGATCATGCATCTTTTCATCGCTCGAGAAGCGGTCGATACCCATTTAAAAGTTAGCGGCATCCTTCTCGATAAGAAGAAACGAATGATTGAAAAGATCGTCGCTCTTCCAAAAATTTTTATGTTCTATGCTCTCTGGTATCCAAAACTTTGGTTCTTCTGGCCTTTTGGTACTTCTCATCTAAGTTTTATTAAGCGATCAACCAAAAAACTCGCCAGACAAATTTTTCATGGCATGCTTTACCATGGACCCGGACTTCAAAATCGTCAGATGTTCCTCTTTAGAGTCGTAGATATTGCGACTGAACTCTATGTGATGGCGGCAACACTTTCCAAAGCTGAAAAGCTGGGTGGGGATGCTCATGAACTCGCAGATGTTTTCTGCAAAAATTCGCGTAGAAGAATTGATAACTTTTTTAGCGAACTTTGGAACAATTCAGACAAAGCGAAATACAATTTGGCGCAGAAGATAGAGCATGATCAATTACTGTGGTTGGAAGATGGGATCATTGAGATGAGTGCTAAACAACAAAAAGATATTAAAATAAATAAAGAAGAAATGATTATTAATCAAGGCCAACATTAATTGTATTTACCTCTTTTTTACATCAAATTGGTATACATGCTATATTCCCAGCTCTGTGCACAAAGAGAAACTAATCTGTTTTTGATTAATCCCAGCAGAATCCAAAAGAAAGAATAAATATAAAAATTTCGTAGCACATTCTCCCAATGGGGGTGCCAAAATTGCACCTAAAAGTTGAATAATCCAATCACGAATTGATAATTTGGAAATTTTCGACCCAGAAGTAGAGATCTGGATTAAAACTTCACATTTCAATCGTTTACACATTAAGGCTCCGTAAGGTAATTTTTAGAAATGAAAAATTTTACAACGGCAGCTCTTTTCTTTCTCGCAGCAGGAATTCTTACTTCTGTTAGTATTCTTTCGGTCTATCAAATTCTCTTTGCTATTCCGCTATGTTACTACACTTGGTTTGCCGTTAAAAATAAGCAAGTTAACCTTCCAAAAAGTGCATGGTTTCTTCTTGCCTTTATTGCAGTCGCTCTACTAAGTCTTGTCGTCAACTATGACCTAATTCCAAAACCATCAAAAAACTTTGGGCGCTTAAAATACTTTTTGTTCGGTGTCGGCGGGATTTTCGTCTATCGGGCGTGGATCAACGAAGCATCTGATTCAGTAAAAAAGTTCCTCGTGAACATATTTCTAATCAGCATCATAATTGCCGGTGGATGTGCAATCTATAGTTTTGCCTTTTCAAGTAATACTCGCGCAAGAGGACTTACAGATATCATGAGATATGGTTACGGGTCGGCCATGCTACTACTAACCCTCCTATCCGCCTTATTCCATCGAGAAAAAATCAAGGCTTGGTTTGATTGGCGAGTTGCTCTCGTCGCTTTCGTTTTTGGATTTGCTGGGATGTATTTGACTTACACTCGTGGCGCCCTGCTCGGCTTCTTATGCGGTCTTCCGTTTGTCCTTTATTTTTATCGACCTAAGCTTGGGTTATACCTTGGCGGACTAGCAGTGCTCGGAGTCCTTGGTCTAGGTAGCATATATCTTTTTGGTTCAGGAAATTACGAATCTCGGTTCCTAGTTAATAAAAATAATGAGTCCGATGTTATCCGAAGAAGTCAGTGGCAAGCAGCTATGATTGCCACCCAAGAAAAACCATTTCTAGGGTGGGGACTCTCAAATTTTCATTCGCAATTAAAAAGAATTAAAAATCAGTATGATTTAGACGCCAAATACTATAACAGTGAACACTCTCATAATCTTTTCCTAGAGATTATGTCAGGAACAGGGGTAATAGGTCTTTTATTTTTTCTAGGGTGGTTAATATCTTGGGCAATTGAATCATTTAAGTTCGGTGGATTGAAGCGTGCTCTAATTGTTCCTTTTGGAGTAGCATTTGTTGTTTCAAGTCAGTTCGAAGTTACTTTTGATGCCAATAATGTTTGTATGATTTTCTTTCTTTATTCTATGACTTATTCAGAAATAAAGAAATCAAACTCACTTAATGCTTGAGTTTGACCAACAAAAGAGTCAATAAACACGGTATTGCGGCCACTACCAGTAAAAGAATTTCTCCAACGATTCTTCCTTGAAGAAAATAAGATAGAACAATCAGTCCTATGTTTACGCCTAACAGTGTAAGCACTGTTTGGGAGTGGGTCATTCCTCTATCAAGTAATAAATGGTGGATATGATTTCTATCAGGGGCAAAAGGAGAACGTCCCTTTAAGATTCTCACAGAGAAAATTCGAATCGTGTCAAATATTGGGATGACTAAAATACTAATGGTCACAACTGGCACAGAGATTACTTTAAAGTCTGCTTCTCTATCCATATGACGATTTATTTCAATAAACTTAATGGCCAAGATTGCTGAGACGAAACCAACAATTAAAGAGCCAGTATCACCCATAAAAATTTTAGCTGGTGACCAATTATAGTAGATGAAACCAATCAGAGCTCCCATCATGGTAAAAGACAAAATGGCATACTGATAACTATGTACACAGGAAAACCAGACTCCAAATATTAAAGACACTAATATTCCAATACTACCTGCTAGGCCATCTATCCCATCAATGAGATTAAATGCATTCGTTAAAGAAGTGATTGTAAAAATACTTATAGCGTAGCTTGAAAAGACGTCGAGATCATGGATTCCAAATAAACCAAAAAAACTATATAAACGGATTCCTGCATAGTGAACAATGATAAAAGAAGCGACTATCTGGACAATTAATTTCTTATAAGCGCGAATATTTAAAAGATCATCTTTAACACCAACGTAAAACAATATCATTAAAGACGCTAAAATATACTGGAGCTCGCGAATCAGCTCTTGATCAGACCAGAATGTGAGTGAAAAAATCATGGCCCCAAAAATGGCCACTCCACCGAGTGTGGGAACTCTACTCTTATGACATTTCCGAGAGTCCGGCTCATCAAATAAATGCTTAACTTTTGATATCCTTACAATTGAAGGAATAGACAAAAAACTAAGTATTAGAGCAGTTAAAAAAGCTAGAAATAATGTGTGCATATTCCTAAACTCTAGCATAAAGGAAGTATTAATAGATAGATAGAACCACCGAATACTGCAAAGCGCAAATGCCTCGCCTTTTGAACATATTATTGGCCATTGTTGGATTGATCATATTGATTATTCCTATGCTGCTCATTGGTCTTATTATTAAGATTACTAGTCCTGGACCGGCCATTCACCGCTCAAAGCGTGTTGGTATTAATAATAATATTTTTCTAATGCCTAAATTCAGAACAATGTGGGCCAATACACCTCAGCTTGCAACTCACCTTCTTCAAGATAGTGAGAACTATTTAACTTCCTTTGGATCGTTTTTAAGAAAAAACAGCTTGGACGAACTACCTCAACTATGGTCGGTTCTTATTGGAGATATGAATCTTGTTGGCCCAAGACCGGCCCTTTTCAATCAACATGATCTCATCGAGATAAGGACAAAATATCGTATTCATACTCTTAAGCCTGGAATTACCGGATGGGCCCAGATTAATGGGAGAGATGAAATAAGCATGGAAACAAAAGTCAAATTTGATCAGGAATATCTTGAGAAAAGATCCCTGCTCTTTGACATAAAAATTCTATTCATCACGGTAAATAAAATTTTAAGGAAAGAGAATATCACTCACTAACTGAATTTAGTCGTTTCCATGATCTTTTCTAAAAGATCAATCTGAGTTTCTCTTTCAAAATTTTCTTCGTGGCAAATTTTTGCATTAGATGCCATTTGCCTCAATGTTTCAGGAGAACTATTTTTCAGTTTAAGAACTGCTTCTGCCAGTAAATTGGCATTACCAGCAGGGACAGAAATACCTACATTGTACTCATTTACGATTCTCGCAACTTCTCCGCTAACAGAAGCAAGGATAGGTTTTCCACTTGCAAGGTATGACTGAAACTTTGCAGGAACTGTTACTGCAAATAATGGCGTGTCCTTTAGACTTAAAAGCATCACATCGGATTTAGAGTAATAGTAGGGCATCATTTCCAATGGTTTGGAACCAAGGAAAATAAAAGTGTCCTCAATTCCGAGCCGTTTTACTTCAGATTCCGCCCAGCCACGCATTAGGCCGTTCCCTAAAATAAGAAAGATAATGTTTTTATGATTTCGAAGGATTTCTGCTGTTTTAACAATTGTTTCAAAATCTTGAGACGTTCCAATATTTCCCGCAAATGTAATCTTAAATCCATCTTTTGGAATTAGAGGATCAATAGCAGAACTTTCCTCTGGAGAATTTGAAAACAAAGATTCAGACCATTGAGCGAAATAAACAATCTGTGAGTCCTTGGCCCCAAGATCTTTCACATTTTTAATAAATGCTTTTGAAGGTAAAAGTATTTTGTCCGTAAGCTTATAGAGAAGCTTCACTCCAAATCCTACTTTATCAAGAATGAATTTGTTTCTCACAACGCCAGTTGCTTCAAGACTTTCAGGCCAAAGATCCTGCACCCATAAAAAAACGGGAGCGCGCTTTAAAAACTTCAAAAATAAAGCTGGAATCGCGACAGTTATAGGAGAAGGAGCAAAGACAAAAATTTTGTCAAACTCCCCCTTAACCAGGAACGGGGCAAGAACAGTTGCAGATACAAAGTAAGATAAATAGTTTAAGGCCAGCCTAAAACTCTTCTTTGCTCCCCTCGTAATAAGAGGAACACGGATGACCTTTATCCCATCAATTTCTTCAGTATACGGGCCCTTAAAAGAATAACCCTGAAAAAGTTTTCCTTCCGGATAATTTGGTAAACCTGTATAAACAGTTACCTCATGCCCTCTCTCAACTAAACCTTTACAGAGATCATTAATCCGAAAATTTTCCGGAAAATAATATTGAGAAACGACTAGGATCTTCATTTTTTAATATTTTTTCCAAACGGTTCTGTTCACATAGTCTGTGTAGCTTTGAACAATTCGAAGAACCTTATCAGAGACGTTCGGCATGCTGTAATCCTCTACTAAACGTAGATTTCGTGCTTCACCTCTGCTCTGAGATTCCAAAATAGATAGTCCCTGAAGAATTCGATCTGTTTCGAGGCCAACCATCATAACAGCGCCTTCTTCCATACCTTCAGGTCTTTCATGGGCCTCACGGATATTAAGTGCTGGGAAATTTAGGATTGAAGATTCCTCAGTGATCGTTCCGCTATCAGATAATACTGCATGAGACTTAACCTGCAGAAGATTATAATCCTTAAAGCCCAGAGGCTTTAACAACCTTACCATAGGATGAAATTTAACACCTTTCTCATTGAATTTTTTCTGAGTTCGAGGGTGTGTTGAAACGATAATAGGCTGATTGTATTTTTCAGCAATTGAATTGAGCGCATTAACTAGCTTATTTAAATTCACTTCAGAGTCGATATTCTCTTCTCTATGCGCACTTACAACAAAGTACTTATTCTCTTCAAGCCCAAGACGTGTTAATACATCTGATTTTTCAATCCCTTCTCTGTAGAAGTTCAGCACTTCAAACATCGGACTTCCAGTTTTAATCAAACGGTCAGGAGGGAAATTTTCCGCTAAAAGATATTCTCTTGCGATCGAACTATAAGTGAGATTCACGTCAGCTGTGTGATCAACGATACGTCTATTTGTTTCTTCAGGAACCCTTTGATCAAAGCATCTGTTTCCCGCTTCCATATGGAAAATTGGAATCTTTCTTCTTTTCGCTGGAATTGCGGCCAAACAACTATTGGTATCACCTAGAACTAGCATCGCATCCGGTTTTTCTTTCGCGAAAACTTCATCAACTGCAATTATGATCTTACCAATTGTTTCAGCAGCATTTGCGCCAGCTGCATTCAAAAAATAATCTGGTTTTCTTACTCCTAAATCCTGAAAGAAAATCTCATTAAGCTCATAGTCATAATTTTGACCTGAATGAACAATGATATGCTCACAATGCTGATCTAGCTTTGCCATTACTCTAGAGAGTCTGATGATTTCGGGGCGAGTTCCAAGAACGGTCATTACTTTTAATTTTTTCATTTTTTAAACCTTGCTAGCGTAAGTATCTGGCTTCTCTCGATCGAAAATTTCATTGGCCCAAAGCATGACAATCATCTCTTCTTCACCTACATTGGTAATATCATGAGTCCATCCAGGAATTGTTTCAACAATCTCTGGCTTAGACCCACTTGCAAAAATTTCAAATCTCTCATTTGTTACGATATGTCGGAAACAATATCTGGCCTCACCTTTGATCACTAAGAATTTTTCAGTCTTAGTATGGTGATAATGACCACCTCTAGTGACCCCTTTATGAGCAGTAAAAAAAGAGAACTGGCCGGAATCCTTCGTTTTTAGCATTTCAACAAAAACGCCACGGGGATCCTCATGCTTCACCAAAGGGTAAATGAATTGCTGAGGGGTAAAATAAGAAATATAGGTCGAATATAAAGCTCTTACTAATCCTGTTCCCACTCTTTCTGAAATATGGGTCACCTTACTCTCTTTAAAGGCATGAATCTGATTCTTAAGTTCACCGACTGTGATTTTATAGACAGGGTCAATGGGCTTAAATACACCGCCACTTAATACATCTAAGAATCCTGCAACAACGTCATCTACATACACTAGATTAATAATTGCGTTGGCATCATTTACCTGAACCGGTAAATCATTCAGAATGTTGTAGCAAAAAGTAGCAACTGCTGAGTTGTAATTTGGTTTTGCCCACTTACCGAAGACATTTGGAAGACGGTAAATATAAACAGAATTTCCGGTCTCTTTCTCAAGATCCTGAAGATATTTCTCGGCCTCAAGTTTACTCCTTCCATAAGGATTATTCAGTTCGGCCTGAATTGAAGAAGTGTATACGATAGGAATATTTCGTTTTGTGTTTCGTACACTTTGACAAAGAGAAAGCGTTAGATTGGAATTTCCTTCAAAAAACTCAGTCTCTTCTTTTGGACGATTTATACCGGCCAAGTGAAAAATGAAATCGACTTGTTTTACTTTCGTATCCAAAGCACTTAAATCGTCTTCGCGGCAATAAGTAAGAACCTCAATATTCTTTCTTTCTTTTAAGTGGACTATTAGATTTTTTCCAATAAATCCTTCAGAGCCAGTTACCAGAACTTTCACGAACTACCCTTCAGCTACAGCGTTTTCTCCACGCATAATTGCCTGGATGAAATCTAATTTCAATAAAAGCTTTTTCATGCCTTCAACATCAAGACGCTCAGTATTGTGAGAATTATAGTCCTCAACCTGATTGATCTTTTTATCTCCAGAGTCGACATACTTGCTATAGTTAAGGTCACGCATATCAGGACTAACTCTATAATAATTGCCCATATCCTGGGATGAAACCATTTCTTCACGAGTCAAAAGAGTTTCATACAATTTTTCCCCATGACGTGTTCCAATAATGTTCACTTCATGATTCGGCTTTTTCATAAGATCAAGAATGGCCTTCACTAAAGTCTCTACAGTGGCCGCAGGGGCCTTTTGAACAAAAATATCACCATTGGTTCCGTGTTCAAAAGCATACATTACAAGATCAACAGCATCCTCAAGAGACATCATGAATCGAGTCATTAAAGGATCTGTAATAGTAATAGGCATGCCCGCACGTATTTGATCAATGAAAAGAGGAATCACTGAGCCTCTAGAGGCCATTACATTTCCGTATCTGGTTCCACATATCATTGTTTGTTCGGTAGAAAGGTTTCTTGATTTGGCCACCATAACCTTTTCCATCATGGCCTTTGAAATACCCATTGCATTTACAGGGTAAGCGGCCTTATCTGTACTAAGACAAACAACTCTTTTAACTTTATTCTGAATAGCTGCCTCAAGTAGATTGTCGGTTCCGAAAACATTTGTTTTCACGGCCTCCATCGGGTGAAATTCACAAGATGGTACTTGTTTTAAGGCAGCAGCATGAAAAATATAATCAACTCCACGAGTAGCATTTAATACACTCGAGTAATCTCTAACATCCCCAATATAGAATTTAATCTTAGGGTTTTTATATTTTCGTCGCATGTCTTCTTGTTTCTTTTCATCACGACTAAAAATACGTACTTCACCGATATCAGTATTAAGAAATTTTTTTAGAACTGCATTCCCAAAAGAACCTGTTCCACCAGTAATTAGCAAAGATGAATCTCTAAACATAAAATCTCTTTTTGTATTGTTATAAAAATTTACTTATTTTCAAAATTAACAAAAGGAACCGTAGGATAAGAACTATGGCATACTGAACACACAAGATTGGTTTCAGCTTTGTTTAATTTTCCATGACATTCAGGACACACCAAAAGTGAGTAAAATTCTTCTTCACTTAAGCGCTTTTTGCGACCGTGATTAAAGTACCGTTGCATGAGTTCAATACCAAACTTTCTCCACCCTTTTCTTTCATCTTGGTTAGAATACGTAACATCTTTAGATGAACTTTGATCATAGATCTTATCGACCCACTCACAAGACACTTCAGGATTCGTGATTGTATAGCGAATATTATCTTTCCAATAATATCTCACATGAAACAGTGATGGATCGTTATGGGCCAATTCACTCCAAGGGGTTGGCTTCGTTAAATATCCAGAGTCTTTCATGAACTTATCAGTAACAGGTTCACTTTTTTTATGTATTACGAGTTCTTCACCATTGGTGTGTATTTCAAGACAGTGAGCGACTGAGGGATTTAGCCTCTCATATAGAAAACTTGGAGTTTCAATGTAGCCGGCCTTGCCAACTCTTTGGATTTCTCTGAAGAAGGTATCTGGATCACTAATATGTTCCAAAACATGGCTAGCGATGACAAAATCAAATGCCTTGTCCTTAAAGGGAAGCTTTAAAGCATCCCCTACAACAGCTGCTCGATCAATAAGCATCGGTGCACCCGAGCGATGCTCTTTTCCACTCAACCTATCAATTAAAACATCTGATCTGGGGTGCGGATTATTGCCACTGCCAATATCCAGTACAATGTCATTCCTTCCAATGGGCATATTGATTTTTCTCAATGCCCACAGAACCCTTTTGAAGTTCAACAAATCAAAATCCTTTAAATCCAGTTTAAAATTTTATTGCGAATTGTATCAGTAGAATTGAGACAATCCAAATTAATCATTCACTTCTAGGCATAACTAAGTAGATAACTTATAAGACCTGACCCGACGCACAAGGTCGGTTCTCATTCCGATGTAAATAATCGAGAGTAGCCAGAAAGGAATCATGGTTTCAATAAAGCTAAATATCTGATTATTGGCCGGAAGATAGAGAATAAAAATTCCAAATAATGGCATTAAAAGACTCGCTATAAAATCTTTGTATAGAAATGCATTGATTGAAATTGATGCTAGATAAAATCCAAAAATAAACATGACCAAAATGACGCCATAAAAACTTACATCATTAGCAAAATAACTGTACGCAGAGTGCCAAAATATATCCTTATCCCATTCAGTTGAAATCCTTTGCTGATATGTTCTCGAACTTATATCTAAGCCCAAGTGCTGATCAAAAACTCTTTGTAAAAAAGTAGAATGTCCCACCCCAAATGCAGACTGAAAATCTTTATCAAGTGATATCGACATCCCAACATATCCATTTACCAAATACACAGACAGCTTTTCATATAGATCTTCAAACGCAGTGATCTTGACACGATATTGATCATTTTTAAAAACAACACCCTTCTCACGCAAATAATCCATTCGAACTGGGACTGCTTTCCCAGATGAGACTTCAGAAAATGAGGCCTTAGTTTTAACTTGGTAAAAATTTAGGATAGTGAAAATGAATAGTATAAAGAAACCAATAATAAAGGTCTTCCTACTCTTTAATATGAAAAAGCTTCGAGTTTGAAGTATCAATACTCCAAGACAAATAAAGGTGGTGAAGAGATATGCAAAATTAATAGAACTTAAACTTATACTAATTCCAGAGGCCACAGGAATAAGTACGACCAGAGTTCCCAGAATTTTTTTAGGTAAACTCAACCTTTCCCAAAGCATAATCATGCCTGGTAAAAGAATATATTTAAAAAAACTTAGTACCAGCAATAAAGCCGTAACATACTTGTTTCCAGTAAATTTTCCGGCAAACTCAGGGGAAGCATAATAAGTTCGCACCTCAGATGCATGAAGAATGCCTCGCTTAATCTCGGAAAAGAAGGCCCATGGGATATAGCTATCTGAATGAACCAAATTCCGGTGACTGATCAAACATCCAATAAACGCTAAAAGTATTACTATCCAGAATTTATCTACAAATAAATTTTCTGCCCAATCACTTTTGTTTTCAATAGACCTCTTTGGCTTAAGCGAGTTTACTATTTTCCCTAAATAACCTGATACAAATGCAATATGATAAAGAAAGATCAGAATTAGAAACGTTTCCAAATTTCTAAGCGGCCAAGCAAGCGGTCCAAAAAAAAGTAACCATAACGTTACGGCCAAATACGTCTCACTTAAAAATAATGGGAGATAAACAAATCGAGTCATTTGCATAATTACTTTATTAATAAATCTTAAAATTTAAGATAAAAAATCTAAATTAACTGAAAGACAAAGTCATATTAAGATCTTTAAAAAGTCTTAAATTGTGCAGCAAGCTCTCTTATTTTCTTATAGTGCTGAATATGTTGATGAAGATTAGAATTAAAACGCAAAAAATCCCATAAAACGTAGGGAGAAGTAATCAATAATCTCAAAAAATAAAAATAATAATTCAAATTACAAAACTTTTTAAACCATTTTGATTTGTCTTGATAACACTGAACTCTATTTTTCAAAAGTAATCGCTTAAAAAAACCAGTTTCATTTTTGATCATATGATTAAAAATGATTACTTTGTCCGAATTAAAATCATTTTCACGTATTAGGTAAGTTGAACCGGAGGTTCGACGATAGTATACCAAAATATCATCTAACTGATGAAAACTCACATCCTTGTACTCTTCGGTTACTTTAACCATCATAGGAAGATCTTCTGTGACCTTATATGATCTGATGAAATTCTCAATTTGCTTATTGTGTATAAATTTAACGCTATAAAGAAGATTTGGAGTGTTCATCACACTAATCTCTTGTAAACGTGATCTGAAAGGTTTGTTTTTAAAAATATGTTTTGTTGCAATGGTATGAAAGATTGTCGACTTCGATTCAACAATTTTTCCGTCTATCAGAAGTAGTGGCATGCCTGAGATATAATCATATTTATCTAAATTTTCAGCATGTTCAAAAAGGTTCACGTAAGAGTAGACATCATCTCCAGCAGTTATCTTAAAAAGACTAGAATCAATATGAGACCAAAGGTTTGTATAGTTAATACAGGTCCCTCTATTTATTCCATCTGCAATTATGACGACTTCGTCAAAAAGGTTATTGTTACGATCTAGCCATGTTTTTAAACATTCAACAGTTCGGTCTTTGGAACCATCATCAGCAAGAACGAATTTAAAGCTCATCTCTTGACCATAGGTAAGAATCAAAAACTTGATACTCTCCATATGCTCAATGATGTAACTCTCATGATTGTAGGTAATAACGGCAAAAATGAATTTTTTTATCATCGAATGGCTCTGGATAACTTCTGGCCAATAGCTCTTAGGATAAAGACAACGGATCTGGCCCCTACCATTTCATACCCTAATAAAATGAATTTAAGCTTCCATTTAAGCGAGTGTCTTCCTTCTGATAGAGACTCACCAGCAATACCACGCTTGGTTAAATCCAGAGATAACTTATATCTCTCTAAGAGAGGAATAACGACAGAGGCGACCCATTTCCCGCGTCTAATAGCACCACCTAAGGCATAATTATACTTAAACACCATCTGATCATTATTTCGAAGAGAATAGAATCTGTCCTTCTCAAAATAAGTTCGTGCCGTTCCAAAAACTTCCCAGGCCCATGGATTATCATTATCACCAGTATATTTGATCAGGCTTTTTTTACGCCAAATGGCAGGTGCAGAATTAATTTTATAGTCTGTGAAATTCTCTAGAAAATTGAACTTCTGATGTATGCCATCGCTCCTATCTGCCCCTGGGATTGCCAGAAAGTAGAAAGCAGAAATATCTTTATCTTTTAGCATCAAACCAAGACATTCCTTTAATGTTTCAATATCAACTGCCTCTTCAAGAATAAAGTCATCGAACAGGCTCACTACAAATGGCTTATCAATTCTCTTCAAGAGTTCAATTAATCTTTTTCCCCATGGAACATCTTTAGCAACGTGGTCTTGATTCACTGTAATAAAATTGAGCCCATCAAATTTGAAAGACTTTGTTTCTGTATTCAGATAAATATCAAGGTCACACCCAGGCCAGTTTTCCTTGAGGGCAGTGAAAAATAAAGGCCAAATATCCTCGTATGCATCACATGAGTTGATGATTAATGCACAGTTCTCTCTGAGTGAATTATTACCTTTATTCATTGTATGAGTTCAGCCCTTCGATAACCGATAGAACATCCTGATTGGACATCGTTGGGTCAATCGGTAAGCTCAAAACTTCCTCATGAATTTTTTCAGTTGTCGGCAAGTTAATAGATGCATATTCCGAATAAGCACCTTGTTTATGCGGTGGAATCGGATAATGAATCATTGTCATGATTCCTTTCTCTTTAAGATGCGCCTGAAGTTTAGCTCTCTGAGATGTTCTGACGATGAACAAATGCCAAACATGAGATTCATCTCCTAGTAAAACTTGAGGAAGTTGAACATGAGGATTAGAGATATTTTTTAAATATTCTTTGGCAATTTCACGGCGTCTCGAATTCTCTTTCGACAAGTAGTTCAATTTCACTCTTAAAAAAGCCGCTTGAACTTCATCTAAACGACTATTAACACCTTTGAAAAGGTTCTTGTATTTTTCATGAGAGCCGTAATTCCTTAAGGCCATCAATGTAGAATAAAGCTCACTGTCATTTGTTGTTATTGCACCTGCATCACCTAAAGCTCCCAAATTTTTTCCAGGGTAAAAGCTAAAACCAGAGGCATCACCCCAGTTTCCTGCCTTTTTACCTTTGTAAAGGGCCCCATGGGCCTGAGCAGAATCTTCCAACACTAACAAATTATGCTTCGATGCAATTTGTGAAATTTTATCCATCTCGGCCAGCTGTCCATAAAGATGAACGGGCAAAATCACTCTTGTTTTAGGGGTAATTGCTTTCTCAATCAAATCCGGATCAAGATTGTAACTAGACAGCTTAGGTTCAACGAAAACAGGCCTAAGTTTGTTTTCCGTAACGGCCAAAACACTGGCAATGTAGGTATTCGCCGGAACTAATACTTCATCACCTTCTTTAATTTTACCTAGCTCTTTCCAAGCACGAAGAGTCAGAATAAGGGCATCTAACCCGTTTGCTACACCTATTGCATAGGTAGTTTCACAAAAGCTGGCAAACTCCTTTTCAAAGGAACTCAATTCATTTCCGCAGATATACCATCCAGAATCAAGAACCCTGTTAAAGGCTTGTTTTAATTCTTCCTTGTACTGACCATTAATCGCTTTGATATCTAAGAAATTAATCATTCTAAAAACCTTATTATTTTTGCTGGATTTCCAAAGACCACAGCATCTGCAGGAACATCTTTAGTCACTACGGCTCCGGCGCCAACCATGGCCCTTTCTCCAATAGTAACACCAGGTAGTATAGTGGCATTAGCACCAATACTTGCGCCTTTCTTAATTAATATTTTTGGGAACTCATCTGGATATACCTTCGAGCGTGGCATTTTATCATTCGTAAGAGTGGCATTAGGGCCAATAAAAACATTGTCCTCAATTGTTACACCGTCCCATAACTGAACACCATTCTTGATCGTAACATTATTCCCGATAAAGACCTTGTTTTCGATAAAACACTGAGAGCAAATATTGCAATTATCTCCAATCCTTGCTTCTGGCAAAATGACAACAAACTGCCACACATTCGTGTTGATTCCAATATTGCTGCTTTTAACATCACTTAATGGATGAATCATAGACTAACCAACTTTTTAAAATCTTCATAACTTCTAATGTAGTCGCTCTCATCGTAAAAATCGCTCGCAATAGTCATGAGTACACAGCCATTTGAAAAGTTATGCATTTCTCTCCAAATTAAACTTTTAATAAGTACGCCTTTAAAAGGACTGTCCAAGTGAATAATTTGTTTATCCTTTCCATCATCCAGGATCAGGTCAAAACTTCCACTCATGCAAACAATAATCTGCTGAAGCTTTTTATGAGCGTGAAAGCCTCTTGGGAGTTCTGGTTTTAGGTTTGTTAAATAATAGATTCGCTTAATTTCAAATGGAACATTCTTGAAAGATTCAAGAGCAACGAGTGCTCCTCGCTCATCAGATATCGCATTGAGATCTATAATTTCATAGTCCATTTTTTCTTTCATAATCTTTAATTATCGTGTTCAAGTAACTTCCATAATCATTTTTGGAGTATTTCTTGGCCTGCTCAATTAACTCTTCAAGCTTGATCCAGTTATTGCTGAAGCCGATCTCTTCCAAACAAGCAATTTTATACCCTTGCCTCTTTTCAATCGTTTCAACAAACTGGGCCGCTTCTAATAGGCTGCTGTATGTTCCAGTGTCTAACCAAGCGAATCCTCTTCCCAGTACCTCGACATCCAATTCACCAAGCTCCAGATAAGCTTGATTAACCGAGGTAATTTCAAGTTCTCCTCTTGCTGAAGGCTTCACCTTCTTTGCAATATCGATAACTCTATTGTCGTAAAAATAGAGTCCAGTCACTGCAAAATTAGACTTGGCCTTTAGAGGTTTTTCTTCAATTGATAGAGCTTTTCCATTTTCATCAAAGTCTACAACCCCAAACCGTTCAGGATCTTTAACCTGATAACCGAAGACAGTGGCCCCTTTTTGTTTTAAGGCCGCTTTTCTCAACATAGGCGTGAATCCCTGCCCATAAAAGATGTTATCTCCCAGAACAAGACACACATTATCTTTTCCAATAAATTCTTCACCTATAATGAATGCTTGGGCAAGACCATCAGGACTCGGCTGGACAGCAAATTGTAGACGAATTCCAAACGCCTCTCCAGTTCCTAACAACTTTTCAAAACTTGGTTTATCTTCAGGTGTCGTAATAATCAGGACATCCTTTATACCTGCAAGCATGAGAACAGATAGAGAATAATAGATCATAGGTTTATCGTAGATTGGCAAAAGTTGCTTTGATACACCCTTTGTAATTGGATAAAGCCTGGTTCCAGAGCCTCCAGCTAAAATTATGCCTTTCATAAATTCCTTTATAGATTATCGAGATACCAGTTTACAGTTTTCAAAATACCTGTTTCGAAAGTTTCATCAGCTTTCCATGCTAATTCATTCTCAATTTTTGTAGCATCAATGGCATATCGTCTATCGTGTCCAGGTCTATCAGAAACATATGTGATTTGCTCAGTATAAGATTTTTTATCTTCTCTAGGTTTTGACTTATCCAGGATTTTACAAATGATATTTGCAATTTCGATATTTGTTCTCTCGTTACGCCCACCAATATTATAAGTTTCACCGCTCATTCCATTATGGAAAGCAAGGTCAATTCCTTTGCAATGATCTTTGACATATAACCAGTCACGAATGTTCTTTCCGTCTCCATAAATAGGAATATTCTGACCGCTTAGTGCTTTTTTAATAATAACGGGAATAAGCTTTTCTGAGTGTTGCTTAGGCCCATAGTTATTTGAACAATTTGTTGTAACGACGTTCATTCCATATGTGTGGAAATAACTTCTCACAATCAAATCAGAGCTTGCCTTTGAAGCGGAGTATGGAGAATTTGGGGCATAGGGGGTTGTTTCTTTAAAAAGACCTTCCTCTCCTAACGTCCCATAAACCTCATCAGTAGAGACATGAAGAAATCTGGCATTTTTATAAGCTTCTTTAACTTTAAATGGAGCATCCATCCAAAAATTTCGGGCACTATCCAATAAAGTGAATGTTCCAGTTATATTTGTTCTAATAAATTCAGCTGGACCCAAAATGGAGTTATCAACATGCGACTCAGCTGCAAGGTGAATAACACCATTTATTTTATGGTCGTTAAAAATTTCTTTAACAAGCTTGGCATCACAAATGTCACCCTTCTCAAAGACATAGTTCTTACTGTCCACATCTTTTAAATTATTCAGATTCCCTGCATATGTAAGTGAATCTAAATTAACTAGCGTATAACCAGGATGTTGTTTTTGAAAATATTGAATAAAATTAGAACCGATGAAACCGGCCCCACCAGTAATAAGAATTTTTGCCATTATCTTGCCTAAGTTTTAAATTTAAAAAAATATACAATTTTTAATGGCTTAGATAAAGTTTGTTCTAAACTTAAGAAATAAAATAATGGACAGAATCAAGGCAATAATAAGCAACCAAGGCCTAAAGAGATATTTTTTAAACACCTTGTGGCTCTACGCAACACAAGGAGTCAGGCTACTTGCAGGTTTCTTCATTGGATTATGGGTTGCCAGATTTTTAGGACCAACTGAGTTCGGTATATATAACTATGTTATTTCATTTATTGCAATTTTCTCTGCTTTTGCTTCTTTTGGAACTAATGAACAGCTTGTAACAGAGCTCGTTGGAAGACCAGAACATACACAACAAATTCTAAATGCCTCGTTTCACCTAAGAACAGTATTAGGATTAGTAAGTATACTAACGATTTATATTATTGCATTGGTAACTGACGATTCTGCAAAATTTTACCTCTATATATCAGCGCCTATTATTTTATTTCAAACGTTTGATTTAATTGATGTCTATTACCGGGCCACAGTTAATGCTAAAACCTCGTCGATGATCAGAATTTTACAAATTCTCATTTCATCCGCCCTTAAAATTTATTGTATTCAATCACAGGCCCCTCTTACCTATTTTTTCTATATTTTCGTTTTCGACTATGGCAGCTATGCCATCCTTATTTATCTGTCCTATAAAAAAATAAATGATGGATTTATTTTATTAAAACCTCATATTGAAGAAATTCGCAGAATTATTTTTAATTGCTGGCCCCTTATGTTAATGGCCATTTCTAACAATATCCTCTCTAAATTGGATCAGGTTTTAATTGGTAAATACTTAGTGAGCACAAATGTTGGTTATTACGCAGTTTCCTCGCGATTGGTTGAACTCTTTGGGACCTTTCCCTTGCTTGCCTTCTCATCACTTTTTACCGCAATTTTGAATGCTAAAAAAAGCAGTCAAATTGAATATGAAAAAAGGTTAAAACATTTGAGTCGATTTTTAAGATGGGCAAGCCTTCTTGGGGCCGTCTTTACATATTATTTTAGCTCAGAAATTATTATCACTCTATTTGGTAGTTCGTTCGCACCCTCTGCCGAGATCCTAAAAATCCATAGCTTGAATTTTCTCTTCCTTACAATGTCGATAGTGAGCATGCATTGGTACATCGCTGAAGGGAAAAACAACTATTTGATGATTAAAACTGTAATTGCGGGGATTTTTAGCATCCTAATAAATATGCTCTTAATTCCACATTTTGGAATTAAGGGAGCAGCGGTAGGATCAGTCATTACTCATTTTATTTTTTACTATGCCTATGACTTTATAAATCCAAAAACACGTCAGTGCTTTTATCTAAATAGTGACCTATTTTCATTTATTTTCAAAAAATAGATTAAGAAAAAACATTTTTTATATCATAAAAAATAGTTTCCGATCTGTTTAAGCCAGTAAAATTAATTTGTCGAAAAACATGATGAGAGACGGCCAAAACAATTGCCGAATATCCAACTAAAGAATTCACGCAAGATAATGTCGTCAAAGGTAAACCAAATTCCATCAAGGCATTCTCTTCTGTGATCCAAGGATCATAAATTTCAACTTCACACTCATAATCCTTCAACTCAGTAATCAAATCCAAGACCTTCGAATTCCTGACATCCGGACAATTGGGTTTAAAAGTTACGCCCAAAATAAGAACCTTCGCTCCCTTAACAGCAATACCTTTTTTAAGCATTTGTTTTACAACCTGACTCGCAACGTGAGTGGCCATTCCATCGTTAATTTCACGGGCAACTGAAATAAGCTTAGGAGTATGACCATGCTTTTTGGCCTTATGAGAAAGATAATAAGGATTCACACCGATACATTGGCCACCTACCAAACCTGGAACTACTCTCATAAAATTCCACTTCGTTCCAGCTGCCTCCAACACTTCATGAGTATTGATCCCCATTTCTCCGAACATCATGGCAAGCTCATTCACAAAAGCGATATTAATATCTCGCTGTGTGTTCTCAACAATCTTAGAGGCCTCGGCTATTCGAATTGAACTTGTTTTGAAAGTGCCGGCCGTAACGATTGAAGCGTAGAGAGCATCAACTTTATTGGCAATCTCAGGAGTCGAACCACTCGTAACTTTCACAATGTCCCGAATGGTTTTAGTTTTATCCCCTGGATTAATTCTTTCAGGACTATATCCACAGAAGAAATCTTGATTAAACTTAAGGCCACTCACCTTCTCTAATACCGGAACACAGTCTTCTTCTGTGCAGCCTGGGTAAACGGTCGATTCATAAATCACCAAGTCACCCCTTTTTAAAACTCTCCCGACATCTTCAGTGGCCTTTAGGAGAATTGATAAATCGGGTTTTTTCTCATGATCTATGGGAGTGGGGACGGTGATAATAAAGATGTTACTGTCTCGGACTTTCTCTAGCTTCGAGGTTAGCTCTAGTTTACTGGCATTCAATCTTTCGGTTGAAATTTCCAATGTGCGATCAATCCCGCTCTGGAGTTCTTGAATTCTTTTTGCATCAATGTCGTAACCAATTACAGAGTATTTTTCTGCCAATTCCACTGCCAGTGGAAGACCAACATAGCCCAGTCCGATTACGCAAAGCTTCTCCATGAGTAAATCTTAGAAAAAGGCCGACATTATATCAAGTTTTAGCTACCCTCTTAGAATGACTAAATTCGACAAAACTTACTGGGACAAAAATTATTCCGATCCAATGTCTATGGACGGAATCGGCAACGCGAAGGAACACACCAAATACCTTGAGTCATTTCTCAAGATTGAGCATGTGGATATTAGTACAATCGTTGATCTAGGTTTCGGTTACGGTCACCTTTTCCGTGAAATGCTCAAGGCCTTTAAACCCTACCGAGCTGTAGGAATTGAACCCTCACCTTTCGCTTTTAAAAAGGTAAAGCCAGACAAGCTTCGCCCTGTCCCTTCAACTGAACTCGAACTTTATGAAGAAGATTTAGTCACCTGGTGTCGTAGTAAAAGAAAAGACAATAAGTTTGATCTCGGTATTTGTACTTCGGTTTTCCAATACCTTTCAGACAAAGAACTTAAGGAAGTCATTCCGGTTCTTGCTAAACGCGTGAAGTTTCTCTACCTCACCGTTCCTACAAATGTGGAACTAGGTAGACAAGTTTCTGAGCTTGAATTTAAAGACGAATATGCCATTCACAGGAGTCGCGATAAGTACCAAAAACTTCTTCGTCCGCACTTTACTTTCATTTCAAGTAGAGTTCTAGAGAGTAAGCATTACTTCGATGAGGAATCGACTCACTTTACAGATTTGTTATATCGCTTCTAGCTTCGATAAGTCTGAATGTGATTATGAACAAGATCCATGAACTGCTGATCGTAATGTTCCCAAGTCATCTTTGAAGCAACACCACGATTGGCCTCACCCATCTTCATTCTCAGTTCCTTATCATTGATAAGAACTTTTAACTTCTCCGCAATGCCTTTAGGGTCCTGACGAGGAATGATGAAATCTTTTTGAATTTCAGGAAGGATTTCAGAGAATCCCACTGTCTGAGTTGTAATTAATGGTCGAGAAAGTGCCATAAACTCAAGGAAAGTCAGACCTGATGCTTCGATATGAGCCGCGTGAACAACGATATCAGCGGCGCTAATAATATTTCCTACGTCTGAACGCGGATTCATCCACAGCACTCTATCTTTCATTCCCACTTCTTGAGCGAGATTATAGACCTTGCTAGGCTTGTTCTCTTTACCAACAATCAGGATTTTAACTTTATTTTTCTGTGCTTCATCTAGGAATGCCATAGATTTTATAACAGCGAAAGCACCACGGTTTTCAAGGTTTCCAGATGCAATAACGGCCACAACAAGTTCATCACCTTGAACCTTAAGATTATTTCTAATTTCATTTACGGCCGCAGAATCCACCTGATCAACAATTGATTTGTCATGACAAGGATGAATTACATGCATTGGAACTTTAATGTTAAAGCGCTTTTGAATATCGTTCTTCATCATGTGCGACACACACACGATTTCCTTAAAAGTTCCTTGTTCAAAAATCATTCGGTGAAACGGAATCGATAAATTTTTATCATTATGAGGACCAGGAGCAACTTCAGCACCCAGATGAACACATGTATGAAGGAACAAGATATCCTGATTTAGAGAGTCACCGTGGCCGATAACCAATGAGCCCGGTCTTACTTTCCGTTTGGCCTGCCAATCAAAGAATTTTCTTTGAAATAGTGTGGTTCTAGGCCACTTAAAGGTTTTTAAGCACTTAATCTCTTTGTCAGAAGTGAGCGATTGATGAAAAGTCTCTGAAATCACTGATACGCCGAAGCCATCTTTGGCCAAAGCCCGGGCCTGTCTCATCAAAATTTTGGGAGTTCCTGAGAGGGCGTCGGTGTTTTTAAGTATCAGGTCTACATTGTGTTTAGAGGTATTTTTCATTATATATGTATATTAAAAATTACCGAGATTGAAAAAGAGATAATATGGCCCTTTTACCTGTTCACCTACCCATCTTGATGTATCACCAGATCATGCCCGAGTCCCACCCGGACTTTAAAAAGCATATCGCAACGACACCGGAAAATTTCCGTCATCAGGTAACTCATTTGATGGAGAATGGCTGGACCATCATGACTTTGGAAGAGTACTTTGCTCACCCTCCAGGTAAGAGACCTAAAAAAGCGGCCATGCTGACTTTTGATGATGTCTGCAAAAACTTCATTGAGTATGCGGTTCCTATTTTTAAAGAACTCAATGTTCGCGCCAACATCTTCCCTATTCAAAATATGACTTTCAACCTTCCGTTTCATAATCTGAAACCACAAGGTATTCCGGCCCTGACTGAACAAGACATTAAAGACCTAGATCAGATGGGATTTGCGATTGGTTCACACTGCCAATCTCACCAAAACCTTCATAAAATTCCGTTTGATCAGGCAAAGAAAGAACTTAAAGAAAGCAAAGAATGGCTTGAAGGTCTTCTTGGCAAAGAAGTTAAAACGATTTGTTACCCAATCGGGGGAATTGATCGTGATATCGTTAATGCGGCCAAAGAAATTGGTTACTCAATCGGTATTTCGACTCTTAAAGGGTCTCTCCAAATTCTTGAAACCGACCTTATGTCACTTAGAAGAGTTGACATCAAAAACCATGTGATTGGTAAAAAACTGAAATTTGCGATCAGCCCTTTCTATGGTTTCCGCCGTTTCATCACTCGTCCAATTCGTAGTAAATATCGCGTAAGCGGCAGACATCCAAGCGTGGTGGGTAAGTAATCTTACCCACTCACCTCAGGACCATTTTACAATTCTTCTTTCAAAGCCTTTACGATCTTTTAAACGATTGAGCTGCCGTTTCTCAAAATAAATAAGAGAGCGCTCAATAGCATAAACGAGGAACGTTAACTTCTCACTTCCAATTGGTACATTCATTTTAAAATTAACCAGGGCCCAATTTCGATATGAACTAAGGTTTTTCAGGATCAGCTTCGGAGGCTCTCTAAAAAGTCCTTTTAAATAAAACTGAAAAGCCATTCGAGTAAAAAAATTTCTCTGAAGATAACGGCGAGCAAAATCCAAAATATCAACTAACACCAGACCTCTTACTTCAAGTTCCCAATCAATAATGATGATCTGATTATCATCTAATAAAATATTTCCCGCATGAAGGTCGTGATGGATTCGACTTTCAAGAACTTCATAGCCAGGATTTTGCGCCGCTAGTTTAGTGATCTTCTTGAGTGTCTTTTCAATTTCCTTGCGCGCGGGATGATTTAAGCTTCTTTCATGGGCCTCACGAATCCAAGTCTCAACTGTAATCTTTCTTGGCCCATGAGATTTGTAGAGTTCTGTGAGAGGTGGCATCACGAAAAGCGGGAAGTAACGAAGCAGAAATTTTTCATGATGAGCACGATTCGTAATCGCCCAGGAATTTGAACAATACGTGGTGACCAACCAACGGCCACCATTCGAAGTTGTTCCCTCTCCTAAAATCTTTGCCACATAAGGCGCAAATGAAGTCGTTTCAAATCCCTTCAGTGATTTAATTTCTTCATCCAGATTAAGTATGTGGGACTCATCAAAAAACATTTTTAGAGCAATGTTCTTCTCATGAGAAACAATAATCACACCTTCTTTATCGCTCCTAAAAAAGATAATGGAATCAGAAGGAAGACGGGCCACAAATTTCTTTCGAGCATAAAGTAGCCAATCTACTTTTTTGAGGTTTCCTATATTGTGTCTAAATCGACCAAAAAATGATTTTCCAAATGTCTTTTCGATATTCTCAAATGAGTGTTCCGAGACCCCAACTCGATACAGGGGATGGAAAATGAAGGTCGACTCAGGAGCGGATGGGTCATATTCCATTGCTAGCTCATGCAAAGCTAGCTGGATTTTCGAGACCCAAGGGGGTTTGGTCATGGGCTTTTGTAGAATGATAAAGACCCTTTGAATATGAAAATAACTTCATCTGGCATCATTTTTACATTCTGCAGCGTTTACAGCTTTCATTCCTAAACGAGGGCTTGACTTCCCGCCCCAAAGCGACGATTCTCCGCCCATGTTAAAATTCAAAGAACTCGCTCTTCACGAAATTATTCTCGCTAACTTAGAAGTTGCGGGCTACGAAACTCCGACACCTATCCAGGCCCAGTCAATTCCAACACTTTTGGAGGGACATGACCTTCTAGGAATTGCTCAAACAGGTACAGGAAAAACTGCGGCCTTTACACTTCCGATGATTCAGAAGCTTCAAGGACGCAACTTTAGTCTTACTCCATGTGAACCACGTTCATTGATTCTGGCACCCACTCGCGAGCTTGCTTCTCAGATTAAGGAGCAACTCGATAAATACGGAAGAAATCTCAAAGTAAAAAATGCAGTTATCTTCGGTGGTGTGGGACAAGCGGCCCAGGTGGCAGCTCTTCGTAACGGTCTTGATGTGCTGATTGCAACTCCTGGACGTCTTTTAGATCTGATGAACCAAGGTCATTGCAAACTGAACAAAGTAGAAATCTTTGTTCTAGATGAGGCCGATCGAATGCTTGATATGGGGTTCATCCACGATATCAAAAAAATCATCGCAAAGCTTCCAGAGCAAAAACAAACCATGCTTTTCTCGGCGACTATGCCGAATGAGATTGTAGGAATCGCGAATCGTATTCTTAAAAATCCTACACGAGTGGAGGTAACTCCCCCATCTACGACGGTGGAAAGAATTAATCAAAAAGTGATCTTCACTCAGAAGGCCCATAAGTATCAACTTCTTCGCAAAGTACTTGTTGAAGAAGGTGTTGAACTGACTCTTGTTTTCACTCGTACAAAACACGGAGCAAACAAGATCGTAGATTATCTTGCTCATTTCAATATTCAATCTGCCGCCATTCACGGGAATAAGTCTCAATCGGCCCGTGAAACAGCCCTTGAGAATTTTAAAACTGGTAAGATCAAGGTACTGGTCGCAACAGATATCGCCGCTCGCGGAATTGATGTTCAAGGCGTATCTCACGTTATTAACTACGACCTGCCAGTTGAAGCTGAAAGCTATGTTCACCGTATTGGCCGAACTGCACGAGCGGGTAAAGACGGCGACGCCATTTCATTCTGTGACGAAACAGAAAGAGACGCTTTAGCACGTATTCAGAAAACAATTGGTAAAAAACTCCCTACTGAAACATTTGTGGGTGTGGCCGAGCAATCGGTGAAGATGACCCAAACGGATCGCAAACCATACCGTGATCCACGAGCCAAACCAAAGGCCAAAGAACCTCAGAAGCCTCAGGGCCAGCAAAAGCCGAAGTTAGAGCAGAGGCCACGTCAGGAACAAAGACCGCGTCCAGAGCACAAGCCAGCTCCTAAAGGACAGGCCCCTCGTCGTGATGAAAGAAACGAAAATAAACAACAACCAAAAGTTGGATTTAAATTTAGGAAAAGAAAATGAAAGACTACTCTGATTTATCAGAATTCTCTGACAAAAAATTAAGAACTCTCCGTAATAACCTTAACAATCGTCTTGAATCATTCGGTCGTGGTGGAGAAAAGAACCTTCCTCCAAGCCATATGCTTCATGGGATGGACGATGGGGATTGCCGTGAACTTTTAACACGGGTCCTTTCAGAAATGAAAAATAGAGCTAAGCAGTTCTAGTTCTCTTCGACCATAACCGCATCTTTAACCTATAACCCTCTCACCTTAAAGGAGGGTTATATGAAAATGACATCACTTATTCTTATCGCTTTTTTCTCGGTGGCTTGTTCGACTACAAAATCTTCTCAACCTAAAAATGAATATGTTGAAGTCAGAGGAATTCTGGCCGAAAGAGACTTCGGAACTTCAGATAATGGTGGAAAAAATACTTAATTAGATTGAGTGCTGTGCCACTTCATTAGCCTCTCAATACCTTCTTCAAATGAAATCTTAGGCTCCCATCCGAGGAGCCTTTTTGCTTTCGAAATATCGGCCCAAGTCACATCCATATCGGCCTTAATTCTTTCACCCAATTTAAGCTTGGCCTTTTTACCTGAATACTTTTCCATGAGTTCAATCATCTGAAGTAATGTGTAAGGATTATTTCCGCCGCCTAGATTAATAATTTCAAATCCAAGCTTCTTGCCCGCAAGGATTGTTCCTTCTGCAATATCATCCACAAAAGTAAAATCTCTTGATTGAGTGCCATCGCCGAAAACTGGAAGCTCTTCACCTTTTAGAATTTTATCGGCAAAGATGAACGGCGACATATCAGGTCTGCCAGCAGGTCCATACACAGTAAAGTAACGAACCACTGAAACATCAATGCCGTAAAGATAGTGATAAGTGTAGGCCATGACCTCTGCCGCTTTTTTTGAAGCAGCGTAAGGAGAAATAGGAGTATTTACGGCCAGATCTTCCTTAAAAGGCATCTCTTGACCTGCATATAATGAGCTGGTTGATGCCAGAACAAACTTAGAAACTTTAAACTCACGCATGCACTCCAGGAGATTCAACGTCCCCATAGCATTTGTAGTCATGTAGATATCAGGATTCTCCATTGAGTAGCGAACACCTGCACGAGCGGCCAGGTTATAAACGACATCAAAATGGTTCGTTTTGAATAATTCGCGAAGCTTGTTCTTATCTTCAATATCAACTTGAAGAAACTGAAATTTAGAATCGTTAATAAGTGAAAGGCGATGGCGCTTAAGATTTACATCGTAATAATCATTGAGATTATCAATCCCAACAACTTCAATTCCCTGAGCTAGAAGCTTCTCAGCTGTCTTTGCCCCAATTAATCCCGCCGCACCAGTCAATAATACTTTCTTCATGGGGAAGATCATAGCAAGACCTCTCCAATTATGTCATGATGAATCATGTTTAAAAAACTTCTACGTCACCTGGGTCTGGCCCTGGTTTTTTTCGTATTAACTCTTGCGCAGCAATACTTATTCTATTGGTTAAAAGATATCCATATCGTGTGGCTGACTTTTGGGAAATACTTCGGAGTTTACGCGTTTCTTTTTGCCGCTACTTTTATTCCAGGAAAATTTCTTCGTTACGTTTTTCTATCTTTCGTGATGATTTTGAACGCATTCCAAATGGGCCATTTGTCCTATTATGGTACGCAATTACTTCCGAACGAGATTTATCTCCTTCTCACCCAGTTTCATGAAGTTCAGGGAACTCTCCTCGTGGAAATTGATCACGTCCTGATCCCACTTCTTTTTACGGTGATTCCTTGTCTCTTAGGATTGATCGCTTTTCGAAGTGTGAAAGAGCTTTATCAGATTAAGTTCATGGGCCTTCTGTTCTGCTTGTACTTTATCTACAACCCAATTCGAACTTTGGTGACAGGTAATACCTGGGGCCGCCAACCTTCGACTCGAGAGCTTGGTGGAATGAATGTCTATCTCGCTTTCTCATATTTTACCGGAAAAATTCTTCCGCATAAGATCATGCGAGGAACTCAGCAAGTGGTGAAAAGCCCAGCATTAGATCTGCAGATTAAGGCCGAGCGCCCTACTGAATGGGACAAAGTTATTTTTATTCTTGGAGAAAGTTTAACTCCCAATCACATGGAGCTGTTTGGTTACGATAAGCCAACAACCCCCTTTTTAAAGTCTATTGCTCAGAATCCCCATTTTTTCTATACACGTGCTCTTTCAAGTGGTGTTTCGACAGATATCGCAGTTGCATTCCTTCTCAATATGGGATTTGGTCCGGCCGGGAGTATCAAGGCGGCCAAGGGTGAGCATTGTCTTTTCAAGCTCGCTAAAAATCAAAAATACACGACTCACTTCTTATCAATTCAAAGCGCTGAACAACTTCGCTATATCGCCCCTTATCTCTGTGCGGCTTCGCTGGACGAATATAAAACATTAGAAGATATTTCTCCAACCACTGAAGATCATCAGGCCGCACTTGATCGCGATCTTTTACCCGCACTTAAAGAACTTATTTCTAAACCAGAACGACAATTCATCATGCTTCACCAACGTGGATCTCACCCACCTTGGGAACTTCGCTTTTCCCCTCAATCTGTGGTCTTCAAAGGCAACTCTAAAACTGATCATTATGATAACTCTGTGTTTGAATTTGACACCTTCATGAAGGAATTTTATTCAATCGTAGAGAAATCAAAACAGTCTATTCTCGTAGTCTACGTTTCAGACCACGGAGAAGCACTAGGTGAAGGTGGAAACTGGGGCCACGGCGCTCTAATCCCGGCCTCTTGGGAAGTTCCCTTTTTAGCAATATCATTCAATGCTGAACTTCCAGTTGAAATCACCAGCATTCAAAAGAACGTCACTCACTATAATCTCTCTATGATTCTCGCAAAAGAACTCGGCTATGCTCTTAATCAAGACGCAAGTAAGCCAGTTGAAAACTACGTGATTTATGGAAATGACATCGACGGCTTTGCCGGACAAGTCGAAGTGAAATTCAAAGAAAACGGTGAATATGACTTTAAGGTTCTGCCTTAGTTACTTCGAAAATTTCAAGACCTTCATCAATAAACCTAAAACGAACATTCCAACCTGCAAGTGAGACACCATGCTCACCTTGCAGGTCTTTATCATGTCCAGGACGAGGGTCAAGTGCTATGACCTTTTCTATTAACTGTCGCTCATGCTGGCTTAGTTCTGGATGACATTTCCAAGTAACACGACAAACAGCGGGTGCTTCATCAAAATTTTCCGAAGTGGCCTCCATGATTCTGTCTGAATAAGGAACATAGGGCTTAATATCAAAAATTGGAGTGCCATTCACTAAATCTACACCCTTTACCCATAATACAATTTCACCGCCCAAAACTTCCAAGCGATCAAACTGAACCACCGACAATCCTAAGCGATTCGGACGATGAGGGCTTCTCGTCGCATAAACACCAAGTTTCTTTTTGCCTTCAAATCTTGGAGGACGAACTAATCCGTTAAATCCTTCATTAGGTATTTGATGAAACTCAAAAATGAGCCATAGATGAGAAGAAGCTTCGATTCCTCGAAAGGCCTCCGAGAAAAAATCATTCTTGGGAAAACTCATCTTTCCCCAAGCTTCCTTCACTAATAAGGGCTGGCGTGGAACACCAAATTTCTCTTTAAATGGAGTTTCAATGTGGGTGATGGGTTTCATAAGCGATCCAGATTAAAAAAATCTAATTTCTTCATCCTATCATTTCAAAACATCAAATTCTATAATTCTTCAAACTGGAGATTTTATGATTTTTAACTCTCAAACTTTAGCGCAAGACTTTAAATCAGGTTTCTTTGTTTTCCTACTTGCTCTTCCTCTCTGCTTAGGAATTTCGATTGCTTCTGGCTTTCCTCCTATTGCAGGTATTTATACCGCCGTGATCGGCGGTATTTTTGGCTCTCTTCTTGGAAGTGCCAGACTTACCATTAAAGGTCCTGCTGCAGGACTTATCGTTATTGTGATCGGTGCCGTGACTGAGCTTGGGATGGGCGATCCGGTGATGGGATATAAAAAGACCCTCGCGGTAGGAGTTATTGCGGCCATCATACAAATCATTTTCGGATTTTCAAAAGCAGGGATCATTGGAGAAATTATTCCAAAAAGTGTTGTTCATGGAATGCTCTCTGCCATTGGTGTCATCATCATCGCCAAACAATGTCACAACATTCTTGGAGTTGTTCCTGCTTCAAAAAGTCCCATCGCTCTTCTTGGAGAATTCCCAACACATATTTTAGGTCTCAATCCAGAAGTTGCTCTCATTGGAGCCATTACTCTTCTTCTTCTGATCTTCTGGCCCAAATTTGCAAAAGGAAATTTCAAAGCAATTCCTGCGGCCATTCTGGCCTTGGCCGCTTCAATGGCCTTAGGTTACATTTTTGATTTCCAAAATGCTCATGACTATGAATTCTTGAACACTAACTATCGTGTTGATTCATCATTTCTGATTAATCTTCCATCTTCATTTTTTGGTGCTTTTGCGTTCCCAGATTTTTCTTCTATTACAAGCTGGATCTCTATTAAGTATATCGTAATGCTTTCACTCGTGGGCTCCATCGAATCACTTCTTACAGTAAATGCGGTTGATGGTATGGATCCAGAAAAGAAAAGTTCGAACTTAAATCAAGACTTGATCGCCACTGGTGCAGGAAACCTTCTCGCATCACTAGTTGGTGGTCTGCCGATGATCTCAGAGATCGTTCGTTCACGGGCCAACATTGATAACGGTGCTAAGACGGCGCAATCAAACTTTATCCATGGTTGTTTGCTTCTGGTTTCAGTGGCGCTTTTCCCTAACATTCTTCACATGATTCCGGCGGCAACTCTCGCCGCGATGTTAGTGTTCACGGGCTTTCGTCTTGCTTCTCCTAATGAGTTCTCGCAAACTTATAAAGTCGGCGTTGATCAGTTTTCCCCATTCATGGTGACCTTTCTGGTTACTCTCAGTATTGATCTCTTAGTGGGAGTGATTGCAGGTCTTTTGTGTCAGCTTGTGATTAATCTTTATCACGGCATGAGCTTCAAAGATATTTTCCATGTGAAGCATGAAACGAAAGAAGAAGGTGGAGAACTCACTCTGAAAATCTATAGTCCAGTTGGCTTCACTAACAGCTATAGCTTCAAGAAAACTCTGCTTGAAAAAATTCCTGCCAATTCTCGTATCGTAATTGATTTTGCGGACTCAAAAATGGTGGAACATAGCTGCTTCCAAATGATCGAAACCATCAAGAAAAACCATGACCAAGTCTCAATCAAAGTCACTGGTCTTGATACACATCGTAGCATTTCTGAGCACTCGCACAGCACTCGTTATCGTAAATAAAGGGACTTACCTATAGGGTTCACTTAGCGTCATATCTGAATTTCTAACACTTTCAAACATCGTCCCCCGATGGCTTGAAAGTGCCGGAATCTTTCGATTAAATCCTTCGCACATAATTATTAAGTATCCTGATTTCATTGGATTACCACTATTTACAGAGTGTCAAAAAGCACCTTGGACACAGGCTTTTTCATTCTTTTATAATAGTCACAGGTCACGGCCCAGGACGGGTCATGAAGATCTAAATTGAATCAAGGATGATGGTGAACCTTATGACAACCTTAATTGATTGGTCGAATTTCAACTCAAGCCTCCTGATCGAAGTCACACGCCCAAATGGTGTTTTTACTTGCACAGGTGTTGCCATCAATAACAATACAGTTCTTACGGCCGCTCACTGTCTTGAAGGTGAAATTCTTAAAGTTAGAATTTCAAATGAAGCTTCTTACAATCCAAAAGGAAAGTTTTGGGAAATTGATTCATTCGAAGTTCATCCAGACTATGATTCAAGAGAATCAAATTTCCGCTCTGATATCGCAAAAATTAAGCTTAAAGGCACTCTTCCAAAAGAAACCAAGTTCTATCCGATCATAAAAAAAGATATGAACCTTTCTGGAAAGATCATGCGTCTTGGTTACGGTGCTCGTGGTTCAGAAAATGTTCGCACAATGGTCACCCCAGAACTTAGAAATATTCGTCCGATGGAAAAAATCCTTGAGCTCAATGATATGTACTCATACTCAGGTGATTCTGGCGGGCCAATCTTCATGCAGAACAATGGCCAGATGTTTCTCGTGGCCATTCATTCGACGCTCTCGTTTGGCCCAGAAGGCAAACACTCATTTAACCCACTTCTCTCATCTCACCGCGAGTGGATTCAGGCCTAGATTCATGTAGCATGAACCATGCTGAAGATTACCTTCTTCTTTATGGTGCTATTCATGAATATTCTCAGTTTTGCCAAATCCTATGATTGGGAACAATTTAATTCGAGCTTATTAATTGAAGTGACAAGACCCAATGGAGTCTTCACTTGTACGGGAGTTGCGGTCTCTGATCAAATGATTCTCACTGCCGCTCACTGCTTAGAAGGCAATGTAAAAGGTGTGAGAGTTTTCACCCAAGAGGTCTATGATCCTAAGCAGACCTCTCTTGAGATTAAAGACTACAAACTTCACCCAACCTACAATCCTCATCATTCACGCTATTATTCTGATCTCGCTAAAATTCAGATGAAAGAAAAACTTCCCGCTTTTATCAAAGTTCATCCGATTGCGTTGGAGAAAAAATTCTTCGGGAGATTTTATCGTTTTGGGTTTGGCGCAAGAGATAAAAAGAATCTAAGAACTGTCATTACTCCAACTCTCCGGAAGGTAAACCCTGCAGAAGAGGTTCTAGAACTGAATGATGAATATTCTCGTTCAGGGGACTCTGGTGGTCCCATTTTCATGCAAAACGGAAATGGGATCCAACTGGTGGCGATCCATTCGACATTTTCTCATGGTCCAGAAGGGAACTATTCACTTAATCCCCTCCTGGCCGCTTATTTACCTTGGATTTTTAGTCATTAAAATCATAACGGTAGGCCGAATCAAGCTTCGTATCTGGATCAACCGTAAGAAGTGTCTTAATTAAACCATTGTTGATGTCGTAGACCCAGCCATGGATATAAGGCATTCTTCTCTCATGCCACGCCTTCTGAACAATTGAAGTGTGCATAAGGTTTTTTACCTGTTCAATAACGTTGAGTTCAACCAGCTTATTCACACGGTCCATTTCGGATTGTTGCGAATCTACTTCCAGCTTATTGAAGAAATAAACGTCTTTAATGTTTCTTACCCAGTTATTGAGCATGCCCAAGCTATGGGTAGAAAGAGCGGCCTTTACACCACCGCAGTTATAGTGACCGCAAACGATCACATGAGGGACTTTTAAATTATTAACCGCATACTGAAGAACACTTAAAAAATTCATGTCGGTATGGACGACAAGATTGGCAATATTTCTGTGAATGAACATCTGCCCGGGATCGAGATTGAGCATTTCAGTGGGAGGAACTCTGGAATCTGAACAACCGATGAAAAGAAACTCTGGATTTTGGTCTTTCGCCATCTTCGCAAAGAATCCTGGATCGATGTCCAGCTTTGACTGCGCCCAGGCGCGGTTCTCCAGTAAGAGATGTTTAATTCTATCCATTTTACTCCTCTTTAAAAATTGGGCTCAAGGCCAGCGATGATTTTTTAAGTTGTACTTTAATATCCGAACAATTAGCGCGTTTCATGAAGTCTTCAATGAGATCAATGATGTCATCATCCACAAAAATACTTTTTGATCCATCAATCACAACATTTGCCCCATTAGGGATCTTCATCAGCATGTCGGTTAGATGGCTTTTTTGTAAAAACGAAACGTCTTTATGGAAACGGATCAACCACTCCTCATCATTGTTCACCAGAACAATTGAAGCATGCATACTTGAACGAATCACAAAAATGAATCCAACAACCATACCAATGGCAATACCAACGAGAAGATCTGTAAACAGGATCGCAAGAGTTGTTACGGCGAAAGGAATAAATTGATTCCAACCACGGGCATACATTTTCTTAATGATCTCAGGCTTCGTTAATTTATAACCAACAAGGATGAGAACTGATGCAAGACATGAAAGTGGAATGAGATTTAGAAGTGCCGGAATCGCAATCACACAGCCCATAAGCCATAGACCGTGGAAGATGGCAGACAGTTTTGTCTTTGCACCTGCAGAAACGTTGGCCGACGTACGAACAATAACTGCCGTCACCGGAAGCCCGCCAATCAAACCAGAAATAGCGTTCCCGCAGCCCTGGGCCAGAAGCTCACGGTTTTTATCAGTGATTCTTCCCTCTACATCAATTTTATCCGCGGCCTCAACAGAAAGAAGACTTTCAATGGAACCCACGACTGCAATCGTCGCCGCAGTTACATAAATTTTAGGATTTGAAAGATAAGACCAGTCTGGCATGGCAAGGCCCGCAACAAAATCTTTCACTCCACCACTGAACGGAAGTTGCACTAAGTGAGAACTTTCAATAACAAGACCTGGAGCTGCCAACTTGAATACTTCATTGATGATCACTGAGGTCACAACTGCTACTAAAGCGCCTGGAATGATTTTAAAAAATTGGTTCCCTTTATACGCGCCTTTTTCCCAGGCCAGCATAATGAGCACAGAAATAAGAGCGACAAGGATTGATCCTGGATGAACCGCCTCAATCGCCATCGCAATAGCACTGAAAGTATTTCGTCCACCTGCTTCCGCAAAACTCTGATCACCCATGAAATCAGAATCAAATCCAATGGCGTGAGGGAACTGTTTTAAAATGAGAATCAGACCAATCGCCGCGAGCATTCCCTTAATCACTGAAGATGGGAAGTAATCACCGAGCTTTCCGCCTTTTACAAAACTAAAAATAATTTGCATCACACCTGAGAGAACCACGGCCAGTGTGAATCCTTGGAAGTTACCAATGTCGATAATGGCCGCTGCCACAATGACCGTTAGACCGGCAGCTGGACCCGAAACACTAACTCCAGACCCACTGACTGAACCAACTACGAGTCCACCGACAATTCCAGCAATTAGGCCGGATGCCAATGGCGCTCCTGAAGCGAGTGCAATTCCGAGACAAAGAGGGAGTGCAACTAAGAAAACAACAAGGGAGGCCTGGATATCTTGTTTCCAGTTATTGAGGTTAGGCATGTGAAATCCTTTATTTATCCCCTTAAATATGATTGCACTTACACTTTGAGACAATGGTCCATATTAATTTTTTTTAATTTGCCAGTAATTCTAGTTGGTTATACATTCAAAACATGGACAAAATCATCTGCCTTGGAAAGAATTACGCCGAACACACCCTTGAAATGCAAGAGAAAGCGCCCGAGCGGCCTGTGTTGTTTTTGAAACCTCAAAGTTCATTTATTGAACCGAAAAACAACAGTCAAGTTGTGCTGCCTTGGCATCGTGGGAACATTCACTACGAGTGTGAGATTGTTTTCAAGCTTTATAAAAAAATGGTGATTGGTCTGGGCCTTGGTCTTGATCTCACTCTTCGTGATGAACAGAAGAAATTAAAAGAGAACGGACATCCTTGGGAGATTTCTAAGGTGTTTAAAAACTCCGCCATCGTAACTCCTATCCGAGGAGTGAAGGACTTTGAAGGCGACTGGCAGGAAACTCCCTTTATCTTTAAAGTGAACGGTGAAGTTCGTCAGACCGCAAAACTTAACGATGCTATTTTAAAGGCCAATGAGATCATCCATTACATTGATGAGTTCTTCCCGATTTGTGATGGTGATTTAGTTTTCACTGGCACACCAAAAGGCGTGGGTCCTTTAAAACCAAATGATACGGTGGAATTAATTTTCGGACCTATCCACCATACAATCAGATTGGTTGAGCATGGATAAGCGTAAACTTTCACATGACATCATGAATATGCTTGAACGTCTTCGCATTATGCATGATCTCGTTAAAGATCAAAATTTCGAGGCCATCAGCAAAGAAGAAATAAAAAGCGATCTTGATGAAACGCTTAAGAAATTAGAGAAGGACTTTAAAGATTTCCTTCAGTAAATATCGATGTATTCCTTAGGAACGTGGAAACGGAACACAGGAGTGTCAATCTTAAACGTTTGCCCTCGATCATCCACCATATTAAAGTATCCCCACATCTCTCCTTCCATTGTTGGAAGCGGACAGAAGCTTTGATACTCAAATGATTTTCCAGGTTCAAAATACGGCGTCTGCCCAATCACGCCTGGACCTTCGACATATCTCACGACACCCTTTCCATCTTTTATGTTCCATTTACGTGAAACTAATTGAGCGGGAACATTTCCAGTATTCGTGATCAAAATCGTATAACGGAACAGGTACTGATATTGCAAAGGATTAGACTGATCAAAATCGAAATCAGTCTTGATTTCGATTTTGAAGTTATTGCTGATAGAAACGTATGGATAAGTCATGGCCTATTTTGAACTATTCGACGGTACAAAATCAAGCGCAACAGAGTTGATACAATATCTTTGATGAGTTGGTCCCGGACCATCAGGAAAAACGTGTCCTAAATGCGAACCACACTTCGAGCAAAGAACTTCCACTCGGTGCATATTGTAAGAATAGTCATCTTTTAAAGTTACATTTTTGTTATTTCTGACATCGGAAAAACTTGGCCAACCGGTACCAGAATCAAACTTGGTCTCAGAACCAAATAGCTCCTGACCACAGGCCACACAAACATAGGTGCCTTTTTCATAATGCTTATTATATTTCCCAGAAAAGGGAGATTCAGTCGCACCAAGACGACAAACGCTGAACTGTTCAGGTGTTAATTTATTTTTCCAATCTTCATTTGTACTCATGTTTTTCACCTCGAGAGCTAGTATACTAGAATCACTCTAAGAAGTTAACAAAGGCAAACATTTGAGTTCTCTGGAAGTCTATGCTCTGGCGATTGGCGCAAATCTCACCTACTCCACGTCGAGTATGGTGTTTTCAATCTATGCTAAACGCTTTTCTTCCATGTGGATCAATCAAATCAAGGTCTTTGTCGCCTTTTTGGCCTTTTTAGTTGCCATGGCAGTCACAAATCAAATGGCACCAGTCAGTAATTATGGAATTGCTTTATTGGTTTTTAGTGGATTCACCGGTCTGTGTTTTGGTGACATTTTTCTGTTCCGTGCTTTTACAACATTGGGTCCGGCCCGTTCCTTAGTTCTTTATAGTTTTCAACCCTTAATGCTTGGCCTCTATGGTTATTTCTTTTTAGGCCAACTTTTCTCTCTCAATCAAACCCTTGCCGTGATCTGCATGATTTTTTGTATCTTTATTTTCATGCTAGAGCGAAACAAACTCACTGGCTCCTGGGACCTTAAAAGTTTTGTTTGGGCATTTCTGGGAATTACTCTCGATGCGATTGGAGTCATGCTTACACGTGAGGCATACGAATTGGACCCGTCTCTTGAAACTTTTCAAGTGAATGTTATTCGTTGTATTGGTGCTTTATTTGGATTTTTAATTTTAAGTCCAAAAAGCTACATTAACATTGCCAAAGATCTTACCATTCTAAGGAAAAGAGAAATCTCTCTGCTGGTTGGCTCCGCCATTTGTGGTTGCTTTTTATCTCTCACTCTTTATCTAGCGGCCTTAAAGTATGCACACGTTGGAACTCTCACTGCGATTGCTATTACTGGCCCAGTGTGGGTGTCACTACTTGAATGCCTCTATCACAGACGATTGCCCAACATGTACCTGGTTGTAGCATTCGCGTTTTTTATCTCTGGATTTTATCTAATGGTTATTGCTTAGAAGCGCCAGGTTTAGGAGTGATCTTCTCTTTATTCTCAATGCATTTCACGAGTTCGCGCTTGTGGCCCTTAATCACCATTCTAATTCCATGAAAAGGCTTAAATTTCACAAGAAAGAGATTTCCAAATTTCTGCTCATCTAATAAGTCGTAAGATGATTGAACAACACCCTGATCCGTAAAAGAAGTTTTATATCTTTGAAAAAGTGCTTCCACTCTTTCACCATAACCAGCAGTCATTTTTGTTACGAAGCGATCATTCAAATCAGTAGGAGAAAAATCAGGACCAGCTAATTCTGCTTCAATTTGAAAATTGATTTTTGGATAAGAAGTTTTAAGAGGGGCCAATACTTTTTCAGCAAAAGTGGCGCGCTCTTTAGCAAGAGATAAACTCTTCTCATTACTCTGAGGATCAAGCACCTTCTTGCCGTTCACGGTTGTGTAAAAGGGGGCCTTGGATGAACTCGTAGTTACGATGACATCGGTCACAAGCTCAATCTCATGGGAAGTTAGATAAGAAGTCAGTTTGCTTTTCACAGGTTCAATTTGATCTTCACCAACAGTACTTCGCCCACTCTCAAAATTAAGAGGAATCATTTCAGCATGAAGAACAAACTTCTCATCGACACAAGGAGGAGGCGGTTGGCGCTTTCTATTCTGAAGCGAATAGTTAGGATTCCCATATTGGGCTTGGGCCATGGAAATACCTAAAATTAAATAAAAACCGATGAGGTTAAAAGCCTTCATAATGGTGCTTATCGGATTAATAAGGGATGTCCTAAATATATTTTAACTAGCTAAAATCACTAGAGTTTTTCTTGACTTTTTTACTAAATAAAATATACACTAGAGTATTCAACATTGAGGTTCCGGAAATGACTTTAGAAAATCTTCTGAAAGAGCGCGTGCTCATTCTTGATGGTGCCATGGGTACCATGATCCAAAAATACAAACTTCAGGATGAAGACTACCGTGGTGAGCGTTTCAAAGATTGGAAACATCCCCTAAAAGGTAACAACGATCTTCTCGTTCTTACTAAACCGAATGTGATTGAAGAGATTCACAAGAAGTATCTAGAAAGCGGCGCTGATATTATCGAAACCAATACATTCAGTTGTACTCGTATTTCCATGTCTGACTATCACATGGAAGATCTTGTTCCTGAGCTTAACCTGGAAGCAGCGAAGATTGCACGCAAATGTGCTGACGAATACACCAAGAAAAATCCTAGCAAGCCTCGCTTTGTGGCGGGATCAATTGGCCCAACAACAAAAACCGCTTCCCTTTCTCCAGATGTAAATAATCCAGGCTTCCGCGCTGTGGACTTCGATGAACTCGTAAAAAACTACTATGAGCAAACAAAGTATCTGGTAGAAGGTGGCGTCGACATCCTTCTGGTTGAAACAGTTTTTGATACACTTAACTGCAAGGCCGCTCTCTTTGCCATTGCGGACTACTTTGAAAAAGAAAACAAGAAACCTCTCCCAGTGATGGTTTCGGGAACAATCACTGATGCTTCAGGAAGAACACTTTCTGGTCAAACCATTGAGGCCTTCCTTTATTCTGTTTCTCACTACCCTCTTCTCTCAATTGGTATCAACTGTGCTCTAGGCGCGGAACTTATGCGACCATACATTGAGATTCTCGCTAAAGAATCTCCGTTCCACATCTCAGTTTATCCAAATGCTGGTCTTCCTAATGAATTTGGTCAGTATGATGAAACTCCATCTCACATGGCAAGCACTCTCAAGGAGTGGTTCAATAATAAATGGGTGAACATCATCGGTGGTTGTTGTGGGACAACTCATGAACATATTAAGGCCATTGCCGAAGCGGCAGTCGAGGCAACTCCTCGTTTACTTCCTAAACTTGATCACACTCAAAAACTTTCTGGATTAGAACCTTTAAAAGTTTTCCAAGGTTCAAACTTCTTAAACATCGGTGAAAGAACCAACCTCACTGGTTCCATTGCCTTTAAAAAACTTATTCTTGATAAGAACTACGAGGCCGCTCTAAAGGTGGCACGCGAACAAGTTGAAAACGGCGCTCAGGTCATTGATATCAACATGGACGAAGGAATGATTGATTCCGAGGCCGTGATGGTGAATTTCTTGAATCTTGTGGCCTCTGAACCAGACATCTGTAAAGTTCCGATCATGATCGACTCATCAAAATGGAGTGTGATAGAAGCGGGATTAAAACGTATTCAAGGTAAAGCGATTGTTAATTCAATCTCGCTTAAAGAAGGCGAAGCAAAATTCATTGAACATGCCCGTCTAGTGAGAAAGTATGGTGCTGCAGTTGTGGTCATGGCCTTTGATGAAAAGGGCCAGGCAGATAACTACGAGCGCAGAATCGAAATCTGTTCTCGAGCGTACAAAATTCTCACTGAAACTGTGAAATTTGCCCCAGAAGATATTATATTCGATCCAAACATTCTGACGGTCGCGACTGGAATGGAAGAGCATAATAACTATGCCATTGATTTCATACGCGCCACCGAATGGATCAAGAAGAACCTTCCTTACTGTAAAGTAAGCGGTGGTGTTTCTAACCTCTCTTTCTCATTCCGAGGAAATAATATTGTTCGTGAGGCCATGCACTCGGCCTTCCTTTACCACGCAATCAAAGTTGGCATGGACATGGGAATTGTTAATGCTGGTGCCCTGCCCGTTTACAGTGACATTCCAAAAGACCTCTTGGAGCATGTTGAAGACGTCATTTTTAATCGCCGTCCAGATGCCACAGAAAGATTAATTGAATTTGCGGGCCAGGTAAAAAGCCAAGGTAAGGCCGATAAGAAAGACGATGCTTGGAGAAGTCTTCCTGTAGAAAAGCGCCTTGAACACGCTCTCATTAAAGGGATCGTGGATCATATTGAGGCCGATACTGAAGAAGTAAGACAAAAAGTTTCTCGCCCGCTAGATGTTATTGAAGGTCCACTTATGGCCGGAATGGGTGTGGTGGGTGATCTTTTCGGCGAAGGGAAAATGTTCCTGCCTCAAGTTGTAAAATCTGCGCGAGTAATGAAGAAGGCCGTGGCGTATCTTCAGCCTTATATCGAGGCCGAAAAATCTGGCCAGGCAGTTAAGCGTGCCGGAAAAATCCTTATCGCCACTGTTAAAGGCGACGTTCATGATATCGGTAAAAATATCGTGGGAGTTGTTCTTGGTTGTAATAACTATGAAGTGATTGATCTGGGTGTGATGGTTCCTTGTGAAAAGATCCTGGATGAGGCAAAGAAACACGATGTTGATATGATTGGTCTCTCCGGGCTTATTACACCTTCTCTGGATGAGATGGTTCATGTGGCAAGAGAGATGCAGAGAAGAGAATTTAAACTTCCTCTGCTTATTGGGGGTGCCACGACTTCTCGTGTTCACACGGCCGTAAAAATTGATCCTCACTATCAGGGTTCAATCATCCACGTAGCGGACGCTTCTCGAGCAGTACCAGTGGTTGAGAAGTTTTTAAACGAAAACTCTAAGGCCACTGTTCATGCTGATCAGAAAAAAGAATATGAAAAAATGCGTGCCACTCACGCTGCCTCTCAAAAAGAGGAAAAGTTCCTTTCTTTGGAAGATGCTCGTAAGAACAAAGTAAAGATTGATTGGGACAGGACTGAAATCAGAAGGCCAATTAAACTTGGCCTCACTGTTTTAGACGATGTTTCAATTGCTGATTTAGTTCCATACATTGATTGGACCCCGTTCTTCATGACTTGGCGTCTTCGTGGTGCTTATCCGAAGATCTTTGATGACGCTGATGTTGGAGCTGAGGCGAAAAAACTCTTTAACGATGCTCAGGCGCTTCTTAAAGAGATTGTTAGAAATAAGTCGCTTAAAGCAAAAGCTGTTTTTGGACTGTTCCCTGCCAATTCAATTGGTGATGATATCCAGGTTTATGCTGTCGAAGATAAGGTTCACGAGTGGACCTGTGAAAAACACGGAAAGCACCAAAAAGTGCTTCAAGTTGGAAATGAAAACAAAGTCTATGAAACACTTCATATGCTTCGTACTCAACGCCAAATGGAAGAGATGACTTCTCCTAACCCATGTCTTGCAGACTTCGTTGCTCCGAAAGAATCCGGCAAAGTGGATTACGTAGGTGGTTTCTGTGTCACAACAGGAATTGGTCTGGATGAACTCTCTAAGAAATATGAAAAGGACCAGGACGATTATAACCAAATCATGGTGAAGGCGCTTGCCGACCGCCTTGCCGAGGCATTTGCTGAATATCTTCACCTCAAAATAAGAAAAGAATACTGGGGATATGTTCCGACCGAATCTCTAAGCAACGAAGAACTCATTCGTGAAAAGTATCAAGGTATTCGTCCGGCCCCGGGTTACGCTGCTTGTCCGGACCATTTGGAAAAGAAAACTCTCTTCCGCATGCTAGATATTCAGAAGACCATTGGAGTATCTCTTACAGATTCAATGGCGATGGTTCCACCTTCATCTGTGAGTGGCTGGTACTTTGCTCATCCCGAGTCTCGCTACTTTAACGTTGGTAAAATTGGCAGAGATCAATTAGAAGACTACGCAAAAAGAAAAGATATTTCATTAACTGATATGGAAAGATGGCTGTCGGCCAACTTGTTTTAAAAGGTAATTATGGCAAAGGTAACAGATCACATTAAGCAATCGAAAGGCACACTCTTCTCATTTGAGATTCTGCCTCCGAGTACTGGTGAAAGTATTCAGAAACTTTTCGACAACATTGCTCCTTTAATGGAGTTCAAACCTAAATTCATCGACGTGACTTATCATCGTGAGGAGTTTGTTTATAAAAAGATGCCTAATGGTCTTCTAGAGCAAAAATCTATCCGTAAGCGTCCGGGAACCGTTTCAATTTGTGCGGCCCTAATGCATAAGTATGATGTTGATACAGTTCCTCACATCATCTGTGGCGGTTTCACGAAAGAAGAAACCGAGTACGCTCTGATTGATCTTAACTTTCTTGGTATTGATAACGTACTAGCTCTTCGTGGAGACTGTATTAAGGGCCAGAAAAACTTTGAGCCAACTCATGGCGGACACAAGTTCGCTGATGAATTAGTTTCTCAAATTGATTCTATGAATAGAGGCCACTACCTTTCTGATGAACTTCAGAACCCGACTCCAACAAAATTTTGTATTGGAGTGGCCGGATACCCAGAGAAGCATTTTGAATCACCGAATCTTAAAACTGATTTGAAGTACCTTAAGCAAAAAATCGCCAATGGCGCTGACTACATCGTGACACAGATGTTTTTTGATAATAAAAAGTTTTTTGAGTTTGAAGAGAAGTGTCGCGCAGAAGGGATCACTGTTCCTATCATTCCAGGACTAAAGCCCATTACGGCGAAGTCGCAGATCTCAAATCTTCCAAGAAACTTCTACATTGATATGCCGGATGAGCTGATTGATGCTATTGATAAATGTAAATCAGATGACGAAGTAAAAAATGTGGGCATTGAATGGTCCATTGCTCAGGCAAAAGAACTGATCAAGCATAAAGCACCTTGCCTTCACTTCTACTCGATGGGTAAAGCAACAGCAATTCAGCAAATCGCTTCTAAACTCTTCTAAACTATTTCCTCCGCGGGCACTGATCACACTCTTCTTGTTTTTTGTGTGTGAGCTCGCGGAGTTCCTCTACTTTCTCGTAAAAATAATTTTTAACTTTCTGCCCTTGTTCATTATCAAGAAGCCAACTTAGTTTTGAAACTCCTGGAAGAGTTTTAACCAGATAATCCACCACTTCTGGACCCATTAAAATCTTTTTATCCACAGTGATAAGATGGACCTTAGAAATGCAATCTTGTCTGGAAAGCTCGGGAAAATTTGTATAGACCTCGTCCTCTCGCACCGAGACAAAATTTAGACTTTTATCTAAATACTCTAATCCTTGCTTAAATCTCACACAAAGTGGACATTCGGGATCATAAAGTACGAGTGGTAAATGGTATTTCATACGACTCTATATTATCATATTCTAAAAATTTTCCCAGAAAGAAGGTCCCAATGAACAGACGTGATTTCCTCCAATTCCTGGGTGTCTCAGGTGTACTAGCAACACTTCCAGGATGCTCAACCACTTCACCATTCTCTTCTTCATCAAAGCTTCCAGGCTTGGCCCCTTCACTTGAAGACAAGCTACTAACTGCTGAAGGTCTAAATTATAAAATTCTTATTCGTTATGGAGACGCCATCAATAAAACTGAAAAGTTTGGCTTCAATAACGATTTCATCGCTTTTCACCCATTAAAAGAAAACCACGGGATTCTTTGGGTGAATCACGAGTATGTTTCTCCGACATTTGATGCTCGTACAAAGGCTAACATTGATCGCGAAAAAACTGAGGTCGGCGGAAGTTTACTGGAAGTAAAGAAAGTCGACGGGCAATGGACTGTGATTAATAACTCTCCTTACAACCGTCGTTTAGATGCCAATACCAAAATTCCATTCGCAGCCGGGGCCAAAGTAAAAGGTGCAGCTATTGCAACAGGAACAATGGGTAACTGTGCTGGAGGCAAAACTCCTTGGGGCACGTTTCTTACTTGTGAAGAAAACTATGACATGTTCTGGGGTGAGCGCCATCGTGATGGCAAAACAACTGAAAGCTGGCTTGGGTGGGAGAAATTCTATCCAATGCCACCTGAGCACTATGGATGGGTGGTAGAAATTGAACCTCTAACTGGTAAGGCCAAAAAACATACTTCTATGGGCCGCTGTGCCCATGAATGTGCGGCCGTAACAAAGGCCAAGAATGGCAAAATCGTTGCTTATACAGGTGATGATCACGCTGATGAGCACTTCTATAAATTCATCTCAGACAGTGATAACTCTCTAGATAAAGGTAAATTGTACGTTGCCAGTCTTGAGAAAGGTCAATGGATCTCTCTTGATATTGATGATCAGCCAATCTTAAAGAAAACATTCAAGACCCAAACAGATGTGCTCATTTACGCTCGGGAAGCGGCCAAACTTGTTGGAGCGACTCCACTCGATCGCCCAGAGGATATTGAATTCGATCCGCTTACTGGAAACGTTCTAGTAACTCTTACTAACAATAAAAAGCGCAATAACTTCTACGGATCAATCTTGAAGATCATGGAAGACAACAATGATCCAGGTTCATTAACTTTTAAACACGAAGTATTCCTCGCTGGAGGACCGACTCATCACTTTGCTTGTCCAGACAACATGGTCTTCGATCCAAAGGGGAACCTTTGGTTTACAACCGATATGTCAGGTGACGTGATTGATAAAGGTCCTTATAAGGGCTATGGAAATAACGGTCTATTTGTTTTCTTAAGAAGCGGTCCGCATCAAGGCCAAGTTATCCGTGTCGCCTCAGCTCCTATTGATGCTGAATTCACCGGGCCTTGCTTTTCACCAGACTATAAGACACTCTTCTTATCAGTTCAGCACCCGGGAGAATACAGTGAATCTGCCGAGAAACTCACCAGTCACTGGCCGGATGGTGGAAGGCCAAAACCTGCAGTGGTGATGCTTGAGGGTGAACTGCTTGATAAAATCGTAAGCGGGAATCTATGAAAAAAGAAAAAATGAAAACCGAAATAGAAGTCTTCATCTGCAATCACTCACGTGATAGCGGTGACGACAACTGTGCGGCCAAAGGTGCAAAAGAACTGACCGATAAGTTAAAAAAATGGGCCAAAGAAGAACATAAAGGCGAAATGAAGGTCTTTCGTAGCGGCTGTCTTGGAAAATGTTCTGAAGGCATCGCCATCGCTTGCTACCCACAGAAAAAATTTTTATTGGAAGTTGTACCTGAGGACTATAAAGAAATTAAAGAGGGCCTCGAAGAGGCCCTCAAAGACATTAAAGATTAAAACTTCTTTTCGCTTTTACATCTACGCCGGTGAACTTCTGAGTTTTTCTTCCTTCGAATGAAACATCATAAGTTCCCGGTTTTAAAATCACATAATAACTACCGTCCGGATTAATTTTATAAGTTTGAGAAACCTTGGTCTCTCCCGCTTTCATAATCTTAATCACATGATAATCACCTACTCCTACGACACCTTGAAGGCCCGGTCCTTGAAGCTTATTTAATAAGTGCATCCAGCCTGGACGATTTCGGAGGACCGTCTTATCTCTCCAACGAGCATAGTTTGGATGAAATCCTGCGAACGTACTGTTGACTTCAATCACATAAGGGATGACTTGATGTTCTACGTACATCCAATCAATATCTCCACCGTCAGCGTTGTAAAGAAGCTCCCAAGGAGTGCCGGGTTTATAATCAAGCTTCTTCGCAATTTCTGCACCAATTGATTCAACAGCTTCTTCCGTAGGAGTTTTCTTAGGACGACAGCCATAAGGGTAAAGAACGATTTCTGAATAAGAGTGATAAGAGATACTGAAAACAGGTTTTATAGCCGCCACAAAATTCATCATCGCTTGGGTCTCTGGTTCAGAACCCGGTCCAGCTCCTCGGTAATCTTGGGCATAAGTATTACTGCTTGAACCACTACAGGAGTTCCATCCGGTAGGGTAATTGCGATTGATATCTACTCCAAAGCCATTACGAGTGTTCTTTCTCCACATCGAATCTTCAGTCCACATCTTATTATTTCCATCGACATTAAGCATAGGAATGACCCAGATTTCTGAGTTATTCACCCATGAAGTAACTTCGGCGTTCTTTCCATAGTTAGATGTTAAGTATTCTACCATGTCCGTCGTAATTTCCGGAGTCATCACCTCACGCGCATGGTGCATACCATTCACGAAGAAAACCGGTTCATGCTCGTCTATATCTGCATTATCGGAAATTTTGATGGCCCAGATGTCTCGTCCCTCTAAAGATTTACCAATGGATTTAACTTCGGTGATCTCAGGATATTTCGCATGAATCGCATGAATAAAATCTTCGATCTCATTTGGATTCTTATATTCAGAGTCCGGACTTAAAGACAGTTTTTGAGGGAAAGAAAACTTGATATTGGCCTTTTGCGATTCAATGATCTTTAACTCTTCAGGTGTTAGTAGGGCCTCGATCTCATTTGTGTTATAGTTCACACCAGTGATATCGAATTCATTGGCCCTTAGAAACGTCTTCATTGAATTCGTAAGATCAAATCTCACGATCATGCCATCAGTGGCAAATGCGCTTCCTGAAATTAACAGAGAGGCCGCCAGGAATCCTTTCCAGTTCAACATCTTATTCTCCTTGATTGGTATTTATCAGGAGATCAAATCAGTGAGAGTTCGTAAATGGTGAGAGTGAGAGGTAAGATAATATTAAGAAGCTTGAGTAAAAGGATTGGTTAAGCCAATACCGGGGCCCTGTCTGGAAACAAGGCCTCGAGTTCAGCTTTATAGGGCGCCATCTTCTCATCTTTATAGCCGTTCTTTTTCATGGCCCTAATCAGGGCCTGAAGGCAAGCATAGTCACGGATGTTACGATTATAAATTTCAAGGCCCATGCGAATGATGGCCCCGTTATCATTTGATTTCTGAGTAGTGATAAGGAACTTACTAATTAAAAAATCTTCATGTTCTTTGGCGCTTGATGGGAAACGGTTAAGATATTTTTCCGCCTCTGCACCCATATTATGCTCAACCAATACTGAAATGATGGCCCGAGTGAATTTTGTAAATTCCGAACATGAGATGGCTATATTGTCGAAAAATAATAGGGCCAATTCGGCATTGTTATTAAGAAGATTATACTTACCCGCAATATACATCCCTGCACCAATATAATTCACCATGGATTCAGCACGCTCGTCTAAAGAAGTAAAAATCTCATAATAGCTTTGCATGTCTTGGAAGTTACCAGTTCTAATGGCCAGTCGAACAATTTGCATCAAACGATCAGGATTGGCAGGAAAGTACTTCGCGATTTTTTTTACGATCTGATAGGCCTCAGTATATTTATCTTCGCGCATGAAGATTTCATAGAGTCCCACGAGGCACTTATAGTGAATATTATTAAATGTTAGCCCTTGAGCATAAGAACCTTGTGCCTCATTGATATGATTACGGAGATATTCCAGTTGTCCCAAATAAAACAGGGCCAGTGCCGGTTTCTGATGAAGCGCACACGCTTCTTTCAGAGAACGTTCGGCGGCCTCATAGTTGCCCGTATTTAAATGTCCCTTACCTTCTTCAATTTTTGCTACATAATCAGAAGGTCTAACTTTCGCAGAGACAGTGGAAATCAAGTTCTCTTGAATACTCTGAATGGTATAGGGTTTAATAATAAATGAATCAACATCCTCTTCGGCCGCTTTGGCCACTGCCGTTTGAGAAATATTGGCCGTTACCAGGATCAAACATAGTTCTTTATTGTGGGGCTCCTTGGCCCGAATCACTTTAAATAAATCAAATCCCGATCCTCCTCCGATGAAGTAATCGGAAAGGACGACGCCAATTTTTTTTGAATTAATAATTTCTTCGGCCTCAGACAGATGTCCGGCAGTATGAATCATGTGCCTTTTAGCACCCAAATCAAACATGGTCTTTAAAAGACGATTTCTTGATCCAGGATTTTTATCCACAATCAGAACTTCATTCTTTTCAAGAAACTCGCGGAAAATGTCTTTCTTGTCCATGCTAATTTCCCGCCGCTTTTTTCAAAAAGTTTGTAATATTCATTTGCTTTTCCTGCATATGGTCCAAAAATATCTTCCAATGTCCTTGATAAGTTCTATTGATCTTAAACTGCTGGCCGCCACCAAATCTTCCGGCGAAAAAACCAGGAATCACAAGATGCTGAATGTCTTTGTTCTCACAGAGAGAGAAATTCATAATACCAAACATGCCAGGTTGGAACTCTTGCTTCATAAGCAAATAGATACTGTCGTCCGCGATCTCGATGGGACGAACGAACATTCTTTCCGATTTAACTTTCAATTCAATCATGACTTCATTCGGGTGAATCATCTCCTGCAGTCGCCCATGGAACTCTTTAAAATCGAACAAAAGATTTGAAAGACCATTCAGCATGCGCGTCCGGTCTCCTTTAGAGAACACGTCTGCGATAGATTGCTTATGAAGAAGACCAATTTCTCCTGGAAGTGGATTTCCCATGGCCGTAAAAATGGGAAGTGTTTCTATGTTCTTTTCACACCAATCTATTAATTGAAAAATAATTCCATCGGCCAAATAGTAATTACAAATCACAATATCAAAATCAAACTGGGCCAAAAGTTCTTTGGCCTCGGCCAGACTACAAGCAAAGAAGCTTCTCGCCCCTTGTAGCGCCAGTACTTCAGTAAGCTGTGTGCCGTACACTCGGTCAATGTCCACAACCAGTATGACATTTCCATCAAAACGTTCCATTACAGACCCTTCACTCTTTTAATAAATGAATTCACGTTCTCCTGACGAAGTTTATAGAGACGCATGAATTTATCAAAATTTTCTACCGTATCTTTAGACAGTTGAACGGTGACATAATTATTGCCTTCGCCATCATCTTCAACTGTAATGACGTCACCTTTAATCTTTACTTCTGTATTTTGATTTAAGTAATTAAACGACATATCCACATCGACTTTTGCATTTGCCGAGAGACCTGAATCCGTTGTGGTAAAAATGATGGTTTCATCATAGAAATCATCAAATCGACACTCTATCTTTTTTTGATTGAAGAACATTTCTGAAAAGACCTTGGCATCTGCAGTGGCCTCTTCTAATTCAGGATCATATTTCTCTTCCAGGGCAACATTGAGTTTTTCACTTCGATAATCATTAAGCGAAACGATTTCGGCCGCAGATGACCTTTGTCTTTCATCAACTGAGGGTCTTAATTCGTCTTCGGAAAAATTGGTATAATCAGCATCCACTTTTCTTTCTGTTTTTTTAGCGGCGGGGGTCTCTTTCCGATCTTTGCTTTTTCCAAATAAAGATTCATAGGGATCTGAAGAGTCTGTTTGAGCGTAATGACCGGAGCCCTTCTCTGCGGCATCTTTCGTGGCCGCAAAAGCACCCTTACCAGTTGTGCTCCCTCCAACATCTGCCATATTAGTTCGGGTCTTATTTTCTTCAGCCCTTTTTCCGGTCCGACTCTCTTTACTTCCATAATGAGATTTTAATTTGTCTGTTTCAGACTTCCCCGAAAGGTCATCTTGAGAATGAGATCTGTCCTGTTTAGTTTTTCTTTCGGGGTCATTTGCATAATGACCATCAATTTCATCCGTTGAAGATTTGCCTGTGAGAGGTCCTGAACTAGCATCATACTTTTCGGCCTCATTGTGATTCTTATAGTACTTCTGATGTTCGTTCTTTTTATTTTCCTGCTCTAAATTCTGCCCTTCATGAACTCCGCCCGAGCCTGCACCAAAACCATCTCCACTTTCTTTCTCATAGGTATTTTTGCCTTTCCAGAAAGAAGATTGCTTATCGGTTGAAACATTTTGAGTAAGTGGATCTGTATTGAGAAGTTGGTCCTCTGGATTTATTTCTCCAGAGAGAGGATTGTGGTTTAAATGAGAGGTCTTGTTCTTACCAGAAAGTGGGCCTCCTCCGAGAGACTCTGCCTTACCCTTCCCTTCAAGGTCATGAATGGCCTCCGCCTCTTTACGAAAGACCATGTCCTTATCAAAACTCTCCGTAATGATTTGCTCTTTTGTCTTAGCATAGAGAGAGTTTTTACAGACAGTAAAAGACTTGTCCTTACACTTTAAACGGGAAAAAATTTTGTCCCCATCTTTGTAGAAAAGATCAAAGCTATCACCAGTAATTAACCAAACGTTCTCTTTCCACACGAAATCGGGTTTTGAGTCACCATGAAAATACCAGTGACCATTACCCGGGACATAGAGTTCTCTCTCGGCCGCCTTAATTTCAAAACGCCAAAGATTATTTTGAACATCGTTCCATTGACCGACATAGGGTCCTGGACCAACAACTTTGATTAACCACTTTGAAAGAATTTTTTTACAGTCACTATCATTATTGATGAGCCAAATATCATCTTCCAAGTCCAGCGGTTCGACCCATGACGGGGCACTGTTATCAATGATCTTCTTATCCAGGGCCTTTGCAGCTTCGGCAGACTTGGCATTTTTTTGTGCATTCGCATTCGGACTGTTCTTAATTTGGGCATTAAGTGACTTCATCCAAAAATCGAGTTTGAATTTAAAAGCTTTTGCATTAATCGCCGGTTCTACCAGATCTTGAATTCCAAGTTTCGCAATGGCCTTTTCAAATTGTTTATCACCGGAAAAGTTAATCACCACTATTTTCAGGGCCGTATCTTTGGCGACCTTTTTCACCGTCTTCATGAAAGACGCTATTTGAACCAGATCATTTTTATCTCGAAGAGAAGAAATAATCAGACCAGCCGAGACAGTTGATACAAAAGTGGCCAAGTCATTAACAGTATTAAATTCCTCGACCTCCTGGCCCGGCTGGGCCTGTAGAGTTTCATTCAAAACTCTGAATTCGGAGGTAAATAAAAATTTTATGACAGGTATACTGTTACTCATTGGGTTACCTAAGCTAAATTTAAAAAGGTTCCAATAGGTTATCGACTTTTTTTAGGATTCTCTTAATATTATAGAACGACTGTTTAACCTAAAGTTTTTTCATAGGGTAAAGCTTTTAACCTATGGAAAAATCTCGATTTGGAGTACACTCGGCGCCGAATATGGAAGAAAACGAAAACGATCAGGAACCAGAGAATCAGGATCTCCTTCAGGACCTATCTGAACAGGGGAAAACTGCTGAGCTGGTTGAAATGTTTGAAGAACTTCCCACGATGGACGTGGCGGAGTTCATGGAAGAGAAACCTCTGGAAGAGGTTATCGAATACCTGCAGAAACTCGATTTAGAGGATCAGGGTCGAATTTTCTCTGATTTTTCCATCGATCTTCAATTGAAGTTGTTCCATGAACTTGATCGCAGAACTTTTGCGAAGATCTTCGGACAAATGTTTTCGGACATTCGAGCTGACTTATACCAAGAACTCACAAAAGAAGAGCAGATTGAACTTCTTCCCTATCTGGATAAAAAAGTTCGTGAAGACGTAATCATCCTTTCTGCCTACCCTCCGGACACGGCCGGTGGGATTATGACCACAGACTTTGCGACTATCTTCGCTGACATGACCATGGCCGAGGCCCTGGCAAAAATCAGAAAAGATGCCCCCTCGAAAGATATGATTTACTATATCTATGCTGTAGATCATTCGATGGTGATGAAAGGGCTCGTGACTCTGAAAGATCTTGTCATGCACGATCCGAAAACTCGCGTGAATGAAATGCTTAATGAGTTCTTCGTTTATGCAGAAGTAAATGAAGACCGAGAATCAGTGGCGCAAAAAATTGAAAAATATGACCTTGTGGCCATTCCCGTTCTAAACTCTCTAAACCAACTGGTAGGTATCGTTTCCCACGAAGAAGCGATCGACGTCATTCGTAAAGAAGAGACGGAGGATATGGAAAAATTCATGGGGATCATGCCCTCTGAAGATGATGAAGAGTACATGTCGACTTCATCTTTCCATCATTTCAAAAAGCGTGTGGTGTGGCTCGTTTCTCTTGCTGCCATCGGAATTATTTCAGGAATGATCATCAATGAGTACCAAGGAGTACTCGAGCAATTTATCATCCTTGCGATGTATATGCCGATGATGGCAGCGACTGGTGGTAACACCGGTTCTCAAGCGGCCACTGTGGTCATTCGTGCACTTTCACTTGGTGAGATCAACGATAAAGACTGGCTTCGCATTGTGTTTAAAGAGATGAAAATCTCTTTTATGCTTTCTGTATGCGTGGCGGTTCTGACTTACCTTAAGATAGCTTTCCTTTCTTTCCATGCTTTATTGCCGGTTGGCTTTTCAATGAGCCAAATTGCCATTGTGATTTCATTTGCAATTGCCATTCAAGTGGTCTCGTCAGCCATCATTGGTGCGGGCCTTCCACTAGTTGTTCGTAGAATGGGTGGTGACCCAGCAGTTGTGGCCAGCCCTGCGATCACAACGATTGTGGATATTACCGGACTTCTTATCTATTTCACGGTGGCCTCTCTCACACTGGGTATTTCCTAATTTCCAAATTAGCGCTATGATCTTTCTCCTCTAGGAGAAATCTATGCAAGTCGTTATACTTTGCGGTGGTTCTGGAACCAGACTATGGCCAATTTCACGTACGCTTTACCCAAAGCAATTCGTGAAATTATTCGATAAAGAATCCCTCTATCAAAAAACAATTAAAAGAAATGCTTCGTTCGCTGACAGCTTTTCTGTTGTGATCAACCAGGAACAATATTTCATGGGTCTGGATCAAATGGATGAGGTTAAAGTTTCTAAGAATAAATTTATTTTAGAGCCCGTAGGTCGCAATACAGCTCCCGCCATTGCCATGGCAGCATTTGCAAGTAAGCCTGAAGAGATTCTGCTTATTGTTCCATCTGACCACTTGATTGAAGATCAATCTGCTTACGAAGCGGCAGTGAAGAAAGCGCAAGAACTTGCTTCACAAGATAAACTTGTGACTTTCGGGATTAAGCCCCACTATGCTGAAACTGGTTATGGTTACATTGAGGCCAGTGGCCTTGAAGTAAAATCTTTCAAAGAAAAACCAGACGCGTCGACAGCTGAAAAATATGTAAAAGCAGGAAACTACTTCTGGAACAGTGGTATGTTCTGCTTCAAAGCAAAGACCTTCTTAGAAGAGCTTAAAACATATGCTCCGGATGTGTATGAGCAAAGTCACAAAACTTTCACTCACGCACGATTGGATCAGACCGCAATTCGTCTTGTAAAAGAAGATATGGTGGCAATTCGTTCTGAAAGTATCGACTACGCCGTGATGGAAAAATCTAAAAGAGTAAATGTTGTTCCCGCAGATATCGGTTGGAGTGACCTCGGCTCTTTTGATTCACTTTATGAAACTCTTCCAAAAGATGAGAACGGAAATACACTCTCCAAGAATACAATTCACATCGGCTCTAAAAATAATCTTGTGATTGCAGATGATCGTCTTATTTCCACAATTGATGTGGAAGATCTCATGATCGTCGATACTCGCGATGCGATTGTGATTGCCAAGAAAGGTTCAACTCAAAAAGTTAAAGACCTCGTGGCAGAAGTTAAAAAGCATAATGTGGAAATGACAAACGTCCACACCACGGCCCACCGCCCGTGGGGAACATACACCATCCTCGAAGAGAATCCTGGTTATAAAGTAAAACAAATCACTGTTCGCCCAGGTGCTAAGCTTTCGCTTCAATACCACCATCATCGCTCTGAACACTGGATTGTAGTAAGTGGTGTGGCGACTGTGACCATTAACGATAAAACTTTCGATCTGAAACAAAACGAATCTTGTTACATTCCGAAAGAAGCTACTCACCGCCTTTACAATCAGCAAAAACAGGATCTGGTTTTGATTGAGGCGCAGGTTGGTAACTACTTGGGCGAGGATGACATTGTGCGTCTTCAAGACGATTATAAACGTAACTAATTGAAAGCTGAATTAAGTGTTTTCACTCTTAAACGGGCCCCTAGACTGACTGAAATCAAAGTTGGTAGATTGGAAATGTCTACACACACTAGAGGGGCCCATGATTCGATCAGTTTTGATCCTAATCGCTTTTTGTTACGTCGTAACGACGTTAACAAAGTTTTAATTAAGGAACGGTGAAATGGAATTCACCCCAATCCTTAAACCTCTTGCCTCTCTTTTTAATCCGGCACCATTAACTGAAAAGTCTTCCGTTCCCTTTACGGTCATGATCCTTTCTCCACATCCTGATGATGAATCAATTGTGGGATCGCTGCCTCTTCGTCTTCAAAAAGAAAACAACGCACATATCGTAAACATTGCGGTCACTCTTGGTTCAAAGAAAGAACGCCAGCAAGAGCGTTTAAAAGAGCTGGAAGCTGCTTGTGAACTTCTCGAGATGGAAAACATCGTTCTGGATGAAAACTGGAAGAAAAAAGAAAAAGAACTAAAGTCTCTTATTCAGAAATATCAACCGCAACTAATCATTGCTCCTCACCTAAAAGATTTTCACCCGACTCACATCAAGACCGGTGAACTCTTAAAGAAGACACTCACCTCTGCCAAGAGCACGGCCATCGTTTGCTGGAGTGAATTCTGGGGGCAGATGAGTAAACCAAATCTTCTGGTGGAAGTGCCGACTGAAATTCTCGAACTTCAGATGCAAGCTCTCGCAAAACACGTGGGTGAAGTCGACCGCAATCCGTATCACCTTAGACTTCCGGCCTGGATGATGGACAATGTTCGTCGTGGTTCTGAAGTGATTGGTGGCAAAGGCACAGATGCTTCTAGCATGGCCTTCGGTGTGATCTATCAACTTCAAGTTGTGAAGAAAGGAAAGTTCTCAACGCCAAAATTTATCGAATCCAATCTCACATCATCAATGGATATCGGTCAGATCTTTAAATTGATCTTTGACGCCGCCTCTGGATCTAAAACTAAAGTAAAATGAGGGTGATGCTTTAAGTAAGTCGCAGGACAACTTGGATCATCATGATGATTCAAGAGATACTTAATCGTATCTGCTTTTGATTTTCCAGTAGCAAGCATAAGAAGGCTTTTACTGTCCATGATGGTCCCAATTCCCATGGAGAGGGCCTCGGTCGGAATTTTATCATCAACAAATTGCTCTTTATTGGCGGCAATAGTCTCATCTGTCAGACGAACTAAACGCGTTCGAGAATTTTTCTCTGATCCGGGCTCATTAAAACCCACGTGTCCATTTCTACCGATGCCCAGTAGCTGGAGATCAACTCCACCGCTCTCTTTAATGCTTTCTTCGTAATGATAAGCACCATCTTTCGCATGCACCGGTGGTACCGAGATTTGAGATTGCCCAATTTGCATCGGACCTATGAAATGCTTTTCAATATAGTGTTTGAAACTTGAAGGATGATTTTCTGGAAGACCGAAGTATTCATCCAACATGAAGAAGAAGTTTTTTTCAAGATTGAGAGACTTTTCATTTTTGAGCCTTACCATTTCAGCATATACCGGCTCCATGGTTCTCCCCGTAGCGAGGCCAATCACAGCACTCGGATGAGATTCCATTGTCTCAATAACTAATAGGGCTACGGTCTGGATCGCTTCAGCTGTCGAATCACTTAGAATTATTCGCATGTTCCCTCATCTCAAACTTCTTTCAATAAGATAGTAAACTGCCCTCAAGGGTCACACAAGGCTCAGATCTGTAAAATATTCGGATTCCGAATCCAGTATTTGAAATCGGAATATTTCAGGTTTACAACCAAGAAATGAAATCCCATTTGAGTTTTCTCATTATTGAAGACGATAAGTATGCCCGCTTGAATTTGCGGGAAATACTGCAGCCATTTGGGATCATTGAAGAGGCCGGGGACATTCAAGGGGCACGCGAGAAACTCGCTATTAGGCCCTATGACATCGTTTTAACTGACATTGAGCTGGGGGAAGGCTCTGGGGTCGATCTCATCTCAGAAATCGTTAAAAAAGGCGCTCATTGTATCGTGGTGAGCTCTTATGAAGGCGATGAAACTATCGAAAAGGCCTATACCCTAGGTGCCAAACACTACCTCTCAAAATTCAAATTAAAAGACCAACTACCGGTCTATATCAATAAGTTCCTTCAGGCCAAGCAGGCAAAATTTGAAAAGATTCTGAAGGAGGAATTCATTACTCAAGACGAAGACCTCATTTCTGAACTTAGAAAGCTCACTGAGATTAACTGGAAAAACCAGACTCTCTTCATTTCAGGTCCGACTGGGACCGGGAAAAGCTTACTGGGAAAACTCATTCATGAAATCACTCATCCAGATGCTAATCTGGTTCATTTAAATTGTTCTGAGGTGGCGGAAAACCTTCTGGAATCAGAGCTGTTTGGTCACGAGAAAGGTGCTTTCACTGGCGCGGACCAAAAGAAAGACGGAAAGCTTAAACTCGCTCATGGCGGCACACTGTTCCTGGATGAAGTTGCGACCATGCCAATGGCCATGCAACAAAAGCTTCTTAAAGCTCTTGATGAAAAGACCTTTTATCCAGTTGGTTCTTCTACTCCAGTGAAGGCGGATTTCACTCTTATCACCGCCACTTGCGAAGATCTTCAAGACAAGATGGCGAAGAAAGAGTTTCGAGAGGACTTCTTTCATCGTATTAGTGGTTTCCAATTTCATCTTAAATCACTCTCAGAAAGACCTAATGATATTGAACTTCTGGTTCGTCATTTTCAGGCCAATTCTCCTCGTAGATACGTAATCAAGCCTGAGGCCATGAATGCCTTGAAAAAGCATGCTTGGCCCGGAAATATTCGTGAACTTAGAAAGACTTGTGAGAGATTCTCTCAAGGTATTTCCGGAATCATTGATTCCCAGATTGTGAACAAAATGCTGGGTCTGGAAGTTAAGACTCTGCCCTCTCAAGAGATGTGGGAAGAACATGTGTTTCAGCACGGTTTGAAATCCTATATCAATATGATCGAACGTAAGGCCGTGGAAGAGGCCATGAAACGAAATAACGGAAAAATCACAGCTTGTATTAAAGATCTTAAAATCTCCAGCTCCGCTTTCTACCGCATCCTTCAGGAAAATAAGCTCCAGTTTTAGTTGGCACGGTCCTTGCTCTAGGGGTTTCCATCAGAAACCTTAAAGGAGCAAACGATGACTTTACAAAATAAGACCCTCCAACGTTACCGCCAATTCTTCCCAGAAGAAACTCTTCGTGAAATTTCCCTCCGTACCGGCATCCAAATCACCCGCGTTTTCCGACTTTTTAATGGCAAAACCATGAAGGTCGGAGAACTCGAGGCCTTCGAAAAAGCAATCACAGACAAAATTGCTGAAAGTCCGAGTTATCACCGTCTGAACACAGCTATGGATGAGGCCTCTTCACTACTTACCAATGAAGAACTGGGTAAACTGGCCGACTACATCGAAAGAAAACTTACTAATAAACGTTACAGCCGAACTTATATCCGCTCAGTATTTCAAGATGCGGTAATCGCGTAAGGAGAATCTATGAAAGGTCTATCTTCATTAGAAAGAATCGTACTCGAATGTCTTGGAAAACAAAGCCTAAGCTTTGATGAGATTCATTCTCAATCAGGATTGCATGAGAATGTTTGTTTTAACATTCTCCAGGCCCTGATCATTCGCGGAATTTTGTCTACCTCTGGTCAGACTTATCAAATCAATCAAAACATCTCATCCATCATGATGGAGGAGATCAATGGAATAGAGGCCAAACAAGCCGAGTCTTTAGAACTTATCGAAGCAGTTTTAGAGCAAAAACAAAATCGGGTATTTCGTTTTCAGAAAGTTGCGATGGACGCCAGAGATGAAAAGATCTTCCTCGCGATGTTATCGAATCTAGATTCTTTTCTTCAAGACGCTCATAAAAAAGCACAGAATGAAGTCGCGATTAAAGACCGTAAAGTCATTTTCTGGGGCGTTGGTGAAGTTCAAACACTCATGAATCAAGTGGTTACAGGGAGATAATATGCGTTGGTTGATTTTTGTCCTTCTGATTTCTTGTGGAAAACACGAAGAACCAAAAAAGATGGATCTTCGCGACAGTGATGGCGATCAAATTGTTAATGCCTATGAATCGGACATTAATAAATACATTGCCAACATTGAACCAATGGGAAAAGTCAGTGGAACACTTCGGTTCCAACACTTGGAACAAATCGAAATGTCCTTCAGTAACCAATTCAAGACCGTAAACGAAGTCATGGTTGGTCCTGACCAACAAACTGGAAATAAAAATTATCTTTCTGAAGGAACTCAGATCAAAGTTAGCGGGAAAATTCCAAGCATAGATTTTAAACAAGAGTCTTACGTCGTGAAGCTGACTTTTGATGAAATCAGCTCGGCCGTTCAGGAGGTTTTTCTTATCTCGGGAGATGAACAAAGGTCCCTAGGTAAATGGGAGCCCCAGATGAATGTAAAAATTCATAATAAAGATTTAAAGGCCCTTATTACTGGGAACGCCCATATGACAGTCTCAAAAAAATACAATCGCGAAAACTATTATGAAGTAGACCAAGATGAAAGCGTAAGAGACAACACTTACCGCGTTTTTATTAACGATGGTAAAAAAAGCGAGATCCTGTATGTTTCAAAAGAGCTTCCAATTGAGAAATTAAAAGAGAGCTTTAAGATCAACAACGTTCTCGAAGTAAAAGAAGATGAGTTCTTTTTCTATCATCTTGAAACAGACTCGGTCCGTTGGTATCAAAGAGATTTTGCCAATGGAGACAGGGCCCTGGTTTATTCCAGTCTGGAAGAATTGAATAAAGTTTATAAAGAGCGTTTTCAAATCAAAAAAATCAATCTTTCAAGAGATAACGGGTATGCCACGAACAATCTCGTTCTCAACAACTCAAAACTCTCACCGGTTTTCTTCGTTATTAGAGCATCAAAAGTGATGAGAGATTTTCATGAATCTACCACAAGCAGACTCTATGTTGACTCTGGCGGTGGAGGACGAGATGGTGGTGGAGTAACAAGATATAGCTGCACGTATTATCTTAGAGATTATATAAACAAGCCGGTCCAGCAAGTTTCATTTGAAGAGGTCTTAGGTAACATTCAAATGGTATCAGGAAACAACGTGCTTGCTTTTGATGCTAATAACATCGAAATGGAAGAAGGATCTGATGAAAAAGGGATTTTTTGGAAGTTAAAAGTTAACTGGCAAACTGAAAACATTAAATTACAAATTCTCAATAACCCGGCATCAAGCTTTACCACCACAGGACAATATCATAAATACTGTGAAGGAAATGGCCGAGAGCTACGGCCCGCTGTTTCAACCAATATGGAGGCCAAATTCAGTCTGGAAATTGAGAGCTATGTTGAGAAGATTAACTAAAAGCAATATAATTTAGGAATGAATTTTTGCCTTATCAGCTGCAACATCCGTTTTGATAATCCTGCCGATGGGGCCAATGCCTGGCCCCATCGCCGTCAAATTCTGGCCCAAACACTTCTTAAACATCACCCAGATATCATCGCCACTCAAGAAGGTAGATTCAATCAGCTTAAGGACTTTGAGTCTCTGCTGGGTGATTTTACCATTATTGATGAGCACCGCTCATGGATCAAAGAAAGAATGTATCCTACGATCTTTGTGAAGAAAGATCGCTTTGAAATTTTAAAGAGCGAAGATCTCTGGTTATCTGAGACTCCAGGAGTCGCTGGAAGTCTTTCTTTCGAAAGCATGTTTCCGCGTCTTATGACCTGGGTAAAACTTCAGCCAAAAAACTCTGAAACAAATTTTTTCGTAGTTAATACACATCTTGATCATGTGAAGCCTCAGACCAGAGTGAATCAGGTCAAGGTGCTTATTAAAGAAATAAAGCGCTTCTGGAACGAGAATTCTCTCTTGTTTATTACAGGTGACTTTAACGACTCTCCTCAAAGTGAAGTTCGCCAAACTCTCCTAAAAGAATTTCCCAACCTTCAAGACTCATGGGCCTTGTTTCATCAGATTGAAGAAACTTCTCATCATGCCTTTAATGGTGAATGCCAGAATGGTTCAAGAATTGACTGGGTGATGGTGGATAAAAAAGCAAAAGTCGAAGATTGCGTAATGGACAAGGGCACAGTGGACGGCAGATATCCTACCGACCACTTCCCTATTATTTGTAGGCTTAATTTTTAACGGCGACTTCAGTACCAAGATGTAAGTATGTTTCGATACCTTTGGCAGTATTAGCAAGAATATCGGCCGAAGGTTTCCAAGCGCCTTTCTCGCCCAATAGAACAACTGTAGAACCACCAAACAAAAAGTAACCTTTCTCTTCTCCACGCATAAATGGTTTGTTCCAACGATGAGACTGGACAATCTTACCAACGCAGATCGCACCAACTTCAATGTAAGCAAGGCGACCAAAGTTTTCAGTTTGAAGAATGGAAACATGTCTTTCGTTCTTAATGAAAATCTGGTTTTTATATTTTAGCGCCAGAGGATTCACTGAATCGTAGGCACCCGGCACTCGGAAATTATCAAGCACTTTACCATTATCCGGATAATGGTAACGGTGATAATCAACCGGACAAAGACGAGCGATCATTAACGGACCACCTTCAAAAATCTTTGCAACTTGATCGTTACCAACCAGATCTTTTGCTAGAAGATATTGGCCCTTCACAGGATATGTATCTCTCTCGTTAATTGCATCGAAACCCACGTAACGGGCCTCAGCGAATGCCGGCATACGATTTGGCTCTGCCACAAATGAACGTTTACCAAGCTTAAAACGGCGAATGAAAAATTCATTGAAAGTGCGATAAGAATCTCTAGGATCTAGTGCCGGACGAGTACCCGCCTCATAGTCATCAATTTGAATGTTGAACTTTTCAATGAAAGGACGAACCTTACTATGACTAGAAGGAAGATCCTGAAAAGCACCGTAGATTTTACTAAAATATTTGTTAGTAAAAACTGTACCAACTTGATGCCCTAAGGCAGAGCTATAAAGAAATTTAATGAATCCATCCCCATAGACTTTCTCTACTTCAGTCCTATTGTTCATACGATTGAAGTACTTAATTTCTGGCGGATTGCTGACCATCGTCATGGGGAATTCCTCTTGGGGGTTTAATTTAAACATATTATACTTTCCGAGCTGTAATAGTCAAAGTAAGGAGTCACGAATGAAAGCTTATCTCTTCATTGTTTTGAGCTTATTTTCAATGGCAAGCTGGAGTGCTGAACTTCTCCAGGTAGAAACGAAAACCATCGACATTTATCGTAAAGCAGTTCCAAGCACAGTTAACGTTTCAAATATTCGTCTGGCACGAAATTCTTTCTACGGTGAAGTCGAAGTTCCACAAGGTGCTGGTTCCGGTTTCGTTTATGATGATAAGGGCCACATCATCACTAACTTCCATGTGGTTCAAGGTGGTAACTCTTTTGTGGTCACTTTTCACAACGATCCAAAACAATACAAAGCAACCATTGTAGGAACAGCACCGGAAAAAGACATCGCGGTTTTAAAGCTTAATGAAAAACCTTCAAAACTTTCTCCCATTGTTTTTGGTTCATCCAAAGACCTTCAAGTGGGGCAATATTCTTTTGCCATCGGTTCTCCCTTCGGACTTGATTACACTCTGACTACGGGAGTGATCTCGGCCCTTGGAAGAAAAATTGATGGTATCGGTGGTGTAAAAATCAACGACATGATTCAAACGGACGCTGCCATTAACATGGGTAACTCAGGAGGACCACTGCTTGATTCTTCCGGCCAGCTTATCGGTATGAACACTGTAATTTTCTCAACCAGTGGTTCAAGTGCAGGTCTGGGTTTCGCGGTTCCGGCCGACACAATCAAAATGATCGTCCCTCAAATCATTCAACACGGTCGCGTGATTCGTCCGGGTCTAGGGATTGGAATTGTTCCTGACAGCATGAAGAGACGTATTGTTGGAGATGATAAAGGAATCATCGTTTCTTACGTGGATGAGAAAGGTGGTGCTGCAAAGGCCGGAATCAAAGGTATGACTCAAGACCGTTACGGACGTACTTATTTAGGAGACATCATCCTAAGTGTGGATGGCCAAGATGTGAACAGCCTGGATGATATTTACCAAGTACTTGAGACTAAAAAAGTTGGTGATGAAGTGATGGTGAAATATCGCCGCGAAGGCAAGACCCTCGCGACGAAAGTAAAATTACAGGCCCTTTAAATTCAACGCCGCCGCTCGGAGCGTTTCTTCTTTCTTAGCAAAACAGAATCTTAAATACTTCTCTCCTTCGGTAGACTTTAAATAGAAAGCTGAAGGAGGGACTGTTGCTACCTTACGCTCTTGAATGAGCTTCATGGCATAGTCCACATCTTTTAGATCCGTCTTCTTCGAAATTGGCACCATCATAAAATACGTGCCTTTTGGAATCGCAAACTCAAATCCAAGACTTTTTAATTCATTATAAAAAAGATCGCGCTTACCCTTATAAAGAGAAACAAACCCAGGAAGATAATCAGAAAGTTTTGTAAGGCCCTCTGCCACTGCTTCCTGCATCGGAGTCGATACAGCGAAAGTCACGTATTGATGAACCAAGCGACAAGCTTTCGTGACTTTTTCATTGGCACAAATCCATCCAATTTTCCAACCCGTTAGACCAAAGGTCTTACCTGCACTTGATACGGTAATGGTTCTTTCAAACATTCCTTCGAGTGTTGCAGTTGGAACATGTTTCGCACCATCGAACAGAAGGAACTCATAAACTTCATCTGACATGAGATAAAGATCATGCTTCTGAGCAATGCCCGCGACTTCAAGTAGCTCTTCTTTCGCCCACACTTTACCAGTTGGATTGTGAGGGTTATTCAGAATAAGAAGTTTTGTTTTTGGCGTAATCGCCTTCTCTAGTTCCTGACGATCAACAGTAAAGTCAGGAGCGTGCATGGTGACCGGAACTGGAATACCACCGGCCATTTTAATTGAGGCCACATATGAGTCATAGAAAGGCTCGAGTACGACCACTTCATCACCTGGATTAATCAATGCGGTGATCACCACATAAATCGCTTCAGTAGCACCAACAGTGATCGTAATTTCAGACTCAGGATTATAATTTAGTGAGTAGAATTTTTTGTAATAGTTTGAAACTTCCTGGCGAAGCCCAACAGTTCCTTGGAAAGGAGCATACTGGTTGTGACCTTCCTGCATTTTGCGGAAAGCAACTTCCTTTAACCATTCTGGCCCATCGAAATCAGGAAAGCCTTGGCCAAGGTTTACGGCATTATTCTCACGAGCGAGTCTTGAAATAACGCCAAAAATAGAATCTTTAAAATCCGCAATTCGGAGTGCTGTATCTTTCATAGGAACCTCTTATGGAAATTCTTATAGCACTTCTACTCTTTCGGGTCCATAGCGTCTCTCACACCTTCGCCAACGAGAGAGAGCATTGTAAGAGTAAAGAAAAGTGCCAGTGATGGATAAACCGCAAGCCACCAGCCTTCTGTAAAATGCTTTTGGGCCTGATTTAAAAGTTCTCCCCAGCTTGGAGTTGGAGGAGTCAGACCAAAGCCCAGATAATCAAGACTTGCCAGAGCAGTAATGTTTCCAGCGATGACAAACGGTGAAAATGTAATAATCGGAGAAAGTGAGTTCGGTAGAAGGTGCTTGAAGAAAATTCGACTGTGTCCTGCTCCAATCGCTTTCGCGGCCTCAACGAATTCCTTTTTCCGGTTCTTTAAATACTCCCCTCTTACGTAATAACTAATGCTGATCCAACCAAAAAGACTTGAAAGAATCACGAGCAAGAAGAGTGTCGGTTTAAAAATCGAGATGATAATGATCAGGAGGAAGAACTGTGGTACAGTCGATAAAACTTCCACAATTCGCTGGCCCCAGAAGTCAGTACGACCTCCAAAGTAGCCCATGATTCCACCCAGAATAGTTCCTACTACAAAAGTAAGAATCCAAACGAGGATTGAATAGGTCATTGAATAGCGAAGGCCATAAAGAAGACGAGCAAAAATATCACGACCGCGATCATCAGTTCCCATCCAGTTTTCACCGGTTGGTTCAGATGGATAACTCATCACTTCCGTGTTTGATTCAAAAGGATTCCACTGAATCACGGGCCAAATCACGGAATCTCCACGATCCTCATCTAATTCAAGATTGCGATAGTTCATCACCAGCGCGTTCTCCACCCCAAACAATGTGGGATGGTAATCCTTAAACACAGGAAAATAAGTCGTGTCCTTATATTTCAGATATAAAGGTCTGCTATTCGCCCAAAATTCAGCTGTAAAACTAAAAAAACAAGCTATCAATATGATCCAGGCAGAGGCCACTGCCAGCTTGCGAGACTTAAAACGTCGCCATTTTTTAAGTGAATCTTCGTTACGAATAAAACGTTCGATCATGTGAAATCAATCCTTGGATCAACGAGAACATAGGCAAAATCTGAGAGCACGTTACCGATCAGGAACAGCGCACTTTGAATGAAAACCAGACCCATAATCACGTTATAGTCTCGAGACAAAATACTCTTATAACTGAGAAGCCCAATGCCATCGAGCTGAAAGATCGTTTCAAGAAGAAGTGATCCAGCAAAAAACACCGTCAAGAAACCACCAAGACCGGTCACAATCGGAATCAAGGCGTTTCTTAAAGCATGCTTCATATAAACGACTTTTTCATTAAGACCCTTAGCACGAGCAGTACGGATGTAGTCTTTTTTGATTTCTTCGATTAGAGAGTTCTTCATCAAAATTGTTAGGCTGGTAAATGAACCAATGGTGTAACAAATAAGAGGAAGAATGAAATGGTGAACACGGTCCAAGAACTTATCAAAGGTACTAAGTTCATCGTACATTTCTGAATTCAGACCCCCTACCGGGAAGATTTCAAAGAAACTTCCGCCGGAGAAAAACACAATCAAGAGAATCGCGAGCATAAAGGAGGGAATTGAATAAAAGACAAACAACATAAAGCTTGATGATAGATCAAAGAAGCTTCCGTGTTTAATCGCTTTCACAATACCCAAAGGAATCGACACCAGATAACTCAAGATCAAAGAGATGATCCCGAACTGAAGTGAAACTGGAAATTTACTAACGATGACATCAATCACTGGTTCTTCGTAAGTAAAACTTTCTCCAAAATTTAAAGTCGCTATGTTCTTTAACCAAATGAGATAGCGAACATGCATGGGCTTATCAAAACCATACTGCTTCTTCAGGGCCTCAAGAACTTCATCAGAAACACCCTGGCTGGCACCGCGGCCGCTTGTGGTGTGCCCAGAGGTATCACCACCTCCGAAGCGGATTTGTTGAAGTCTCTGCTCAATCGGCCCACCGGGTGCCATATTGATAATGATAAATACGATGACCGTCACACCCAACAATGTAGGAATAAGGATGGCCATGCGTCGGAGAAAGTACTTCAGCATATTATTGTAGTTTCCAGTATTGTTGGCCAATGCCGTAAGTAAATGTGTCCTTTGGCTTCACTACGCGCTTGGTGTGTCCATAAAGCGTGTACTTACTGTTAAACCACCATACATAAGGGTAATCGGCAGAAATGAGCTCATGTACTTTACGAAGAAGTGGCAAACGCTGCTCTTTCTCGTACAGCTTACGTGCCTCATCAATCAGGCGATCAACTTCCTGATTTGAATACTGGATAAAGTTTGACCCAGCACCTTTACTAGAAGATGTGTGCCAAATTTGTTTTGGGTCCCAATCAACTCCACCACCGCCCCAAGCGAGACGAACGGCCTCGAAATTTTTCTCGTCCAGAAGTTTTACGAATGAGTTCCACTCAATATTTTTGATATTGATTTCAACACCGACTTTACTAGCGTCTTCTTTAAAGATGGTGAGATATTTTGCCATTTCCTGAGTTGGTTCTAAGATTGTGATAGAAAGCGGAGTCTTTTTACCGTTAATGACTTTATCTAAAAGTCCGTCCTTATCTGTGTCTTTCCAGCCTGCCTGTCTCAGAATTTTAAGGGCCTCGTTTGGATTAAACTCAACTGGCCTTACGTTTGGTGAAGCGTAATCCGATTGAACATAAATGGGGCCAGTAGCGTACTCAGAAAGATTGTATTCAAACTTGTCCAGCATCAGCGGACGGTTGAATAACATATAGAGGGCCTTTCTCACTTCACGGTCTTTCAAGATTGGGTGCTTAAAGTTCCAACCAATGAAGTTATAGCCTTTCGGGCTTTTGTTCTCAGTTTTAACTTTTACGATTTTCTCGTCCCAAATTTTTCCTACGGTCTTCTTCACAAAGCCTTCAGGGCGAAGAGCAAGGAAATCAATGTCCCCCTTCTTCAAAAGCTCAAGCGAAACGTTTTCTTCAGAAACAAAACGGAGAACGATTTTTGGAATCGTATGAGAGTTTTTTTCGGTCTCAACTTTTCTTCCCCACCAATCAGGGTTTTGAACCAGGATGATTTTCTGGCCTTTATCATATTTCGTGAACATGTAAGGACCTGACCCCACCACTTTGCGACCAAATTCTTTTTTGTTTTCCGGATTGCTGTAGAAGTGCTTTGGAAGAACTGTAATTCCGGCACACACATCAAAGTTTTGGAAGTAATCATCTTTCACGATGAAACGCACATTGTACTTATCTAAAACTTGAACTTCTTTTACTGCTTCATAAAAAGATCGAAGCTGAACGGCCTTAAAGTCTTCTGTGAAAATCACGTCGTAAGAATACTTTACGTCTTCAGCAGTGACTTCCTTTCCATCGTGGAACTTTACGCCTTCGCGCAGTTTAAAATCGAACGTTCTTTTGTCCTCAGAGATTTTCCATTCTGTCGCAAGGGCCGGCTTCCACTCATAAGTATCGAGATCACGGTCCAGTAGAGAATCAAACAAATAGGCATGCACAGCTTGAGTGTATCCATCTGACGCAGTCATCGGGTTTAACGTAGTTGGTTCACCACCGATATTGTAATAAATCGTACTGCCAGATTTTTTGCTCTTTCCCTGGCATCCGACCAGAGCAATAAGAGCAATAACTAAAAATGTGCGAAGGCCTTGGGCCACCATATAAACTCCTTAAAACTATTTCTTAATATAAAGTGCGGGATCAAGAGACCATCTATCCAACTTAAGATTGTGGTCCTCCACTCGATAGGCCTCGAGCTTAGTATCAATTTCATTCAGCCGGGCCTCAGCATTTTTGAATTCCGTAAATGAACGCGATTTATCCTCTTCTAGATTTGAAAGCTCTTTTTGCCATTCGATTTCTAATTTTTGACGAAGGACTTCATAGCGCTTGTTAACCGCATCGACCTTCTCGACGTAACCTGAAAGTTCTTTGTGATGACGATCTTTCTTGGCCTGCATGGCCAGTCGTTTTTTCAATAGAATCTCCACAAGCTCTTTGGCAATTTTTACGGTTTGGGCCAGATCAGGGCTTTGGAAGTGAAGATAAGAACCGGTAGTAAAATGGACCCTCACTACACATTGATCGTACTGAGAAATTTTTAGTAAGAGATAATCATTGGTTCTGCCTTCCACCAGGGCCATACAGCGTTGATCTGGATACGTCTCGTTCCAAAATTCAACACGATCCTTACGATTTAAAAACTTTATATTTTCAAAATCTGTTCTGATGCGAGCAAGACGTGCTTTGGAATTTAAGCGCGAAATCCTTCCCGTAAAATGATTTCCATTCTCGTCCTTAGTGGACTCATTCGATTGCGACCATACCAACATGGTATGACATAAAATCATGAGAATTATTGAGAGCTTGGCCATGATAAGATTATGCCATGGTCCAGTATTTTTGGGAGATGGGAATTACTCTTTTCTGAGAATAATACTTGAGCGAAATTCTTTCTCGTGGAGAGGCTCTTCGTATTTTAAAACACGCATTCCAGGGAACAAGCGGAGAAGCTCTTGCTCTTTCAAATAAACATCTTCTTCAAGAGGATCACGCTTCTTATGAGGACGCTCTTTTTCACGAACAGTGTGGGCCTCATAAATCAAAATCCCACCGGGCTTCAACCAGCCTTTGATCTTCTCCACCAATGAACGATCTACGTAATAGAAACATACAATCGCGTCAAAAGAGGCAGGTGGAATCTTATAATCTTTAAGTGAAGCAACAACACCTTTGATCTTCACGCCGAATTCTTGGGCAAGGAGATATGATTTTTTAACCGCCACGGAACTGATATCTACACCAGTGACCTTATAGCCTTTCTGCGCCAAAAATACGGCGTTTCTGCCCTCACCCATTCCCATATCAAGCACGGCGCCTTCATAAGGAATGAAGTGGTAGTTTTCGGCCAGGAATTGTGCGGGAGATTTACCGTAGACAAAAGTAGGACGACTGTATTTTTCATCCCATTGAGTCTTCGAGTCTTGCGATACCTTTACTCCGGTCAAATGTTGGAAACGACTGCCCGAAATAGGGTCACGTGCCCAGGAAATTTGAGAGATGAATAGGAATGCAAGAACTAGAGATTTCATGTTTCCTGAGAAGTATCATCATTGAATGAATCTGAAAAGTCCGGCTCTTGATCAATAAAGCGAACTTCAGTCTCTTGTTGGGCCTGCTCGCTTTCAATTCCGAGTTCTGCGTCCAGGAAAAGATTAAGAGTACTTAGAAGCTTTTCCATTCGGCGGATTTTACGATCAATATAATCTTCCACCGTATTTGGCATATCTTCTGTCTGGAACAAATACCAGCTCATTTCTTCAACCAAAGTATAAAATTGATCCAAAGTTGTAATGAGATCGGTGCTACAGTGAGAAAGATCCATAATCGAAGTTCCCTCATAACGATTCTTAAAAATCATTGGGAAGTGTTCGCGTGTTCTTCTCAGAGCAAAGATCTCTAAATATTCAGATTTTCTTTCTTTGATTCTTTTAAACAAATTGTTCGCATCTATCTTTAATAAAACTAAAATGCGTTGAGTGGCCTCAGTGTTCTTACTCTTCATACAACTGCACCTAATCCGGCACGTTTACCACCGGGCCATCTTGAGCTCTGCTCTGATTTTAAATCATGATAACGAGCAATCTTAGCAGATAAAAGACGGGCATCCAGAGGATATTTCATGAAGTAATAGTTCTTACCCAAAGCATATTGTCTGATATCGTTTAGCTTGGTGAAGCTTGAAAGATGCATGAATGTGAGACGCTTTGACTTGAGGACATATTTTAATAGTCCTCTCACCTTTTCGTTGTACATCTTCATTTCACGTGAATCAACAACTGAAGCAATGACAATGATTTGAGTTTGATCAGTGGCCGAGACCAGAGTTTGAAGTTGGTCAATGCGAACAGGGACCAATATAAAGCCCAAATCTTTCAATGCGCGATCAAACACATAAAAAGTTTTGGGCAGATTTTCTTCAAGAGTTAGATAAAAAATAAAGGGTGTTTCTTTTCTTTCCATGTCCTCCTTTTCGGAGTTTAGAAAAGAGACTTAAACCACTTGATGATTTTCCTGACAAAACCGATCAAGAGTCCCATGCCGAGAGAAACCATCGCATTCCCACCTGTGGCCGTAGTCGCGGGGCCAACAGTTCCGCAACTAAGAGGTGAGGCCGATGCTTTTTCTTCGGAGTAGGCCAGCGGTGATACGTAACGGGTAATTTGTCGGTGCTCAATTTGAGAGTGAGCGTCCCCCATCCCCATGATGTCATCATTTTGAAGACCGTTATAAGGACTTTGAAGCGTCGGCGCCATGACCGCCATCATATCACCTGAATGATCCAGGCCCATGGTATGACCCAATTCATGGGTAATGGTTGTTTGTAAATTTTGAGTATCAAAGTTGAGAGGATGATTTCCATTAATCACAATCTCAGTTTTGGCAAAATATGGTCCGTTGGTATAACGAATCGCCACTGCTAGAACAGAAAGGGCGTCCATTCTTGTTTCACTCGCAAAATTCTCAGACCAACGAATGATGTTATTCGTTCCTGATGACGTCAGGTCCCACAGTGAAAGACCACTTTTATTCTCCCATTCTCTAATGGCCCTGGAAGCAAGATCTTGGATCATGGCCTTTCTCGATGGGTTCGAATCCACCACCGTAATATTGATAGGCAACGAGGCCCAGTAAAAACCATTAATAAAATCCTGAGTGAGGTTGTAACCCCAGGCCGGTGAAGAAAGAGTTAGTACAAGAAGCCATTTCCACATAATTTTTCGTCCTGAAAAATGTTAAATTTCTTCGATCCAACAAAGCTTCCCGCTTCTCAGTTGCACGCGGTAGTCCTTCTCCACGCTCACTTTAAACGGTCCATTCTGAAGGACCTCTAAAAGCACTTGCTCGCTCACCTCACCCTTAAGGGTTCGCTGATTCTCAAACACCACCGTATTGGCATCAAAGAATCCACTGGCGCCCACAGGCTCGATGATTTCTTTTACTCTCCCTTCAAACTGAATCGGACAATCCACGTTTCCTGCCGTGACTGTCGACCAAGCTGAAAAAGAGACCATCATACAAATGAACGTTAAAACGAGTTTCATGCCTGACTCCCTGGCACTTATGGGTTTTTTGCTGGCTTCCTGCCGGCAAGTTCTTGACCCTTATGATTGCATGGAAGATGCCAATGGGTGTGAGGGCCAAGTTCTCTTTTTTACTATCAGGACTTCTTCGGTCAGGGACAAAAGGGAACTATTGGAAATTCGAAGGTAAGAAAGGATACCGGTGCGCGCCGGCCCCATGTCACTCTTACAGGGAGAGAGGCAGAGTTTGCCCTGATAAGGACTTGGTCATGCCATCAGTTCCATTACATAAGGCCGAGTAAATCATTCAAAATGATCAACTTCTCCCTTAAAGTCTCCAAAAACACCCAAGGAGAAAGAATGAAACTACTTATTACTTTTTTATTTCTGATGTCCTCTGCCCTTTCAATGGCCGCGGTAGAAACCGGTGTCATCCTTAAGTGCGATGAAATTGGCAAAAAGTTTTATGCCATTGTTACCAAGGATGGCAAACAGACCATTGGAATGGAAGATGAGGAAGGACTTAGAAGAATTGGTGGGGAACTCGCGATCGCAGGCAATGGAAGGATTGATGTTATTTATATCCATCAGGACTTTGGAAAGCTCATGCTGATGAGAGGAAGAGGCGGACACTGGCTAGGGAATCTTAATATGCGCAGGACGATCGACTGTTTTCAAGTTTACGAATAAAAAAAGGGCACCTTTGGTGCCCTTTCTTTTTTATGCATTTCTAAGTGAGGCGATGATTACATCATTCCTCCCATACCACCCATGCCACCCATTCCGCCCATACCAGGAGCGCCATGACCATGATCGTCCTTCTTAGGAAGGTCAGCGATCATTGTTTCAGTTGTAAGCATAAGACCTGCAACTGAAGCAGCATTTTGAAGAGCAGAACGAGTTACTTTAGTTGGATCAATGATACCAGCTTTAACTAGGTCTTCGAATTTATCGTCACGAGCGTTGTAACCGAAGGCCGCGTTCTTAGATTCAACAATCTTGTTAACAACAACGGCACCGTCAACACCAGCGTTGAAAGCGATTTGACGAAGAGGTTCTTCGATTGCACGACGGATGATTTTAACACCAGCAGTTTGCTCTTCGTTAGCACCTTTAAGGCCCTCAAGAGAAGCAGCAGCGTGAAGAAGAGCAGCACCACCACCAACGATGATACCTTCTTCAACAGCAGCGCGAGTAGCATTTAGAGCGTCTTCTACGCGATCTTTCTTCTCTTTCATTTCAGCTTCAGTTGGAGCACCAACGCGGATAACAGCAACACCGCCAGCAAGCTTAGCTAGACGCTCTTGAAGTTTTTCTTTGTCGTAGTCAGAAGTTGTTTCAGCGATTTGAGCGCGGATAGCAGCTACGCGTGCATCAACTTCTTTCTTATTACCAGCACCGTCAACGATCACAGTGTTTTCTTTGTCGATTGTGATTTTCTTACAAGAACCAAGGTCTTTAAGAGTTGCTGTCTCAAGAGACATACCAAGCTCTTCAGAAATCACTTGACCACCAGTAAGGATCGCGATGTCTTTAAGCATTTCTTTACGACGGTCACCGAAGCCAGGAGCTTTAACAGCTGCTACGTTAAGAGTACCGCGAAGTTTGTTAACAACTAGAGTTGTAAGAGCTTCACCTTCAACATCTTCAGAAATGATCACAAGACCTTTACCAGATTGAACAACCTTCTCAAGAGTAGGAAGTAGTTCTTTCATTGAAGAGATTTTCTTATCAGTGATTAGAATGTATGGATTCTCGTAAGAAGCTTCCATTCTTTCAGGATTAGTTACGAAGTATGGAGAAACGTAACCACGGTCAAATTGCATACCTTCAACAACATCAAGTGCTGTTTCAGCAGTTTTTGATTCTTCGATTGTGATTACACCTTCTTTACCAACTTTAGTCATTGCTTCAGAAAGAAGTTTGCCGATTTCAGCGTCGTTGTTAGCAGAGATTGTACCAACGTTCGCGATTTCTTCAGCAGTGTCGATTTTTTTCGACATAGACTTAAGTTTCTCGATTACTTTAGCAGTAGCTAGATCGATACCACGCTTAAGGTCCATTGGATTGTGACCAGCGGCCACAAGTTTAACACCTTCACGGTAAACAGCTTGAGCAAGAACTGTAGCAGTTGTTGTACCGTCACCAGCATCTTCGTTTGTTTTTTGAGCTACTTCTTTAACAAGTTGAGCGCCCATATTTTCGAAAGCATTTTCTAGCTCGATTTCTTTAGCAACAGAAACACCATCTTTAGTGATTGATGGAGCACCAAAGGCTTTTTGGATAACAACGTTACGGCCTTTAGGACCTAGAGTAACTTTTACTGCATTTGCTAGGGCGTTCACACCAGCAAGGATTGAGTTACGAGCTGATTCAGAATATTTAAGTTCTTTAGCTGACATATATTTTCTCCCTTAGAGATTTAAAATTTAATTACTGAAGAATTCCTAGGATTTCGTCTTCTTTCATGATCAGGTAATTCTCGCCACCAACTTTTACTTCAGTGCCTGAGTATTTACCGAAAAGAACTTTATCGCCTTTCTTCACATCAAGGGCCTTCACTGAACCATCTTGTAGACGGTAACCAGTTCCAACAGCCACAACTTCACCTTGAGCTGGCTTCTCTTTATGAGTGTCAGGAATAATGATCCCGCCAACTGTTTTTGTTTCTTCTTCAAGTCTCTTGATAAGAACGCGGTCTTGAAGTGGTTTAACTGTCATACATCCTCCATACGATTAAATTTTTGCTACGCAAAATTTCTTTTAAAAAAATTGATCAGATTTTGCACTCGAGAAGATGAGTCTGCCAAGAAAAGTGTCAAGGTTGAGGGATAAAAAATTTTTCGGTCGAATGACTCAGTAGGCTGCTATTTCATTTTTTTATCAAGACTTAGGTGACCTATTAAAACCGCAATGACCACCCCTTCAACCCGGGTAAATTGGCCCGAATTCAGGTTTTCATAGGAACTTAGGGCATCTTCTAACTCGTGAAAAGAAACGTGTTTAAATCGAAATAACTTCCGGTTAATCCACATCTCGCCTTTTTTAAACTCCGATGTGGAAAAGAGGATCTTATGGCCATCCTGATCCAACTCCCATACCCCAGGAGAACTTTCTCTAAACTCGGGTCTAACGGATCCTACTTTCTTCAAGAGAGTCACTGCATCCGCAAACTCTGAATCATAGAGTGAGCCTTTCAACTTTTTTAAAACCGAAACCGGCCCTTCTGATTTGAGGCGTTCTAAAACAACGCGAAGTTCATTTTCATAATTGAGTTCTGCTGCATTTGGAGCGGAGATGAACTGTAAGCTAATGAGGAAGATAAGAAATGCTTTCATTTGGTCCTCCCTGATCATCCTGATCTACTACTTGATATCGGCAATCTCCTTAAAATTCCTCGAATACCTGATTGATGACAATGATTAAAACATCGCTTTAAACAGCAAATTTTGCCTCGCGGAACCTTAAAAATTAGGCACTTAGAATCTTCAAGTTCCTTCAAGGACAGCCGAAAAGCTATTCACGATATAATTAAACCAGGCATTCTCAAGGAACGGATAATGCTCAATGTACTGACTCGAAAACTTTGTCCTCTGATGACCTTGGCCATCGCCACCGTCGGATGTGGAAAGAAGATCAGCGATTCTGATACCCAGCCTTCTCATCAAACCCAAAATCAGGAATTGCCGTCGGCCTATGTCGTTAAACTCGATGGTTCAATTGGTTCATCTAAGATGTATCAAATGCCGCGAAACGGACAGTTCGAAATTCCTGAACGTCTGAAGGTTCGTCGTGGGGCGACTGCAGGCAAGACAGTGGAAATTGTCTTCGACGCCAATCCCTATGACATGGAAGATTTTCAGTTCAAATGTACTTATACAACTCTTTCAAACAGTGAAATGCAGCTTAATCATTGTGTAGATTACGATGGCGATGATTTCGGTGATGTGACCGGACATCTCTTCTCTCTCTACAAAGATGATTACATTCAAATCCGCTTTGCGGGTGCTTCAGCACCAGACCTTTTAGTCGAAGCGGTATTCAACATGAGCTGGCGATAAGTCAGCTCAATCGTTTTTTTTAAAATCAAATTTTTTAAATTATTTGTTCTCTGAGGCCGGTAAACGATTACCCTTATACAGACGTGTCACGTCTTCTTTGTAATCACGATTAAGATTTTCAAACTGCTGAGCATTCACTAGATAACGATAGCCTTCTGTAAAATCCATTTGGGCCGATTTTCGAAGGATCAAAAAATATTCATCTTCAGTGAGTTCATCTTGATAACGAGGATAATAACGTTGCAATAACTCAAAATCTTTTATCTGAGAAATGTAGACCAACGTCTTGCCTTTATCCGCTCCATGCTGAAGAAAGTGATCAATCAAACGTGGATCACGTTTCTTAATTACATAGGCCATAAGACTTGGGCCCACCAGTTGCGGACGAGAATTAATCATCGAAATCAATTTTTTCTTTTTAAGAATGGCATCTGCTGAAGAGTGCTGGATAAAGGCCACGGCCTCCATTCCAGATTTAATGTGCATCATTCCCCATACCATCATCATGACAAACGAAGTGGCCAATGGAACAGACACTTTCCATTCTAAAAGATGACCGAAAAATTTTCTTACCTTCTGAGCTGGAGAAACGTAGTAGTTAAACGGCAGGCCACGGGTCACTTTATGCTCTACCGAACGAAAGCGACTCTCCAAATCCGGATGAGTAGAAAAATATTTAGCAAGCCAGGCCCCAAGAGCACTCTTCTCTTTTGGCTTTCTTGCTTTTAGATATTCCGGCAACTCTTCCGGGGTCGTTAACTTCTGAAGGGCCGATTTAAGCGCCTCAAAGCTAGCGCCCAATTCAATCACCGCGTAAGCATCGGCCTCATATTCATGAGAACGAATGGTATCAAAAAGTAGGTAATAGTTAAAAAGCATCCACCCAATAAACACAGAGAAACAAGTAAAAGAAACGGCGCCAGTATGGATGTGAAGATCTTCCCCTAAATAGAGGGCGGAAAGACCGATAATCGCAAACGTCAAAAATAATGTTCCAAAAACGATGAAGATAAAATTTTTAAGAAGATCAATCACTCTTTTGTGAATGTGACGATTGGCCACGTGGGCCAGTTCATGAGCAATGACTGCATCAAACTCTTCGAGCGTTAATGTGTTACGAAGATTTCTACCAATGAACATGGTCTGGTTTGAAAACGAGAGGATTTTCAGACCCACGACGAAGGCATTTTTAATGTCCGTCTCGATCCAACGAATACGCATCTGGGGCACTTGAATCTGAGTCAGACGTTTATTAATCAGATCAAGATATTCCGGCTCTGTGATCTCTCGATTAGGAATCAACCGAAGCATGATCACGACTGAGCAAACAATTGTGAGAACAGATACGAAGATAATATTGAAGAGCAGTCCGATAAACCAAAGATTGCCCCACTCCTCATATACCCCGTCCTGGAATGTCCAATTGATCAGGGAATAGATAAGCATCGGCAAAAGAACGATCGCAAAGTTAACTCGCAATTCTTTCACGAGATGACTTTTAAATGAACTCCACAAAGTGAGTCCTGTGTTCTTTTCTACATAACGAATAAAAAACTGATAAATGAAAATGCCAGTAATGATAAGGGTGATATAAACTGCACCCAACCCCAGAAACCCAACTGACATGGCCCGCTCAGAAATCAAATGGGCCACAATCAATGAAAAGAAACTTTCAAAAATAAAAATATAGAAATGGTGACTCAGAATCATTTCACGATGGGCAGTGCCCTTCGCCTCAATCAGCGAAGTATAAAAGACAGAGCGCTCCCTCAGGAACTTCTTCCAGTTATAAGCAATGGCAAGGATTAGAAACAAAGCGTACAGCATCGCTTGACTCTCCATTAAACTTATCGGAATTTGAGAGATGAATATTAGGCCAATGATAAAGGAGACTATTTATGTCAAATACACTAATGACACTCAAAGAATTCCACGATAGCCACTTGAAATTAGGAAAAAATGACGTGATTTTGGACGTAAGAAATCCGGGAGAATACCACGAGGCCCACATTGCCAATGCGATTAATATTCCGGTGACAGAAGTCGGTCAACACGTGGACGAGTTAAAAAAATACGATCACGTGTACATTCACTGTAAGCGTGGTGGACGTGCTAAAACCGCCTTCGATATTCTAAGCGGCGCTGGCCTTAATAATTTAGTGTGTGTTCACGATGCCGGAATGGATATGTGGATTGAATCTGGCTACAAGGTAGAGAGAGGCTAATAAAAGCACGCCTCTTCGTGGCTCACGACTTGAACCAGGTCTGCAACATTACCAAGACCAAGATTGCCAAGACTTGCCTTCACTCGTACTGGAAATTTAAGAGTCGTGAGTCCAGTACAATTATATCCTAACTGCCCTTCCTGAATGAGACTTTGAGCATAAGTGATAAGAAGGGCATTTAAACGACTGGCCGGCATGTCCTCTTCGAATTTTTTAAGACAAGACTCACGGCACTCTCTCTGATTTTTCTTTGAATAAGTGCTGTATTCTTCCAACTGATAAGTCCGGAAATTGTTCGGCCTCATCTGGTAAGAACCCGTGGTAGGAGAATACACTCGCACCTCACAGTCACAGCCAATAGCAAAGACCTGCATCGAAAAAAAAGTCAGGAAAAGTATCGAAATGAGCTTCATACCGAACTTATCGGTTGAAGCTTATTCTACTTAAGATCGTACCAGTTAGAGCCAATACCCATCTCAACCTTGAGTTGAACACTCAGAGATACTGCGCCTTCCATTTGCTCTTGTACCAGGACCTTCATCTCTTCCAGTTCTTCCGGAACCACATCGAAAATCAATTCATCGTGCACCTGAAGAATCATCTTAGACTTAAGCTTTCTCTCGCCAAGGATGCGTTGGATATTGATCATAGCAAGTTTGATAATGTCGGCAGCAGTTCCTTGAATAGGGCTATTAATCGCAACTCTTTCCGCCATGGCCTTGACCTGACGGTTGGTCGATTTGATATCTGGAAGATTACGTTTTCGGCCAAAAAGAGTTTCAGCGTAGCCAGTATTCTCGGCCTTCTCTTTCAGTCCATCGAGATAGCTTTTTACCGAATGAAACTTCTTAAAATAGTTTGTGATGTATTTCTTAGCATCACCTTGGGAAATATGAAGCGCTTGAGAAAGACCAAAACTCGTCTGACCGTACATCAGACCAAAGTTAATCGCCTTAGCGCTATTACGCATGTCCTTTGAAACTTCTTCCAAAGGAACATCAAACACTTCCGCCGCCGTCTGACGGTGAATATCGCGGTCATTTTGGAAGGCATCAATCATGCTCTTATCTTGTGCAAAATGTGCAAGAAGGCGAAGTTCTACTTGTGAGTAGTCGGCCGAAAGAAGTGTTCTTCCCGGAGAAGGAATAAACCCTTTACGAAGCTTTCTACCATTTTCAGTACGAACCGGAATATTCTGAAGATTCGGGTTATCCGAAGATAGTCTTCCTGTGGCAGCGTTACTCGGTTGGAAGTGAGTATGAATCTTTTTAGTCTCCGGACTTACCATTGTCGGAAGCGCCTTCACGTAAGTTGAAAGAAGTTTTTCAATTTCACGATAACGAAGCAGAAGCTCCGGAATTGGATTTAACTTCATGGCCGCAAGCTCTGTCAGAACTTCCGCATCAGTTGAGTATCCTGTTTTTGTTTTTCTAATGACTGGAAGCTGGAGTTTTTCAAACAAGAGTTCCCCTACTTGCTTCGGAGAGCGAAGATTGATCTTATCTCCGGCCGCTGCAATCACTTGTTTTTCGATTTCTTCAATCTGACGAGAGAAATCATTCTCAAGATCTTTATAGAATGGGATGTCCAGTGTCACACCTTCAAGTTCCATGGCCGCCAGAACTTTAATCAGTGGGATATCTAATTCGTAGTATGGACGTTCAACGTCCATTTCTTTCATCTTGTCGCGAAGGATAGGATGAAGTTTTAGAATGGCCTCGGCCTTCTCACCATGAGTTTTAATTTCTTCTTCGCTCTGATTTCCAAAAAGATCCGCCTGTCCTTTAGGAGCGACTGGAAGCTTAAACCCCAGAAACTCTTCAACAATCGTCGCTAAATCGTGACGCATTTCCGGATTGATAATAAAGTGTGCTTGAGCGAGATCAAAGTATTTAAAGTCCGGAGTTACACCGGCCACCATCGCTAATTGCAGGATTGGTTTTGATTGGTAGCAAATGACCTCAGCATGGGCCTCGTGAATAATATCAGTCAGTGTTTTTGCTTCTTCTTGACTGAGAGAGATGTAACCTGTTTTTTTAGGAGTGGCTACTGCCATAGCACGCCAACATTGATGCTGATTAAGCTCGTCATCACAGATGTGTGTGATGGCGATGGTCTGCTCACCCTGAATATTTTTCTTTAAATCGGCAAGAGACCAGCGTTCAACTTCTTTTGCTTCAGTTTTCTCAGGAACAACATGTGCCTTTGCAGTCGGCCCGGCAACTTTAAAATCCGCGAGCTTTGTAAGCCATGAACGGAATCCCACTTTATTTAAGAAGTCCTCCACTTCCTGATTGACCTTCAAGCGGTATGAAGTCTCATCAGGAGCATATTTAAGTTTTAAGTCGCAGACAATTTTCACCAACTCTTTTGAAAGACGAGCATTGTCTTTGTTCGCTTCAAGTGCCGTCATCGAACGCTTGTTTTTAATGGATGGGATGTTTTCAAGAATGTTCTCGAGATTTCCAAATTCTTCAATCAGATTTTGGGCACCTTTTGGACCAATACCATCGACACCTGGAATGTTGTCGGAAGAATCTCCAATGAGTGAAAGATAATCCACGATTTGTTCTGGATACACACCCATTTTGTCTTTCACATCTTCACGAGAATAGATCTTCTCTTTCATCGTATCGAGTATCTTAATCGGCCCATCCACAAACTGCATAAGATCTTTATCACCAGAAGCGATTAAGATTTCATCAAAATCATTCTTCCACTGAGTAGCGACAGATCCGATCACATCGTCTGCCTCATAGTTTGGTGCCTTAATTTCCGGTAGTCCCAGGACCTTTACCAGTTCATCAACGAGAGGGAATTGTGGAACGAGTTCATCAGGTGGTTCAGAACGGTTCGCTTTATATTCAGTGTAAATCACCTTACGAAACGAACCTTCTTTCGTATCTCTGGCCACGATAATGTGAGTCGGCTGGTATTTCACAATCAAGTTGTGAACCATCGAAAGCACACCGTAGACCGCATTCACGGGAGTACCGTCTGGTGCGTGAAGAGGGCGAATGGCGAAAAAAGCACGAAAGATATAGTTCGAAATATCAATAATAATTAATTTTTTCATGATGACCTATTGAAGTGGAACTGGAGGTGTATCAAACCAAGGAGACTTAGTCTTCCTTAAATCCAAGCGAGTTCCGTCGTTGGCGATCACAGTCGTGTCCGCCATAATGTCCCCTAACCGATGCGCGGTATCACCTCGGAACAAAAAATAAACTTCCATGGCGGCGAGCGGAAGAGCAAAGACCGCCGAAAAAATCCAACCCCAAAACGGAAAAACCAGAAAGAACAATGGCACTGTGAACGGTAAATTTCGGATCAAAGACTGCCAGGCAGAACATGGCGAGCCATCAATCAGCGAAATGACCCCGAATCCCATGAAGCGTTTTCCAATTGATTGACCGTCGTAGAGTGAATCAGAAATACAAAGATAGATAATTCCCAGGATTAATCCCATAGGATAATAGCATATCGCCCCTACGGTAACGAGGCCGATATCAATACACTTAGCTATTAGTCGCGACCATCGGGCCCGGGCCATTGGCCCCTTTAATAAGGACTTCCTGTTCATCCGGATTATTGTAGCGAAAAATTCGCGACTTGAACGTATTTTCATTGATTCCAGATTATGTTAATCAAGTGTTATAATGGGTATAACTTGTCCTACGGCTTCCCATACGATAAAGTGGAGCTGTGCTTTATAAGGAGTAATTATGGCAAATTTAACAAGTGTAACTTCTGCGAATTTCGATCAAGAGGTTATGAACTCTGATAAACCGGTTCTAGTAGATTTTTGGGCCGAGTGGTGTGGACCATGTAAGGCACTTTCTCCAGTTCTGGACGAAATCGCGTCTGAAATGAATGGTAAAGCTAATGTTGTTAAAGTTAACGTTGACCAGGCTTCTGACCTTGCTCAGAAATTCGGTATCCGCGGTATCCCAACTCTTATTTTCTTCAAGAATGGCGAAGTTAAATCAACTCTAGTTGGTAACCAGCCTAAAGCTGAAATCGTAAAAAACATCAATTCTCTTTTATAATCAAGGCGGCGGGTCCAATGATGGGCCCGCTTGTTTTTTCTTATGAGTTTTATCCGTTCATCTCTAGTTGAAGCCCAAAATACCCTTAATAAATTTGTTGAAGACGAAAAGAACATTAAACAAATCGAGCAATCGATTCAGATCTTCGTCGATTCATTCAAAAATGGTGGCAGAGTTTTCAGCTGCGGAAACGGCGGTTCAATGTGCGACTCTCTTCACTTCGCGGAAGAACTGACTGGTCGCTACCGTAAAGATAGAGCTCCTCTTCCTGCCACAGGTATCTCTGAGGCCGGTCACATTACCTGTATCGCTAATGACTTTGGCTTCGATCACATCTTCTCTCGCTTTGTTGAGGCCTGGGGACAAAAGGGCGACACGCTTTTAGCGATTTCGACATCTGGAAACTCGGCCAACGTTATTAAAGCGGTGGAAGTGGCGAAAGCTAAGGGCATGAAAGTAGTAGGTTTATTGGGTAAAGACGGTGGAAAATTGAAGTCCATGGTGGACGTTCCTCTGATCATCCCGTGCCCTATTACAGATCGTATCCAGGAAGTCCATATTAAGTGCATCCATATCTTCATCGAAGGTATCGAACGCCAGCTTTTCCCGGAAAATTACCTGTAATTTTTACCCAAATCTAGTTCCTACATAGTCGACCGGGATCCGGTTTTTCTATAAGACCCCAAAATTCAGAGGGGTGACTATGTCTACTAAAATTTTAGTCGCTCTAGCATTTAGCGTTCTCTTCATGAATGCAAAGGCCAGAGCGGAAGTCGTTATTACGACCGTTTTCAACGTTCACGAATCAATCAGAACCGAAACTATTAGCGTACTTTCAGGTGTTGATGGCCGCGTTTACAAGATCAAAAATACTCCAGAAAACATGGCCCGCATTTACCCGTTAATGGGGAAAGTTGTTAAAATCGACTACTCTACTGCCGGCACAAAAGCGATGATCAACAGCATTCGTGCGGTTCTTCCAGGAGAAGTAGATACTAGTACTCTTGATCTAAACCATTTCCGTTATAATGAACTAAGACAATTTGCTCCGACGGATCTTCAAACGATTGAAGAAGCAACTAATGTCTTCAGAAGCATGATCAACGACGGCGACAAGAGACGTTCTCAATGTTTCAAGCGCGCTCACATGTGGGCCTTTGATATGTGGTCAAAAATGAACATCAAGTCTGAAAAACTGTTCATTTTCTTCACTCAGCGTTTCCAAATGATTGATGAATACGATTGGTGGTTCCACGTTGCTCCTCTAGTAAATATTGCTGGTGAAGATTACGTGATGGACGGAACTTTCTTCCAAAAACCAACTCCAATTCAAGAGTGGAAGAGTTTCTTCATGATGTCGAAAGAGCGTAACTGCCCTATCGTTGAAAAATACCAGGACTATGAGCAAAACCAGTGGAAAAAACTTTGTTATCTCATGAAGGTCCCAATGTACATGTTCCGCCCAGTGGATATTCAAGCTCGTGATGTAAAAGGTGTTGAAAGAAATCATTGGATACTTGAAGAAATTCAAGACGCTCGTCGCGCTTTCAAGGGCTGGGAAGATACCTACGAAGGTTATGACAACGGTAAAAAGACCACTACTTACTAAGGACTAATTTATGAAAAATATCATTCTAGCAGTAATGCTTATGGTGTCGGCAGCATATGCTCACACGATCGTTGGTACTCCGGTTTTAAAAGGCACACTTAAAACCAAGCTATTTGTAGAAAACGTTCCAAGCACTTGTAAGGTCCAGATCGAAAAAATCTGGAGTTCTAATAATGAAGACTCTTACGGTAACCCTGGTTACCATGTTCGTATGGACCTGAATCTTTCTGGCTACGACATGGAAAGCGGTAAAACGGTCAAGTTCGATACAAAAGTCATGCTTTCGAACATGTACACAGTTGGAGCAAACCGTATCGTGAAAGATTATGAATATGCGACTGAAGATGGGAAGATCACTTTAACGATTAAGACTGACGGACGTCTTAATTCTGTTTCTTTCCCACACAAATCTCAGAAAGTTACTTGTTCTTTTTAATCAGCTATCTTCATGGGGGCAACCTAGTTGCCCCTCATTCTCCAATTTTTTCCCATATTTAAATTTCTTTGAGCATTTAGATTTGCGTTTATAATGAATTATAAACCTTTATTTTTCCATGGAAGGGGAAGTAGTTATGGAAATTATCCAATGGACCATTCGCTTTATCGTTGAGGGTGGTATTTTCATGTACGTGATTCTTGCAGTGTGGGCCTTCGCACTTGCAGTGGCACTAGAACGATTCAAAAAACTCTCTTACACCTATGATGTTGATGGACCTTCATTCATGAATGAACTTCAACGTTACATTCTCTCGAATGACATTCAAGGAGCGATCCGAGTTTGTTCAGGTTCACAGGCCGCTCTACCACGCGTTTTAAAAAGTGGTCTTAAGCGCGCCAACCAAGGCACTGAACAAGTTCAGAACGCCATCGACGCAACTGCGCTTGAAGTGATTCCAAAAATCGAGCAGCGCCTTTCTTATCTTCAACTTGCGGCGAACCTTTCTACTCTATTCGGTCTACTAGGAACGATTCAGGGTCTGATTCAATCGTTCTCTGCGGTATCAGCAGCGGATCCAACGCAAAAAGCGGAAGTTCTTGCGAAAGGTATTGCGGTTGCGATGAACACAACTGCTCTTGGTCTTCTTGCTGCGATCACGATCATGATGATCCACGCTTTCCTCATGTCGAAATCAGAGAAGATCGTTAACGAGATTGATGAATTCGCTGTTAAGCTTCAAGATCTTCTTGGAACTAAAAAAGCCATCGACGATTAAGGATTAGCTTATGCTAAGAGTTCCTACCAGCCGCAAACGTAAAAAGGCAGATGAAAAGCTGAATCTGGTTCCTATCATGGACTCAGTGTTTATCTTCATCTTTTTCCTTCTGATGTCTGCGAGCTTTTTAAAGATTTATGAGATTGGTTCTCCAATTCCAATTATTTCTGATCAAGAGCCTCCTAAAAAAGAAGAGAAAGAACCTCTGGCCCTAACCATGAAAGTTGAGGCCAACGAGATCACTCTTTCCAGTGGAGTTCCTTCGAGGGAAATTAAAAAGTTTTCTCGCCAGTCTGATGGCCAGTTTAACTTTGATGAAATTCACACGACGTTGATTGATTTAAAAAAGCAACACGTGGACGAAGATTCGATCATCTTTGAACCGACTGATGATCTTCCTTATGAAGAAATTGTTAAGATCATGGACGCAGTCAGAATGCTCAATAAAACGGATGAGGCCATCTTTAAACCGAATAAAGATGGTGTTGATGAAAAGATCAAAAACCTTTTCGATAGAATCATCTTCAGTAACTTAACGACTTAAGAGGAAGTATGGCACGTAGAGCTTCACGATTTAGCAGAGGAAAAAGAAAGGAGACGGTATTTGATATCGATATCACTTCCCTTCTCGATATTCTTACCATCCTTCTGGTGTTCCTACTTCAGAGCTACAACTCTTCGGGAGTTGTGATCAATGTCCCTAAGGAAATTGATCTCCCACGCTCTTCTTCTGAAACACTGAATAACTTCGGTGTGAATGTTCAGGTATCAAAGACCCAAATCTGGGTGGATGATGCAGAAGTTGTAAACACTGATATCCCTAATGACCAGCTTTTCGATGAAGGTGGACGAAGAATTGTTCCTCTTTATAACGAACTGGTGAAGATCAAAGAGACGATTAAGCAGTCGGAAAAGCTCTCTCCACAGGCCAAAAAGTTCTCTGGGATCGCCAATCTGGTTGTTGATAAAACTCTCAAATACTCTTATTTAAAACGAGTCATGTACACTTGTGCTGCCGCTGGTTTTAAAGAGTTCAAATTTGTGGTGTTAACTCAAGGTAATTAATTTCTTCTACATTATTTGAAAAAAATGGGGACCAGCAATGGTCCCCTTTTTTTTTGAGCATAAAAAAAGGACCCTTGCGGGTCCTTTTACATTTCGATCTTACATTTTCTTGGTCTGGAAGTTCATTGGCTGCTTAACTTCTACCGTACCGCCACCCAATGGTTCTGGGAAGGTGATCCCTCGAAGCACGTTTACAACACACTTACTAACATCGGCCGGAAGCCCCGAACTACCATCTGTACCCGCTTTGGAAACGTGCCCTGAAGCACCGATCACAAAGTTCAATTTCACAACTCCGAAGACCTCTGAACCTCTTCTTTCAATTTCTTGCTGATAGCAGTAACGGAATTGAGGAAGGTGCTCAATGAGAATTCTTCGAATAACATCTGGATCCATTGACCCGAGTACGACTGTTTCACCTGGAATACCAGCAGTGTAAATTTCACGCTTGGCCGATAGACCTTCAGCACCTTTGGATTCCCCGAGAACGCCGGTAGTTGCACCAACTAAGCTGCCTTGATTTGTGACCATATTAGAAGTTTTCACACTTCCTGTACCACCTACCACGCCCGTGGCCGCACCGATTTGACCAGTACCTGATCCAGAACCAGAAGCACCAACAGTTTTAACTCCAGATAATGAGCCACCCTTTGCAACCAGTGTGCTCACGGAGCTTGAGAAATCAGCGGACTTATAAACTTCAACATGTCCTGCGGTCTTTGCCTCATACTGAGAATACGCAGTCGGCGCTTTAGCACCAGAAGAAGTCGAGTTTGATTTTGCGATCGGCGAATCAAACTTTTTATTTGATGGCTTGGTCACTGGAGTCGTACCCTGTTTCACCACTTTCTTTTCTGTCGCGGTCTTTTTACCAGGATCAGGCTTTTTGTTCTGTTCTTTCGTGGTAATGACATCCGGCTTTTTTACATCAGGCTTCTTTTCAGTTGTAGAAGTCTTTTCAACTGCAACTTTATGTGGAGACTGCTGCGCCACCTTTGGGGCCTTTTCCGTTTTCTCTACTGCCACGTTTTTAGAAACCGTTAACGGCTGTTTGTATAAAATCGTTGCCAGGCGCTCTGGTGCCAGTTCATCTTTCTTTTCGTCTTCTGGAACTTCAATTACATTGAGAGAAACGAAGAACAGTCCAACGAGTAACATAAACATGGCCAGATATTTTCTAAATTCCGGATCACGTTTTAGAATAGGAGCTGCCGCAATTTTAGGAGGAGCTGCAACATTTCTTACAAAGATCTGAAGATGATCTTTCTGAAGGCGCACTAGATCCTGACCCGATAGTTCAATGCTTGTGCCCACGTGTCCTGTGTCTTTCTTTTTATCACTTAGAAGGAAGACCCCGAAACCCGGTAATGTGTGAACCGTGGCACTTCCACCGCGAACATCTACGAATGGAAACTTTTCATTTTTATTTAAATAAGGAAATTCAATCTCATCTTTCTTCGTCATGATGCCAGTGATGAAGTAAGTGCCACGACCTTCAGGAAAATAATCCACACTGAAAACTTGGTCATTATGAAGAATGATGACTTCCACTGCTTGTTTGGCCGCTTCATATTTAAAGATTGGATACAAATCATCCTTGTCTTCAAAAATATATTCACTGAATTCCGCTTTGGGATCCGCCGCTAGTGGATAAACAATAGATGGAACACGGGAAGAAACAGTAGGGGCCGCCTTCGGAAGAGACCTAGGGGCCGCCGGAAGCTCAGGTGGCAATTTAACAGATGCCTCTCCATGGATCGGCTCAAGTGTCTCAAGAACCGGAGGAAGGGCCTCCTCAGGAACATAGACCTGATATGAAAATTCTACGTCGGCGAGACGGAATGTATCACCAACACGGAACTCTTTCACGATCACTTTGGCATCGTTAACATATGTGCCATTGGTAGAGTTCATGTCGTAAATGATGGCTTTATCATCGAACACTTCAAGAACCGCATGAACAGCAGAAATCGCATCGTTATTTACGATGAGATCACAGCTCTCACTTCTGCCTAGCAGGAAACGTCCTTTTCCGAAAACTCCGCCCTTTGTCTTATGACCAGGTCTCGTTGTCCGGACCTCGAACATCTTCGGTCCTTTGTTTTTCTCTAATTCCACAAATGTCCCCTAGCGTATGCCTTCGACGGCTTTTTTCATTTCTTTGTTAAAATTCGGTCTTTCAGGAAGCTTGTTCTTAAACTCTTTTCTAAGACGTGGAGAAATAGAAATATCACCAGGCGCGCCTGCTTCTCCTTCTACTCCGATTTCTTCGAAATCAAATTTTTCGAACTTTTTATACTCGTAACGAACATTCGGCTTGGTCTGTGCCAGAACTGTTCCTGAAAGAATGAAAAATAAAGCGGTAACTAAGATTTTCATTCTATTCTCCTAATTGCGATTCAATGGCCGCATAGTAGCGACGAAGGTTGGCGCTTGAAGGATCTTTCACTGCAGAGAAGACCTTTTTGGCCTCAGCGACCTTGCCGACTTTTTTATAAGTTAAAGCGAGATTCAATCCGATTTCAGCCCGGGTCCATTCACTCCGCGGGATCTGCTGGTAATAACCTAAAGCGCGATTGTAATCAGACATTAGAAAATAAGTTGATCCAACTGCATTAAGAAGATCCACGTCTTTCGGAGAAGTATTCAATAAACTTTGAAATAAAGGTTGTGCCGAGTCCGCCAGACCATAAGTCAAATAGAGCTTCGCTAGATTATATCTCGGAGTCTTAGAGAACTTTGACTGCTTATTGGCGCGTTCAAAGGCGACCAGGGCCTTTTGATCAAGACCTTGACGAGAATAAAGAACGCCAATGTTATTTAATGCTGGAACATAATTAGGAGTCACTTCCAATGCTTTGTTATAGAACAAAAGGGCCTTGCGAAACGAACCTTGGTTCAAGTGACAGTTGGCAATGAGGTTCCAGTACTGCGCCACTTTTTGATACTTATTGAAGTTTTTTCCAGCGACCGCAAAAGCGCCCTCAAAATCTCCCTGACTACAACGAACAGAAATGTCCATGAGAGGATCCGCTGACACGTTGATCTCAGAAAGCTCTTCAGGAGTCAGACGGTCAAGTGTCTCATCTTGAAGGGCCGGATTAAGGGTCTTAGCATTGGCCTGGTAAAAATCAGAGATTTCCGCATTTGATAATGGTCTCTCTTTTTTAAAGGCCTCATTACTCACATTGATCGGCGCTCCAGATGGAGTTTTCTCTTTTGTCGTTGAACAGGCCGCAACTAGTAAAAGCGGTAATAGAATAAATTTCATTGGCGACCTCCTCTTTCCATGAGGACTGCTTCTTTCTCAGTCAAAAAGCGCTTATTGCTTTCGATTTCAGAATAAAGAACAGCGTAATTTGAGAAAGTAAGGATCTTATTGTCATTGATCAGTTTTTTAACTTCCGAACGTTGCTTCCGGGCGTTTGCCAAAATTGGACCGTGAACTTCTGCCATGGCCTTTTTAAAGCTTGCAACGTACTCAGGAGATTTTCCTTCCGGTGCAAAGTTTTTAAGTTCATTCCCAAAAGACTCATAAGATTCGATCACATATTTATAGGCCTCAACAATTCCTTTCCCCGATCCGACTTTTTGAATGCTATTCACGTCAGATGTCATCTGATCAAGAAGCTGAAGCTTCATTTTGACTGCGCTGTTAAACTCGGCCTCAGGAAATTGAAGTCTGATCTGATCCAAGCGCTGCTTTTTATCCTGAACACCTGTAAGCATTTTTTCCGCCATAAGGTCCAGGGCCTCAACTGGAATGTCCAACTTTTGAGACTTCGCCAATTGGTAGAAACGGTTTTGTTTCTCCGCCACTTGTCTTGCTTCCTCATTATTTCCAATGCCCAGGTACTCTTTTCGAAGGTCCTCGTAAGGTTTGATGAGTTGAGGATAATTTTTAGAATTGGTCTCAAGCTCTGCAATTAACTTTTCGTAAGATTCCCAACGACGAGCTTTAGCGAGGTCCTTTAAGATTTCAAATGACACTTCTGCAATGGCAGCATCCGCTATTGCACACTGCTTACCGAAGTCGCGAACTTCCAACGCCTTGTTAATATCGTTATTGGCAAGGGCGATGAAAGCAGCATTTTTATAGGCAATGACTTTGTTCGAAGAGTTCTCCTTACAAAGTTTGGCCACCATTCTGTAAGAGAGATCCGCAGATCGGTTAAACTCCTGACGTAGAAAGAGTCCTGAGGCAATGCTCAAGAACGAATCAGCGAACTTGTTAACATCCGCCACTTCCATGTCCCTAATAGCAATGACTGACCACTCATAACTCTTGTCAGAATTTCCCATCTCATAATAGAGAGCTGACAGGTTGTAGGCCGCATTGACCTTGGCCTTCGGAGTACTTTCACCAGATTCATAAATTTGATGGTAACCCTTGAGTGCCACGGCCTTATCACCTTTTTGAAGTGATTGCTGAACTCCCTCAATCTGGATTTTGGTCATTAAACTTCTTAGAGCATCCGCATACTTCTTAGAGATTCTGAACTCACCATCATTAATTCTTGTGACATAAGACTTAACTGCGGCGTAGTTCTTACTCTTACGATGCTCTTCCATGATCTTTGCCAGCATTCCTTCTTGAGTTTTGTAGTCCTTCGGGAAGTTCTTAGCAAAATCCGCCATGGTTTTCTCAGCGCCTGCGATATCTTTCGCATCAAACTGAGCATTAAAAAGCTTCACATAGATTGAATTGGCGCGCTCACTCTTGGAATCAAAACTTAAATAGCGAGTGTAAACTGGAACATAGTTCCTCTCAGCGATCTTAGGACTAAGTCCTTTTTGACCAAGAGATGAAAGCATACCTTCCAAACTTTGATTCATGATTTTCTTGTCATTGTTGGCACGAGCAGCATCAAAGGCCGTGATGTACAGACCGATTGCCTTGCCATAATTTCTAGCGGCATAGGCCGTCTCACCCTGAAAGAAGATTTTCTCTGCTTTTTGTCCCGGTGAAAGTTGTCCTGACAATTCGAAATAGGCAATCGCCTCTTGAGACTTCTGCTTCTGAACTTTTGGAACATTTTTATAAATATCTGAGGCGGTCGCCTTTTGAAGCTCAGCCGCCTTCTTATTCACATGGTAGACTAATTTATTGTAGTCATCCGAATTTAGAGGTTCCTTCAAATGAAGGCCCACTAGTTCCTTACATACTTCTAGGTGCTCTGAGACCTTATTGTACTTATCGAAAAGGTTCAACTGAGCGATAAGGATTTCAACTCTCTTATCACGGTTCTTCTCGTTTTTAGCGGCCTGTTTTAAAAGTGTCTCCGCTTGAGCAAAGCGACCTTGAGTCACAATCGAACTGGCAATTTTTACAAACTGCTCAGTATAGTTAATTCCTAGGCCCTCATAAAAACTAATGGCCTCATTCATACGGCCGGCATCAATGTAGAAGATTCCAATATCTCTTTCTACCATGTTCCGCATATCAACGTACTTACCACCACTTTTACGATGAACTTCTTTCATCAGATTGATGGCCCGATCATAATTTTTTACACGATAGTATGACCAAGCAAGATTAAAAGCGTCCTTGGTCCACCACTTCTCTTCCGTCATCTTATTTACAGATGCTTCATAAAGCGGAATCGCCTCTTTAAATTTACCAGCATTGTAATAGTAGTCGGCCAAGGCCAGCTTGGACTTCAAGCCAACTTTTGAGTCTTTAGGTGCGTCCTTAGAGGCAAGTTTAAAATACTTTTGAGCAAGATCATTATTACCAAGCTCTTTATAGTTATAGGCCAGGATATAATAGACTTCGCCAATTCCCTTATACTTTGGAAACCGTTTTACAACGACAAGTCCTGAATCATTAGCGGCATCAAAAAACTTATTCGAGTTTTTGAAGTAGTCTTTCTTATTAAGATTTCGTCTTTCTTCCACTGGAATGTTCAAATACTGTTCGTTTTCGGCCTCTCTCCATAAACGTGCCTTCTCCAAATTAAGCTCAGATAAGCGTAATAAGGTATCAGGCGATTTATAGTCCTGTTGCTTGGCCAGACGAGAAACTTCTGAAAGTTCTTCATCAACAATTGAAAGAATTTTCTTACGACGTTCATCCAGAGTTAACTTTGCACCCCAAACTGAATTCGCAATTAAAATCGAAAGAATTAGATACTTTAACATTCAGACCTCAAGGCGAACACATAATCACCCAATTCATCTGCCCAGAACTCACCATTGAAGTTCCAGAAGTACTGTTTATCGTTGCGCTCAATGTACTTCACATCACCGCGTTTTTTGTTCATGACCGTGTCAGATTCATAGAGACGTTCTTTTCTTTGGGCCAGAGTCTCAAGCTTGATGTAACTCATGCCCTGGAAGGCCGTATAAAGCTCCGAATATTTCGACACAAGTCCTGCGCGCACATAGGCCCCAAGAGTGGTTCTATATTCATCAGCAAGGGTCTTCACATTCTTCACCAGATTGGCCTGCATACTGCCACCTGATTTTTTACGAAGAAGATTGTATTCGCCAATGGCCGCGGTCAGAGAGCTCTTCATTTCACGGTAGGCGGCGTCCTTGCGAATTGACTTTAAGATATGATCCACAATTGGAAGAGGCGCCGGCTTATTGCTTTCGTGATCGGCCATCAAGGTATAGTAGTAGCGATAGTCTTTACCGCGAGAAAGAAGAAACGTTCTTAGATCACGTGAAGGATTTAAAAGCTCATTGTAGAAATCATCCACCGTTTTTTTCGCATCATCATAAAGACACATCTTCATGTAAGTCAGGGCCTTCAATACCTCAGTCTCAGGCTTAAAGATGAAGTCAAAAACAGGTGCTTTATAAGAAACGAGCTTTCCTAGAGTACGGTTGTAGTTATTAAGGTAGTAACTGTTCCAGGCCTCTTCAAAAAGGATTTCAGGCCATACAAAAGACTCTTTTGGAATATCAAGATAGCTTAGCTCAGACTTTTTATAGTCTCCCTGAGCATACTGAACGCGTGCAATACCGGCCACGCAGTAATCTCGGTTCGTTTCGAGCTGATCACGCTGAGTAATGGATTTTGTCTTTCCTATTCTCTTTTCAGAGGCGTTCACACAATCCTTAAATTGAGTTTCTGCGTCTTTATAGTCATTTAAATGTGAATAGATCACACCTCTTAAGTTCGCCACAAAAGGAAAAGCCGAATGATCAGGCCCAACACCATTTAATTCATTCAGGGCCTCTTGATTTTTTCCCTGCTTAAACAGACGTTTCGCAAGGATATAACGAATATTTCCCGATCTTGATCGACGAAGAATATTTTCTGGAAGAGATTCAAACGGCTTCACACCAGTGGCATAAAGCATCTGATCCAGAGCGCCCTCCATTTCTGAATCAAGAGTGCGATCGTTTTTAACGATATAATCCTTCATCCATGGAACGACTGAATAATAATAACCACCATCCACAAGTTCCAGTATGGTACGGCGATAACCGCTTAAAGAGATCGTGCCCTTGCCGTAATTTCTGGCCGCTGATTCATAAGAGGCCCAGGCAGAGGGAATAAGAATTGCTGAAGCTAATAATATTCTCGAGAACATCCGTGTTCTCCTTTCTTAAAATGCGTAGTTTAGACCAAGGCCCAAATCGTAATTGTTATAAAGCTTAGACGCAGTTGAAGTTGGTCCTGTTCCTGCCTTCTTGATCTTATCGGCTTTATAAGTTTGTCCTGTCAGATCAAGACGAAGACTCCAATGCTCGTTAATGTAGAAACGGAAACCAGTGTTCCAAAGAGCACCTGTTTGACTTTCATCTGTCAGCGAGTTTGAATTGGCCGCCGCTGTATCAAATTTATTTCTGTTATCTTTGGTCGTGATCGTTCCTACACCCACACCGAACATCCAGTCGAAATAAAAAATACGATTGAAAGTATTGATCTTAGAGTAGAATGGAGACCACATCAGCATGGCACCCATGAATGAATCAATCTGACGATAGAAAGGAACAGTTCCCTGCTCTTTAACGCCTTTAGCAGTATCGTTTTCAGTGTTAGAGTTCTTTCCATAAATAAGCTCTACGCCCCAGTCTTCTGTGAAGAAGTACCCACCTCTAATCGTGACACCATAAGCATCAAGAAAGTCCTGACTTAGGTTGTATGCACCAGTACCGCCAACATACACGTTACCGACTTTTCTGAATTTTCTATTCTGTAGAACGTAGATTTCTTTGTCGTTATCAAGCCATGAAAAGTTATAAAGAGATTTTTCATTAGCATACACGACAGTACTCATGATGAGTGACACCAGGATCAGAACGATGTTTTTCATTTTCACTTCACTTGTTAGAACGATAGTCTTTATCAAATTCTAACACGCTCAGGATGAGGCGCAAGTTCTTGGATTAACGAGGGCAAATGCTACCGTAGGAACACTGACTGCAATGATCAAGATTCACTTTCCACGGTTCATTTTGTGAACGCCAGATAGGATAGAGATCTTTACGGCATTTTTCGAACGAGACAACTTCTTTCAAGGTCTTCTGTTGATCCACAAAACACAAAATTAGCTCTATTTCTGAGCTATGTTCAACTTGCCCAAGCTCGTACAAGGCATAGGCGTAGGTTGATAGCTGAAGCCAATAGTGACTTAAATTCTCTTGGGTGATTCTTCCCGTTTTGAAATCCCATATCTGAGCTTTTTGCTTCCCTTTAGGCATGAGAACTAAATCTGGAATCCCCGAAATCATGAAATTGAAAAACCTAAATTTGATTTGTTTTTCCGGGATGAGCTCATACTCATCCTTGGTTTCTTTAAGAAGATCCAGGGCCCATTGAATCGGTCCCTGCATATCAGTTCCAAAACTTTGGCGAGGTACCACAAAGTTTCTCATGATTCCTTCCGCGATCTGGGCGTGAATATAAGTCCCTCGTTCTGATGAAGAACGGATCACAGTCGCAAGCTCTTCACCTTCTTCTTCAACAAAGACCTTCGAAGACTCTTCGGGCTCAGTGACTTTTAAAATATTTGATAGGTAAAACTTCCGCGGACAATCCAGAAGAGAATTCAATCTTGTCACACTCAATTCGGCGGCAATCAATAGTTCCGAGTCTCCTTCCCCTTTTGGAAAAATTCCTACTGGGTCATGGAAGAACAGAGGAAGTTGAGGAAGGCCTTGAGAATTCAGAAGCTCCTCGGAATTGAAGTCTGTTCTTTGTATTTCTGTCACGGCCTCTTTGGACATGGCCTGTTCAGTCCAGTTTCTAAGACCCAAGATCCAGCTGTTCTTAGGGATAGAGAATCCATCTTCCGGCATTTCAAAATCCACCCAAACGAGTTTCTTCTTGGCACGAGTACAGGCCACATAAAATAAGCGTTTTGATTCAGAAAAATTTTTATATTTAGCGAGTTCGTTCTCAAAGATATAGAGAGGTGACTTCTGCTTTTCTCTTGAAACAATGTCCAGATACCAGTTAAAACTTCCCGGCAGATCTCCAAACAGAGATCCTTCATTCATGCTCCTACCATTGGTATAGATACCAGCAAGATAAACTGCATCGAACTCAAGTCCCTTGGAAGCATGGGCCGTCATGATCTGAACCATGCCAGAATTTTCACCAGAACGAAGCTCGAGACTTAAGCGATCATTGTCCCCGCCTTCTAGCTGCTTCATGATGTTTTCCGGATCCTGCAAGTAAAGATCCGAAATGGTCTGAATCGTTTCCAGATTGATATCTGAGTTTTCATTGGTCAGATGGAGCTTGTGAATAAACTTTCGAAAGGCCTCTATCATTCCCCAATAACGTACGTTTCGATCAAAGTCCTCGAGATCCCCTTCTGAAACTTCTTCAGTAAGTCCTAAGATATTGAAGTAACTCTTGAATAAGAAGAGCGGATACTTATTCTTGGTTTCGGGATTTGAATCAAATTGTCTTCTTAAAAGACAAACAAACATACCAAGAATTGGATCGTCTAAGAGATCAATCTTGAACTGTGCGGTAAATCCTATCTTCCTCTCCATTAGGGCCCGAATCAGCTCACCACTTGGAGTCAACTTACTATAAAGAACCGTGCAAACATTATTGGTGGTTTCTCGTTCTTTTTTGATCGCATCCGCGATCATCAAGGCCTCAAGCCTATTGATGTGCTCATTCTTAAACTTATCCTCTTTTTCAAGATCACGGACAAGTTCGGCAGAATGTATTTCGATGACGCCTTTTTCTTTAGGTACAACTTCTGACGGCACATTCTGGTCTTCTGGATTCACGGTAAAAGGATCGTGGCCTTCAAAATTTTGGCCAAGAGGCAGAATAGTTCTGAAAAGACTATTATTGAAATTGATGACTTCAGGAAGTGAACGATAGTTATTGGCAAGGGTCCGCACCTGAGGCACGAGCTTGGCGCAATCCTGGAACACAGAAAGCTCCCCTCCACGGAAACCATAAATGGCCTGCTTGGCATCTCCTACACAGAAGAGTTTGGAATAGTCCTCACCAATGAGATTCTGAATAATCCGAAACTGAATGTCCGAGGTGTCCTGGAATTCATCTACAATAAAGTAACTAAATGCTTTCTGGATGCGTGAACGGTCTTCCGCATTTTCAAGTCCGAGAGACACAAGGTATTCGATATCACCGAACGTCATTCCCTGATTTGGATCAAGACGAACTTCAATATAATTAAAAAGCTCCTGACATAAATTCATCCAAGGAAGAATTTTGGAATCAAAATGGGTCTCATAATCAGTAATCACTGCGGTCCAAACTTTCAACCAGTCGCGAACAGCAGCTAGACCGTCTTTCGCGGCCTCTGAGCCAGGAAGTTTTTTTCTATTATCCAGTCTTGAAGCGTTTTTAAAAAGTTCTACGTAAATTTTGAACTTTTCCACAGACGTGATTTCGGGAAGACCGGATGATTGGAAGATCGCCACGATTTTTTCGAAAGTACCTCTCTCCTTCTCCTCAGGTAGATCCATGGCATGAATGGCCGCAAGGGCAGAAGGAAGATCGTTAAGTTTATAAGAAGCTTCGATCAGTTTATCCAGATTCTGAGGATGAATTTCTTCGAGTTTAAACTTTTTCCAGGCCAGACGAAGGCCCGGATCACTAAAGACATTGGTAAATGCTGAAAGGAGCGCACGTTTTTCTCTGACAACAATATCCAACAAGTCGTTTGAAACTTTTTGTGAATAATTTTCAAACCAGCTCTCAACCAACTCCCTTACTTGATCCGTTCTCTGAGGTGAGAAGATAATGTCGGACTCAGTAGAAAGATGGGGAAAATATCCCATTGTAATGAGCTTTTTACAAAATCCATCAATGGTAGTCACAAGAAGCATAGGAAGAAGCTCATTGGCGGTCTTCCATAGTTCAATGTCTGTTTCAGTTGTATGGGCGATCTCTTCAAATTTTTCCGTCAAACGAATGCTCATCTCACCGGCGGCCTTCTTGGTAAAAGTCATCATGACCACCTGAGAGAACTTTAAGCGAAGATGCTCTTCGAAACTTCCTGTTGGATGCGACTTGTATTGAGCGATCCATTTGCGAGTCAGATAAACAATATGCTCAACCAGAACGAAGGTCTTACCGGAGCCCGCACCTGCCCGTAGAAGGACTCCACCCTCATGCTCAATAGCAAGTAACTGTTCTGCATTAGGTGATCTAGACATTGGTCAACTCGCTTTTCACACAGACCTTGTTAAGTTCGCAAAAATCACAAGTGCTTGTCTTCCGAGGCAGGGCCTTGAATTCTTTCTCCGCTTGAATGGCGAGTGAAAGAGCAATCATCTTTTCCTGGGCCTCTTTCAATTTCTCTGAGAAGTCTTCCTTGAAACGATGAATCTTACAAAGTTTGGATGCCTTGATTTCTTTTGCCACTTCTTCATCTGAAGTCAGGAGATTTGATTTTGAAGAGTCATCCAAAACAACATAACCCATAATCACAGTCTTGTTTTGAATGCGGGCCTCTGAAGCATGTGCATAGGCCCAGAGTTGCAGGGCCTCATAATTGGCCACATCAGTATTACTTGAGGCCGAAAACTCAGTCGATTTAAAATCTAAAAGAAGAAGATACTTACTCCCCACTCCCAAACAGTCGATTCGACCATTCAGAGCGATCTTTTCTTCCATTTTAAAAGGCTCTTCAATTTTCCACTCAATCTTGTCACCCAGCCTGGCTTCAAGCTCTCGGATAAATTGAATCCCATTCAAAGCACGATGATTAAAAATAAGCTCGCGCTGAAGATAGACCTCACGAGGAAGCTCCAGCTTCTTTTCTTTAATATAGACCTGCATGATTCTCGTCGTGAGAGGTCTAAGATCATCCAAAGAAAGATTCTCTTTAAAAAACTTTTCAATAATTTCATGGATGATGGTTCCCGAAGTCATTGGATCAAAATCTTTCTCTAGAAGAACATTCGGAAACACTTTATCAACATAGTTGAAGTAGAACTTTCTTGGACAATCCACAAAGGTCTGAAGCTTACTGGCGGAAAATGAACCATTGAATGCTTTCTTATTCAAGGTACTGAAATAGTCCTTTGGAACTCGAGAATTGGCGGTTGGATTTTTCGTGATGTTAATGAGATCAATGTCCTGAAACAGTCTCTTCCAAATAAGAGAATGTTTAAGCGTGCCTTCACCCATGAGAACCGTCACTTCAGCGTGACTAAAGAGATCCCGGAATTCCCATTGGCGGAAAAGCAATTCAAGTTCATTCCGTTTAAGTGGCCCAAGAGCGGCCAATGCCTTCTGAATGCTCTCTGTATAGTTCTGGCCCAGACCCTGGATATCATCGAAGCGATCATCAATGCACAAAAGGACTCTCCGCTGACGATCAATTTCTTCCAGAGTAGACATGTCCTTAAGGTCCATTGTCATTTCTTTTGAAGAAACTGGAACATAAGCAGTTCGAGGCTGATTGAGATTAACAACTTCAGAGAGAAGCTTTAAGAAGAATTGATCGACCTTAACTTCCTCATCGGTCAGATCTGAAATTGAAGTCAGGGCCTCTAGATACAATTGAAGCGCACGGAAATGTTTCAATGAAGAGGCGGTTTTAATTTTTTCTTGAAGTATGTTTTGTAGTTCCGTCGTCGTTCCATTGTAATTTTTAAGCTCACGCCCAATTTCTCTCAATTCAGGGGTAAGAATCTGATGAGGAATCTTAAACTTCACTTCCTGTGATGGAACGATATCTATATGCTCAGCTGATAGTTTCGAAACTCCCAAAACGATTTGATCATGGGCCCGCAACAGGTTTTTCAGGTGAGAAGAAATCTCCCGCGAGTTGATCGGAAGAAGATGTCCTTTAGGGGACGTTTCCTTGAACTCAAGCTCTACTTCACTGACTCGGCTATCTTTTAACCAGCTGATCCAGTCACTTTTCTTGATTCTATCTTTTAGCGACAAAGGAAAAGGAATGATCACTTGATAACGTATAGACAGGGCCTTTAAAAGATCCACCTGCTGACCATTTAAATGCTGAAAGCCCCAAAACACGTATATTTTTTTAAGCGTCTCATTTTCTTCCGCCGATCGGAGGGCCTCTGCAATTTTTTGGTAGGCCCCATGCTCATCTAAAAATCCTGTCGCATCTAAAAGCTTCCAAAATAATTGGACCGCTTGCTTAATGATCTCAGGCTGTTCATCCAAGACAGAAGTCAGAGCATCTTCATTGAGAGTAAAACTTCGAAGATCAGAAAAAAGATTATAGGCCTGAGTGAATTGCTCGTAACCCAAATCCGGCAAATACTTATTTTTGAGAATGCCGAAAATCAAGAGCAGTTCTGATTTTCGTTTTACCGCCGGTCTATCATCCATGCTCCATAGGGCCTGGACGAGATTCGATGTAAATTTGGCGATTGTAATGACATCAAAGGCTTGCTGGCTTTTTAGACGACTGCGAAGACCATCCGCCTTCGCTGGACTTGGTGTGATGAAGACCTTTTCACCCTCATGGGTTTCCATTTCAGTCAGAAACTGCTCTTTCTGGGAAAAATAAACGATCTGCATCATAGGTGCTCTGATTCTACCTTTCCTCGTCAGAAAGATTAACAAAAAAGGGAGGATGGGTTATAAATTATGGCTTCAAGGAGTCCCTATGCTCGCAGTTAGCCGCTTATATAGTTTCCTCGATCACAAAAATGGATTTAACGTTCACTTTTTAGAAGGTCAGAAACTCATCCACGATCTCGTTCTCATGCATCCGATGCAAGGGTCCGGATTTGCTTATTTCAGAGATACTTTTTTGGGACTACTCCCAATTATTTTCTTTTTAAAGCCAGGAGAATCTCTCGGACTTTACATTGATTCAGAAGATCCTTATTTCAGATTAAAAATCGAAACGAATAGCGCTGGTCACACTCGCACGTTGCTATTACCTGAAGAATTTAATCTTTTCCCAATGAAGATCTCTGGCCAGGCCCGTGTGACAAAAATTTTCCCGGGCAACAAAACTCCGTATACCTCTGTGATTGAGCTGAATGATACGGAAACTAAAGATGTGATTAACCAAATCCTGAGTGAATCATATCAAACAAACTCAGAAGTAATTGTTGGTGAAATGAGTGACCAATCCATCATGGTGACCAAGCTTCCACCTGTGAATGTTAACTCGACCATTGATGAATCTATTTCAAGAAAAGATTATATCAAAAAGCATAAGAATTTTTTCCATAACGTTTTTGAGATGGCCTCAAATGACATTGAAAAGATTGTGAAGCTTTTTGAAGACCATGGCTTTTCATACATGGGAAGTCGTCAGATTGATTTCTTCTGTCCTTGTTCAAAAGACAGAATGGTTCTTAACCTTCGTGGACTCTACGCAGGCGACCTGGAAGAATTGTTCGAGAAAGATGATTCAGTGGAAATCAAATGCGATTATTGCCGCAAGAGCTACCACATCAATAAATCGGAAATTCTGAACAATTAATTACTTAAATGGATTAATAATTTTAAGCTCGAGCCCTTGTTGTTTTGGACCACTTAAAATGCGTTCAAACACTTGGGCCTCTTCATACATCCCGCAGAAATTTTCCGCTCTCGCACCACTCGCCATGACCGTGTTCATCAGCTTTGTTCTTTTCACTTGAATATGCTTGCTGTCTTTTTCAAATTCGTACCAGTTCTTGCCCTGATCAGGCATATCAATGTAACGGGCCTCACCAGTCGTTAAAAGAATCAAGTAATCACTATTTTGTTCTGATAATTTCAGGGCCTCTGCATAAGAGCGATCAAGGTCGGCCAGGATCTCACGGGCCTTCTGAAATTCCTTGTTCTCAAGTGCTGCAAGATAACTAAAGTCTCGAATGATCAAAATGTGTTTCGATGAAACTTTTCTAAAAGATTGATAAACGGCCTTGAAGTCTTCTGTGATTGAAGAGCCACAGCTTTTCGATCCGCATGTTCGGTCATAGACAATCTGGTTTGGATTAGCAGGCACTTCTTCTGAGTAATGAAAAGTTTGTGCCCCCGATTGTCCCTCTGAGCGGCTCCAATAGTAAAGGGAACTTAAAAAAACCAGACCCGCTTCACCACATTGATTAAAGCTACTCAAGCTTTGAGTCTTGTTTGCCCCACTCTCCAAGATCCCTGTATTGTAACCATTGGCCGCAATATAGTTCCAAATCGGACGAATTTCTGCATCAGCGCAACTGTGCTTAATGTTCTTTTTACCTGTCATTTGAGAGAGAAAAGATGCTTCGGCCGGATTTCTTAATTGATAAAGATTATATCCCCAGGTCTTACCGATACAAATGTTTCGCTCAAGGGCCGTGCGTTTTTCACCTGATTGCTGAAAGCGCAAAAGTGCCATTTGCTCTTCATCAAGCCCTGCCACTTGAAACCAAATGATCTTAGTTGGCTGGACCCCAAACTGATGCTTAGTTAAATTGAGACTTGTTACCTGGGCACAGCCCATCAATAACATCATCAATAGCAGACCAGGCCATTTCATTTTGAATCTCCTTCCCGCGAATGCTGATAGCCTTCGACCAGGGCACTAACACCGAAAGTTTGTTGAAAAATATAAAAATAAAAAATTGCAAAAAAGAGGAACACTTCTCCGATTACATAAGTCCAATAATTGTTAATCAGAAGCCCTAAACCAAATAGTCCAAGAAAAAAGAGCATTTTAAAAAAGTTACGTTTTTGATAACGGACTTTTCCAACTGAAATGCTAAGGAATATTCCACTCGCCAACATGCACAATCCAAAAAACCAATCGGCCTTCGAAGGAAAGAAAGAAAACACCATCAGGGAAGCTATCAGGGGAATGCGGGAAATCACTTTTTGCTGAAGGTGACTAAACTGACCCATGAGAGTGATGACTTGGAGTAAAACTCCCAATCCACCTGCTACTAAAGGCAGTGGACGCCATTTCATGTATTGAATCGGGGCAAGAAAACCAAGATCAGTGGCCGACTTCATTCCGAAATAGACTGTTAGGCATAAACTCACCATGTAAGCAATGAAACGAACCGGATGGTTTGGTAGTCCAAACTGCACGACGAGTTTGAGAAATAAAATTCCCGAATACAATGCTAATCCAACATTCAGACATGTGAGAAAAGAACTACCCATGAAGCCTTCTAGCGCATAAAATAATACTCTGATTATAAACATTTTTACGTAAATGTCTTAAGATGTTTCGTGCATAAATGATTCGGCGCAATTTTAGGAGGCCAGATGGAAAGTATGGAAGCTAGTCGACAGATCATGTGGATGATCCCGTTTTGGATGAAGGTCGTTATGTACCTTTCTCTAGCGGTTGCGACTTATTTCTTTGCCACAGGTCTAGTTGAAAAGTACAAGTTTGTCACAGCTGGTGGTAAAAACCCGAAAGACCTCCTTCCGAAGAAATTAAATCTTGAGGGTTTCCTCAAAACGATTTTCTTCCAAGGTAAGGTTCCTCGTGATTCTTTCGTTAACATTTTTCACTCGATGATTTTCTGGGGGTTCTTAACTCTCTTCATCGCCACTGAACTTGTTGCGATTCATGCCGATACTCCTTTCAAAGTTTTTAAAGGCACAACTTATATCGTCGTATCTTTCCTTGCCGATATCGGTGGTCTTTTTGTACTTCTAGGTGTTGGTCTTGCTTACTACCGCCGTTATGTAGTGAAGAGAAAATTCCTATCTGCTACTCGTCCGAATCAAGAAAAATTCATGTATGGAATGCTAATCGCTCTGGTCGTGATTGGTTACTTACTTGAGGCCATCAGAATTTATGTAACAAATATGCCAGAAGGCGAACGTTTCTGGTCTCCAATTGGTTACACTTTCGCCGCCATGGTTGGTTCACTTGGTCTTTCGCAAGAAGTACTAGCAGGATCATATAAAACACTTTGGATGCTTCACATGCTAAACACGATGGCATTTGTGGCAAGTCTAACTCACTCTAAGTTTTTCCATATCTTGGTTCTTCCATTCAACGCTCTCATGACTCCATACCGTCGTGGCGCTGTTCTGAATCCAATGGATTTTGCCAACGAAAATGCCGAGACCTTTGGTCTTGGTAAAACTTCAGAAATGACTCTTAAAGAGAAACTAGACACTCTAGCTTGTGTGGAGTGTGGTCGTTGTACTCAAGTTTGTCCGGCAAACCTTGCTGACAAACCACTTGATCCAAAACTCATCGTGACTAAAGTTCGTGACGTTATGTTCAACAATCCTGGACAAGACGTAGAGCTTTGGGGCGACAATCCGCTATACGCTTCAAATGAACTTGATTCATGTACGACTTGTGGTGCTTGTATGGAAGAATGTCCGGCCAGCATTGAACACGTTCAAGTGATCATGGATCTTAAACGTTACAAGGCCCTGACGTTGGGTGACCTTCCTCCTGCAGCGGCCGATGCAGTTAACAAAATCAAAAAGAACGGTAACCCTTGGGGTATCTCTCAAGACGATCGTTTCAACTGGGCCCAAGGAATGGATGTTCCAGTTATCGAGGCCGGTAAAAAAGTTGATTACCTCTATTATGTTGGATGTGCCGGCTCTTACGACGGTTCAAACCAGAAAGTTGTGAAAGATACAGTAAACCTTCTTAAAAAGGCCGGAGTATCGTTCGCAGTGATGGGGAAAACTGAGAAATGTAATGGAGATCCTGTACGTCGCTTCGGTGATGAGTACTCATTCTATGAGATCGCGATTGAAAACATCGCCAACATGAGACAGTACGAATTTGGTAAAGTCGTAACTCATTGCCCTCACTGTTTACACACAATTGGTAAAGAGTACGCGAAGTTCGATGACGGCCAGTTTGAAACGGTTCACCACACTGAACTTCTTTCTGAACTACTACGTTCTGGCAAACTTAAGGCCCTTAAGAACGTGGCAGACGAACTTACGTTCCACGATCCTTGTTATCTTGGTCGTCACCATGGCGAATACAATGCTCCAAGAGACATTCTAACTTCTATCCCAGGTGTAAAACTCATCGAGATGGAGAAAAACAAAGATAAGGCCCTTTGTTGTGGAATGGGTGGCGGTAACATGTGGTACGAGCTTCCAGAAGGTAAACACCTTGCTGAAAACCGCCTTGAACAAATTGGTGATACCAAGGCACCAAAACTTGCCACATCGTGCTCATATTGTATGATTAACTTCAACTCCTCTAAGGGACACATAAGTACAACGGAGAATCTCCAAGTTGAAGATGTCGCCTCGATTTTGGCCAAGTCAGCTCTCTAAAACATTACTGGGCACAGTCCTTTCTGGACTGTGCCTTTCTTCATACGCACAAAACGCTCCCCTCGAAACTCCAAAAAAAGTCGAATATCCAGGAATCATCCAGACCTTTGAAAAACTGATTCAGGTCGATAACGACAAATTTAAAAAACGTTCAGATGATCTCATCAAGAACGGAAGGGTCTTCGATTCTTCAAAGTCAGTGACCGGGCTTGAGCTGGAGCCAGACTTCTTAAATTCCATTATTCTTCACTCTGATCCGGGTTATCTTCGTATGGCCTCCACGGACAAGTGTCGTTTCTATGAAGCAGTTTTGACCGATCTTCTTAGAAGCTCAGAAGGTAAAATTAAGAACGTCCTCATGACGTATGTGGACAAAGACGTCCGCCAATCGGCCATCATCAACAAGAAAGACTTTTTAAATAAAGTGGTCAATCAGGAATGTCCTGACACCCAAAAAATGATTTCTCTCTTTCAGATTAAGACCCTGAATGAGGCCCTTCAAAGCACGCTCTTTGAAATTCCATCCGGCCGCGAGCAATGCCGAAATATCCATCTAGGATGGGTCAATAATCCCAAGACCCCATTTCTATGCCAGATTTACGAATATACAAAAGAGGCCCGGCTTGGCCTTGGTGATCCTAAGGACCTGACTCAACGTCGTGCGGTCGCGAAGATCCTGGAAGAAAAGCAAAGCCTGGTTCAAAAAGACTATATTGAAAATGTTTGTAAGCATCTTGATGATGAAGAGCTTTTTTGCGATGAGTTCCTGAATGTCTCATTTTGGACGAAGGTCTCTGCGGGATATGAAAGTAAGACGTACGCTGAAGATATCTGCCGTTTCGTGACCGGAACACCGGCCCTTTCGCCTACTCAGTACAATGTGTGCCTTGCTCGTCTCAAAAAAGAAAACGACCTGTGTCTTTATCCGGCCGGGACAAACTCTGGTCTGCGCCCTCAACCAGAATGTGATCAGCTATCAACTGCGCTTAACTTCTCTTCTCTTTCTGCTGAATACAAAGATTGTCCAGGCAACAGTGATCAACTGATTGTGACTCAGATGGGGAGATTGATTAATTTCTTCACTCCTAATGGAATCAAGACGGCCAATGGTCCCTGTACAGCAATTTCTGCCGCAACGACTTTTAACTTTAATAAGAACTTCGACAATGAAGAGAACTGGAAGTTAGAGGCATGCTACGATGATCAAATAAATTCACGTGAAGTTTGTTTTAAAACTTTCTTTGGTAAGTACAACAATCAACCAGAATCTTACACCAGCGTGGTGGCGAAGATCCTCCAAAATACTCGTGGTGCTGACCCGGCAGTTGGTTGTGAGATGGTAGATTCTCAGGAATATAACCCGCTTCTTCTTCAGTATAAATCTGGTTGTTATATTATTTATGAAAGAGATAAGTGTTTTATCTCTCAGTGTAAGCACAAAATTCTTTTTAATGACCGCGCCATTGATTTCATCAAGATCAAAAACCGCGTGAACATGGCCTACTTTCCTCTCACTGTAAGAGACGAAAGATTCTCGCAAAACTCACTTCTGACCAGAGATTTTAAGAAAACCGGTCGAATCATGAACAATTTGTCGAGCATTCAAAACTATTTCAAAAAAAGTAAGAGTGGCATTATTCATGGTATCGGCTGTGCAGAAGACATTCTTCCATCGTTCTTCAAGGTACATTCGATTAACCAATGCTCTCCAATGCCGTTTATCATTAATGGAATCATGGCCGAAAAAGGTAACACGGTCTTCGTCGTTCGAACGGCGCTAGATTCTCTGCAGGCCCCTCGTCTCATCAGCTGGAGTAGCATTTACTCCGGAGTAAAAAGTTATCAGCGCTTACACCCTTTAAAACTCTGGACAATGTATGGCCTGGATTAGTTTATTCTTTTTATTTTTTACTCTCGAGGCCGCGGAACTCCCACGTTTCTTAACGAAGCACTCTCCCGAGACCTTGCGATTCATCAGCATGGATGGGCGTTATGCATACGTTCAAAAAAAACCTGGCGTCCTCGGCATGGTCAGTAGCTTCCGAAGCCTGGATTTTATTTCTGAGGCCTCTTCCAATGATTATTTAGTGAGATCATCGAGATTTAAGCAACGCCTGGCGATTGAATCCATTCCTAACGCCCATGACGAATATAATTTTCTCAAAAACAATCGGATCATGGTGGTTGATTTCGGAAACACGACCACTCGCGATGTTGGATTTGGCCGAAACAGTAAACTTCATCTTAAAGATGAGTGGATCTCTTATTTTAATCCAGTTGAGAAAGTTCTACATATCCAGAATCTTGTGACTCAAAAGAAATACGATATTCGTCTTTCTAAGAAGGCCAATCCCTTCTTCCTTCCCGAAGTGGAGATGGTGAGTTCAAGTACGGTGATCTACACCGATATTAATGAGAATGGTTACAGTGCTCTGATCGCCTATGATTTGATTTCTCAAAAAAGTAACATCATTTACCGCAGTCCTCAGAGTGCGACCCGATTGGAAATGTGCCAGCAAGAAGGCTACCTTGCGGTCGGTGAGTTTCCTTATGAAGGTGTGAGCCGCGGAAGTAAGATCCTAAAATTTTCTGGTGAGATGAAAGGGACAAGTTACACCACTCTCTATAGTTCAGTGGAACAAGATCTGGGTAATATGGTTTGTTTGCCTGAGTTTATTTACTTTATTAAAACCATGACTCAAGACAAGCAGATTAACTACCGCACAACCGAAGCGGTTCGCCTGAACCTAAAAACTCAGGACATTGAGATCAGGTCAGAACTTAAAAACGTGGCCCAACTTTTAGAGATGGATGGAAGAGTTCTTATTCCTCTTCGTGGGGAGTTCTTTGTTCTTGAAGGGAAATTCAATCTCGGAGAAGACATCTTAAAAGCGGTACCGACCCGAGAGGAGCTACAGCTTGATCTCTAAACTCCTACTTCTCATTCTCGTTTTGCCTTTAAGTGCCCTTGCCTTTGATAAGGACTTTACGGCCATGTCAGACCGCGTGCCCCTCGAGTTCACTCATTTATTTAATTCTCTCAAAATGGGAATTAAAACCCCGGCCGAAAAAATTCAAATGGTGGGAATCTGTAAAGAGCTGGATGAAAATCTGGGACAGCTTCAGAAAGAACATATTTTCCTTTTAATGAAGTCTGAAGTCATTAAAAACGTCTTGGAATACAAGTTTAAAAAAGTTCGTCAGTTCGATATGACTCTCCTTCTCCTTGACCGACTGGAAGAAGATTTTAAAAACAAAGAAAAGTATCTTAATCAATTTTCTCAGTGGATTTGGCGCTCCATCTTAGCGGAACTTCGCTTTCGTCGAGACATGGGCCTTATCAGCGCCAAGAGTTTTAATCCTAATCAATTCGACGGGGCCAAAAAAGTCGAGGCCCAAAGATTTGCCCGTTACTTGACCTACCTCATGCCCTGGATTGATCGCATGGACAGTCTGACAGCCCCTGAATTTAATAATCTTAGCAAAGAAGTTTCATGGGTCATTTTACGTCGTCTAAATGAGCGTTCATTGCTCTTTAAGCGTTACGCTTCCACTGCCACCAGCAACACAAAAATTACCATTTTCAATATCCCTCAGAAGCTCCTGGAACTTCATCCGGAAGATATTAAGCGAATGCAGCAGAATGAAGTCCCTCTAACCCTCAAAGAAGAGTCCGAAAAAGAGAAGACCGAAGCGACAAAACAGGTCCAGGAAGTGACTCCGGAAGACCTAAGTCCTCTCTCCGATGAGATCAACGAAGAGTTGAACAAGAAAATCCCATAACACTATTAGTCATCGCTCTCAAAAGTGTATAATATGGGTGCCTCACCGCTCACAAAGGACATGTATGGCACTCACAAAATCCCCATATCGTGGAACTCGGGATTTTTTTCCGAAAGAGATGAGACTTAGAAATTATATCTTCCAAAAAATGGCGGAAGTTTCTGAGCTATTTGCTTATGAACCATATGATGGACCACTTCTTGAAGAAGTCGAACTTTATCTCGCCAAGTCTGGCGAAGAACTTATCAACGAACAAATTTATTCATTCGTTGATCGTGGTGAACGTAAAGTCGCCATTCGTCCTGAGATGACACCAACTGTGGCCCGTATGGCCGCTCAGGTTCACCGTGAAATTGCTAAACCCATTCGTTGGTACGCGATTCCAAATCTCATGAGATACGAAAAGCCTCAGAAAGGTCGTCTTCGTGAGTTCTGGCAATACAATGCCGATATTTTCGGTGCTGGCCAATATGGTGAAGTTGAAATTATTCAACTCGCGGTTTCCATCATGAAAAGTTTTGGCGCAACTTCAGAACACTTTGAAGTTCTGGTGAATGACCGTCGTTTTGTTGATTTAGTGTTCGAAGGGCTGATTGGTCTAGAACCAGCACTTACTCATAAGCTTTATAAGCTTGTGGATAAGAAAAACAAAATGCCAGCCGACAAATTCGCCGCTGAAGTTAGAACCATTACTCCAGATGAAACCAAGGCCAAAATTTTTGAAGAATTCGTAGGAATCACTTCCATTGATGAAGTGAAAACATATGTTTCAAAATATTTCTCTGAAACAACGTTGTCAGAAGTTTTCATGCAGAAAATGGCCGGAGTTGAAAGCATTGGCGACCACGTGATTGAAAAGCACGTGACTCCAATAATTTCTCTTTTCGATAAATTCAAAGAACAAGGACTAAGCGAATACGTGAAATTCGATCCATCAATTGTTCGTGGATTGGATTACTACACAGGTGTCGTATTCGAAATCTTTGACAAGCACCCTGACAACCGTCGTGCAGTGGCCGGTGGTGGAGCATACGCTAATCTTCTTCAGATCTTTAATGAGCCGGCCCTTGAAGGCGTAGGTATCGGTCTGGGCGAAGTACCGCTGACTGATTTTTTAACTGCTCATAAACTCATTGGTGATTTCTCAAAACCAACAATCGACTATCTTGTGGCCTACTTTACTCCTGAAGGCGAAAAGACGGCGATGCAAATCGCAAACAAACTGCGTTCGCAAAATAAGAAAGTTGAATTGATGTTCGGAGAAAACAAGCCGAAGAAAATTTTTAACTATTCAGACAAAAAGAACTTCACCCACATCGTGATGGTCACCGAGACCGACATTAAAGTGAAAGAAGTGGCAACTAGAACAGAAACGACCAAGACTCTGACCGATTTTTAATAAGGATCCCGTATGGAAATTCAAAACGACCTCCCAAAGACATTTGACCCTCAAGGGGCAGAAGATAAGTGGTACCAGAAGTGGCTTGATAAAAAAGTGTTTAAGCCAGTTCCTGGAAAGCAGAAGAAAACGTTCACTGTTCTTATGCCTCCTCCGAACGTTACTGGTAAGCTTCACATGGGTCACGCTCTCGATGCAACAACTCAAGATGCCCTTATTCGCTATAAGCGCATGAAGGGTTTTGAGACACTTTGGATTCCTGGAACTGACCACGCCGGTATTTCAACCCAGGCAGTGGTTGAAAAACTTATCTGGAAACAAGAAAAGAAAAACCGTCATGACCTTGGCCGTGAAGAATTCACGAAGCGCATTTGGGCATGGAAAGAGCAGTACGGTTCTGAAATTGTTAATCAACAAAAGAAAATGGGTGTTTCATGTGACTGGGACTACTCGACTTTCACACTTGATGACATTCCTAATAAGGCAGTAAAGAAGTTCTTCGTTATGCTTTATAACGAGGGTCTGATTTATCAATCTGACTACATCGTTAACTGGGACCCTGTTCTTCAATCTGCGATTTCAGATGCAGAGGTTGAACATAAAGAAGTAAAAGGTTTCTTCTATTACTTAAAATATAAAGTAAAAGAAGACCCTGATATGGAACTTGTAATCGCAACAACTCGTCCGGAAACTATTTTTGCGGACACTGCAGTTGCGGTTAATCCAAATGACGAACGCTTTAAGGATCTTATTGGCAAAACCGCCATCGTTCCTATTTGTAACCGCGAAGTTCCTATTATTGGTGACGAGCACGTTGATATTGAAAAAGGTACTGGTTGCTTAAAAGTGACTCCAGGCCACGACTTCAATGACTTTGAAATTGGTAAGCGTAACGGTCTTCCCATTATCAACATTCTTAATAAAGACGGCTCATTCAATAAGAACGCTCCTGAAATCGAAGGCATGAAGCCTAAAGACGCTCGTGCTGAAGTTGAGCGTATTCTAACTGAACTTGGTTCACTCATTGAAAAGAAAGACCACGTTCATCCGGTTGGTCACGGTGAGCGCTCGGATGAAATCGTAGAACCTATGGTTTCAAAACAGTGGTTCCTGAATACAACTGAAATGGCCCGCGTGGCAGTTGAAGCAGTAGAACAAGGTGACATGACTTTCTTCCCGAAAGGTTGGGAGAACACGTACTTTGCTTGGCTTCGTAATCCAAAAGACTGGTGTATCTCACGTCAGCTGTGGTGGGGTCACCAGATCCCGGTTTATTACTGCCGTCATTGTGAGACTCAATGGGCAGCGGAAGAAACTCCTACTCATTGTATTGAGTGTAAAGACACTGATATTTTCCAAGACCCAGACGTTCTTGATACTTGGTTCTCTTCAGGTCTATGGCCACTTTCAACTCTGGGCTGGCCAGATGAAAAAGCAATGGAAGAAAAGGGCTTTGATAAGTTTTATCCAAATGAAACTCTCATCACAGGCTTCGACATCATCTTCTTCTGGGTCGCTCGTATGATGATGATGGGAATGAAGGTAACTGGTAAAGCTCCATTCAAACACACTTACATCCACGCTATCGTTCGCGATAAGCAAGGCCGTAAGATGAGTAAGTCTCTCGGTAACGGTATTGACCCGCTGGACATGGTGAAACAATATGGTGCTGATGCCATGAGATTCACTCTTGCCGCTGGCTCTGGTTACAACCGTGACCTCAACCTTGATCCGGAAAGAATTGAAGGTTACCGAAACTTCGTGAATAAACTTTGGAACGCTTTCCGTTTCGTTTATCCGTTCCTGGATAAGGCAAAAGATGAGCTACCAGTTAAATCTGAGTGGCACCTTCACGATAAATGGATTCTTGCTGAGCTAAATACGGTCGCGAAGCAAATGAACGAATCACTTGATGTGTATCGTTTTGATGATGCTTCAGCGGCGATCTATGCCTTCGTGTATGACAAATTCTGTTCTTGGTACATCGAGCTTTCGAAAAACATCCTTTACGGTGAAGACGAAAAAGCGAAAATCATCCGCGCGACCATGCTTAAGTACTGCTTCAAAAAGATCGTGAACCTTCTTCATCCGATCGTTCCTTTCATCACTGAGGAAATCTGGTCTTATCTTGATGACAAGACAATGGTTGCGACTCAAGAGTATGTAGAGTTTGATAAATCACTCGAGAATGCTGAAGTTCAGGAGATGATGAACAAGTTTATTGATATCACTACTGGTATCCGTAACATTCGCTCTTCTGTAAACATGAAACCGAAAGATGAAATTGATGTGAAGCTTTTCACAGACGATAAGAAATTGGCGAAGTTCGTTTATGAGTCTCGTCACTTCTTAAAAGATCTTGCGAACGTGAAGTCAGGAACAATTCGTAACAAGGCACAGGAGAAACCTAAGAAGTCCGCTTCTCTTGCTACGACTCATACTGAGATCTTCGTTCCACTTGAAGGGATCATTGATCTTAACGAGCAAGTGAATCGTATTAAGAAGGACATGGAGAAGACGCAGAACGAGTATAAGAAGGTCGAATCTAAGCTCAATAACCAAAACTTCATGGCCAATGCCCCTGAAGAAGTTCGTGCGGAAGTTCAAGAGAAGGCCAAACTTTTCCAAGACAAGCTTCAGTCCCTCAACCAGATTCTCGATAGTTTTCTATAATTAAGGCGGCGAGTCAGAGCAAGTTTTGCTCACTCGCCCCTACCCCACTTCATGTTAAACTTAATAAAAAAGGTCAAAACATGAAGAAACTTTTAATTCTAATCACAGTTTTTGTTCTCCATGCTACCCAAGCGTTTGCTCAGGAAATGACCTGTCTTGATAAGCTCATGCCTTATAATCGCCACTCAGGTCTTCATCAACTCACAAAAGATGAATGGAACGATGGTAAAGAAACCATGGACGCAGAAAGCGCCAAGATCGCACTCCTTACTCTAGTGAATGCAAAACTGCTTTGTAAGCCAAATGAAGTCGCGATTAAAGTGTTTCCGGTATGCTCTTCCATTGTGGCCGATCTTACTCAATCAACCACTTGTTTCGCCTATACGAATTTGGGTTATTTCGTGATTTCTCGAGACAATGGTAGAAATGTGAATTTCATTTTTAGTAAAGATAAGCGCTTTTCTGAACCGGCCGACGAAAACCTATAGCTTAAAAAAATCGAAGGCCTTCTTCGCCACTTCCATCATATCAAAAGTGACTCGTTCTCTTAACGAACCTGAATTACGGGTCGAGTTTACGAGTGTGGGATTATTCACACCCATCACCGCCACATCTGCTAAAAAGTAAAAAGGGCCTGTTCGCTGAGGATCTTGGTTCTCATAAAGAATGAGAGTCTTCGAACCCACATAGGCCGAAAGAGCGGGTGCAGGGCCGGCATAACCTATCACGCCTTTGGCAAAAGCAAGCATACGTCCTAAATCAATCCAGTTTTTATAGACGAAATTAACGTAAAGGTTCTTCTTTGGAAGACTCGCCAGAAAGTGATCCATCAACATCTGGACCTTTACCGCCTCATCCGATGAAAAGAAAACAATTCGTTGATTCTCAAACTGAGAAATAAGCTGAATCCATTCCGGTTCAATGACGGCATTTCTTAGGGGATAAAGATCAATCGCAATATAAGGAAGTGAGTCCCATTCTGGGACAATGGGAGTGAGATCACGAGACATCACTCGTAATTTTGTGCTTACATTCTCTCCTATCAATTCTTTAAAAAGAGCAAAATGATCCTCCACCAAGTGATGACCAACAGGACGTGGAGTTTTATGAGTCAGAACAAGAGTTTTCCAGTTGTCTGAAAAACCCACTCTTTTTTTCGCCCTTAATCCAAGTCCCAGGCAGGCATCAGCGAAAGAGTTGGTGAGCGAAATAAATAGATCAACATTATAAATTTTTGCGTTTGCACAGTAACGATGGACGTCAAACACATTAGAAATCTCATCTTCATCAAACTCATGATAATAGGCCGAGAAAGGAAGAAGATTTAAGACCTCTATTTCTTTCTTTGGTGTGATGAAATGCAAATCAGCTTTCGGATATCTTTCACGAATCGCGTGGAGAAATGGAAAACTCAAGATGCGCTCCGTGAGATCAAAGGGCAGCTTAATCGCTATGACTTTTGGTTCATCAACTTCAGGTGAATTTTCCATGAGATCATTATCGGCAGAATAGACGCAACTCTCAAGGCTCTTGCACCTTTTTTTCCGGGATAAGTGGCTTAAACTTCAAGCAGCCAAGGAGTATTTATGATGAATTTAACATGGCCAACACTTGAGTATTCTGAATGGAAAGACACTTATGAGACCCTTCACCGTTGGACCCAGATTGTGGGTAAGCTCAGACTCTGTAAATCTCCTTGGTGTAATCACTCTTGGAACACAACTCTTTATGTGACCTCAAGAGGACTCTCCACTTCGGCCATCCCCTTAGGACAAAGAAGTCTTACGGTTGATTTTGATTTTCATGATCACCAACTAATCTTTCAGGACAGCTTGGGCAAAAGTTTTGTGCTGCTGTTACAGAATGAAACTGTGGCCTCTTTCTATGAACGTTTCCTTGAGGCGTTGAAGATCATGGATGTAGAACCTAATTTTGATCCGGTCCCAAATGAAGTGGAAGACGGCATTCCTTTTGCTGAAGATACGGTTCACCGAACCTATAACCCTCTTCATGCTCATGAATTTTTCCAAGTGCTCGTGAGAGTCAATAATATCTTCCAGAAATTTAGAACAGACTTCGTAGGAAAAAGTAGTCCAGTTCATTTTTTCTGGGGAAGTTTTGATCTAGCAATCACTCGTTTCTCTGGACGACGTGCTCCTGAGCACCCGGGCGGTATCCCTCACCTCTCGAATGATGTTGTCAGAGAGGCCTATTCACATGAGGAGATGAGTTGTGGTTTTTGGCCCGGCAATGCCATGTATCCTCATGCTGCCTTTTATAGTTATGCTTATCCAGAACCTGATCGTTTTTCAAAGGCCAAGATCATGCCGCCAGAGGCGATCTATAATCAAGATCTGCATGAGTTTGTTTTGCCTTATGAAACTGTGAGAACTTCACTTGAGCCAGCGGCCACATTGATGAGCTTTTTGGAATCAAGTTATCGAGCTGCCGCAAATCTAGGTCATTGGGACCGCGATATGCTGGAAGTAAGTCCTTACTTGTATCGCCTTAAGGAGCGAGTTCAATTTTCTTTTGACGATATAAGAACAGAACAGTGAAGTAGCTGGTCGCAAGTGCGGGAATGAAAGCATTCACGATTGGAATTGCTACAAGAAGAAGAAAAATGGCGCCCGAGATCGAATATGGAATGATGTTTTTCAAAACATCTTTAAAGCACTCTCCAAAATGCATATTTCGGCGTGACCAAGAATAGTCTACGAACTGAACTGCGACGAGTGTTGCAACAAGAAAAACACCTAGTGGATAAAACAATGGGAAAAGATTCAGAAGGAATGCCATTACTGCCACGATACCGATAAAAACAAGCTTCTTTGCTTCATTCTTAAAGGTCTGTCCCATCGACATCTTCACTTGCTCAAGTGCCTTAGACTGATCTTCATCCATATACACTTTCTGAACAAGCTTTGTTTCAATTCGACTACTGAGAAGAGAATTAAATGGAGCGGCAATGATCCCAACCACAATCACAAAGGTCCAACTCATGACAAAGAAAATAAAGATCATGAGAATTCCTGTCACGAGTGTGGCAAGGAAAGTGGCCTGGTCTGATGTATAGATATAACCACGAAAGAAAGCAACTAATCGGTCGGAGTTTCTATATGCGGAAACAATCGTGAAAATATAAAGAGCAAGGGCTATAACAGTAGGAAAGATTGAAAGAACAAAATTCACAGGGTCTGTAAGAATCATCTTAAAGGCCATAGGGAACGCTTTCAAAATACCTTTCATAGTTTTCCTTCTTCTGGATAATGCTTAAAACGAAACTCGTACAAATTGGCAAAGTCTTGAAGAGTTGAACTGGTCCCCTCTGGGATCTTCATCACGATGTCTTCCAATTCCTGCCAATCAAGGAACTTAAATACTACATCTGTTAGTATATGTTGATCTCGGCAACGGCGAAACTTTTCTTTCGCTTTATGAATCATGCCTCGGGCACCAATAAGATTTGAATCGCGATAGTGGATACAGGCGGCGGCCACTTGAATGACCGCCCAGTAGACGTTCCTTGCAGGATCCTGACGATCCTCCATCCAGACGTCCTCAAGAGCTTCATGGCATTCCCAATATTTTTGCTCATTGAAGAGTTGGACCCCCTCTCTCATTTTCTTCAAATGTTCGAGGTCGAACACTTAGAAACCGCCGAGGATATTTAACCCTGAATCAACGTAAAGTACCTGGCCAGTCACTCCACCTGAAAGGTGAGATGCCAGATAAACAGCGGCACCACCGCAGTCTTCAGGAGTAACGTTCTTCTTCATCGGAGCAATTTCTTCAACCTGAGAAAGAAGACCTCTGAAACCAGAGATACCAGAAGCAGCAAGAGTCTTGATTGGACCCGCTGAGATACAGTTTACTTTAATACCACGAGGACCTAAATCGTAGGCCAGGTAACGAGTCGATGCTTCAAGGGCCGCTTTCGCCACACCCATTACGTTGTAGTTCTTCACTACTTTCTGAGAACCGTAATAAGTCATGCTGATGATCGAACCGTTGTCATTCATTAGATCATGAAGTGCATCAGTCACACCTACGAGTGAGAAAGCTGAGATATCACAGGCCATCGCAAAACCTTTGCGGCTAGTGTGAAGGAATTCACGCGACAGATCTTCTTTGTCGGCAAATGCTAGTGAATGAACAATAATGTCGAACTTACCCCAGTTCTTTTCTACGGCTTCTCTCATAGATGGATAATGAGCATCGTTCGTCACATCCATTTCAAAGATAAAGTCTGCACCAATTTCCTGAGCAAGAGGTTCAACGCGCTTTTTAATGGCGTCGTTCATATAAGAAAGAGCAATAGATGCTCCTTGTTCTTTAAATGCTTTTGTAATTCCCCAGGCGATAGAGCGGTCATTCGCTAGACCTAGGATAAGGGCTTTCTTGCCTTCAAGAAGTTTCATAAATGTCCTCACTTTTTTGTCAGGATACAGTACCTAATGGACCGCAGGCTTTCAAGCGAATCGAGGGTTTGCACCGGGTCAATTAGAGTCAAAAAGGTCCGCTTGATGTGCTTTTTTTGTAATTCCATCATTTCTCCACATTTTTTTGAAACAATAATGTCTTTTCCAGAGAAAAACAAAACGGAATGTAAGTTCGTTAAATATCTCTTCCATCCACTCATTCATTACATTGTGAATAGTCAACGCAAAGAAGAATGGAGATTTTAGATTGGGGCAAATTTATATGACCTTTTTATTTTTCACTAAGGTTGAAGAAGAAATGTATTCATCAGATAAAATGTGATTTCAGTTATTTCTTTTTTTCAAAAAATTCTCGATTAAATCGGGCTCGTAGCATGATGACCCAATCTTAATTTTTCACTCTCAAAATCATGGGTTTATCCACCAAAATTTAATGTTGAAAAGAAGGGTTGCGCCGGCCAACATGGGTCCCATCTTGTGTTTATCTACAGATTCACGACAAAGAATTTTGTAACTAAAAAAAGAGGTAACTATGACAAAAGCTTTTCTATCACTATTTCTATTATTGTCCCTGGCTTCATGTGGAGGCGGCGGAGGCGGCGGTAGTTCTAGTGGTTCAAATGGCTCAGCTACTCCGGTTTCAGCTAACGAAATTTCAACAGATGCTGCCGTACCTACGGCCGCAAATAATTTCGAAGTAAATGTAGAATTAGAAAATTTTGATGCTGATCAAGAAGCAAAAGTTCTTGAAGCAGCTGAACTAATTAAGAAAGTCATTGCAACAGACGAATTTAAAAACGGCATTCTCAACCATTCATACAATGGTAAAAAAGGTTTCGTAGATGCTGGCGGCCTAAGTAATGCAGAAATCTACCAGAAGATCCTAGAAGGCTCTGAGAAGCTAAATCCAGGCAATAACAACGCAATGGATTTAAAGCTAGAAGTATATCACGCCAATAACGTTGTGGTTGGTTATACGATGCCATCAGTAATTAAAATTTGGATGAACAGTAAGTTCCTTGACAAAAATAATTCAGCGGAAGTTACGACTAATATGACTCACGAATGGTTGCACAAGCTTGGTTTTAAACACTCAGCTAATAGAACGCCTACTCGTAAATATTCAGTACCATACGCAGTTGGTTACTTGATGAGAGATCTTGCTCGTAAAATGATCTAAGAAGTTCAAGTATCTCTTTAAGGCCGGGGAATCCCGGCCTTTTTATTTTCTAATGAGTCGTTGGACAGAAAGTACTCGCTATATCAACCAGGGCCGATGAATAAGGACCAACTCTAACTTTCTTAGGCGACCCACAACCACCGGTTGAATAAAGAAGAACTTCCGCTGCCTCTTCACTTCCCTCTACCACAAATCTCGCTTTTATCACTGTTGAAGGACCATCACACATGTAATTGTCCTCCAATTTAATTCTCTCAGATTGGGCCTTCTCGATTAGTTCATTCAACGATTCTTCGCTCGAGAATGGAAACATATATTGAACAGAAGTTCGGCCATAAGTGCGAGTTAGTAAGACTTCAGTATCAAAGACTTCACATTTATCGGAACGAGACCATTCGACAGGCATAAAACCTGTTGAACTGACTTTGGTAATGAAAGGTTGTCGATCGGCGAAGGCCGATAAAGAAATAAGACCGAGGAAAACAAAACTCAGAATTTTCATGATTGCCCCTTGGGTTTAGTCCCAAGAGTTTTAATTGGAAGAATGGAAACCAGTCAAAGCAATCTTATCTAAAGCCTAGATGACTTTCATAAGGTCATCGAAATCAAGTCCAACCAAACGGGCCTGCTCTTCGCACCAGACGCGGGCATAAACGTGTTTTGGTTCATCCAGTTTTTTAGTGATTGAGACGACTTCTTTTAAAGTTAAATGATGTCTTCCCGCTTCAATTCTTTGAAGCATGGGCTTTGTGACCTTTAGTTTTTTACTCATCTCATCGAGAGTCAACTCATGGGTCATGCGATAGCCCTTAAGGAGAGAACCTACTGTGACGGGACCAATTAATTTTTCGACGATTTTTTTTGAGTTTTTCAGCATGAAGTTAATTTAACAGAGACGTGGCCCCCAGGACACGGGGGCCAGCGTTGAAATTAGAATCTTAGTTGAACACCTGTTTCGATCACATCAGCTGCGGCATAATTGTAGTTGTTGTCGGTGACTTTTGTGTCTGTGGCAAAGCGAGAAAGTTCTGAAATCCAAGAGAAATCTTCAGTAACTCTGTATTCCCAACCAATCCTTAAAACAGAGTTACTGCTTAAAAGATTACTTGGAGGAGTTGCCGGAGTCGTTGCTACCTCTGCGTTTTGCATGTCTGCCGGATTATCAATCTTAGAAATACCTACACCACCAAATACAAAGTTCTTTTCAATGACTTGATACTGAGCAGATAAGAATCCACCATATTCTTTAACATCAACACCATTAACAGCGCGACTTAGAGTTAGAGTTCCAAGGTTGTCCATGTTCTGGCCATAGTAGGCCTCGGCCTTTAGACCAAGAAGACCAATATTTTTCTCAAAGAAGAAGTTAGCACCATAGGACTCATGGTGTCTGCCGTTTGGATTCAAAGGTGAAGGATTTGATGACGAAGTTGCATTTGGGTTATAAAGATCAATACGCCCGTAGATACCAGAAAGTCCAACACGACCTGCTTCAAGCTTACGAGTAAGTCTTAGTGCATATGTTGGTGCCTTACCATATTCCGTATCAACATCAGATACACTTGGGTTGGCTGCACTTAAACCAACTGCACCACCAAGCTCCCAATCGCCGATCGTTTTAAGGTACTGGGCCTGCTGTCTCATGAATCCAGAGTTACCGGCCTTGAAGTACATACCGACGATATCGAAGGTATAACCTGTCACAGGTGAAAAAAGATCCCAGTCCTGTCCAACGATAACTTTATTATTGCCCCAGCTATAAGTAACTGCAGCAATACGAACACGAGGATTCATCTGAGTTGTAGGAGATGACTTCGCGAAGTCGACAAAATCTAGTTCGATTTTACCTGAAAGATTTTCGCCCTTCTTCAAAATTGCGCCAATACGGCTTTGCGCAGTTTGAAAACTTAGACGTGATTCTCTATTAGCGCCAGTATCTACCAATGCATGAGTAGGAGCAGACATGTTTGTATTGTTAAAACTTCCTACTGCCTCAGTTGAATAGATCGCACTTGCTTTGATGAAACCATACACAGTCGCATCGAAGCCTTGAAGAGTCGCTGCATTAGCAAGACCAGTTGATAATAAAGTGACTGTCGTCAAAATCTTCTTATTCACACACACTCCGATGTTCATGAATTTTTATTAATTAAAAGAGAAATTTTCAAAGTTAGTTTCCTGCGAATTCTTTCGCATGTAAAAACATATTTAATGAAAATTATTTAAGAGTGTGGTGAAAAACAAAAAGCCAGAAGGATCTCATACCTTCTGGCTTTTCGTTTGATGAATTAAGGCTTTGGAGCCTCCGTGGCAACGCCACGTTTCGCTTGATACTTCTCGCTGTAAAACTTATCAAAATAATCTTTTCTGAAAGCAGAAAATTTTTCCATCTTCACAGCATCAGGGATCTTCTCTTTGAGCCAACCAAGATGAGTCGTTTCCAAATCAGTCAACTTTTTCATTCCAACATCAAGGAACTGAGGGTGAAGATCTTTACGAGCGACCGCAAGTTCTTTAATCAATGTACCTTCTGAAGAGATGTAGTTAATGGCAACGTCCTCAGACAACTCAAGATCTTTCACCATGAAATCGTGGACTTTCAGGATCCAATCATTCTGGAACTCTTCATTGTCCATGACCTTTTCAAAGTCTGTCGTATAAATAACGTTATCGACAAATGTTCCCTTGTACCCCGGAGTTGTTTCAGGATTGAAAGTATGTTTTGCTTTCCATTCATCTTTTTGCTTATTCACATACATTTCTGAGGCAGAATTACGCTGCTTCATGATCTCTTTGGTTGCATCCACCAGCGAAGTTCGGACGGAACCGATATCTGCCAAGAGAACAATTGCAACCGCCGCAGGAATTCCAACTCTCAAGGTATATTTTTTAATAACGGGAAGGACTTTTTTACGTTTCATCGGGTTAAAGTCCAGGACCTGCTCTACTTCCTTAAGTGCATTGGCATTTTGTCCATCAATCGCCATCTCAAGAGTTGAACGAATTTTATCTCTGATTTGTTGTTCTTTTTCTCCTTGGGATCCGGTTTCGGCCACAAGTACGTTCATAACAGCTTGAGTAGCATTAAGGATTCGGTCTTTTTTAGTTCGTTGAAATTGCTCCTTCTCTCTTTTAAGCTCTTCTTCCCACATCTTTTGTTGATTGAACTTAGTTGAATTGATGTGCTCGAGCATAGTTTTTTTCTTATCCGCAAGCTCGGTCTCTTGTTGTTTTTTAAGATCCGCAATCTGACGCTGAATTTTTTCTTTTTCAGTCTTCAGTTCTTTCATGGCAGTATCTTTAAGTTCACCTTGACGACTAAGCTCCTCTTCACGCATGCGGGCAATTTTTTTAAGCTCTTTGCGCTTAATATCTTCCAGCTTCTGATGACTCTTATCCTCGTCTCTTCTCAATTTCGCCATATGCTGGTCAGTCATATTTTTGATATGAATCAGACCACTTTCCTGTTTCATTTTCAGGAAGTTTTTAACTTTCTGCTTACGCTTGCCTAGGTCATCCAAAAGCTCCATCTCTGTGCGTTTTACAAGGTCACGTGATTCCATACGAGCCTTGGTGACGATTTGGTCCGCCTCGGCCTCTTTCTCTTTAAAGTATTCTTGCGCCTGTTTTATTCGATCATGAGAAGTCGATTCTCTCTCCTGGGCATCAAGAGTCGCCTGTTTCAGACGTTGATTGGCCTCACGAGTGATTTCGGCCTCAATCTTTCTGGCCTCACTTATAATCTGCTCAACTTGTTCCTGAGCAAGATATTTCATCTGATGAATATCATTTTGCTTGCGACGATATTCGGCCTCCACTTCAATGAGTGACTTCTGTTTAAAGGCCTCTACTTCGGCCAGATAAACTTCTTTTTCAGCAAGAATTTTAGAGCGTTCATCACGCTTATAGTTTTCCATCTCTATGCGAGCGGCCTCTTGCTTTTCTTTAATCTGAGTTTCACAGTCCATGAGTTTAATCTGTAGCTGAGTCAACTCACGATGAGCACGACCTTTTTCATGCTCCATTTTAAGAGTTTCGGCCTTCAATTCCTGAATTTGGGTCTCAGTCTGCTTTTTATTAACATGAAGCTCAGCCACCTGGGCCTCAAGCACGACTTTTTCTTTATGCAGACTGCGCTGTTTCGAGTGCAATTCTTCAATTTGAATTTTTAACAGTCCGTGATCCGCGTCAGTCTTGGCCTTCTCTCTCTCACCTTCTTCAATAAGACCACGGAGAGCATTGATTTCCACACTCAGCTTGGTCTTTTCGTCTTCTATCTCTTTATATAGATTCTTCTTATCGTCTCCGGCCTTACGTGAGAGATTCTGCATGTCTTCACGGATCGCAAGCATCTTAAGCTCAGACGCACGCTCTTCTGAAGTCAGCTCTTTTAAACGAAGGGAAGCTCTTTCCAATTCGAAATTTATGGTAGAAAGCTTTCTGGCGGCGTCCTGGTTTTGGAAATCAAGTTGATTAAGCTGATTCTTCTTAAGAGACAACTTCTCTTCGGCCTTGACGAGTTCGGCCCGCAATTCACCATTAATGATTTTAAGGTTACTTTCTTCCTCAGTTTCTTTTTTGATCTCTTCTTGAATCTTACGAGCTTGTTCTTCTTCTTTATGAATTTGAACTTTAAGATCGTTTAATTTTGAGATGGCCTCTTTACGTTGGGCCTCAAGTTTATTGACTTCATCCTGAACGTCCTTGGCCTCATGATCAAGAACTGCTTTCTCTTTCATGATCTGGGCCATGTGACTTTGGATTCTAGCGCTCTCTCGAAGGGCCGCCTCAGAATTTGTCAGGACCTTTTGAACCTTGAGGTTCTCGTCTTGAATTTCTCTTTCTTGGTTCTCATGCTGAATACTTAATTCTTTAATTTGTTCTTCCAGTTGAACTGTGTCTAACTGGAGGTTCGCAAGCAGGACACGTTGATGATCTACTTCCTTACTTTTCTTTTCTCTTTCATCTTTTAAATTAGTCAGAACTAGGTTCTGGGCAACAATAGTGTCTTTTAGACCACGCTCTTCATTCTCAAGGCGTTTTACGAACTCGCGAAGTTGAAGAATCTTTTCTTCTTCATCGCGGTTTTTATCTGTGCTTTTTCTAATTTCCTGAGACAGAATTTCTTTCTGGGTCTTAAGGGCACCTACTTCAACTTCAAGCTTACTCTTTTCATTAGCATGTTTATGATATTTATCTTCAATGTCTAAAAGTTGGTTCTTCTTTTTTTCCTGAGAGGCATCAAGGATCTTCAGCTCAAATTCACGTTCGCGAATTTTCAGATTCATGCGATCCAGGCGTTCTTTGAATTCGCCCTCAAAGAAAGGAGGAGGTTCAATTGCCTCTTCAGCTTTTCTCGTAATATGAATCTGATAATTGGTGTTCTTTAAAGTAAGGCAGCTTCCATCGTGATATCTGGTCTCCTCACGGAATGGCAGAATGACCGAATCCAAATAGATTTGAGCACGGGCGCCTACTTCCTTAACGAAAATATTCCCGCCACTGACCTTGATTTCAAGAACCTTTGGTTCAATTTGAGCGTCGTTCAGAACGAGGTCGCAACGTTTGTCGGAGCCGATGATAATCGGCCCCAACTTGTTAAACAGATATTCTTGCGATGACCCGTTCTGGGTGATCTTAATGATGAGTGATGACACGCAACCCTCCCGGGTTCAAAACCTTAGGCCGCCTCTTTATCTTCTTTCTCGGGCGCCTTAGCTGGTGCTGAAGGAATTTCATCGTATTTCTGCTGAGAATTGTTTTTCCCCATTTTTCCCCACCATTTACTGATCGGTCTAACCAGGGTCACAAATCCAACTTCTACGTTAAGTTCCTTGGCAATCAAATCCTCTGAAAGAACTTCAATAGGATCTCTCTCAGCTTCAAAGTTTGAAACTTCGTTAGGGAGTTTATTCGAAGAACTCATGTTCCAAAGAGTATCAAATTCGTTTTCAAGACGTTCTACAGTTTCCATATACACTTTTTCACAAGAGAAGAAAGTGTTCGCAAGACTCATAGACACAGAAAGGATAATACCGATGATCGAAGTCGACATTGAGAACGAGATCTTTAATAGGAAGTTGTCCATGATCAACTTTGAACCTTCAACATCACTTAGGTTCATACCACCAAGTTCAGGGAGAGCTTTCATGATCCCGAGGAAGGTACCAAAAATACCGCCCACGATGAATAGCCCTGGAACAGTGTTAAGGAAATCGTTGAACACAGACACTGGAACGATACCAAATACTTTATTAAAACAAGGATTGTTACGAAGAACAGTATTTGAAATCTCAAGAAACTTAGGACGTTCGCCCCATTTAAGATACTTCACTTGTTTTAGAGTATCAGTCACGATTCGTGCCGAACCTTGTTGAACCAGAAACACCCTGTCGGTCACAGTCATGATCGCATCTGGGTTTCTGCGTTTCATGATTGAGCGGATTTCGAATACTTCGTAGTAAGTGATCTCAAGCAATCTTTTGCAGATCACATAGAAAGATTGATCGGCCTTTTCATCACGAGCGTCCATAAACTTTTTCACCCGTTTAGAAAACTCCTTCGCAAACCAGTCCTCTCTTTTTACTGTGTAATAGATTAATACACGGAGAGAAATGGCAAACACAAAGAACACCGCCATTGCAGGCATCAGAAGATCGGTAGCAAAAACTACGACCCCATCTACTAAACCTTGAACTAAATCTTGACTAAACATACGTACCGCCTTAATTCATCAAAAAAATTTTAAATTAGTCCTTCAAGTTAAAACGAATGATTACCTTTTGAGATTTTTCACAGTTATATTTCGCACAGTAGTCTTTCATGTCTAATCCGGAAGCAATGTCACGACCTTGAACACCTTCAGCAAGGAACGAACGGCCTGTTACTTTTACCAGAGGTAACATGTCTTTCTGGTGCTGGTAGGTCATGCTCTTCTTATCGAACATATAGTTGAAGATAGATTTTGCACGATTATAAGAAAGGTCCAGGTTGTAGCTAACAGCTGCTCGGTCAGTGTCCGCTAAAGATTGAGGGTCTACGTACTTACCTTTATATGTCGGTGACGAGAACCCAACGATTTCAACGGATGAAATTTCTTTAGCAATTTTCTCGTCTTCGAGCAGAGATTTAGAATATGTCGGAACGAATTTTTTAAGCACTTCTTTCATATTTGGTTTTAGATCAGCACGACCTGTATCAAAGTACTCATCACCAAATTGAATTGTTACGTCACCCGTTTTGCCATCAACACCGGCCTTAATACCGTTTTTAGCAAGGTTATCAGCAATCTTCTTGGCAAGGGCCTTCTTAGCATTGGCGATTTCGTTGGCACGTTTTAAATCCCCAGACAGACCGGCCTTGTCTTTATTAAGCTGATCAATTGCGGCCAAGTAACGGCCATGTTCTTTTTGAGCATCGGCAAGTTTGCCTTTAAGAGCGTCGGCCTCGCCTTTTGCCTTACCAACTTCATCTTTAAGAGATGCAAGTTGCTTATCAAGAGCGGCCTTTTCTTTACCCATCTTATCTTTAAAGTCAGCAAGTGCCTTCATCTTCTCAGCGGCTGAGGCCTTTTCACCTTCAAGTTGCTTTTCCAGAGCTGCGCGTTCAGCGTTCATCTTATCATCGAAGTTTTTACGCATTTGGGCCATCTTAGCTGCGTGTTCAGCATTGGCCGCGGCCATATCAGCTTCAAGTTTTTTCTTCAGAGCTTCTTGCTCTGCCATTTTTCCACGAGCATCTGCCAGCTGACCTTCAGCATTGGCAAGTTCACGGTTGATTGAATCAACGCTTTCCTTCATGACCTTAGTTTGATTTTGAAGTTCGCCAATCTGCTTAGCATTCTGAAGCTTCATGATGGCGATCTTACGGTTAAGCTCTGTCTTAGAAGTATTGGCACTGGCACTTGTCTTCTCAAGCTCCTTGATCTTGTTAGCAAGGTCTGAGTTAAGAGCATTGATCTTAGATTGGTTGGCCTGAATAGTTTGGGCCTTTTCATTTACCTGAGATTCAAGCATAGCAACTTGTTGCTTCTTCTGATCAAGAACTTGTTGCTTCTCATAGATCTCACGTTCTTGCTTTTCGATTTGCTTCTGGTTCTGAGCAATGACTTGGGCCTTCTGATGAATATCTTGAGTCTGGGCCTGGATAGTTGAATCCATTTCTTTGATAGATTCGTTCTTTTTCTCAATCACTTCGTTACGGAACTTAATTTTTTTATTAGAAAGTAAGTTCGTGTTCACGATGTTACGAACCATCTGCTGGTACTGGTTAAGAGCGCGCGCTTTGGCAGCGTTCTCTTGAGCTTGGGCCTCAAGCTGACGCTTCTCTTCGTTGGCCTCGTCCTGAAGTAGAGAGAGCTTACTCATGAGCTCTTCATACATCTTGGCCTCTTCTTCGCTGGCTTCCTTCTCGAGATAATCGTCTTTCAAAGCATTATAGGCCTGGATCTGTTTTTTATAGTCCTGGGCCTCTGCTTTCAATTTCTGATTTTCGATCATGTTCTGTACACTAGATGTACCACTGCGAAGTGAAGACACCACATAGAGCAAAAGGAACACAACACTCAATACCATGAACAAGTCCGAGTAGGATGTCCAGAAGCCACCATCCTCGGCCTGTTTCTGCTTTAATTTTTGGTAATCCAAACTCATCTGACGTTCTCTTGTTAAAATTAATGACTTGGAAATTTTGGAACTGATCGAGGGTAGCACCTAATTCTGGCCTAACACTAAAAAATCAAAAAAGGCTTGAGTCTCAAAGAGTTGGCAGAAAATCTTCTATCAAGAGAAATTGGCAGTATTTTTCGAGAGAGTGCCATGACTTTTTGGCAGAGTGACCCAGGTACTGGATATATAGCCCAGGAGGTATGGATTTAACCTCCTGAACTTTGATACGTTAATTTTTTCCTAATTTAGAAGCAGCCATTTATATAACCACTTTCCAGGTATGCCGAAATGTAATGTGAGCTGTTCAGGCCCGTAAAAAACTTCTCTAAAAGTAAATCTGGATCTCCATTTTCTCTTAGGGCAAGAGAGCCGGCCAATTGAGAATACTTCATATTAAAAGTCTCGCCATTCGTATATGCAGGACAGGTAGAACTCACCACTGTAAAAGTCGCATCGTTGCCTGTTGTTGTGAAAGTTCCATTGATCATGAAGTATTTTCGGGTTAATTGATCGTAGAAAGTCACGCTGTAATTAGGGGCCCCGATCGTTAAATACATTCCATTAGTACCGTCATAGTAAACATAGTCTCCGTTAAGTAGAGATTGGTTACTATCAGAGAAGTTCATGGCATTCATAGAAGTATAAGTTAAGCTATTTCCGCTACTGACGATTCTTAAATTAGCTCCGGCCATGCCAATTTTAAGATCCCCTTCGTCACCAACATTTAGCTGAAGTCCCTCACAATCTACACCAATAATATTTTTTGGAACCTTCACGCTCCAGTTTGTGGAACCGCAGAAACCTGCCCATTCAAACTCACCTTCATAATATGAGGTATAGGGTGTGACCATCGCACTCTCAACTCGTATTCGATAATTATTTGATCCCATACTGCTATATGAATAGATCGTATTCAGCTCATAAGCTTCGTTTCCAGTGGCGCAATTTGTACCATCATAGAAGACTAGTTTTTCTTGTAGATAGGTAGAGGTGACTGTGGTTATGCTTTTGGCGCTACTGCCAGTATCGTTCTCACATATCGTATAACGGCCATACTGGACTTGGGTCATCGAATCAGTTGTGACTTTGTCACTGCCTCCGCTCTTACATCCCACTATAACAAGGGCCATTAATACTGCTGCAATTCTCATATTCCTCCCTGCATGTAAAAGTGACTTATGCAGCCATGTTCGGAACTAAGATTTCTTAGCGAACTTAAGATTTGTGAAATTGAACAAAAGAAATTTTAAAAGGAATTTATTAAGAGATTCTAAATCGGTATACTCCCCTTCATGGAAAAACCGTCATCTCTCTTAGACAAACCTGAATTTCTCTCGGCACTTTTTGCCTGCACCAGCGATGGTGTCATTGCTTGTAATGCACAAGGTGAACTCATTTTTGTGAATCAGAAGGCCCAAGATTTTTTTGGAGGCCCTCAAGCAGCCGAAGCGATTCAAAATTGGCAGGAGCATTACGACGTTTACTACCCTGATCGCAAGACTCCTATGGGTCGTGAAGACATTCCGATTTATCGCGCTTTTAAAGGTGAAACGTTAAAAAACGAAGAAATTTTTGTGTGCAGGAAAGGCCAGGAACCTTTGCTATTTGTTTGTAATGGTGAACCCATCTTAGACAAGGATGGCAAAAAGCTTGGAGCGATCGTTACTTTCCAGGACGTCACGAAGTCTCAACTAAATAAAGCCATGGCCGATCTCAACAATGCCCTCTCACACTCAGAGAAAAGATTTCGTGCTATTTTTGAGCAATCCCCTCTTAGTATTCAGCTTTTAGCGAAAACCGGTCATACAATTCTAGTTAATCCGGCCTATCGCCAACTCTGGGGACTCTCCGAAGAGTTCGTTCAAAACTATATTTTGAAAGACTTCAATCTTCTTGAAGATAAAATTTTGGAAGAAGCGGGACAACTTGAAACCATCAAGCGGGCCTTTAAAGGTGAAATAGTTGCAGTCCCTGAGTTTCTCTATGATCCGGCCAAGGTGGGAGTCTACGATGCTCGCGCCAGATGGGCCAAAGGACTTCTCTATCCTCTAAAAAATGATCAAGATGAAGTTCAAGAAATCGTTGTCATTCATCAAGATGTGACTGAGCAGCACGATATAAATGAGACCCAGGTCTTCATGGCCCATATCAAATCCATGCTTATATCGACACTGGACTATGAGGAAATCATTCAAAAGGTCGGAAGCTCTTCGATTCCTATTCTTGCAGATGGCTGTGCTGTAGATCTACTCGAGGGTGATTGCATTAAGCGCATAATCATCAAGCATTTTGATCCAAACATTGAAAAGCTTATTCAAAAAATGACTGATGATTATCCTCCGAGCCTTGAGACTCCCCAGCCGACTTCCAGAGTGCTTACAACCGGGAAGCCATTACTGACCAATAAGCTGAATGATGAGATGCTGAAAAATTTCTGTGTCTCACAAGAGCACGTTGATCTTATGAATGCCATTGGATTCAACTCTCACATTGCAGTTCCCCTTAAGATTCGTGGTAGAACGATTGGATGCTTGAATTTATATAATACAACCGACCGTAAAAGATTTGATGAAAGAGATCTCAGAACAGCCATGGAGTTGGGCAGACATCTGGCAGTGGCGATAGATAATGCTCGCCTGTTTAAAGACTTCCAGAGTGCTGTCCGTCTTCGCGATGATTTCATTTCAATCGCTTCTCATGAACTTAGAACGCCCATTACTTCATTAAACCTTCAAATCGAAGTATTGAATGACCTCATCAATAATTTGGGGATTGATACCAAAGAAACAAAACTGATGAAAAAGTTCCTTCAAGGGACAAATGGACAGTTGGCCCGCCTAACCAGACTGGTCGAAGATATGCTGGATATTTCACGCATCTCCACTGGAAAATTAACTCTGCGTAAGCAGGAAATGAATCTTTCAGAATTTACCAAAGAAATACTGGGAAGATTTTCTGATCAGCTAAAATCTCTTCAAATTGATTTGAATTATAATAATCAAACCGAGATCTTTGCTCAAATTGACCCTGAAAGATTCGAGCAAGTCATCACCAACTTCATGACCAACGCTATCCGATATGGTAATAAAAAACCCATTCACGTCTCACTTGAAGAAACCAATGAATCGCTCGTATTGAAAATTCAGGATTTCGGTCGAGGAATCGCACCAGAAGACCAAGAAAGAGTTTTTAAACGCTTTGAAAGGGCCCATACAGCAGAAGATGTAAGTGGTCTGGGATTAGGTCTATTTATCAATAAACAAATTATAGAGGAACACGGTGGAACCGTGCGATTAGTGAGTGATTTGGATAAAGGCTCTACATTTATTGTTGAGCTTCCGAGGGTTTAAATTTTTTTGAAATCAGTGTCGATATGTATCTCCGGTCACATCAAGCACGGAGATTTTTATGAAAATTCTTATTATTATTTCGGCCATGCTTTTCTCATCTTCAGTTCTGGCCCACTGGACTTCTCCGAACGGTATTTCTCCTAAGAAAGAAGAAGTTTTGCCGAAGGATGTTCGCGAGCCTTCATCAGTTCAACATGAAAAGCCCGCGCCTAAAAAACATCACGAAAAAGAAAAGAACGCTAAGGGTACATAGTACCCTTAGTTCTTCGGTTTTATAAATTTCAAAGTCATTCTGTCACTCTCACCGATTGAAAGGTATTTTTCACGGTCCTTATCCCCAAGTTTTAGAGTTGGAGGAAGTGTCCAAACACCTTCAGGGTGATTTTTAGTATCTTTTGGATTGGCATTGATCTCAGAAGTCGCCACAAGTTTAAATCCTGCTTTCGTTGCCATCTCAATCACGTCCTGTTCTCTGACGTAACCGCTTTTAGCAAGAGGATCTTCCTGAGTTGGTAGAGCGCGGTGTTCAACAACTCCAAGAACTCCACCAGGCTTTAAAACTTTATAAAAAGCATTGAAGGCCTGATCTTCACCTTTTGCCATCATCCAGTTATGAACGTTTCTAAAAGTGAGGACCATATCTGCTGTCCCATCTGCCGGGAAAACAATCTTTGATGGTGGAGAGAAAATCGCTGATTCCATTTTTGGAGCAACGTTCGGAAACTTCGCCTTCCAAGCATTGATCTTTTCTTCATTGGCCTTGAAATATGGTTTATCTGCAACTGGTGAGGCCATAATATAGCGTCCTTTGTTCGCCAAGAACGGAGCAAGGATCTCCATATACCATCCTGTTCCTGGTGCAACTTCAACCACTGTCATCTCAGGTTTTAGACCAAAGAAATTCAGGGTCTCAACTGGATGACGGTACTTATCTCGCTCGCGATTTTCTGGTGTTCTATAACCAGTATCCACTGCTTCAGCTATGGTCTCAGGTAATTCAAGTGTGTTTGGATCTCTCTTTGATGAACAAGCAACTAGAAGCAAACTTAGGAGTAGATATTTCATAGAAACGTCCTTTTTCAGTATGACTAATATGAAGGAGATTTAATTATGAAGGGTCTAAAAGGTGTCGTCTAGCCTCACACCATATGGTAAATTCTTGCCATGCCTACCGACTTTAAAAAACTTATGACCGCCCGTTTTTTCTTTACTCTCGCTGTCCAAATGCAGGCCATTGTTTTAGGTTGGAGGATGTATGAACTAACAAAGGACGCTCTTTATCTGGGTCTTATTGGCCTTGTTGAAGCAGTTCCAGCGCTTGGTCTCGCCCTTTTTGCAGGATATATTGTTGATCGCTCTCGTCCATTAGTCGTTTACCGAAGACTCACTCTCGTTAGTTTGGCCTCCGGATTACTCATGCTGCTTTCGCAGTTGCCGTATTTTGAAGTCACAATCTCTCATCAAGTCATTCTTCTTTTCTGTTCTTCTTTTTTAACCGGTTGTGCACGGGCCTTTTCTCAACCATCAATGTTTTCTCTCGTACCGAAAATTATCCCTCGTGTGCTCCTGCCAAAATCATCCGCATGGATGTCTTCGGCGATGCAAACGGCGAGAATGTCCGGGCCCGCTCTTGGAGGAGTTCTTTACGGCTTCCTAGGCGTTTCAGGGACCGCGGTCATTATTTGTACATTTCTTCTGGTTACTATCGTCTCTCTCTACTTGTTCGATTTTAATCCGCCGGCCAATGTGCCAGAGAAAAACAAATCCATTAAAGAAGAGCTTTTGTCTGGTGCAAAGTTTGTTTTCAAACATCCCATTCTTTTTCCCGCATTAACTCTCGATATGGTTTCTGTGCTTTTTGGTGGTGTGACCGCTCTTCTGCCTATTTATGCAGCAGAAGTTTTATTTGTGGGCCCAGAAGGACTTGGTATTCTAAGAGCTGCTCCGGCCATCGGCTCGTTTCTTATGAGTGCCTGGTTAATTAAGGGAGAAATAAAAAAGAACGCTGGTAAAAAACTTTTTGGGGCGGTGGCAGGCTTTGGAATTTGTATTTTAGTCTTCGCCGTAAGTCGCAATTATATGCTCTCACTTCTTGCTCTTGTTTGTGCCGGGGCCTTCGACGGTGTCAGCATGGTGGTTCGAACTTCTGCAGTTCAACTTTCCTCACCAGACCACATGCGAGGACGAATTGCGGCGGTAAATTCTATTTTCATTGGTTCATCCAACGAAATCGGTGAATTCGAGTCCGGAGTGGCGGCAAAGCTTCTGGGAACAGTTCCTTCCGCTATTTTTGGAGGAATTATGTGTCTCGCCTCAGTAGGAGTCATCTCGCTTCTATCTAAGAAACTTCGCAATTTAGATTTAGAAGAACTAGAAAAGGCTTAGCTCCGGGAAATGATCCAAAAACGAAGTCAAAATTTTCTTTTCACTTTCAATGCTAAAGTGGACCAAATCTACTGCCTGATCGTTTGTGATGTTTGATAAGCGATCCGATTTTTCCAGTAGAATTTCAGAACTAGTTCCCTTTGAAATCAAGACATCTTCCAGAATCATAAAGATAGGAAGGCATGAAGATTCCACTGCAGGTCGAGCAAAATCGGCCATTCGATAAAGATACTGCTCAACAATTGGATCCTTTAAACCTTTATGCATGGCCCGTTTAAATACTTCTCCAATGGCGGCGGAATTAAGTATCGCAACTTCCTTACCATTAGTTTTAAAGCATTCATTCAGCATCCCTGAGTCAACAGAAACATTTGTTTCCAGCGGAACACACTTAAGGGCCTCACCCTTTAAATCCATTCGCTTCATGACGGCCGTGGACCAAATAAACTTTGAACAATCAAAATCCAATCTGTCTGATTCAAGACAGCGTAGCTCAATCGTGTTCCAAGTTCGGTTCCATCGAACAGGGTTCCAATTAGCGCCTTTCTTCAGCACCAGTCTTGATAAATCTTCTTCTGGCAAACCAATGTTTTTGCCTAACTCTACCCAATGAGCAGCACTCTTTTGAAAAAAGAGTAAAACTTCTTTTGATGAATTCATCACCGGTGGAAGCGCACCATTCATGGGATAATTTTTGTAAACACCTTCGAAATAACGAACGGCCCTCATACTTGATGCTTCATGAACCCCAAAAAAATAAGGCGAACTCCCGAAAGCAATCATAGGAGTCAACATCAATCCCATGTTGAACTTATCTTGTAGTTCTCGATTAGAAAAAAGATATTCTCCCGCAGTTTCCACTTCAAAGTGAACATGCATTCCAGCGCAATTTCCGGCAGGAGTTAAAGGAGTTTCTTTGTTCATCATCCAGGATGATTGAATCTTCTGATCGAGGATACAGTTTTGCACGAAGTAACTCCATTTCGGAGTCATGTGCGGCTGATAATCCATGGGCATTGCGCCCAATGGAACGAGCGTGGCCGCCTCACGCTGGGCCACTGATTTTAAGCGCAAATAATTTTCAATATAACCCTTAAGCACATCCAAAGGCGCAGTGGATGGCTCAGTCACAATCTCGACTATATTAAGGACAAACTCATTAGTGACTTGATTGATAGGAGCTGAAGACTCATGCAATTCAAAATCTGAGAGAGCATCAATAAAACGAAAAACACCGTCTGAAGGTCGATTATGCTTTAGGTCAAAGAGGAACTTTTCAATTTCTAGACCAAACTTCATTAAGAAACCTTAACATGAATTCAGAATTTTACAAAATTCATAGCAGCATTTTAAGAATGCCTTTAGTTGTTTATCGACGTGCCTTCAGTTATTTGATCGCCATGAAACGAATAATTTTCCTCTCAATATTCATTCTTCTCACTGCTTGTGATGGTAAAAAAAGTTCTAAAGAACCCACAAGTATTGTGACGACAACAGAGGAAGTGGCCGTTGAAACAACTCCTCCAGTTGAGGAACCATCAGAAGAGTCTTCACCAGAAATTTCAACTGTAGAGTCTGAAACTCCCATTATCATCGTTGATGAATTTCCCGAAGAAGAACAACAACCAGAAGAAAAGATAGAACCTGAATTACCACCCACTACTATTGTGACCGAGCCTGAACCTATTCCGTCAGAACATGTGCCCCAATACGACTATGATCTTCTGGAAGAGAAAGGAATTCATGTTGAAGGCCGATCCATTTTATCAGAGCTTAATTATCCTGCAGCGATCTATTGCTCGAATACGAAATATCTGAATTCGGAAAAAATTTTAGAACTAAGACAATTTTTTCTTTTCCTCGATGAAACCACGACCAAGGCGATGGATGACATTGACATTCAAACCAGCTTGTTAAAAAAGATGATTCAAAAGTCTATCTCAGAATTAGAGACCAATGAGAACTCTAGATTCTGCCCAAAAATATACCTCGCCATCGGGACAGACTAATATGAAGTTTTTCCTCTTTGCTCTTATTACTTTTTTTCTTTGCTCCTGTGGTAAAAAGGGCCATGAGACAAGTGGAGTAAAAAGCGATGAAATATTAACTGTCGATCTTGAAAAAGAGATACGGGATTTGGCCAATAAAGGACTTCACTTCTCTAGGCTTTCTAATCTTCAAGACCCTAAAAGACCAATGACTCTTTACTGTAGTAATACAACATCACTTAATTCAGAAAAAATCGACAGATTAATGACGTTCTCCCAGCTCCTTCAAAGTGAGAAGCAAGAGACTTACTTCATTAATAAATGGGAAATCTCCAAGGTTGTTCTTCTCCAACTGATTCAGGAAGCAAAGGAGACCTTAGAAGAAGATCCTTATGCATCAGTATGCCCTCAGATCTATCTCGCCATTCAGAATCCATACTAAGTAATTGAGTTTGCCATATTTATGCTCTCTTGCCATGTTCCTCAGCGCGGAGGACAAATATAGATGAATAAGCAAGGAGGCTATTTATGGCAACCACGACTCAACCTCGGACACATTCGTCATTTGATTTGACCGGAACAAAAATGTCCTTGATTGCTGTACCAATCGGACGTTTTCTTTTTTCTCTTATTTTTATCATCTCAGGCATTAATCACTTCAGTAGTGGAAGTATTGGATATGCGGCCAATCAAGGAATTCCAATGGCCGACATCCTCGTGCCTATTTCAGGCATTCTGGCCCTACTAGGTGGTTTAAGTGTTCTTTTAGGATTTCACGCTCGGTTTGGAGCTCTTCTACTCATTGTTTTTTTAGTGCCTATCACATTACTTATGCATAATTTTTGGTCTTTTACAGATCCTGAAATGGCGCAAATGCAGATGGTACATTTTATGAAAAACATCGCCATGCTAGGGGGCGCCGTTCTGATTTATTTTTATGGGGCAGGCCCAATTAGTTTGGATAATCGTCGAGCAAGAAGGGCCACATAAAAAAGGCCACCGTCTGGTGGCCCGCTTTATTTAATTTTAAAGAGCGTCGTCGAGATCTTCTTTTGTTTCTTCCATTTCCTGCTTCATATTCATGTCATCTCTCATATCAGATTTACATGCGTTTACTTTTGCAACCGTGGTCGCTTCATTAACACATCTTTTAGATTTTTGAAGCATTGAGATTTTACTATCAATTTTTTCGTTGGCACTTTTTTTCATTGCATTCAGATCTTCGGCCATCACACTCATCATAAAAAGAGACACTGTCGCAACTAATAAAAACTTCATAGATTCCCCTTTGGTTGAGTCAAATCAACTCATCTTAGGTCAAACAATGCATGGTATTCAATGCGCAGTGAAGACCGACAAAAGATTATTTCTTGTGCTTACGAGCATCTTTTTCCAAAAGGAATATCCCCGAACAAACTTTTCGACCTGATATATTTTCTGAATCAGTTAGAGGAGTTTCATAATAAGCACTTTGATTGCCTAATAAAAACTTCAAGCTAGAACCACCTTTACTACTTAGGGCCACTCTGGATCCGTTCTTTCCACCGTTAAAGACCTCTAGCTGTGCTCGCTTATTGGTCTTGATATCAATGTAATCACACTTGAATTCCAGGCCAATCGTCGCCTTACAGTGCATATCAAACCCAGGCAGATCAGTGCTCATGATTCCGCCTTTTTTCAAATCAACGGAGAGAGATTGGCAGCGTTCGAAAGCAAATAAAACATTGTCTTGCAGAGGCCCTACTTCAGCGGCGAATACCGCTGAAGTTAAGAATAAAAAAATAAAATTAATGAGCAGCAAGTTCTCTCTCCACGGCCTTAACGATGATTGGGTCCTGAGGATCAAGCTCAGGTGAGAATCTATCAACCACTTCACCTTTACGATTAATTAGAAACTTTTCAAAGTTCCACTTAATATCATTTTCTTTGCCAGAGAGGAGACCTTTAGAGTTTAAGCGTTCAATCAATGTTCCATCTGGTTTCATTGTTGCATTTGGTTTTGTTTCAGTCAGAAAACGATAAAGCGGATGTTGCCCCTCGCCTTTAACTACAATTTTTTCAAACATCGGGAATTTAATCCCATACTTCATACGACAAAACTCTTGAATCTCTGCATTCGTTCCTGGCTCTTGGGCAAGAAATTCATTGGCAGGAAATCCCAGTACTGCAAGACCTTTGGACTGGTAATTTTCATATAGCTTTTCCAGGCCATCATATTGTGGAGTTAAACCACATTTCGATGCGACATTCACCACTAACATCACCTGGCCTTTAAAATCGCCCAGAGAGGCCTGGGTACCATCAATCTTTTTTACATTAAATGAATAGACGTTCTGAGACATAAAAACTCCCGGTTTTAATGCTGATAAGCTCCTCAATGTTATCGGATAAATTGCGTTCACTGAACTTTTTTGGCAAAAAAAAATGGCCACTTTTTACGGTGGCCATCTTTTTGTTCATCTATCCTCAGATTTTACTCTGCTGATCTATGAACTAGAATCAGTATATCTCTCTCGCTCTTCGTGGTGAAACTATTTAACCTGAATCTTAAAGCAAGATTCCTGATCAGAACGGTGACTGATAATGGAAACTAAACTAAGCTTCTTCGACTGGAATTTCGAAAGTAAAAGTCGAACCATGACCAAGAGTACTCGTCACAAAAATTCTTCCTCTATGAGATTCGATAATTTCTTTTGAAATAAAAAGACCTAAACCAAGACCACTCACCTCGGCCGAGTGAGATGCTCTTTCAAATCGACCAAAAATCCTTTCCAGGTCCTTTTTATCAACGCCATAACCCTGGTCCGTCACAGATACTGAAGCGTAAGAACCTTTCTTCTCAATTCGAATTTCGATCGGTTTGCCTTTCCCATAACGAATGGCATTGGTCAGCAAATTTCCAATGACTTGCTCAAGGCGAAATCTGTCCCAATGACCTGACAATTTGTCTGTTACTTTGATCACAGGTAGAGGAATTCCAGCTGCCTCAAACAAGAGACCCATGCGAAAGACCACTTCTCTCACAACATCGCCGATTTCTTGCCGACTTTTCTCAAGGTTTAACTTTCCGGTTCTAATACGAGAGACATCAAGCATATCGTCAATGAGACGAGTGAGTTTTGTGACAAGGTCACTTTGCTGAGTGGCCTGCTGCTTTTGTCTTTCGACAGGGATTTCAGTGTTCTTTTCCAACATTCGTAAAGTAAGTTGGGACTGAAGTTTTAATGAAGTTAGGGGCGTTTTTAATTCGTGAGATGCAATAGATAAAAACTGATCACGGGCCTTCAGGGCCTCTTCCATATTTTTAAGAGCCTTTACCTGCTCAGTCACATCAACGGCCATGGTAAGAATACCAGTCGTGAGACCATTCTCATCTTTGATTGGTTCGTAAAACAAATCCTGGTAACTTTCAATTTTTTCTCCGCTCGGAGATATGATCTGTATCTCACGGGCAGGAAAGAAAAGACCTTTACCACTAAAATAAATTTCATCCATCAATTTCACAAATCCCTGCGGGATAAGTTCTGGCAGGGCATCTTTAAGTGGCATTCCAAGGACCTGTTTACCACCAAGACTTTTTAATCCCGCAGGATTGATCATTTCAAACACATGATCAGGACCAGTCATCACCGCGATGAGAACCGGGGCCTGCATGAAGAGAGAATAAATTCTGGCACGTTCTTTATCGGCCAGCACTCGCGCATTTTTTTGATCTTCAATGTCTGTTGTAGTGCCTGCCCAGCGCTCTACTCGACCTTTCTCATTCTTAATCGGAATTCCACGGGCAACATGCCAGCGGTAACTTCCGTCGGCCATTCTGATTCGATAGTCGGCCTCATAAGGTGAGCCGTTCTTAATCGCTTCACTCCATTGAAGAATGGCATTCATTCGATCTTCTGGATGAAGCACGTTTACCCAGCCATTTCCCATATTATCGTCTAGGTAGGTATTCGTAATTCGGGCGAGATTATTGTTAAAGAAAATGGCCTTGCCTTCAGCGTCTGTGATCCAAACAATCTGGGGCATGACTTCTGTTAAACTTCTGAATCTTGCTTCGTTCTCATGGGCCAATCGTTCGGCCTTTCTTTGATCAGTGATGTCTCTCGCCATCACAATGAAACCACGAACAGATCCATCCTCTTTAAAATCCGGATGATAAATTTGTTCTACTTCACGGCGACCGAGTGAATTGTGTGGCAAGAATGAAAAAAATTTTAATTTTTCTCCACGAAGAACGCGCTCAATGTAAGGAAGTCGTTCTGCAAAGGCATCTCGCCCGATGACTTCCATCGCATTTTTTCCAATGTAATCAGTAGGACTTTTACCAAACCAGTCTTTGTAGTAATCATTCACAAAATGATACTTAAAATCCTTATCCAGATAGGCAATTAGACCCTGAAATCCAGCAGAAATTAGCCCAATGAGATGGTCGGATGTAAATGAATGCATGAATTGAGCCTACATTGCTTTTGTCAGAAAGCCAAAGCCCATTTACGCAGAGCAAATCTAAATTTTATTCAATGCCTTCCCTCACTGATTTTGGTACTTTTTTAGAGTCATTTTTTTCCAGAAGGCACTATGCAAAAAAAACTTGTTCCCGAGTACATTGAAAAACTTGAAGTATATCAAGCCGGTAAACCTATTGAAGAGCTGGCACGTGAAAAAGGTCTGACTAAAATTTCAAAGTTAGCAAGTAATGAAAATCCGTTGGGGCCTTCTCCATTCGCCATTCGCGAAATGACGAATGCTTTGTGGGACGTTCATCGTTATCCGGATATGTTCGCTCACCAACTTAAAAATGCTCTTTGCGAACTCTACCATTTGAAACCTCAAAACATCATTCTCGGTAATGGTTCTGAAGGTATTATGGGATATATCGTGCGTGCATTTCTTCAACCCAATGAAGAAGTCGTAACTTCAGAAAACACATTTATTGGTTTTTTGATTCTGGCAAAATCAGTAGGAGCAAAGCTGGTTCAAGTCCCTCGTCGTCCTGACTACAAATATGATGTTAAGGCCATGGCGGAAAAGATCACCGAGAACACAAAGATCGTTTATATCGCGAATCCTGATAATCCAACCGGAACCTACATCACGAAAGAAGAGTTTGATTACCTCATGAAACATGTTCCAAGTCACACTATCGTGATTCTGGATGAGGCCTACTTCGAATTTGCTCAAGGTCAATGGGACTATCCTGATTCTATGAACTATCGTTATGATAACGTGATCACTCTTCGTACTTTCTCGAAGGCCTATGGTATTTCGGGAATTCGTTGTGGTTATGGTTTTGGACATGATTACCTTATCGGAAATCTTCATAAGGTGAAACTTCCATTTGAACCAAGTCTGATCGCTCAAAAAGGCGCCTACGGTGCATTGAAAGATTATCCACATCTTCTTCGTACACTAGAAAACAATAAGGCCCGTTACGAAGAACTCTTTAAATACTTAACGGATCATGGATTTAATCCAATCCCAAGTGTAACGAACTTTATCACCATTAAAACTGGTTCTGAGGAAGCAAGCTTGTTCCTTTACAATGAACTACTTAATCACGGTGTGATTATTCGTCCGCTGCGTGCGAACCTCATGCCGGATCATGTTCGTATTTCAATAGGAACAAAAGAAGAAATGAGTCACTTATACGAAGCGATGGATGAAGTTATTCCTCGCTATAAGCAGAAATTTGGTGGAGCATAGATGAAAGTTGTAACTTACAAACGTTCTTCCTTTCTTGGCGTGCAAAAACGCCTAGGTCTTTTCCTGGATGAAAAAACCATCATTGATGTAAACCTTTTGTGGCAGGCGGATTTTGAACATCAGGGATTTTATTCTCCTGAAAATCGTGCGGCGATGTTTGCCCCAAAATCATTGGCGCAGTTTCTACGCGTCCATCAAGATGCTGCTATCCCAATGCTACAAGATACACTTGAGCGTTATAAGAAATTCATAAAATCAGGAAATCTTAAAACGCAAAACGGTGCTGATATTGCTTTTCACCTTCACGATGTAAAAGATGTGAAGTTTGATGCTCCCCTGGATGAAATCGCCATGTATCGCGATTTCTACGCTCATGAGAAGCACGTGAAAAAAGGTTTTGAGAAGCGCAAGGAAGAAGTTCCGCCTGCTTGGTATGAAATCCCTGCTTACTACAAAGGTGGTAACACTGGTTTCATTGGACAGGACGATATCATTCCTTGGCCATTTTATTCTCAACAGCTGGATTACGAACTTGAACTAGGGGTGGTGATCGGTCGTGATGGGAAAAACGTGAAAGCAAAAGACATTAAAAAACATATTTTCGGATTCACTATTCTAAATGATGTTTCGGCACGTGATATTCAAAGAAAAGAAATGTCGATTCGTCTTGGACCTGCCAAAGGTAAAGATTGGTGTAGCATCATGGGCCCAGTCATCGTGACGTATGATGAATTTAATTATGAAGAACCGAATCTTCTTATGACTGCCTCTGTGAATGGTGAAGAATGGTCACGCGGGCAATCAGGTGACTCTCACTACTCGTGGGGAGAAATGATTGAGCACATGGGCATGGAAGAATGGATTCGCGCAACGGATTTCATCGGTTCAGGCACAGTAGGTACCGGTTGTGGACTTGAACTCGATAAATGGATCAAGCCAGGTGACAAACTAGAACTCTCGATTGAAAAAATTGGAACTCTTAAAAACATTGTGGGTACACCAAACCCAAAACCATAGGATAAGTTATGGCAGAAAATTTTAAAGCGAGTGGCGTTTATACTAAACAGGCCCACGTAAAAATTCCTGAAGGGATGTTTGAGGAAGAACACGGAAGAAAAGGTTTCTTTGGACGTGTTTCACACCTCTATCATCAAAACAAGCCGACTGATTGGACAAATATTGTGGGTGAACTTCGTCCACATAATCTTCCCCCGGTCTTTGGAGAGAAGTCGCTTCAAAATAACTTCGTAAAGATGTTCTATAACACTGATGTCGAAGTCTATTTAGGAACGATGACAGCAAATTTTGATTCCTTCTTCCGAAACGCCGACTTTGATGAACTTTTCTTTATTCACGAAGGCGAAGGGAAAATTGAAACAATTTACGGTCATATCCCATTCGTAAAAGGTGATTACATCATCATTCCTCGCGGGACGACTTATAAGACCTACATTTCAAAACCGTGCAAAATTTTAAAGATTGAATCTCATTCAGAATTTGAAGAACCGACTCGTGGAATTCTAGGCCCTAATGCCCTTTATGATCAGACCGCAAAGTTTGTTCCGGAAGCGGCCGTGGGTTCTGAACAAAACTTAAAAGAGTACCATATTGATATTAAACATCGTGGAAAGATCTCACGCGTGACATATCCATTTAATCCGCTAGATGTGGCTGGCTGGAAAGGTTCCCTTTATGCCTGGAAACTTTCCATCTATGACTACTGTCCAATCAACTCTCACCGGTATCATATTCCACCATCAGGGCATACAACATTTGTGGCGCAAAACTTCGTGATTTGCTCATTCGTGGCAAGACCACTTGAATACACTAGTGAGGGAGTACTCAAAGTTCCGTTCTTCCATTCAAATATTGATTACGATGAAATTCTTTTCTACCACCAAGGCAACTTTTTTTCTCGGGATAATATCGACGCTGGGGCGATCACCTATCACCCACAGGGCATTCACCATGGTCCACACCCAAAGGCCTTCCTAAAGGCCAATGAGAATGAATTTACTGATGAATATGCCGTTATGATTGATGCCCGTAATCCACTAAACATGACTCCTGAGTTCGAGAAGCTTGAGAACAAGGAATATTGGAAGAGTTGGATGCTCAAGTAAGAATTACCTATCTGGCTTCCGGTGATAAATGAGTGAAAATTAAAGCATTCATTTATCACAAGGAAGTTTATGAAGAAGCTTTTGGCCCTCTCTCTCCTCTTATCAATGTCAGCATATGCCGCTGATCCTGTGTTCGATAACCTCTCTAAAAAAGACGTAGAAGATGTCTCTATGGAGTTCGGTGGTAACTTTGCCCACACTGCAGTTGCTGCTCCGGAAACAGATGGTCTTTGGGGAATTGAAGTTGGTGCTGTAGGCGGACAAACACAATCTAAAAAATTCGCGGACGTTATTGATGCTTCAGGTGGTGACGGAAGTGATTTTAAGAATGTTTATCATGCGGCGGTAATGGCCCGTGCTCACTTTCCGTTCGACCTATTCGTGGAACTAACTGTTCTTCCTGAACAAGAGTTCAGTGATGTAAAAGCTAAAAGTAATTCATTCGGCCTAGGCTGGAACTTTGGTCGTTTCATGAATCTTCCACTAGATATCGCCATCGGTGCTGATTTCTCAAAAGGTAATGTGAAATTCCACCAGAACGCTCAAGGTTCAGCTCCTGAATCTGATATCGAACTAGAGACAAAAACGACTGTTTACTGGCTTGGTGTTTCTAAGACTTTTGCATTCTTCACTCCATACGCGAAAGTTGGTACTTCTCGCATTGAAAGTGATCTTGATGCAACGGCCGCCATTTTTGGTTATACAGCGGCGACAAAAGAATCTGTTAATCTTTCAGGTAGCTTCCTGGCAGTTGGTGCCAACATCCAGCTTTTCTTCATCAAGTTAGGTGTTGAAGGTGCTCAAATCCAGGACGCAAAAAGAGTTTCTGGTAAGCTATCTTTTGACTTCTAATACTGTTATTGGTTTTCCATACTGGGGCCTATCCACTTGCATAGTTGGATAGGCCTTTTTTACTTTGGCCAAGATGTCATCCAAGTTCGCGCCCGGTAGCTCTGACCAGTCGCCATCATTGAAATCTTTAAAGAAATTATCAAAGTGCAGTGGAACAAAGATTTTTGGTTGATAGGTCTTGGCATGGCCATCAATGATGTCTTCATCATTCTTACGATTGGCAATTCCCTGAAAAAGAACATCCACCTTTTTAGCGTGCTTTTTTAATACCTCTGGGTGGGCCTTTGAACCTTGATCTACCAAGATCACACCTTCAGGATGCTCAACCAGATAAAACCATGTTTCACCTTCGTGATAATCGAAGAAGCTAAGCGAACAATCTTCCGGAACTGGTCCAGGTAAGAAAGCAAACATGTGCAGAATCTTTGCATGCTCACGAGTGAAAGGGGTAATAGTGAAGTCCCCTACTTTAATCTTCTCTTCTGCTTTATAGCGTTGAGTTTTAATTGCAGGGTCTTTATAGGCCTTGGCAATTCGCTCTGAGCTCTCATCAACATAAAAAATGCCGCTACCAAGTTTGGCCGCCATCGGAGCATCAATCACATGATCGAAGTGAGAATGACTGGCGAATACAGCATCTAGTTTTGTCAGTTGGTTTTTCTCCAGGACTGACTTCACGAGTGCTTCATCAGAGACGAGCTTGGAAATACCTGTCACATGCCTGAGGCCTGGTCTGGTCCAAGCGGGATCGAATAAAAGTCGGGTCTTCCCGTCATCAATCGCAACTGCTGTAACTGTTAACCAACGAGCATTAACAGCTGAAATCGCAGATTTAGGAGTAAGGGCCAGAGCGAAAATAAAAAATAGAGTTTTAAACATCATGTTGAATCTTATAAGCTATCGGGTATGAAAACATACCAAACAACCGGCGCCTTTGCAGATAATTATAAATTTTTAATTGGTTCGATAATTCCTCGACCAATTGCTGTTATTTCTACTCGTAACATCGACGGATCTAATAATCTAGCTCCGTTTTCGTTTTTCACAGCGGTGTCGGCCTCTCCGATGATTATCGCTTTTTGTCCGATGATCAGAACCTCTACCGGTGAGTTCAAAGATACGGTTAAGAATATTCTGAGAGAAAAAGAGTTTGTTGTAAATTTTTGTACAGAAAACAATTATACAAAAGTGAATCTCGCCTCTACTGAGCTTCCTTATGGAGAAGATGAGTTCAAGTTCTCGGGTCTTACTCCAATTGATTCAGAAGTTGTAAAGGCCAAGCGCTTACTTGAATCACCTATTCAGTTTGAATGTGAGTTCAGAGATATGCTTTGTTACGGCAAGGTTCCCGGCTCTGGTTCACTCATTACTGGTGAAGTTAAACTCGTTCATGTCGATGAAAACATCATGAAAGATGGAAAGATCGTCACTGATCTTCTTAAAGCAGTCGGACGTGGTGCTGGTAATGATTGGTTTAGAACTGATAGCCGCTTTGAAATGGAGCGCCTGACAAAGGCCCAAATTCAAAAATAATTACTTCGTACAATGAACATCGTTAAGATAAGAATCACCTGCGGGAAAAAGAAGAGCAATCGTGGTCGTCTCTCCGGTGATCGTTAGTCTTAAGGAATTGCTTGAAACAACATTGTAATTAGTCTCATCATTTTGAATGATGTCTTTACCTTCTGAGGTCTTGATAATCGTAGCGACATTATAACTACTTCCTGTGGCCTTCATATCCTGGCTCATCATAGGATTCCGCGGATCTAATCCACAAGTAATATTCAAAGCAGAGATGGATTCTTCAGTGATGTAACTCACGCTACAAGGTATATCCATAAAGGTCCCAGTACATGATCCAGATTCAGATCCAGTGTACTTTGTAGGGGCCACCACAATTCTGCATGAACCCGTTTCACCCATAAGCTCCTTAACATCAGACTTCTGACAATTTTTCTGATGAACCTCTGCCAAATCTGCATGAGCAAAAGTTGAAAGAAGTGCAGTAAGAACGATCAGGGCGAGCTTCAAATGGAACTCCATCGTTAAAGGTTGCGGCATTATAGGGGAAAATCCTTCAGGTAGTTTAAAGCCTGAAAAAATAACCTACTGTGCTTACTCTCTTGGCCATGCGAGATCCTCGCCCTATGTAATAATTTCTCATTCTCTCAAAGAACCAAATTTCTCGGGTGAATTGCCCCGCTTTCGTCCAAATCTGCCTCCGGGATTGTCCCCTTTACCCTATAAAACTTACTTCTGACTTGGCACCCGACTGGCATAACCAGACCGGATCACAAATGGCCCAGGGAGTCCATCAGCCTCAAAAATAATCTGAACATTCTGGAGATCAAATGATGAACACAGTCAGTGAAACGTCAGACCTATTGGTTTTTTCGCATCTACGTTGGGATTTTGTGTTTCAGCGTCCTCAGCATTTGTTGTCTCGCCAGGCCAAGGGCCGTCGTGTCTTTTATTTTGAAGAACCCGTTTTTGGCATGACTGAAATTCCTCGACTCCATTTAAGAGAGACTGCGGAAAATGTCTTGGTCGTCATTCCTTATCTTCCTACAAACATCGACCCGAGCAAGATGGAGGCCGCACTGACTGATTTGGTTGACGAACTTATCTATGAAGAAGAACTAATTGATTATACACTTTGGTATTATTCACCGAAGGCCCTGTCATTTTCTCGTCATCTGGAACCTAAATCCATCATCTTTGATTATCTTGATCATCTCTTTTATCAAAAAGACCGCGATCAAAATGTAGAGCAAGAACTACTTCGCAAAGCTGATCTGGTTTTTTCAGCAGGACAATCTATCTATGAAGAAAAAAAACATGATCACCACAATATTCACTTCATGCCGAACGCCCTTGATTACACGCACTTCTCACAAGGTAGAATGAAGCTGGTTGAACCTGACGATCAGATTAATATTCCTCATCCACGTATCGGTTTTTACGGAGTGATTGATCAACGCTTTAACTTTGATCTGATCATGCAAATGGCAGATTTGCGACCGGATTTCCAATTTGTTCTGGCCGGTCCAGTTGTGAATCTAGATACAAGGACTTTACCAAGAAGACCCAATGTCCATTATCTAGGGAAAAAGGACTATTACGCGCTTCCACTTTATTTAGCAGGTTGGGACGTCACCATTATGCCATACCTTCAGAATGAGATGACTCGATTCATTTCTCCCATGAAGACCATGGAGTATCTTGCGGCCGGGAAAGCAGTCGTGTCGACAAGTGTCCCAGACGTCATTGTTCCGTTTTCTAAAAAACAGCTCGTGCGAATTGCTGATAGACCGAAAGACTTTATTCAACAGATTGAAGAGGCCATACAAGAAAAAAACGGCCCGGAATGGCTCGATCGAGTCGATCATTTCTTAAAAGATCAGTCATGGGACAATCTCCATGAAAAGATGGCCAAGCTTGAATTAGACTTCGTTAAAGATAGAAAATTCAGAGAAGAAAGACCAAGAGTGATCCATCCTTTAAATATCACGACGAGCAGAGTGGTGTAACATGAGGCCTTTGGAAATGTGGGGCGGAATAGAGTCGACCCTCAATCGCATGGGCGATCGCTACATCAATCAAGTGGAAAGAAGCGGTCATCACAAACGACTCAGTGATCTTTCCCTTTTCAAAGAACTGGGAATCAAAAAACTTTTTTACCCATGCTTGTGGGAAACTGTCGCTCCAAGAGATCTTGATCATTGTAACTGGTCATTTCTGGATGAACGTTTAGGTGAACTCAATCGTCTTGAACTTAAGGTAATTGCAAAGTTCTTGCATCATGGGAGCGGGCCAAATTATACCAGTCTCATTGATCCAGATTTTCCGGAAAAATTCGCGACCTACGCCAGACAATTTGCGGCCAGATATCCAACGATTGATGAATATGCTCCCATTCACGAAATTACCCGAACCGCGCGTCTTAGTTGTCTAGAGGGCCTGTGGTACCCGCATCTCAAGAACGAGACCTACTACTTGAAGGCCATTATCTATCAAAGTAAGGCCTCGGTCCTTGCGATGAAAGAAATCAGAAGAATTAATCCACGTGCAAAATTTATTCAGACGGAAAATTTAGGTGAATACTTTAGTACCGATAAGCTTAAGGACCTGGCCGAATTGGAGAACAATCGAAAATGGCTAGCTCTGGACCTTCTTTGTGGAAAGGTCGACTCATCCCACTCACTCCATCAGTATCTCCTGGATCATGGCATTCGAATTGAAGAGCTAAAATGGTTCAAAGAGAATTCTTGTGCCCCTGACGTTATTGGGGTCCATCACAGTCTTATGAGTGATCGCTTTTTAGATGAAGAACTTAATCTTTATCCAGAGTGGACAAGAAATGAACAGGAGAACCAATCCTATGCCAATGTAGCGGCGATTGATTCCGGTAAACTTGAGAACATGACATCCGGAAATGTTCTTAAAGAGGCCTGGAAGCGTTACCAGATTCCCCTCGCCATTACTGAAAGCCATATTCTGGGAGAAAGAGAGGCCCAGATGAGATGGCTTGGTTCTACATGGCAAATGGCAGAGGCACTAAGAAAACAAAATATTAATATTGAGGCAGTCACTTCCTCTGCACTTCTGGGAACCTTCGCTTGGCACGAAGGAGAAAGCTTTTACAATCCTGGTGCCTTTGAGCTTCATCATACCACTCTAAAACCGACCCCTACGGGTCTTGCACTCTTAATAAAAGAGCTTGCAACCATAGGTCACTCTCATTCACCAGTTCTAAAATCAGAGGGTCATTGGGAAACCTCCAGACGAATTCAGTGGAGTGATCGAGATGGAGATTTTATTCGGTTTTATCATCGAAGCGATGTTCAACCCATTCTTATTCTTGGGGCCAATGGAGTTCTTGCCCAGGCCATTGCCAGTGCCTGCGGAAGTAGAAACATCCACAATCGCATGGTCAGAAGACATGAACTGGATATTACTGACAAAGATTCAATCGAAGAAACCATTAATGTCTATCGACCATGGGCGGTCATCAATGCGGCCGGATTCATTCATATTAACAATGAAAAACATGCTGAAGAAACTCGATTGAAAATGACAGGGGCCCTAAAACTTGCTGAAGTGTGCGCGGACCGAAATGTGGCACTTCTAAATTTTTCATCTGACCAGGTCTTTTACAAGCATTCAAATGCGGCCTACGTGGAAAGCAATGTATCAGCTCCTGTGAATGTGTTTGAACGTGATGAAGTCGAAAATGAAAGTCATCTCATCAACGCCCATCCCGATGCCCTCATAATCCGTACAAGTGCCGTCCTTGATTCAGATTCAGAGTTTTGTGCTCTGGAAGAATGTCAGATGCCTGAGTCCCAATTAAAAGAAATCGCCAACCACTGCCTTGATCTTCTCATTGATGAAGAGAAAGGCATTGTTCATCTTTTTAATGACGGCGGCGTCAGTCATCAAAAGTTTTCTGATTGCGCATCAGAGACCATGAAAGAGAGACTGCTCATTCAGGAAGATTTTCCTTATGAACATCCGAGAAGAATTATTTCGGTCATAAAAAGTGACAAACAAATTCGACCGTCAAGATCTCATCAATCGGTTTTCAAAAAGTTGTTTGACTTGCACTTACCAGATGATTGGCAACAGGAGCAATATCAATGAAGTATCACATCGGCATTGCTGGGGCCGGATTCGCTGGAGCGGTCCTGGCCAGAGAGCTCGCCGAAACGGGGAAATTTCGAATTACCATTTTTGATGAAAGAAATCATGTCGGTGGAAATTGTCACACTAAACGGGACGAAGAAACCGGCATTATGATTCATCAGTACGGGCCACATATCTTTCACACCAATCGAGAAGACGTATGGGACTATGTAAACCAATGGGGAAAATTTGAGCCCTTTGTTAATCGAATCAAGGCCCAAACCAAAAAAGGCGTCTTTAATCTACCGATTAATCTCCTCACAATTAATCAGTTCTTCCAAAAAAAGTTCAGACCTAAAGAGGCCCGTGACTTTGTTGGCTCTCTCGGGGACTCCTCTATTAAGGAACCTAAGAATCTTGAAGAGTATGCTTTAAAGTTTTTTGGGAAAGAGATTTATTCAAATTTCATCGAAGGCTATACACGGAAAAAGTGGGGCGTATCTCCCAAAGAACTTCCGGCCTCTCTCCTTCAGCGCCTGACTGTACGTTTTAATTACGACGATGATTATTACGATCATCAATATCAAGGAATACCTGTTAGTGGCTACACTGAAATCATCAAACGAATATTAGATCATCACGATATCGAAGTTCGTATTGGGCAAAGACTTGATCCTGAAAGAAAAAGGGATTTTGATCATACCTTTTGGTGTGGTCCCATGGATGGGTTTTTTAATTATAAATTAGGACGATTAGGATACCGGACACTCCACTTTGAAAGATTCGTTGAGAGTGAAGACTACCAAGGAAATGGCATCATTAATTTTTGTGAAGAAGATGTTTCTTATCTTCGGATCTCGGAATACAAACATTTCATGCCGTGGGAAGAGCATGACAAATCAGTTTGTTTCAAAGAATACGCTCGACCTTGCGAAGAAAGTGACGTTCCTTACTTCCCGACTCGTTTACATAAAGATTTAGAACTTCTAGAGCAGTACATGGACATGTGTCGCTCCGAAGATAAAATCACTTTTATCGGACGCCTCGGAACCTATCGCTATCTCGATATGCATATGGTGATTGGAGAATCTCTGGATCTTGCAAGAATATGTATTAAATCTGAAATCCAAAATTGGCCCAAATTCAGCGCCGATCCATTAGGAGTGTAGATGAGAGTTCTCGTCACTGGTGGTGCCGGCTATATCGGCAGTCATGCAGTCCGTGATCTTATTAATTCAGGTCATTCCGTGACGGTGCTTGATAATTTATCAAAGGGACACCGAGAGGCGGTTGATCCGCGGGCGAGTTTTATTGTGGGGAACCTTTCTAATCAAGACCTACTCATTCGGACCCTTCATAGTCATCAAATTGAAGCTGTCATACATTTTGCCGGTCTTATTGATGTTCGTGAAAGCGTGCATGAACCTTACAAGTATTACTATACAAACCTCTCGCTCACTTTGAATCTTCTCTATGCCATGATGAAAGCAGGAGTAAAAAAAATTATCTACTCCTCTTCAGCGGCGGTCTATGGCAACCCAGACATAAATCCCATTGCAGAAAGAGAGCACCCTGAACCCATTACTCCCTATGGAAGAAGTAAGCTTATGGCAGAGACTGTCATTGAAGACTTCGGTCGCGCTTATGGATTAAGCTACATTATGCTTCGCTACTTTAATGTGGCAGGAGCTAGTACAGACTCAATCTTAGGAGAAGACCATCATCCGGAAAGTCATCTTATTCCCCGCATTTTGCATGCAGCAAACGAAGGAGGGGTCGTTGAAATTTTCGGAACTGATTACCAAACGCCGGATGGAACCTGTATTAGAGATTTTATTCATGTCCTGGACGTGGCGCGTGCCCATGTATTGGCCCTCAATCATTTACGTCCAGGTATTCAAGAAATTTATAACATCGGAAGTGAGCGCGGCTTCTCTGTCAAAGAAGTCATCGCCGCCTGTGAAAAGGCGACTGGAAAAAAGATATCAACCATTGAACTTAAAAGAAGGGCCGGTGATCCAGCGATTCTAATCGCCAACACTCAAAAGATCAGAAAAGAGCTTAAATGGATGCCACTATATCCTTCCATTGAGACCATCGTTCAACATTCATGGCATTGGCATTCGACTCATCCCAATGGCCTCGAAGAACCCGATGACTCCGCTCAAATCCATCATTAATTCTGACGCTCTGCCAGTCACTTCATTATTGTGGTCAAACCTCCCTCCCAACTTTAAAATTATGCCACTAGGATTATTAAGGAGAAGTCATGGGACTGATACTCAAACAGCTATTTGCTTTTATTAAGTTACTTAACTCTGATACTGGTAACATTTCTTTGGCCATGGGAATGACCTGTGGGTTTATTTTAGGAATGACTCCAGTTCTTTCACTTCATAGCTTACTGATATTTTTAATTCTCTTTTTCTTTCGTATTCAAATTGGGGCCGCTTTTGTGGCCGCCTTCTTCTTCAAATTCATCGCCTTCCTCTTGGATCCGGCATTTGATTTTGTGGGACAAAAAGTTTTAGAGATGGATTCCCTTCAAGGCCTCTTTACGACTCTTTATAACATGCCCATTATTCCCTTCACTCGTTTCAATAATTCGATTGTCATGGGTTCGGCAGTCGTAACATTTGCTCTATCGCCTATTGTGTTCATTCTAAGCCAATACTTCATTGTTAAGTATCGTGAGATCGTTGTCGCCCGCTTTAAAGGCACCAAATTCTGGAAGGCCCTTCAAGCGACCAAATTTTATCAGTGGTACTACAAGTACGAACAATACAGCTGGAAATAAACGAGACACTTATGACTGAAAATAAAAAACAAGAAGAAAAGAAGAACAAGAAGAAAGGGCCGATTCGCTTTGAAGCGATCATTCCGGTATTGGTACTTTCTGCCATTACCTTTATCTATTTCACCTATTACTTTGATCATCACATGAAAAAGCTCATCGAGTACGTGGGCACGCAGGCCAATGGGGCCGAGGTCAATGTGGACTCAGTAAGAACCAGTTTCATCAAAGGGACATTTGACCTTGATCGTCTACAGGTAACAGATAAAGAAAAACCAGCTCGCAATATTCTTGAAATTGGAAACATGCATTTTGGTTATCTTTGGGACGCTCTTCTAAGAATGAAGTTTGTGGTTGAAGATGCAAGCATTAACAATATCCAGCTTTATAAACCAAGAAAGTCTCCAGGTAAGGTCCTTCCTCCGGAGCCCGCAAAGCCAAGTAAACTTAATGAACTTCAAAACGAAGTCATGGCCCAGGTTAAAAATAAATACAGCTCCAATATGTTGGGTGATCTTCTCGCCATCGCAGGGGGCGAGGATTACGAGGCGCAGATTCAACAAATTCGTGGAACTTTGAAATCCGAGGCCCGTGTTAATGCCATGATTGCTGATGTGGATGCTAAAAAGAAATTTTGGGACAATAAGGTAAAAGAACTTTCAGACACTTCAAAGCTTAAGCAGATTGAGACTGAAGTTAATGCCATTTCAAAAGAAAAAGATTTTATGAAGCAGGCCCAGGGCGTGTCTAAACTTAACAACCTTTTGAAAGAAGTTAATAAGCAGTACAAAGAAATTGATAAATCAACGAAACAACTTCAAAGCGAAGTAATCGCTGTTGCCGCCTATCCTAAAGAACTTCAGAGTCTTGTGAATGAAGATATCGCTTCTTTAAAAAACCGCTTCTCAATTCCGAAGCTAGACTTTAAAGACATGGCCATGCACCTCTTTGCTGGCCAATTCGCAGAGTACATAGCCAAAGCACGCAAGTACCAGGCACTTGCTAAGCAATACCTTCCAGAGAAGAAAAAAGAAGAGGACGTGGTTGTGCCACGTAAGCGATCAGAAGGGAAAAACTATCAATTCCCTGTTACGACCGGTTACCCACTCTTCTGGTTAAAACGCGCGGCCATCAGTTCTACGGGTACTGCTGATTCTTACTCCGGTCAGGTTGCTGGTGAACTTACCAACGTGACAACGGCCCCAAAGCAAATTAAAAAACCAATCGTACTTGATGTTCGTGGGGATTTCCCAGGTGTTCAGGTCAACGGTGTGAAAGCAGTGCTGACAGCAGATTTCACACGTGACGTAGGTAAACAATCTGCTCTTATTCAGGTAAATTCTTTTGCCGTTCCTGAAAAACTGTTTGTTGAAAACAAAGACCTTAAATTCGGTTTTAAAAATGCAGTTGGTTCAAGCACGATCTCGGCAGAACTAGTCGAAGAAAAAGTCAAAATGAACTGGAATTCGGCCTTAACAAAACCACAGTTCATGGTTGATACAACTAATAAAATCGCCCGCGAGATGTTGAACAATATTGTGAACAATATCCCGGTGATTAACATCAATGGTACGGCCTCGGGAAGTTTCAATAGCCTAAGTATGCACATCAACTCCAATCTTGGAGACGAGCTTGCTCAAGGGTTCACCCGTGAAGTGGGCAACAAAGTGACTGAGGCACAGAACAAAATTAGTGCTTTGGTTGATGAAAAGATCAATCAACCGAAGGCGGAATTGATGAAACTTATCGGTGGAAACAACGCCAATTTGTCTCAACTTACGAACCTCGAAGAGCTTTATAAGAAGAACGAAGACCGCATTGAGGCAGAAATTGCCAAGTTAAAGTCGGGTGGATCAAATAAGGCCATCGACGATCTTAAGGAAAAAGGTAAAAAGATATTTAAAGGCATTAAATTGTAGGATAAGGCCCCGAAAGGGGCCTTTTTTTATGGCACAAAAACCAGAACCCTTTAGAATGAAACAAAGGGGTTTTTATGTCATTCATTGAAAGGATTCAATGCTATTGTCGTGAGCAGCTTGAGCCAGGCTCCCGTCTGGTCCTTTCATTAATCGTTACCCTTTTTATATACCTCGTTATTCTTCTTGATTTCAAACTTCAAAAATTTGAATGGCACTTCCTCGTCCCCGCCTTCAGTACATTTTTCCTTTTGCTTTATTATCGTATCAGTGATGAATTTAAAGATTTCAAAACCGATCAAAAGTTTTTTCCTGACCGTCCGATTCCATCGGGTCGTTTGAAACTTTCTGATCTTAATGTTCTTTTAATCGCCGTGACCATTATCAGCGTTTTAATGAATGTTATTTTTCCCTACGCGATCATTGAATTCTTATTGGCCCTTTTTTTTACTTTTTGTATGGGTAAGTGGTTCTTCATGGAGAAGACCATTTCAAGTAACCGACTCTATGCCTTTTTCACTCATGCCCCAGTGGGACTTTTTTTATACTGGTACGCCGAGGCCTATCTTTTAAATCAAAATCATCTTTCATGGTCTTTGCCCGAAAAATTATCCATTATCGGTTTTATCGTTCTTCCTGGTCTTTCTTGGGAGATTCTTCGCAAGACCTATCTCCCTGAAGACGAAATGCCGGGCTATCAGATTTATTCAACTATGCTGGGTTTTAAAGGCTCACTTGCCTTTGCCGCTTTATGGGTCATCATTACCATCTTGAACAACTTCGTGATGGTGAGTTTGTTTGAGAGTCTTGATGGAATGAATCTTCCACTATTCATTCTCAACCTACTATTGTTGGTAGTTATATTTTTACATGGGGTAAGGCCACGACTTAAAAACCTTAAACCCGTGGCCGAAATTTATATGGCCCTTCATTTATTTATTCCACTGGCCACTCTCATTTATAAGGCCTGGAGACAACTTCATGTTTAAAGGCAAGGCCGGCTCTCTCAAATTTCTCTCATCACTTGGATTAAATGTTCCTCCCTTCACAGTAATTACTCACGAAGAGTTCGTAAGCTGGGGGGATAAAAAAATCTGGGACGAGCTTTATCAAGCACTCTCAACAACAGATGCCAAGAAAATCGAAAACCTTGCTCAGAGTTTTATTCATTCTGTGCATATTCCTGCATCACGTTTGGAACTTGGAAAAAATGTTCATTATGCGGTGAGATCTTCAGCTTCATTGGAAGACTCTCCTGAACATTCTTTCGCCGGGATCTTTGAAACAAAACTTTTTATCTCTCAAAAACTAAATGAAGCGATTAAGGAAGTTTGGCATTCTCTCTTTCATACCAAGGCCCTGCAATATTGTGTAGACCGAAGACTTTCATGGAGTCTTTTAAAAATGGACATCGTCGTACAGGCGATGATTGATGGGGAGAAGTCTGGCGTCCTTTTTCAGGCGGATCCGCTCGGGAAAATTACGGAACAAACGATTGTGGCGGGACCTGGTCTAGGTCAAGGGATTGTGGACGAAGAGACCGACACCGATCGCTACATTGTAGAAAACAATATTGTAAAAGTGAAACATATCCACAAGAAGCAGCACTACATTGCCTTTGATCAAGGCAGTAACATGCTCATCAAAAAAGAACTTGCCGACGATCAGAGAGAGCTTTCTGCCCTCTCGGATACAGAAATTGAAAAACTTCTCAAGGCCTCTGCAATATTAAGCTCTAAAGTCGAACACTTTCTGGATATTGAGTTCACTTTCAAAAATGGAGAATTGTTTATTCTCCAAGCAAGACCCATTACAACCGTGCCTTCACGTAAACACATTCACATTTTTGATAACAGCAATATTGCAGAAAACTATCCTAAGCAGTCTACCCCGCTTACCTACACAGCATTGGCACGGGGTTATTCAGCTAACTTTAAAAATCTCGTTCGTTACTTAGGTTTTTCCGAAGACGATTTTCGCTACATTAACCACAGTTTGGAAAATCTGGTGGGACAATGGGGTGGTCAGATTTATTACAATTTAAATAATTGGTACTCCGTCTACACTCTCCTTCCCTTTGGAGGCGAAAAGGCAGCTTCCTCTTTTGAAGAAATGGTGGGCATTGGAACATCCGGCATGATTGAAGTGCCTGAGCGCACACTCCTACAAAAGATCCGCATTATCGCCAAGATTTTGCCGAAATTTGCGAGTTTCTATCTGATGGCCGGACGTCACCACCGTAAGTACAAAAAAGAATTTAAAGAGCTTTATGGACGCTTTAACCATGATGCTCATCATGCCAAAGATGCCTTTGAAACCATCCATCTTTTAAGTCGTTTGGATTCTGAGTTCCTCTCGATCATTAAAATTCCGCTTTTAAATGACTTCTTCTCTTCTGTGCTGAATCGCTCCTGTCGAATCCTTGCCGGGCGGCTCGCAGGAAGTCGCGGCGATCAACTTTATAACGATTTATTAAGTCACCGCGAAGACTTGGAAAGCTCTAAAGCGATTTATTCTCTCATTGGTCTCGCTGAAAGCGTTCGCGCAAACCCTGCTGTTGCCAATTTTTTGGAAAAAAACCTCCAAGATCATCACATCCTGGCCCGACTTTTGGAGCATTCTGAGTTTAGAGATTTCTATCATCAGTTTAAGGCGCACCTTGACCGATTCGGTGACCGCTCTCAATGGGAGATGAAAATTGAGGTCCCAACCGCAAGGGAAAATCCGGAGACCACCATCAAGCTTATTTTGGAATACGCCAAAGCTGGAATGAGTGAAGAGTCTCAGCGAAGCCGTGAGCGTGAAAAAAGTGATTATGCTCATAAAGAACTAAGAAAATACTGGTTCACGAAACCTTTCACCTCGCTACTTTTCTGGCAACTATTTAGTAAGTGCACTGAGGCCATTTGTTTCCGCGAAGACGCTCGTTTTGACCGAGTTCGCTTTAAAGGTCTTTCAAGAAAACTCGTTCTGAATCTCGGAAAAAATCTGGTGGCCAAAAAGTGGATTGATCAAACTGAGGACATCTTCTATCTCACGTATGATGAATTGATGTCGCTGGTCTATGACACCTATGGACCGGGTTACTGGAGAGAACTCATTTCTCTTCGGAAAAATCATTTGGAGAAACTAAAAGACCTGAAGCTTCCCGACAGGATCCTAGTGAATGATCTCACCCCAGTCGAAAAAATTTCTGAGAAAAACCAAGTTTTATCCTCGAATTCCGTCCGTGGAGTTCCTTGTTCTGGTGGCGTGATCGAGACCCAATGTGAAGTCGTTCTCGATCTCAATCAGGCCCCTTCTTTGAATGGAAAAATCCTCATCGCAGAAAGAACCGATCCTTCCTGGGGATATTTTTTTGTGGGAGTAAAAGGCATCATCATTGAAAAGGGTTCTATGCTCTCTCATGCGGCGATCATCTCTCGCGAACTAGGCATTCCGTGCATTATTAATGTGAAGAACGCGACAGAAAGATTTAAAAGCGGAATGAAGGTTCGAATGAATGGTGATACGGGTGAAATTGAAATTCTTTAAGGAACAACCAATGGAATCATTTCATTGACTGCGCCATGAATCCGTTGTTCGTATTTTGCAAGAACACAAACACCTGAGCTATTACCACAATCTGTAATTTTGATTAATTCTCGACCATAAAGCATGTTGATCAAAGTGTAGTCATAAGTAACGAACCAAGTCTGGTCAAATTGGTTCTGGGCCCAAACTCGATTATTATCGTCTAAGACATAGGGCCTTCCAACATTGTCCAAAACAAATCCTTTTACTTCATTTAAAGTTGAAGTCCCGTCATAAAGGACCTCCCAAGTGGCACCATTATCTGAAGTTTTCATGACCGTGTAATAAGATTGGGCCAGGACGTCTCCATTAGCGAGACGTTTGAGTGTTTGATAATGTAGGATCTGTGACTCGCGAAAGACTTCTGTAAAAGTCACTCCTCCATCGGTTGAACGATAAATGACCCCTTGATTGACAGGACCCGTACCAAGCTCTCTTACTGAAAGCCACAGAGAACCATCACTGAAGGCCTCCAATGCTCTTGTGTCGCAACCTATACTTCCTGGTTCAATCGGAAAAGTTTGGACCGTACTCCACACCGTCCCATTTGCAGTCCCTTTTCTGAGATCACAAGTAGCACCGTTTTTTCCCATGTAATAAGCAGTTCCGTCAGGTGCAACTGTCACATGGGCCTCATAAAGATAACCCGGATTTACGTCGACCGTATTCCAGGTGACACCATCATCACTTGATTTTCTCAAGTAGAAGCCATCATCACTGGAAACACCACCGACATATATTTCATTCGCTGGACCAAAAGCAATGGCCCCTGCTGTCAGCATGTTACCGGCATCGGTATAGACGTCACTTTGGGTCCAGTTAATTCCATTATCACCACTCTTGATCACCACCCATGGATCCGAGAAAGTATTATCAATAAAACCGACATACCCAACGGCCCATAAATTTCCATTCGCATCTCTCTTAAAATCTTTAAGTTGGGTCCACAAATGTTGCTTAAAGAACACGAGACCTCTTTCACTCCAACTCAAACCATTGTCAGTTGAACGCATATTAATGATCTGATAAGGACTATTATCAAAAACACCAAAGGCCATGATAGATCCATCATTGGCCGGAATCATTGTTACTCCTTCTTTTGCTGGTGTATTACTTTGATACTGAACATTCCAGGTGGTTCCATCATCTGGACTTTGTAAAATGACATAACTGTGTGGTGTTGTATTAAAGTATCCAGTGGAAACAATTTCACCACTGCTTAAGGATTTAATATCTTGCCCTGATGAATTTGCTGGTCCGTTATAAACATTGACCCAGTTCGCTCCCCCATCAGTTGTTTTCGCAATTCTCCAGCTGCCATTATCTCCTGAGAAATATGCCTCCGTTTCGGAGACAATTTCTAAATCACCTCGTAATTGATAAGCACTATTTTGAATGGTTCCGCCCATAATAGTGCCTTCATTGACCCAGTTCCATGTACCTAAGCTGAAGGTTCCTTTCCAGAGTTCACCCAGGTCTGAGACGGCCCAGACAACCCCGGCGGGAGAAATTTTAACCGATGAAAAATAGTCAACAGCAGGCAAACTCCCAATGATTGTCCAGGTCGCCCCATCATTCACGCTCTCTTTAATCACTCCACCCAGTCCATCATATCCGACTGCATATAGAATCCCTGAGGGCCCATGTAAATCAATGTCATAACAAACATTATCTTCTCCTGGGACATTCCCATATTGGTCGACGGTACTCCAGGAGGTCCCACCATTTGTTGTCTTTCTGATGATCCACTCTGAATTATAGAGGGAAGAACCATACTCCCATTGATAACCACACACATATAAGTCATTATTTTTTGCAATCATTGCAAGAGGATGAGATTCCCCTTCCTCATGAGGGGCATAATGATCTACTTGGGTCCAAGTTAATCCCACATCAGATGTTTTATTGATGACCCATCTTTCCCATCCTGGTGAATCACTAACAATACTTGAAATGAAAATATCTCCATTGGCCAAGGTCGCAGAACTAGTCACAAAGTTTTGATCTCCAAAGGCAATCGGAAAATCAATTCTCTCTCCGACCTGAAATCCGGCGATTTTAACATTGTTACTCCCATTCATTCCTGCCCCATCGGTAGCATAAATGTAATGAGTAAGAGGGGCCTGATTCAACGGAACAGAATAGATGAGTGTATTTGGATCAAAAGTTCCAATTCCGTTTGGATCTGTGGTGTAACCAGAGACTCCATTGGAAAATGCAAAAGGAATAGACTCTCCCGCACGAAGAACAGGTTGATCATAGTTCCAAATAAGAGTGGGTTGATTCGTTGGAGCTTCTGTTAATTTTCCATTCATGATCACACGAATAGACGGTTCACAGGAAACCAAAAAGTTGAGGCAACAAAGAATAGCAACGACCAAGAGAGCTCTCATTTAGAAAGACTTATCGACCTATTATTCCTGATGCCAGCCAAAGATTAACTTAAGAGGCCTTTTACTGATAACTGCTCATAGTCTGCAACCTTAAGCTAAACTGAACAATCCCTTCCTGATTTCTGATTATTATTAAATCAGTAATTCCCGTATATTAAGCTACAGGAGGACATATGAATAAGGTCTTGATTGTAGGTATTATGATTTTAATGACTATCGCTATGGCGAAAGCTGAGTCCAATCCTTGTCAGGAGATTCAGCCGGTTCGTGAACCGATCGGAACCTTGCGATAGAGAACATAGGTGTAGCTCTTTCGAGCTACACCCCATTTTTTTCTGATTAGTAAGCGAGTAATTTTCTGAGAGCATCAACCACATTGTTTGTCTGTGGAAGAATCACTTCTTCAAGATCCGGACAGTAAGCTACGTGAGTATCTTCTGAACATACACGAAGGATCGGAGCATCTAGCGTTTCAAATGCTTCTTCATTCACGCGAGCAGCGATTTCACCGGCAAAACCAGATGTCTTATGCTCTTCGTGACAGATAAGAAGACGGTGAGTCTTCTTAAGTGATTTGAACACAGCTTCGAAATCAAATGGAGCGATCGTACGAGCATCAAGGATCTCGATTGAATGGCCTTCTTTCTCAAGCTCTTTAGCAGCTTCAACTGATTTCTGAACCAGGGCACCCCAAGCAACGATTGTTGCTGATTTACCTTCTTTAACTACGCGAGCTTTACCGAAAGGAATCATGTATTCCTCGCCTGGATCAGCAGAGCGGTTGTAACCTTGGTAATAAAGGTGTTTGTGCTCAAGGAACATAACAGGGTCATCACAACGAATCGCTGTTCTTAGAAGACCGATGGCGTCCTGAGCGTTCGACGGGTAAACCACGCGAATACCAGGGTTATGTGTGAATAGAGATTCACCAGATTGAGAGTGGTACATAGCTCCACCGCGAAGGTATCCGCCGATTGGAACACGCACTACCATTGGACATTTAAAGTCACCACCTGAACGGTAGCGAGTAGTCGCCATCTCGTTCTTAAGTTGCATATAAGCGGTCCAGATATAGTCGAAGAACTGAATTTCAACTACTGGCTTAAGCCCTCTCATTGCCATACCAATGGCACGACCGATGATGTTTGCTTCAGCAAGTGGTGAGTTGAAAACCTGGCCAGCTTTAGCGGCCTTCTGAACACCGTGAGTAACTTTGAATACCCCACCCTTACCTTTAAGATCAGGGTTCTCGTATTTTTCAACTTCTGTAAAGTCAGCAACGTCCTCACCGAATACCATCATAAGAGGGTTCTTCTTGATCTCAGACTTTAGAGTCATGTTGATCGCAGTCGCGAGAGGAATATCTTCCTTACCAGAGAACTGAGGAGCCGTATCAAACTCAGACGATGTTGGATCGATGTCTGAGTATAGGTGATCTTTGTAAGTTGATTTATCAGGCCATGCTGTTTCAAGTGCGCGGTTCATAGCATCGCGAACTTCTTTCGTGGCTTCATCCAGGTGGGCCTTCACTTCATCAGTCGTGAATAGACCTGTACCAGTCAGGAAACGTGGGAAAGAGTTGAATACGTCACGGTAATGCTCATCAGCTAGATCGTCTTTCGTACGGTAGTAACCGTGGTCATCAGAAAGAGAGTGAGAATATGGACGAGTCACAGAAGCGTGAACAAGTACCGGGCCGTTACCAGCACGAAGATATTTTTCTACTTCTACCATTGTGTCGTAAGACTCGATTGGACAGTTACCGTCACAAACGAAGATCTTGAGCCCAGGGAAGTTAGCAAGAGCTTTTGAAATTGATCCACCTGGAGTTTGTACCCAAGTCGGAGTTGAGATCGCGTAACCGTTATCTTCAACCATGAATAGAACTGGAAGTTTGTTTACACAAGCAGTTGTTAGACCTTCCCAGAATTCACCTTGAGAAGTTGTACCGTCACCACATGAAACGTAAACGATCTCACGGTCGTTATAAACCGGAGAATCTTTCAGTTTCATTTTTTTAAGGTGAAGACCTGCTTCAGCGATACCTACAGCTTGAAGGAACTGAGTTCCTGTACAAGATGATTTTGAAACGATGTTTAGATTTACGTTACCCCAGTGAGCTGGCATCTGACGGCCGTGAGAAGCAGTGTCGCCAGTGTTACCATTGGCCTGACAAAGTTGTTCATAAACTGAGTGACCAAGACCAAGCACAAGCGCGCGGTCACGGTAATATGGAATGAAGTAATCGTGCTTAGGTTTTAAAACTTTTGCAGTCGCTGAAAGGATACCTTCATGACCAGCACCAGAAATCTGGAAGAAAGCTTTGTTTTGTTTCTTCATGGTGATTTCAGCGTCGTCAGTTTTACGAGACAAATAAATGTTCTTCAAAAACCAAGAAAGATCAGCTTTAGTGAGCTTGTGTTTTTTGATGATGTCGAGTTTCTTATTGTACTCTGGGTTTGATTTCGAATTCACGGCAGTTGCCTCGTTTTCTGAGATGTTTGTGCGCATAGTAATTCCCCTAAAAAAGATGCCCCATCTTACCCTAATTACGAGGGAAAAATCCAGTTTTGAAGGGATGTAGGTATTATTTCTCTATGTGTTGGTAACGCAGGAGATTTACTAGGTAAACGCCTTGAGCGCGGACTGAAAAATACATGATTTGATTATCTTCGGGGTAAATCACTGTAAATTGCCATATTCCCTCTTGAATATGCTTTAAATTCTCGATCTGCCCACGACCTTCCAGAACAATTTCCGGATGATCAACAAGAGCTACGGGACGATTTGATTTGTCTGCCAATCGCAACTGAAAGGTGATTTTACCTTCGGATTTAGACTTGATGCTGATACTCGAATAACGGCGATCCGGCTGACGAAAATCCAGACTCACCTTCTCTTTCAAAAGCTTTCCTTGAACAAAAAAATCAACGCTCTTAGCACTCTTAGACTTGTCCACAATCACATAATAGCGACCATTTAAAATGCGCTCGAGCTTAAAGCCAACTGGCCTCTTGTTCTTCGATTTAAGCACTATTTCAGAGGGGGCCACGTCTACATACTTTCCCTTACTGTCCTTCAGTTGAAGATAAAAATAATAGGTCACAGAATCGTTTTCGTTGGCAGAAGGAAATAGCTGAACAGAACTTTGAGAATGGGCCACTTCCCCTATTTGAATAGGAGATTCAGAGGCCGGAAACCGCTTGATAGGTGTCTCAGCGCACCCGACCAGTAAAATGAATAGCAGAATTAGTCCAATCCTCATATCTGACCTTTTCGGTCAGTCAGTAAAAATACTTGGCCTAAGATTTAATGAAAAAGGGCCCCGAAAGGGGCCCTAAACAAGGAATATTTCTTAATTATTTCAAAGACTTAGTGGCAGATAGTACATCTAGAACAGACCCGTAAGTAGAAAGTGTGCTGAATAGAACCGGAGTTTCAGTTCCAGGCAGGTTCACTTTCAGTTTAGGGTAGCGGCGAGAAGTATCAATCATAAGCGCTTTAACCGCGTCAGCGTCCATTGAAGGATCATATGAAAGAAGAAGTGTCGCCACACCAGCAGCAGTCGGAGACGCCATCGAAGTACCAGAGTAAGTATCGTATGTGTTGTCCGGAGTTGTTGAAAGAATATCAACACCAGGAGCAAATAGATCCACAGTCTTCTTACCGTAGTTAGAGAAATCAGCTGGAAGAGTTAGGCCTTTTTCAAATGAAGAAGCACCAATCTCTAGCCAGTTATTGAAATCACGGCCCTCTTTTGAATAACTTCTTTGAGGGAAGCTTGGAGTAACGTCGTTGTTTTTGTTGTCGTTACCGGCAGCATGAACAAGAAGAACACCTTTTGATTCAGCATAACGAACGGCCTCATCCACCACTTTCTTAAATGGAGAATACATTTTACCGAAGCTCATGTTGATCACGCGAGCACCGTTATCAACAGCGTAACGGATACCATTAGCAACGTCTTTATCGCGTTCGTCACCGTTTGGAACAACTCTTACGGCCATGATTTTTACGTTAGTCGCAACACCTTTAATACCAATCCCGTTGTCACGAACGGCCGCAATTGAACCAGATACGTGAGTACCGTGGCTTGAGTCAGGACCGATAACATCGTTGTTACCATAGATGCGCTCATTCATGTCAGAGTAATTGTCACCAACGATTGAACGAGGGTTAAAGTTCTCATTGTAGTAGTATCTAACTTGGTCACCGTAGTACTCAAGTACGCGGTTAAGACGATCTTCGTTCTGGCCATTAGCAAGAAGCGTGATCATGGTTGTTTTTGCTTTCTTAACTGCTTCATCATCAGACTCAACAGCACGAACAGCCTCAAGAGTCATGGTTGTTACACCAACAGATCTCAGAACTGCCTCAGCTTCTTTATATGAGTTAAGACGAGTTGTGTATGTAGCAACAACACCTTTCGCGGCCTCAAGGTTTTCAGTTACGATTGCTTGAATTTTATCAAGGTGGGCCTGTTGAGCTGGAGTTAGAGTTTCTCCTAACTCCTCTGTGCGGGCCTTAAGTTTTTTCATACGAACGAGTTCACGAGTTACTTCAAGTGAATCAGCGTCAGTTTGAGCAGCAGGATCACCTTTTACAAGACGGATACCGTTTGCAAGAGATGAATCTTCAACCATCTTCGCCATACCATTAGAACCACCGATGAAGTTCCAACCGAAAACGTCGTCCACATAACCGTTACCATCGTTATCAATACCGTCGTTCGCGATCTCACCCTTATTGATCCAGATTTTACCTTGTAGATCTTCGTGGTTAACGTCCACACCGGAATCAATTACTGCAACAATAATGTCCTCAGATTGAGCAACACCAAATTGACGATAAGTTTCTTCAGTACCAACACCTTCAGCGCCTTCGGCCGGAGAAAGGTTGAACCAGTTCTCAGGGCGAACATTTAAAAATGAAGTCGCTGATTTTTGAAGAATTGTACCTTTCGCATTTTTCAGAACGTATTGAGATTGGTTCTGCTTAAAAAGTTTAATATCTTGTTCTGCTTTTGGGATGACTTGTACGCGAGCGAATGCTGCTGTAATAGAAAATGGAAGAGCGAGCGCGAGAAGCGCGGTCTTTGACATCATGGGGATCCTTCCTTTGTTGATGAACTGCCCTCTTTTATGTCCCAATCTCGAAATTCAGACAAGTGTTTAAATTTGCTGTCAGAAGATTTCTTAAATCTGGTGTAATTCTTACACCAACAGAAGACTGGTCGGTGCCAAAAAGACTATAGAATTTTCATTATTTAACCCGGAGGCATTATGAAATTTTTAATCGCATCTCTCACTGTGCTTATGTCTTTCTCAGTCTTCGCTCAACAAAAAATGGGGCCAGAAGCAGTTGAAATGTTTTCCGTTATGAAGCATCCACAGGTCCTAGATTGCTTTGCTCGCGAGAACGTTGATCTCGTTAACATCGAAATTAAAAAAGTTGTCGCACGTTGTCCTGGATGCAATACCTACATCATCACTGGCAACAGAAGAAACATCGACACTCCGAATCCTGAAAAAACTGTCATCTCAATTAAAGGGAAAGCTGTTCGGGGAACCTTCAGAAATTTCGTTCAGACATATACTTGTGATATTAAAAATTAATAATGGAGGGGAAACTCCCCTCCTTATTTTAGATGTGCTCACCGTGCTGAGATAAATCCAGCCCAACGGTTTCGTCTTCCACGCTGACTCGTAATGGTCGAGTGAAATTGCTGATCCAATAAAGAGCATACGATCCCACAAAACAGAAAAGCATCACGAGTATTAAAGCAATACAATGGTTCACGAAGGTCGTGGTCTGACCGTAAATAAGTCCCACGTCTTTGGCAAAAACAGACGTTAAAATCATCCCAACAATTCCACCAAGACCATGACAAGGGAATACATCAAGCGTGTCATCAATGTCGGTCTTCGCTTTTAGCGAAAGCGCAAAGTTTGAAATTGAAGCAGAAATAAAACCAATCAGAATCGCAGCACCTACACTCACAAACCCCGCGGCCGGAGTGATGCCCACCAGGCCAACCACAGCGCCAATACATGCACCAAGTGCCGAGGCCTTCTTACCTCTTAAGCGCTCTAAAAACATCCAGGTAAGCATCGCAACTGCGGAAGCAGTGTTAGTATTCATAAAAGCGAGCGTCGCTGTTTCATTGGCTGCAAGTGAAGAGCCAGCATTGAAGCCAAACCAACCAAACCATAAGAGTCCTGTACCTAAAATCACATAAGGAATTTGATGGGCCTCATGATTAATTTCCTGACGAGGTCCAAGATAAATGGATCCCGCCAGCGCGGCCATACCGGCCGAGATATGCACGACAGTTCCGCCGGCAAAATCTAAAACACCCCAGCCACGAAGAAGTCCATCTGGATGCCAAGTCATATGCGCAAGAGGAGCGTAGATAAAAATAGAAAAAAGAAACATAAAGATGAGATAAGAAGAAAACTTCACTCGCTCAGCAAAAGCACCACTGATAAGAGCTGGAGTAATGATCGCGAACTTCAATTGAAAGAGAGAGAAGAGAGCAAAAGGAATTGTCGGAGCAAAATCCGGATGAGTCACCATCCCAACTCCACGATACATGAAATAGGTCATGGGATTTCCAATGATGCCTCCGATGGATTCACCGAAACAAAGACTGAATCCAATCGCGACCCATGTAACTGAGATCACACCCAGGGCCACCATGGATTGAAGCATGGTCGAAATCATGTTCTTCTTCCGGACCATTCCTCCATAGAAGAATGAAAGACCAGGAGTCATAAGAAGCACTAATCCTGAAGCGGTCAGAAGCCAGGCAGTGTCTCCGTAATTAATGGGACCGCCAGTTTTTGCTTGGGGAACTTCAGGAAGGAATGTTGCTAAAAGGCCACAGAGAAAAATTAGACCGAGATGAACGAGATAGATGGGTTTCATGGCTCCTCCTCGACGACCAAGCATATTGGAGTGGGAGGAGCAGAAGTTTAATTTAATTTAGGATGAAGATTTATTCTACCTCAGCGCATCAGCCATTAAGCTCAATCGCAACTTTGATTGGTCTTTCAACTTCCAGACCTTTACCGGTCAGAAGTTCAATAATCTCAGAAGGGCGAATGCTTGTCCCCTGATTGACCTTCGCAGTCACAAAGATCCCCGGCATGCGACATGGAGAAACTTCGTCGATGATTTCCATGATCTTCTCATTAAGTTCCAGATTACCAGTCGTCATATCTAGAAGCATCGGTCGAATATCTTTATCGAGAAGTTTCTCTTCTTTCTTCGAGTAGGACTGAATAATGATCTGCTCTTGAGATTTTAGATTTTCAACAACAGTTCCAATATCGTTCTTCACTGGAACAAAGTAAGTGAAAGTCTTCGCCGAATCCTGAATTGAAGGAGTCTTCGAGTTAATCACCGAGATCGATTTAAAAATAATCCCCGGCTCGGAGTGAGTCTGAAGACGATTCATCATATCGTCAAAATCAGTCCACTCAGCTGGAACACGAACGTCAAAGTATTCCGTCAATGAACTGATACCTAAAGTAAGGGCCGGTCCGAACGAAAGAAGCGGACGAATATTATAACCTTCAGAGTGAAGAGTTTCGAGCCCTGCACGTTTAAAGATTCGCGTGATTACCTTTTGGAGATCCAGGTGAGAAATGAAAGTAATTGGACCGAGTTTTGAGAACTCAATACGATACTTAAAACCCATCGCTTGATTACGCTTCTCACGAAGTTCCACGATGTCTTTCTTTAAGACTTCAGGTTGAACATAAGGAGCATCTTCAATGGCGTTCATGCCTTTTAAGAAGTCACGGCGCTCTTCCACCATGCCTTTAAGGTCACAGGCCACACCACAGTGGTAACAAACAAGTTTCTTCTTATCGATATCGAAAGTTTTCTCAAGTGATTCAAGGTTTGAATGGTGAACAATCATCCCGTGAACTTTTCCGCACGGAGGAGAAAGACGGTTATGAGTCGCTTTCTTCCATTCGATTTCCAGGAATCTTTCAGTTAGACCAACATCAATGTGGTCCCAAGCGAGTTTCCCATTCATCGGAATCGTGCCAAGGAAGATCTGAGTATCAAGTCCAGACTCCTCTACACATTTCACCCATAGGTCATATTTAAATGTTTCATCCCATCCATCAAAGCGAGCACCTTGAGACCAAGCTTTATAGATGATGTCGGCAATACGTCTGTCACCACGAGCAACAATTCCTTCAAGAGCAGAAATACGTGCCACGTGCTTTCTAAAATTCAGACGATATTTTTCAGCGTGGTCTTTAAGCATGTTCTGTTTGCGTTCAATTTCCGGAAGCGTGATCATATTCGACCACTGAAACGGTGTATGAGGCTTAGGAACGAACGAAGAAACTGAAACTGTCACAGTTGGATTACGAACACCGCACTCAGTGGCCTTCTTACGGGCCTTGGCAGCAGTTTCCATAATTGCCACAACATCCTCATCTTCCTCAGTCGGTAGACCGATCATGAAGTAGAGCTTCATTTTTGTCCAACCACGAGAGAATACGTTCTCGGCAGTCTTAAGAAGATCTTCTTCCGAAACGTTTTTATTAATCACGTCTCTCATTCTCTGAGAGCCACCTTCTGGAGCAAAAGTCAGAGAAGTATTTTTTACTTCGGCCAGCTTATCAAGAATTCTCTCATCTAGCCCGTAAGCACGAAGAGAAGAAATACCAAGCGTGGCATTTTCTTTATGTAATTTATCGAGAAGTTCAAGCACCAGTGGAGTTACTGCAGAATAGTCTGCAGTTGATAGACACGTAAGAGATGCTTCATCGAAGCCCCCGTTCTTAAGTCCATCCATCATCATCTGAACTACGTTCTCTGGATTTCTTTCACGCACTGGACGATAAATCATCCCCGCCTGGCAAAAGCGACATCCTTCCGTACAGCCCCTAGCAAGCTCAACCGAGAAACGGTCAAAGATTGCAGTCATGTGCGGGATCGGAGATTTTGTCGGAAATGGATAATTTGCGAGGTTATCCACAAAGTAGCGTTGAACACGATCAGGAATCACTCCCGCGAATTCAGCTTTTGGCCCAGTCACAACTTCCATCTGAGTCATTGGATCAATGACCGTATCATAAAACTTAGGAACGTAAATTCCTTTCCACTTGGCTAGTTCAAAAAGGATTTCATCACGTTTCATGCCACGAGCACGGGCCTCACCCACAAAGTGAGTCACGCGTGCGAAAAGTTTTTCACCGTCACCAATCACCACAAAATCCATGAAGGGAGCAAGCGGCTCAGGGTGAGTAGCACATGGTCCACCACAGATCACGAACGGCTCGTGTTCTTGACGGTCCTTGGTCCAGATGGAAATCCCACCCAGATCAAGCATGTTTAAAATATTTGAATAACTCATTTCATACTGAAGAGAGAAACCAACAATATGGAAATCTTTAAGCGGTTTAAAATTTTCAAGAGAAACAAGATGCAATCCACGAGAGCGGATTTCTTTCTCCATATCAACCCATGGAGCAAACACACGTTCAGCTAGAAGTGATTGGTGCTGATTGATTTCATCATAAAGGATCTTCATCCCCAAGTGACTCATCCCAATTTCGTAGGTATCAGGAAAACACAGGGCCACACGACCGATGGTCTCGTCCCAATTTTTTTTGGTCACGAAATGTTCGCCACCAATATAACGTGCAGGTTTTTCAACTTTTTCTAGGAAGGAAGCATAAGGATTGTGTGAGGCCACAAAGTCTCCGGCGCTGGTTTGTTTCACTCAAAAATATGGTTGAGTGGAAGGATTCGAACCCTCTATTTAAGAATGAGGATTTTTAACAGATGAAGGTATTTTTGAAAAGGAAAAGAACGAAATTACAGGGTATTTAACAGGACTTAAGTACCTGATCTTAGAAGCCTGAAGCGAGAGAAAGAACCCATCGACGGTCCTCTTCCTCACGGAAGCCATCTAGAGAGCGGTCAACAGCGTAAGTGGTCATGTCCAGAATGAATGTTCGGGCGCGTACCCCAAGACCAGCAGATCCCCATCCATCACCCCAACCAACTCGAACAAAAAGGCGGCGATTAAAATCTAACTCTGCCCCAGCTGCGAGACGACGTTTGTAGTCAGTATCATAAGCATCATTTAAATCTTTTAGGTTGGCCTCAAGATGCAGACGAGAGATTTTTCCAATTTGTGGCGTGATAGACACACCGACATCAATCGTCTGTTTGATGGCGTCTGGCAATCCACCACCAGAAGCTCCTTCAAAATCATTGTCAGTAGCATTTCTTAATACAGCAGATACTGTTGGTAGAAAGTCCCATGGAAGAGTTAAACGAGCACCGGCCGTTACTTGTAAGCTCTTACCGTTTTTAAAATCATTACTACTCACATCTATTGGATCCGTTGGACCGAATGACTTATAGAGATCTTTACGCATTAAATAGACCGCTGAAGCACCAAGCTTAAAAATTCCTCCAAAGAACGAAGCATTCAGTGCCATCACTGGCCCCTGATCTTTTCTTTCAGCAATTTCATAGTTATTGGCAGCATCATCATTGATAATGGCGCGATCTCGCTGAGAGTACATATACCCTAACGTCAGACCTCTTACAGTAATATTTGGGAAAAGGTTAATTCTTGAATGTGCTAATTCACCCTGATTCTTCACAAGTTTTGAGCGCATATCTTCAGGATCAAATGAATCAATATAGTTTTGTGGAATCTCGTAAGCAGGACCATTACCAATAACATCGAGAAGACCACTACTCGCTTCCAAATGAATGTTCGCGATATGAAATTGTGGCTTTCGAACTGTTCCTAATCCGGCAGGGTTATAAAAGGCCGACCAAGAATCATCTACTTTGTTAATATAAGCATTCCCCATGGCAAGAGCACGGGCCGAAGTGACCAATTCTGGAAAAGCATGATCTTCAAAATCTAATTTCGCAAGCGCCGGTTGCGCAACCAGTAGAATTGAAGAAAGGAATAAAATTTTGTTCAAACTGAAGAACTCTCTCACTCTCATATTTTAGAAGAATCAAGTACAAGACTCAATGAGGGGCAAAAGCTCCTCATCACCATGACATTCCAACAGAGTAGCCAACGATGAAGACATTTTTGTCTTTAGTGTCCGTGGTTTTTAATTGTTGATAAGTCCCTTCAAGCTTTCCGAAGACCGTGGCCCAAGATAGTTCCAGACCAGCACTTAAAGATTGGATTTTAGTATCAAATTTAGGATCAGCGCCATTGAGACCCGGGTCACTAGAGCGAATATCGCCATCAAATTTATAAGTCGCCATAGAGAAACTTGAATAAGTCATCACATTCTCAGAAAAGCGATAACCATAAAGAAGCATGAATTCTCTACCGCCGAGATTAAACTCAACGGACTGATCATCAGTCTCATGCTCATTTTCGCCCAAGGCGGCGGCGATACTCATCTTATGACCGGCAGTTTTTGCCACTCTCGAATCTCCCAGGAACTGAAACTTCAGACCCACCAAAGAATTTGCTCCTCCGATGTGAGACCAATAAACATCCAACTGATCAAAAATAGAGTTAGAGGCCAGGAAACCAGTGCGGCTCACCTCATCGTAAACAACTCCCTGATCAACCGTTCCCTGAGAAGTATCAATAGTCAGTTGATTGGCATTTGTTTGTTGAATTTCAATCTGCCCGCGCAGGGCCTGCCCCTGACTTTCAGGAGTCAAAAAACGGTTACCAGGCACAATATACTTTGTGGCACAGCTGACTTGAAGAAGCAGAGTAAGAACTAAGAGTATTCTAACCATCATTTCTTACTATTGCCCCAACTGCCCTAAAAACCTAGCAGTGGCAACTTTTACCTACCCAGGTATTCCTTAAAAGTGCCCACGAAAAGAGCCGATAAAGCCCTTAGGTATGAAAACGCTAGGATTGGCTTTTACATTAATCATTACCCTCTTTATCTCCTCATGTCAGGTGAAGGAGAAGTCGTCTGGTGGCGGACTCATCTCAGATCATGCGCCCACGACAAATAAATTCACTCTTCAGACTCCAGCTGCAAAGGCCTATGACGAAGGTGAAACCATCACATTCACTGTCACATTTCCTTTCGACATAATCATGGACACTACCGGAGGAGATCCACGTCTTCGTATTACAGTAGGAGCAACCACTCGTTACGCTGATTACGATATCAGTCCGAATGCTCGTACAATGACTTTTAAGTACACAATCGCGGCCGGTGAAAATGACACTAATGGTGTGGACGTTAATGCCCTTGAGCTAAATGGCAGTTTACTGACCTTCGACAACAATGGAACGATCACAAATTGTGATGTGGCCACGGTTACGACTAAAAACTTTCCAAGTGTAAAAGTAGATACAGCGGGCCCAACCATCACTGCCCTTTCACTTACAAACTTGCCAGGGAATTATCACGCTAACGAAAAGTTAAACTTTTTAATGACTTTCAATGAACCGGTTTATGTAGCAGGTTCTACTCCAAGTTTCAGAGTTTATTTTCATGCGGCCGCTCAACCGGCTCCACAAACTCAATATGCAGATGTTCAGTATGTGTCTGGTTCTGGAACTGACAAACTTCTTTTCTCGTATACCATCCCAACTACACTTTTAGATACAGATGGATTCAGTTCCATCACTTCTCCACTAGTGATTGGTGCCGGCACTCTCAAAGATGCCAATGGCAATGATGCTACTTTAACATTTGCGGGTCTAACTGCAGCGGTTAACGCTTACAGTACTACCGTCGATTCCTGGGGCCAATATCCGTTTGTCACCAACGTCACTGTTCCGGCCAATGCGACTTATGTCGCTGGTGAGACACTCGAATTTACTCTTCAATTTGATCGTACCGTGAACGTGACTGGGATTCCTTATTTGGGAATTACAATTGGTTCAACGGTTCGTCAGGCGCAATATGTGTCAGGTACGGGCACTGACACTCTTATTTTCCGTTATACAGCCGTACCGGGAGATGTGGATGCGGATGGAATTACAGTTCCAACTTCCCTGACTCAAAACGGCGGCAACATCACAGATACCACTTCACCTTTTGTGAGTTTCTTTGTTGTTCCAGCTAATAATGCTCTGGTCATTCCATCGACAACAGGAATTATCCTAAATGCGATTCAGCCTCAGGCAACCGCAGTCGCAAGAAATACTGATATCACTGACCGCGTTTGGCCGCTTCCTGCGGCCCCGGATGATAAATGGAACATCGGCCAGGTTTTAAATGTGACAATTGGTTTTAATACAGCAGTAAAAGTGGATCAAACAATTGGAACACCAAGTATTGAACTCATTATTGGTTCAACCACGGTTGAGGCTCCTTACGTTTCAGGAACAGGACAAAGCTCTCTCATTTTCCGTTACACGATTCAAGAGGGTGATCTTGATACTGATGGAACAATTGCTCTAGGAACAATCCGGATGAATGGCGGAAATATCACAGATATTCCCGGAACAAACGTACTACTAACTCTCCCAGCAAGTGGAATCATTAACACTCAAATTGATGGTGTGAGACCAAAAATTAATACCGTAACTCCTCCAGCTAACCGCACATACTCAACAGTTGTGGCGATGCCTTTCGTTGTGAATTGGTCTGAAGCCGTTCACTATAGTGCCACAGGTACTGGAGCAGTTGCTTTACCAATGGATGTAGGCGGGGCCTCTGCACCATTGAATTATCTTTCAGGTAACGACACTGCTGCCATTACTCATCAAGGTGATTTAACAGGCAAGAATGACAATAACGGTGTCACTCTTACTTCACCACTTACTCATACTGCTACCATAAAGGACCAAGCAGGAAATGATGCCACTGACTTTACATTTCCTGTTCCTGCGACTGCCGGACTCCTGGTTGATACAGTCGTACCAACTGTAACATCAGTTGTACCAATCACAGCAGATGGAACTTACCGCGTGGGTGAAGACCTCGACTTCACAGTAACTTTCAGCGAACTGATGACAACCAACATCACAGCGACCCAGCCCTGTATCACTGTAACGATTGGGGTGACCGCTCGCTGCCTACGTCCTACTACAAATACCACCGCTACAGTTCACACTTTTAGATACACAATCGTTGCTTCTGACAATGATAATAACGGAGTCGCAGTTGGAACGACTATTTCAAGTAATGCATACCCGACGACCACTGGTTACGCACGAGATGCTGGTGACAATAGAGTCAGTGCCGCTTTTGGTTCACCTAATACGACAGGCATTCTGATTGATAACACTGCACCTGGAACTCCGACTGCAACCAGCTTTGCAGGCACTCACGAAAGCGGAGAAACGTTGTCCTTTGTTCTTACTTACTCTGAGCCTATGTATGTCACTGGTGGTACTCCTTATATCCGAGTGGCCCTTGCGAGTGGGAACATTGATTTCCCATTGACCGCCGGAGATGGCACAACCACTCTGACCTTTTCTTATACCCTAACAGGCAATGATTATGACTTTGATGGACTTTCATCCAGTGTAAATACCATCACCCTTAATGGTGCAACCATCCTGGATGGTGGCCGAAATCCAGCCACTGGAACTAATACTTTCCAAACGCAAAACTTAAGTAGCGTACGAATTGTTTTCCCTAATACTAACCTTTGGGTGAAAAACGATTTTGTAAGTCTCGCCAAAACTGGCAGCCCTGCCGTTACTAACGGCGGTACCGTTACAACTCAGGCCTGTGGTGCTTCAGGAACTTGTCGCGTCTTTAATGGCGATGATTCTCTCAGTATGGGAGGAACTGCACTTAGTAACGTCGAAACGGTATTTATCGTATTTGTGACTCCACCGACCCGAAATCCACATAACATCTTTAGCACTGACGTTGCTCTCGATGACAATGGAATGTCTTTTGATATCGACACCACCTTGGCCACTCTTAACCTGGATGGATCGACTTATGGCCTAAACACTACCCATAACACAAACATGGGAACTAACACTGTTCATGTCCTTCAGGTAGACTTCGATTCGCCTCAAAGCTTTGCTGGTGGTTCGACTTTGATTAATACAACATTTGATGGTCAGATTGGTGAGGTGATGGCGATTTCCGGAACATTAACTCCGGCCCAAAAAACGATCATTCGAAATTATCTCAGTGGTATTTACTAGAAGGGCCCTTCATCAGGGCCCCTCTCAGTGTGTATAGTATCTCTTACTTAAATCTGAATTCTGTTTCCGATCACGATAAGTCTGGTGCTCATCGGCCTCATCAGGATCAAACGTATCTTCTTCTCCGAAACTATCAATCCCATGTGCCGCTGCTTTCGGCGCACCTCGCGCGAACTCTGAATTCTCCGTGTAATTGTATTTCACACCAGGACCAGGATCTTTATTCAGAGTCAGTGGAAGATCATCCAGATCATAGTCCATATCAATACGATGAGATTCATAATGATAATTATCAATATGAATCGGATGGATTGTAGAATCCGACTCTCTCATTTTATGGATACGATCTACCACGAGGTGAGACATATCAGAGAACAAGTGTTGCACGTTGTTCTTCAGATGATTAAAGCGCCCCATAATTTCTGCGTTATTCATAAATACCCCTCTTTCCAGTAGGTCTTTCACCTTCTGACTGTTCTAAGAGAAGCATGATTGGTGCCAACGATAAGTTGCCGGAGTTAGATCAAATAGAAATGTGTTTAGGAGGTAAAATGGGTCATAACCGAGATAGTCGACCATAAAAAAAGGCCCTCTTTCGAGGGCCTTTCGGATTAGAATCTTCTTTTTTGACCAGGCATTCTGTGGTTGATTTTAACA